>NZ_AVAQ01000024.1 GCF_000463075.2 Lactiplantibacillus plantarum EGD-AQ4
AAAATCACGTCTTAAATACTGGTCTTTCACTAACCAAGCACAAAACGCTTGCTAAGTGAAATTTCACCACTTAGCATTGTCAGAAACGCCTTCCAGCCTGGATTCTATTCGAAAGGCAGACGTTTGCGTCCTCAACTTTTTGTTGAATTAGTCGTTGGTTCCATAAGTACACGGGAATTTTGATATTGAACTGTCAGACTTGCTTCTAACAGTTGCTAGATGCTCTACTCATGAGTTAATGCTTCGGACACCCCAACTTGTCAGAATTTTCTCAAGTCGCCAGAAATAACAATCATGAATTCTGAGTGCAGGCTATTTGATCGGCTAAATTCAAGACTAGTCACCAGTTGAATTTAGTGGCATTAAGATGTAGGAATAATATTCAGGTAATCTTCTCAGTAACCAAGTACCATAATTCAGCATCAATACCGATTGAATGTTTGCCTGAAGGGCCAGTTACTAAATATTCAGTGGTCAATTGCACCAAGTTAGGTGGTCGTTCATCTGCCATTCGAGCGGGTTCCCGACTGTAGGGGCTGGCTGACAATGCTCAAGGGCGAAATTCTTCTTGTCCGGGTGGTTTTCCCGGGCTAGAAGAAGACTCGTATTTGAAATTGCGCAGTGATTTTCTGCGTGAGTTCAAATCGATGTCCGCCCTGTTCCAGCGTTGTCAGCCAGCCCCGGAAGGCGGATTAGGACGCTCATCGGCTGACGAACAGGAATCCAAACTGGCATGATTTAATCATAGTCCATGACGACTTAACTAACCCGATGTGTTAAGCTTGAATTTCGGCGCATCCCATCCGTTTGGGTCAATAACCACCCGCAATGCCCATGGGCGCACAATCGTGGTATACTGGAAATCGAATTTATTTTGAAGGGATTTGAGTTTGTGAATATTCGCGACATTGATCATATCACCCTAACCGTCACCGATATCGCCCGGTCATTGCGGTTTTACCATGAAGTATTTGACTTGCCAATCGTGACCTTTGACGATGACCGGCAAGCAGTCCTCGTCGGCAAACAAAAGATTAATTTTGAAACGGTCGCAGCGCCCCACCAACCAGCAGCGGCAACGCCCACACCCGGAAGTGCTGACCTTTGCTTGATTGCCAAAGATAACTTAGACGACATTCAACACCATCTCAAGAGCTACTTTGTGGATATCGTCGAAGGTCCCGTTGAACGCACTGGTGCCCACGGTCAATTGACTTCATTGTACGTTCGCGACCCCGATAATAATCTGATTGAAATCAGCAACTACCGCTAAGTTCGGTGGTTTAGAATTTAAGGCTAAAAATAACGTCAAGCGACACCGGTTTATCGTAACCAGTGTCGCTTGGCGTTTTTAGCAGGATCAATTTTGGACGCAATCCTCGTCATTCGGATTAATATGCCCGTCTAATGTTGGGTTTCTCGATTACTTCCAATCAACGTACGAAACTAACTCACGGACCGTCTTCACCCGTGCTAGTCACGTCATTCTAATTGCACCTAAAAATGCCGGCCAAATCAAACACGATTTAGTCGGCATTCTATCATTTAATTTATTTTATTCAGCTGCACCAATCAAATCGCCACTGACAACGTGGCCCTTTGGATTGAGCGTCAGATTCGTGACATGGTCCATGTTCGTAATGACGACCATCATCGTCGTGGCTTTGCCCGCGGCTTTGATGGCGGCCAAATCGACCGTCGCCACGGCCCGACCAGCTACCAGTTCATCACCAGCAGCAACGTGTAACGTAAACGGCGTCCCATTCATTTCGACCGTGTTGATTCCCATATGCAACAGGATTTCTAGGCCACTAGCGGTCTTCAAGCCAATCGCATGCTTCGTTGGGAAGACACTAGTGACTGTCCCGCTAACTGGCGCCACGATCTCACCATCTTCTGGTTCGACGGCGTAACCATCACCGAGCAATTTGCCGGCAAAGGTTTCGTCCGCAACGTCACTGATTGGCATCAATTGGCCAGTTGCTGGCGCATGGAGCACCGTGGTTACTGGTAATGCCTCGTTATCGTTTTCGGCTGAATCGTCAGATGACGACTGGTTCGTTGGCACTGTTTCAGATTCTGTAGTCGCTGATGCCGCTTGAACAGCCACCTGACCACTAAATAATTGCTGCAACGCTTCGGCGACGAACTGCACCTCGGTCCCGATGACGATATGAATGTTATGCACATCTAGCACATTCAGTCCGGGAACCCCAGCTGCCATGACTGCGGGTTGGTCAACTTGACCGGTATCCTTCAATTGCAAGCGCAGACGAGTCGTACAATTATTAATGACACTAATATTATCATGACCGCCAATCGCCGCATAAATTTGTTTGGCCTGCCGCATGTACTTATCATCCGTTGCGGCCACCGCGACTGCCGGCGTGGTAGCCTGATCAGCAGTGTTTCCAGCCGCCGCTGCATCAGCACCAGCAGTCACTGTTTCACGACCAGGCGTCCGCAGATTGAACCGTTTAATGGCAAAATCAAAGCCAAAGTAGTAGATGACTGCCATGACGACCCCTTGAACTAACAACATATAAGGTTGGTTCGCTAACGGCATCCGGAAGCTCAACAAATAGTCGACTAGGCCACCACTGAAGGAAAAACTAGCGGTCCAATGCATCAACGCCGCAAACCCGAGCGATAAGCCCATGAAAACGGCATGTAACAGGTACAACGGCCAAGCGACAAACATGAACGAAAATTCAAGTGGTTCCGTGACCCCGGTAAAGAATGACGCGAAGGCCCCTGCCAACATCAATGAGCCCACTTCCTTCTTGCGTTCTGGACGCGCATTGCGATAAATCGCGTAGGCCCCTGCCGGTAAGCCGAACATCATAATTGGGAAGAAGCCCGCTTCATACATGCCGGTGATACCCTTGACACCATGACTGGCCCAGAAATTACCAATGTCATTGATTCCCGCCACGTTATACCAGAACACTGAATTCAGCGCGTGGTGTAGCCCGGTTGGAATCAATAGTCGGTTGAAGAAGCCGTACAGACCGGCTCCCACAAATCCCAATTTAGAAATTCCTGTCGCAAACAACACGATCGCATCATAGACGAATGGCCAGACAAAGTATAAGGCCGCTGTGACGACCAGCATCACGAAAGCGGCCATAATCGGCACCAACCGTTTGCCACTAAAGAACGACAAAGCCATCGGGAGCTTGACCTCGTGGAAGCGATTATACAGTGCCGCTGCAATCAAGCCAGCACTGATTCCAATCAGGACGTTGTTATCCAGCGCGGAAAACGCCGGATTGATCTGGCTCGCCTTCACATTCAACATTGTTGCTAGTGTCGCTGGTTTTAACACCGTCACCGGCACTTCAAACGCGATCAACCCCGCAATCGCGGCTGCCCCGTCCTTATTGACTGACATCCCAATCGCCAGCCCGACGGCAAACAGTAAGGCTAAGTTATTCAGGACAACGTCGCCACCCTGAATTAAGTAGTTCGCAAACAGCCATTGTTTCGGGAGATAATTCCCAATCCCCACTAGAATCGCTGCTGCGGGCAACGTTGCAATCGGCAGCATTAACGACTGACCGATCTTCTGAAAATATGTCTTCATACCAATTTCTCCTCAATCTCTTTTTATGCACGCTATAAATCCTATCACAACGTGTTTTCATTGCAAGTTTTTCAAGCCAAGTTAATGTATAGACCAATATCAAAATAACCGTTTTCAACGTGATTAAATTAAGTTTGTTGGCGCACAAAAAAAGTTCTGAAAGTCATCAGAACTTTTTCATTAATATTCTTATTTTTCAGCAACCGGTACTTCTGGATGCCGATATTGACGCATCATTTCTGCTAAGTGAACTTCATGGGTCACAAATTCGTGAACCCGGCAGACATAGTCATGTTCCCGACCGATTTTTGCAATATAGCCGTTGATATAATCAACTTCGGTTGGCCGCCCCTTTGAGAAATCTTGATACATTGACGGGTAATGGTACTTATAAGCCCGACTGACCGTTTCCACGGAATCGATTTCTTCCTGACGGGTTTCAATTAACTTGATGCCCGCCCGTTCACAGGCATCGTAGGCTTCATTGAACATTTGCGTGGCCATATCCTTAACGCCTGGGTATTCAATAAACTGGCCCATTTGGATTTCAAACATCGTACATAAACTGTTGGTGACCGCGTTGAAAACGACCTTCGACATACACATGCCCATAAAATTATCGGACCAAATTGGATTTAAGTTGGCCGCTTTGAAATCTGCCATTGCTTGACGGGTCGTTTCGTCGATCTCACCCGCATACTTGCTCATATGCATCGCTTCACTGCCTTCAGGGCCCATAAAGTCAACGTCAGCTGGCCCATTTAAAACGGTCGCAATCATGGCAGTCCCACCGATGATATGGTCTTCAGGGAAATATTGGGCAATTTTTTCGAAATGCCCCATCCCATTCATGGCCGCAAAGACGTACTGGTCATCATAGAAAATCGGCGCATCTCGTTTTAATTCATCGGCTAACTGCATCTGCTTTTTGAAAATGATCCAAACATCTGGATGGCCTTGGTATTCTTCTGGATAATAGATGTTGATTGGAACCACGTGGCGATTTTGATGGTCACGTGCGACCGTGACACCGCCCTGTTCACGCACCTTTTCAACGTTTGGTTCCCATGTGTCGATAAAATCAACGTCAACTCCGGCGTTTTCTTGTAACATCACGCCATACCGGTAACCCATTGCACCTGCGCCAATAATGCCATATTTCATAAGTAAAACCATCCTTTCGTGTTGCCACTATGTGTTTACTGCCAGTTGTTCGTGAGCTGGAAACTTCCAATCACGAACGTTATGTGTTCAGGCTCAAATCCACCTGTAAGTTAAATGACGAGCTGACTTTGAAGCCTCATCAAATTAATATGTGTTGCGACCTATGTGTCCCAATTTTAGGACAATGCTTGTGAACTATGTGAAACTGCTATGTGTCTCAACTTAGCACCTAGTTATGTGCCAGTTGATGAAAATTAAAACTATGTGTTAACTTGATGAAAAAAAGCGCCCCCTGAATAATCATCACTTAGACTATCCAGAGGACGCTTCCACGCGGTACCACCTCATTATTTAACCGAATTCACATTCGATTACTCAGCGCGTTCACAACAACTAAACGCGTGCACGGTAATGGGTGCTCCCAGCGAACCTCGTAAAGTTCACGCCAACCTTTTAGCTTTCCACTCGTTGTCATCACACCTTCACAGCTCCCGGTGCTTTCTGCGCATCACAACGCGCTTACTCCTTAAAACGTCTTGGCTTTTCATCAAGTTTTAATGTTATAACCATAATGCCATTTCAACTAAATGTCAACCTTATTTGAAAACTTTTTTCTGTAAAATTTGAAAATCGTTGAAAAAAGCAGGCTGTTTTGTCACAGTCTGCTCGTTTGATTATATTCAATTTTGGGTGCTGTCAGAAGTCAAACACCGCCGTCAAGCTCGTGTTTGGCGGTGACCCTAATTCCCCTGGTTCTCCTGATTCAATGCCGTTAATAACGGTTTCCAATCCAGTGACCAAATCATGCCAAGCGCATGGTCGCCGGTTAAGACACCAAGGACTGGGCCAATCGTCCCCGTTTTAACCCGCACAGCTGGGAATTGGTAGCGTAATTCGCTGGCCCAGTCTTCAGCAATTTGCTCATCGTTGGCGCTGATCACATCCAGGCGTACCGGTAATTGGCTGGTTACGACGAACTGCTCAAACTCATCTTGGACGGCTTGTTGGGCGTTTTTCAACGTCCGTTCCTTACCCATCAGCTGAATCTTGCCATGTTCATTCAACGTGATAATTGGTTTGTTACGTAGCACCATCGTCCCGGCCAAACTACTATTGTTGTAGATTCGCCCATTTTTGACGAGGTGCCGCATCGAGTTGACGATCAAGACCGTCGTCGTGGCGGCGCGTAACCGTGTTAATTGCGTTAAAATATCCGCCATCGAATAGTTCGCCAAAGCCATTGCAGCCGCTAGTTTGACCATATTGGCCGTTCCAGCACAAGCTGTCCGTGAATCAAAGACCTGGACATCAACACCAGCCACGGAAGGCGCATACGTTTTTAGGTTATTGATCCAGCCACTGATCCCACTGCTGAGGCCAATGACTAAAATCTGGTCGTAACCAGCCGCTTTCAACTGGTCGAACACGAGCTGCATTTCCGGCATCGAAATCTGTGAAATCGTCGGAATTTCTTTTTCAACTTTTAGTAATCGATAAAATTGGTCCGTCGTAATATCAACATTTTCATGGTAAACATGATTGCCAAACATAATTGGGTCGTTGACTACCGTGATCTGGTAGTCTTTGACGGCCTGTGCGCTTAGGTCAGCAGAACTTTCTGTCACCACCGCAATTTTCATAATTTCACTCCTCATCGTGCCGAGTCAGTACTCAACACGTCCCGCTGACATTGTGCTCAGCGTGTCCATCTTCTATGGTCGAGCCATAGCAAATTAGCGCCAGAAAAAAGACGCTCAGATACAGTATACTGTACCTGAACGTCTTTTTTCAAATCGCAACATGAACAGGGGTTGTAATCGCATTCTTCGTTGTTGCTGGCCATCGAACGGTTCCAGCAATCGGTACGAGCGTCACTTGAACTTGACGCGCAACCTGTTGCCGTTGGCGTCCGGTCAATGCATTCAGTCGGAGACAATCTGGCGCAAGTGTTTGAAGTGAGAAATCGACTTCATTAGCGTAAACTTGTACCGCACTCACTGCTTTAGCCCCAACGACCAAGTAATCTTGCGGCAAATCCGCCAAGTTGGTGACATTGCCCTGATTAACCGGCAACGCGGTGTTGACTGCCGACCGACCATTCACGAGATGTTGAGCAGCCACGATCACATCGTTCAAGACACTATTGGCCGTGGCGGTACTGCCAGCGCCAGGCCCCGTGTAGAGACTTGCGCCGATGGCATCACTTTGAACGGCGATGGCGTTTTGAACGCCCGCAATTTCGCTTAGCGGTTGCGTTTGTGCGACTGCCACTGGCGCGACCCGGCAATACAGCTGTTGATTATGCTGATAGGTCTGCGCCAAGAGTTTGATCTGCCAACCATGTCGCGCCACCGTTTGGCAAATCGTGGCGGATAAATCCGTAATGCCAACTGGGGCCACTTGTTGAAAGGTCAGCCCCTGTCCGAAAGCAAACCGGCTCAGAATCATTAACTTATAGGCCGCGTCGATACCACCGACGTCATTGGTTGGGTCTGCTTCCGCATAGCCAGCTGCTTGCGCGGCAGCTAAAGCGTCGTCATAGGTCTGACCAGCCGTCATTGCACTCAAGATATAGTTAGCCGTCCCGTTGATAATCCCGTCAACCGACTGAATGTTATCGGTTGCGTAACTATCCGTTAAGGTCCGTAAAATTGGAATTCCACCCGCGACACTTGCTTCATAAAATAAATCACAATGTTGCCGCCGTGCCAAGGCCGTTAATTCCGTTCCCGCAGTCGCAATCAAATCTTTGTTTGCCGTGACAACTGATTTGCCCTGGTTTAACGCCGCTTTGATTGCGGACTTAGCCGTTGAAACGGTGCCCATGACTTCGATGATCAGTTGGATTCGCTGGTCACAGACCACGTTTGTCAATGAATCCGTCAAGCGCGTCCCAATCGGTAGTTTAACGGCACGGGGCGCGTTCAAATGATTCACAGCAACTGCTGCCAGGTGTAATCGAATCCCCTGCGTCTGCTCGATTTTTCGTGCTGCTTGGGTCAATCGTTCGACGACACCGCTACCCACGGTGCCTAAACCTAACATGCCCACTTCAATTGTTGTTGTCATTGTACACGCCCTCCATTTCTACTGTGCAATCATTTTAAACTTGTGCTAACGCCTGCTTTAAATCAGCGATTAAATCATCCGCATTTTCAACACCGACTGAGATTCGAATCAAGTCAGGAGTCACGCCCGCTGCCAATAACTCTTGCTCATTTAATTGGGCGTGGGTCGTCGAAGCGGGGTGAATAATCAGTGACTTAGCGTCCGCAACGTTGGCCAGTAGCGAGAACAATTGTAAGTGTTCAATCAGCGCTTTACCCGCTGCTTCGCCACCCGTCAGGCCTAACGTGAAGATTGAGCCGACCCCGTGTGGGAAATACTTCGTTGCCAGGTCATGGTACGGACTATCTTCAAGTTCTGGATAGTTGATCCAAGCGACCTTTGGATGGTCTTTCAAAAAGGCCACAATTTTGCGGGTATTTTCAACGTGACGTTCGACCCGCAGTGAGAGTGATTCCAACCCTTGTAATAACAGGAATGAGTTGAACGGACTGATCGTCGCCCCAGTATCACGGAGCGTTTCGGCACGGACCTTAGTGGTAAAGGCGCCCCCACCCAAGTCGGCAAAGACTAAGCCGTTATATTGGGGGTCCGGCGTCGTGAAGTCCGGATACTTACCACTGGCGCGCCAGTCGAACTGGCCACCTTCAACGATAACGCCCCCCATTGTCGTCCCGTGACCACCAATAAACTTGGTTGCAGAATGAACGACCACGTCTGCGCCATGTTCGAGTGGCCGTACAAGATAGGGTGTGCCAAAGGTATTATCCACGATGAAGATAATACCGTGGTCGTGCGCGATTTTCCCAATCGCTTCAAAATCAACTAGGTTAATGCCCGGATTGCCGATACTCTCAACGTACAGCGCCTTAGTATGCTCATTGATGGCTGCTTCAAAATTGGCAGGTTCATCGGGGTCAACGAAATGGGTCGTAATCCCTAATTTTTTCAAAGTCACGCTGAATAAGTCATAAGTCCCACCGTACAAGGTGTTGGCGGCCACGATTTCATCGCCCTGTTGTGCAATGTTTAAAATAGCAGCGGTGATTGCAGCTGAGCCAGTTGCAAGCGTTACACCGGCTGTCCCATGTTCCAAAGCCGCAACCCGTTTGTCGACCACGTCCGTTGTTGGATTGGTCAAGCGCGTGTAGATGTTACCAGCATCGGTCAAAGCAAACCGCCCAGCCGCCTGCTTCGCATCTTTAAAGACGTATGAAGTCGTTTGATAAATTGGAACGGCGCGTGCACCAGTCTCGTCAACCGTTTGACCGGCATGGACTTGTAACGTTTCAAAGTGATAATTTTCAGGATTCGTGTTTGTCATAATTAATAACCTACTTTCGTTAAACTCAGAGTTGCCAACCAATTTTGATAAAAGCGATTGCTGGCAGTTCGCCAACTGTAATCGACCGTGGTCAGCTGTGAATCGGCAAAATAATGTTCAGGTAACTGAATTGGTAAGTGTTTGCGCTGGTCGCGGAAATATTCGTCAGCTAACGTCTGCTGCTCATATTCCGGATGGCCGGTGACGTAGACCGCGTGCTGTTCCGGTGCCGTCAAGATCAGTGGTCCCACCTCGTTATTCTCAGCGACCACTTGTAGTCCGGCCGGAGAACTGGCGGGCAATACCAATTCAGTATGACGCGATTGCGGCATTTTCAGTAGGCCTCCCGCACTCAAGCCGCTGATCAATGGCGACTGCACATCCGTGGTGGTCGCGGTATAGATGCCGAACACCTTGTGACCGACCCGTTGCTTCTGGATACCAAACTGTGCGTACAACCCAGCTTGTGCGGCCCAGCATTCATACAAGGTCTGACCAACATGGGTCTGCGCCCAGTCGGTAATCGTCAGAAATTCCTGCCAATAATCGACCGCTTCAAAATCAATCGTTTCGACCGGCGCGCCCGTAATAATGAGACCGTCAAAATACTGATCAGCGACATCTGCCAAGGTGGCATAGTGTTCGGCAACGACCGCCCGTGGCAAGCTTTTGAAGTGGTGACTGGCGGGATACATGAACGTCACTTCGACATCGGTATCGCCCGCTGCGAGTCGCTGCAAGAACTGCCGCTCAGTCGATAACTTTGTCGGCATCAAATTCAAAATCAATAACCGCTGCCCTTCAGTTGTGGGTGCCGTTTCTGCCCAAGCACCGCGGGCCTTCAATAATCCATTTGTGACTGTGACTGTCATGTAACCTCTTCCTCTCTGATGTAAACCAATAAAAAAAGCTTCCGTCCATTAGTCTCATAATTGAAACTAACGGACGAAAGCTTTCGCGTTACCACCGTTATTCGTTGCCATCTCACGATCACAACCTCGACGAGTACCCTAGTCAAGACTAGGAAACCCCGCAATATATCGGTTGCAACCGCACGCGTAGCCGTTACGACCCGCGTCATGACTCCAAGCTCATCTTCGTTATACGTCCGATTACTTCTCACACCATTCCGAAGCTCTCTGAAAATCGGTAATACAACTACTCTTCTCTTCAACGTCTTAATCTGTTTTTAATTTAAAACTAATTTAACACCAGATTTTGAAGCTGTCAACTCATAATTTCGAAAAATTATCTCATCACGGGGTGTACTTGTTATTATTTAGCATTGAAAATGATTAAATCATGCCAGTTTGGATTGCTGTTCGTCAGCCGGTGAGCGTCCTAATCCGACCTCCGGGGCTGGCTGACAACGCTGGAACAGGGCGGACATCGATTTGAACTCACGCAGAAAATCACTGCGCAATTTCAAATACGAGTCTTCTTCTAGCCCGGGAAAACCACCCGGACAAGAAGAATTTCGCCCTTGAGCATTGTCAGCCAGCCCCTACAGTCGGGAACCCGCTCGAATGGCAGATGAACGACCACCTAACTTGGTGCAATTGGTCATTGAATATTAAATGTTTGGTCTTTCAGTCAAACTTATAATCGGTATCGTTGATGCTTTAAGAAATTTGAATTCTGTGAAGATATTACTCACTCATCTTAATGACACTAATTTCAACGGTAACTAATATTGAAATTAGTTGACAAAATTGCCTGTGTTTAAAATGCAGAACTTTACTATCTCAGACGACTAGAGAATATTCTGACAAGTTCAATGAAATTGCTTGTCTGACAGGTGAATATCAAAACAACTGTCTATTGCGAACCAACGAACAGTTTATCAAAAGTTGAGTACGCAAATGTCCGTCTTTCGAATAATATCCCGGCTGGAAGGTATTCTGGGCAAGGCCAAGTGGTGAAATTTCACTTAGCAAGCGTCCTTTGCTTGGTTAGTGAAAGACCAGTATTTAAGACGTGGGTTGTCGGCTTAAATCTGTGTCCACCACGTTCCGGCCATTGACCAGAATGCCTGGAAGCCGGCGTAGGACGTCGCTACAACAGCAGGTTTACGCTAACTCGCACTGTTTCCAGCGGGCCTAAGCTGACTGCACTTGAACTCAGAAACTGGCATGATTTAATCATAATTAATGTCCAATTAGCTGCCACAATGCGTTCCGGCGTATAGATAATTTCGACTAAAATTCATATGCAAGCGACCAATTAGGAACACTTTTTTGATCCAACCTAATTTGCTGCTCATCAAAACACTTAAATTCATTAGTCTTGAAAAATTGAAAGCTACTGAATTCACTCGTTTTAAGGACTAGGCGTGCGATTTGACGCGTTTTTAAGATTGGAATAACGCGTTCATTTAGTAACCGGCTGCCTAGATGGTGTCCCTGATAATTGGTTGCAACCATCAAAGTACTCAAATACATGGTGTGCTTATCCTTGTACTGATAACAGGGTGCCTTAGCACGTGCCGATTGTTCAAGTAAGCGATTCAATAAACCACCTTTGAAATAGCGAAACAGCTTCAATGCGTTGATACTCAAGAAATCTGTCAAATTATTTTCGTTCAAAATTGGTCGTAGAAAAGCCGCCCCAGCTAATTCGCCGTCTACTAGGATTAGAACGCCAAATCCTTTTTTGAGTTCAATTTTGAATAAAACTGTGTAGAGCCGAATCAGAAAATGAACATAATCTGCCTGCGATTGAAAGGTAGGTTTGGCCAATTTGAGAAAGAATGGATCAGTTTTAAAGGCATCAGCCGCCATTCGTGCTAATACTGGAATATCCTTATCTGTAGCTGTCCGATATTGATTCATGTCATCACTCCATTAATAGGTTTAATTTTTTACAATATCACATTAATGACTGAAGTATTTCCGTTATAGAATCCACCAAGCTTGGTTGTTGGCAGAACTGTGATACGCTGAGTCCGCATTAAGCGGTTGCTGTCAATTGTTTATGCAACACGTAACACGTTAACGGCACTTTCTGGTTCCCCCGTTCTAACGTTAACTGTGTCTTGCCACTCATCTCAAAACCACGATGAAAGTAAAATTGATAGGTCGATCCAGAGTCTGTGTACAAATAAATTTGTTTTCCAGCTTCATCTTTACTTAACTGATTTAATAATCGCGTTCCAATTCCCCTGCCAATGATATTGGGTTTAACCGCAAATAGGTTCAATTCACCATCTGGTTGATACTCGTTTAAATAGGCGGTCAACATTTTTTGATTAGCGGTATCATACTGACCAGCAGTTTTACCATATAACAACGCGATACCTTGGCCGATCAATTTAAGCAACCACTTTCTGATTGGAAAATGATAAGTCTTGGGTTGTCCATGCATATTCGCCAGCAATACCCCGACTAAGTTATTTCCGATATAAGCCCCATAAGCGTGCGTGGCTCTTGCTAGCTCTGTATAAATAAAATACTGACTATATAGATACAGCTCTAACTTATTATTGACATACCAATCCAAATGCATTCCGTCAATCGCAAACTGGCGGACATCCTCAAAATTTGCTTTTTTCAATTTCATAATCCTGATTTGATGCATTTCTCATCCTCCATATTAGCCTTTAGTCGTTAGTTATGATTTAGCGTTAATGATGCTTAAAAGTACGCACATTTAAGTTTTCAAAACTGACAGCTCGGAACTGCTGGCAACAAAACAGGCGGCCAAATGTGCAAATTCTTATAATTGCCATTTGGCAAACGCCCAATTAATCACCTTAGCTGAATGCTGTAGTATTGAATCACACATCAATGCCAGGATGGTCGCAAAGCATAATGCAGTCCAAGAAATTGTGGTGATGCCAAATAACTTACCCCAAAAGACAATTGTAACCACAACGCCAACGAGACAACCGCATAGTATCAAGAACCGATAGCGATTCACCGGTCGACTAATGACATGCAAGACGCGGAAGCCAACTGCCAACATGACCAAAATTACCGCACTTGTTATGTCGGCTTTATATAATCCAAATAGTGCACCACTGAATGTGATTACCGCGACCACCACTGTATCCGTCATGCCACCAGGTAATGCGCGTCGCAACACATTGCTTAGAAATTCTCCTTTAATGCGTTGTACATTCGGCTCTAAAGCCAGTAGAAATGATGGAATGCCGATGGTAAATAAACTAATCAACGTGATATTTGATGGCGTCAACGGATAATTGACGGCAAATAACAGTGCTAATAACGCCATCGCCAGTGAAAAGATGTTTTTGACCAGGAATAGACTGGCAGAACGCTCGATATTGTTAACAACTTGACGACCAGCTTGAACAATCTGCGGTAATCGTGAAAAATCTGAATCTAGTAACACCATCTGCGCCGCATGAATTGTCGCATCATTACCGGTTGCCATGGCAATGCTACAATCCGCCTCCTTCATCGCCAAAATATCGTTGACCCCATCACCAGTCATTGCGACTGTGTCACCCATCTGCTGCAATTTAGAGACAAAGCGTTGCTTTTGCTCAGGGGTCACCCGTCCAAACACCGCATTTTCTCGTAGTGCTGCCTCCTCTTCATCAGGCGTCAGCGTTGAAGCATCCACATAATTGTGTGCCCCCGCAATATTTGCCTCCTGTGCAACACTAGCAACCGTTGCTGGATTGTCGCCTGAGAACACTTTAATGCCCACACCCTGTTGTTCAAAATACTTGAACGTTTTAGGTGCCGTTTTTCGAACCGGATTCCGAATTAGAATAAACGCAAGCGGACTG
Organism: Lactiplantibacillus plantarum EGD-AQ4; assembly: GCF_000463075.2. GTDB lineage: Bacteria > Bacillota > Bacilli > Lactobacillales > Lactobacillaceae > Lactiplantibacillus > Lactiplantibacillus plantarum_A. The sequence continues at coordinate 13,897 of NZ_AVAQ01000024.1, forward strand.
ACTGATTCAACTAATTTAGGCGATTCCAATGTATTGGCTTGATACTTGCCACAAACTAACACTCGATAACCCTCACGCACATAATGTCCAAACTCGCCCTCATACTGTTTGAAGTCACCACGTAAGACCATCTCCGGTGCGCCAATGACGTAGACCCCGGACTTAAAGACCGCCGCACTAAACTTCCATGCTGAACTAAACGGGATCGTTTTAATCGGTTTCTGAGTAACTGAATTGCCAAAATAGTCCTGCAGGGCAGCCATCGTGTCATTATCGCGAGCCATGTTCTGAGCAAGGTTACTCAGGATTTGTCGACACATTCCAGCATCTTCCTGGGCATCCTTAGCCACCAGCATTTTGGAAACAGTCATATTGTTCTCAGTAATCGTTCCTGTTTTATCGACACATAAAACATTGACGTGCGCCAACGTCTCAATACTCTTCATACTATGAAGTAGCACCTGCTTTTTAGCTAACCTCATCGCACTCAATGCCAACGCGACCGTCGCCAACAAATATAAGCCTTCTGGAATCATCCCAATCAGTGCGGCCTCCATACTAACGACACTAGCCCGCAACGTGTTGCCGTTGAGAAAATAGCTTTGTGAAAAAAGCAAGAGCCCCAATGGCACTAAAATCATCCCAATAATTTTGATCAAGCGATTTAGTGATTTGATCATTGCCGATTCTTCATCAGCCTTCACACGCTTAGCTTTGACATAGAGCTGAGAGATATATGAATCCGCACCCACTTTACGCAAAACGACATAGGCGTCTCCACTGACCACAAAACTACCAGACAATAAATCATCATTAAGCTTCTTAGCGACCTCATCCGCCTCACCAGTCAGCAATGCCTCATTGACTTGCAGATGCCCTTGAACAAGTTGTGCATCAGCCGGAATCTGATCCCCAGTCTTTAAATGAACCAAATCACCAAGAACTAAGTTTTCAGTTGGAACCTGTTTCTCAGCACCATCACGACTGACATTGCATGTTTCAACGTGCATCATACTAATCTTTTCTAGAACGTGCTTCGACCGAATTTCCTGGATAATCGCAATAACGGTATTGAGCACAATGACTGGTAAAAAGGTCAAATCCCGATAAGATTTGACCCAAATTAGTAACAGTGATAGTACTAAAAAAATTAAATTAAAAAACGTGAAGGTGTTGGTGCTAATGATTTGAAGATTTGTCTTCATTTCTGTTGCCGGCATTTGATTACTTTGATTTGCCTGCAAACGGGTCTCAACCTCTTGTGCAGTTAGTCCAACTAACTGAGACGATGCAACTTTATTTTCCATACTCATGACCTCACTTGTCGGCATGAGGAACCTGATTCAACCTATCCTGCATGCATTTATATCACACCTGGCGACTGGTATTGATACCAACTGGTACTGAATCGCCAAATTGTCCACCAACTTAATTGAGAGATTCATGACAAAATCGACCCAATTCAGCTCGCTTAGCGTGTATACTTTGTATTAATATAGAGACGGATGAAAGTTTTGTCACTCAACAATTCAGATAAAAGTGTTAAGTAATCAACACTTTCGTCTGAATTGTTGAGTGATTTGACCAAGTTGTTCTTAATACCACTAACATCCGTACTCAGCATCAAACTGATTATCAGCATCGACTAAGGAGCTTCCTAATGGATCATCTTCAAATTTCACCTGCCCAAACCAAAATTATCGAAATTTTCTTACAGTTACTCGCAAAAAAGCCACTTGCTAAGATTTCAGTTACTGAAATTACACGCACTGCCCACTTAAATCGTGGGACGTTTTATTTATATTATCTCGATGTTTACGACCTTTATACGAAAGTCAGTACGCAATTTTTAGACGCGTTGATGGCGACTTTTAACGCAAATTATCCAAATGAGCCTACGCCAACTAACTTTGGCACTCTGTCCCACAAAATTCTGGACTATCTGACTACTCATCAAAAATCATTTCAGATTCTAATTAATGCAGACAATGGTGCCAACTTTATTGAGCAACTCCGCACCCTATTTGTCACGGGCATTGTGACTAAGGAACATATTTCACCAGAAAACAAAGATTATTTGATCGACGTTATTTACAACGTCAACGGCGCTATCGGCGTCATCATTGCATGGCAACAAGGCAAGCTAAATTGTTCACTTGAAACGGTCACACGGCGATTGGCTTTTATTTTTTCTGTGATTTAAAAGCAATCCTCTTGTACTAGTTGTTAATCTTTAGCATTGAAAATGATTAAATCATGCCAGTTCTTAAGTTCAAAAGCGACCAGCTTAAACCCGCTGGAAGCAGTGCGAGTTAGCGTAAACTTTCAGTGGTAGCTGCGTCCTAGTCCGGCTTCCAGGCATTTCTGACAACGCTGGAACGTGGTGGACACAGATTTAAGCCGACAACCCACGTCTTAAATACTGGTCTTTCACTAACCAAGCACAAAACGCTTGCTAAGTGAAATTTCACCACTTAGCATTGTCAGAAACGCCTTCCAGCCGGGATCCTATTCGAAAGGCAGACATATGCGGACTCAATTTTAAACGAACTGGTCGCTGATATTTTGTACACGCCATGTTGGTATTCCGGTGTAAGACTGGCAATTTTCTTGGCAATCTTGCTGTATTTCAATTCTGCGAACTTTCAGCATTACTGCAGGCTGTATAGATTTTGTCTAATCGCCTGAGATGACAAAATTTGGAATTCGAAACGAAGATTATTTCAACGACCAAATTCAAGATCAGTGTCTGTTAAAATTTGTGACATTGAGAATAGTGAACGATATTCGTGTGATCTTCTCAGCACTCAAATCACATAAAGTATCATCGGTTCCACATTAAAAGTTCGCCTGAAGGACCAGTCGCCAAATATCCAGTGATCAATTGCGCCCAGATAGGTGGTCGTTCATCCGCCATTCGAGCGGCTTCCCGACTGTAGGGGCTGGCTGACAATGCTCAAGGGCGAAGTTCTTCTTGTCCGGGCGAATTTCCCGGGCTAGAAGAAGACTCGTATTTGAAATTGCGCAGTGGGGTTCTGCGTGAGTTCAAATCGATGTCCGCCCTGTTCCAGCGTTGTCAGCCAGCCCCGGAAGTCGGATTAGGACGCTCATCGGCTGACGAACAGCAATCCCAACTGGCATGATTTAATCATGATTCATGACAACCAACGTATTAGACGCCAAGCCATGGCATTTGATGATAATCAAAGCTAATTTTCACACCGTTTTTTAAGATTTTCCGAAATTTATCCTTGACACTTTTTTCGACTTTGCCTATACTGAATTCATTCAATAACGAGAGCGAGGAACCAAGCATGTCAAAGTCAATTACTAACTTGAACAGTTCATGGCAAAGCCGGCCGTTCAGATTGTAATGCCGTCAACACGGATACAATCTGGCAAACAGTTTGTATCTGTGCCGGCTCACTTTGATATTCAAAGAAGTCTGCATGGGTTTTAACACAGCAGGCTTCGGTTCCGTAAAGGGCAAACCAGAGCTTACTGGTTTGCCCTTTTTTATTGGCTTCAGGACTGCCCGAGCTTAAGAAATTTTTTGAGGTGATTAGATTGAAACGAATGATTGCATTTATTAGCGCCCTGATTGTCTTTCTAGGGGTCGCCTTCGTCATGACTGGCAAGTCAACGACGTCCACGGCCAGTTCGAAAACGACCAGTAGCAACAAAGTCCCGACCGTCGGCATCCTGCAACTCCAGACGCACCCGGCCCTCGACGCGATTCACCGTGGGGTCGTTGCCGGTCTTAAGGAATACGGTTACGTCGATGGGAAGACGGTCAAAATCGATTATCAAAATGCCCAGGGTGACCAAAGCAATTTGAAGACGATGAGTCAGAAATTCATGAATGAAAATGCCGCTTTGACTGTTGGTATCGCGACACCCGCCGCACAAGCCTTGGCCTCAGCTGCCAACAAGCAGACGCCCGTCATGTTAGCCGGTATCACCGATCCAGCCGGTAGTGGCTTGATCAAGAGTGACCAGCATCCGGGTGCCAACATCACCGGGACTTCTGGCGAATCGCCACTCAAGTCGCATTTAGATTTATTACGTAAATTAGTGCCGAACGCCAAAACAATCGGGATCATTTATACGACTTCCGACCACGGTGGCGAATACAACGCCAAGAAGTTTGCCCGCATCTGTAAACAAGAAGGCGTGAAATACAAGTTATACACGATTTCCAACACCAACGATATGCAACAAGTGGCTGAAACGATGGCTGCTAATGTCGATGCCGTTTATGCGCCACAAGATAACGGGGTCGCCAGTGCCATGAAGACCTTAGTTTCCGTCACAAACAAGGCCAAGATTCCCGTCATTCCAGCCGTGGATACGATGGTTAAAGCTGGCGGACTCGCTACCCTCTCCGTCGACCAATACCAATTAGGTAAGTTGACCGGTGAGATGGCCGCCAAAGTTTTGAAAGGCAAATCAACTAGCAACTATCCAATCAAAGTCATCACTAAGGGTAAAATGACGATCAATTTGAGTGAAGCTAAGAAGTTAGGTATCAAGTTCCCAGCTAGCGTGCTGAAGGAAGCCAAGACGAAAGGGGTTATTTACAAATGAGTATGATCGTATCTAGTATCGGCCAGGGCCTCTTATGGGCAACCTTAGGCGTCGCATTATTTCTGACATTCCGCATCCTTGATTTTCCGGATATGACGGTTGAAGGCACCTTTCCACTAGGTGCCGCCACCGCTGTCATGGCCATTAGCCACGGGATGGGCCCAATCGCCGCATCTGGTCTGGCCTTTGTCGCTGGCGCCATTACGGGCCTCGTCACCGGACTGCTCTACACGAAAGGTAAAGTGCCGATTCTGTTAGCTGGGATTCTGGTCATGACCGCTTGTTTATCCATTAACTTACGGATCATGGGTGGTAGTTCCAACGTCTCCTTACTCGGCAAGACGACGATTTTTTCAAATCACTTTCTTGAATCACTACCGAAATACTTCGATAGCGTCTTCGTCGGTCTGCTCGTCATCGTCTTGATTACGGTCGTCCTGATCGTCTTTTTGCAAACTAACCTTGGTCAAGCCTTCATCGTCACGGGTGATAACCGTGAAATGGCCCGTTCAATCGGCATCAACACCGACAACATGACCATCATGGGCCTGATGGTTTCAAACGGCATCATCGGTCTGGGTGGCGCGTTGATTGCTCAAAACAACGGCTATGCCGATGTCAGCATGGGAATTGGGATCATCGTTATCGCGTTAGCTTCTATTATTATTGGTGAAGTCGTCTTTGGCGAATTGACCTTGAATCAACGGTTAGTCGCCGTGACCCTCGGGAGTATTTTGTATCAGTTCGTCCGTCTATTAGTCCTTCAACTCGGATTCAACACCAACGATATGAACTTGTTATCCGCCCTAATTCTCGCCATTTGCTTGATGTTACCGCAGTTCAGCAAGGCCCTACATCTCAACCACGTTTTGAAGAAAGGAGTGGCACGTTATGACGAACAGTAAAACCCCATTACTCGCACTTAAAAATATCGTCACGAAGGTCAACACTGGAACGCCTAACGAGGTCGCAATCTTACGGGGTCTCAACTTAGACGTGTACGATGGCGATTTCATTACCGTCCTTGGGTCAAACGGTGCCGGTAAATCAACACTCTTTAATACCATCAGTGGTGAATTACCCGTCGACAGTGGCACGATTCAGTTACGCGATCAAGACATCACCCATATGTCAGTCGAAAAGCGTACCGCCTTTCTTGCCCGGGTCTTCCAAGATCCGAAGATGGGAACGGCGCCACGGATGACGGTTGCTGAAAATCTACTACTCGCCAGCCAACGTGGTAAACGGCGGACGTTGAAACTGCGTCAGCTCAAAAAGCACCTGCCCCACTTCCAAAAGCTGACCGAAACGATGGATGGCAACGGCCTGTCCGAACGGCTTAACACGGCGACTGAAAATCTATCCGGTGGTCAACGGCAAGCGCTCAGCTTCTTAATGGCGACCGAACAACGGCCAGACCTCTTGTTATTAGATGAACACACGGCGGCGTTAGACCCGAAGACCAGCGAACAATTAATGACTCAGACCAATCAACGAGTGACTGAAGAAAAGTTAACTTGTCTGATGATCACTCATCACTTAGACGACGCCCTCAAATATGGCAACCGGCTAATCGTCCTCGATCAAGGTCAAATCAAATATGATGTTCGCGGGACTGAAAAAGCGCAGCTAACCAAAGAAAAATTGCTCAGTTTCTTTGATATCATTGAATAACGAGCGTCATTTTTAACACGATTAATCGTGACAGCCAGTCAGTAAAAGATGCTGATTGGCTGTTTTTTTAACAAAAATTGTAACCGTTTTAGTTGTGAACAATTTAATTTAGTGGTATATTTTAACTAGAATAATTCTAACCAATCAAGTCCGCACGAGACGTGAGTTTGAGCTTGCTAATTTAGAATAATTACAAACTACCCTTGTGAATCTTCTGCGTTAGTGTTATATTCTATTTAGAACAGTTCTAAACTAAAATTTGGAGGCTTTACAATTATGAAAGTTATTGTCGTTGGTTCTTCTCATGGTGGTTATGAAACGGTTCGCGGTATTTTAGCCGCTCAACCAGATACAGAAATTCAATGGTATGAAAAAGGTGACTTCTTGTCATTCCTCTCATGTGGGATGCAGTTATACCTTGAAGGTGCCGTCAAAGACGTTAACTCCGTCAGCTATGCCACTCCTGAAGGCATGCAAGCACAAGGCGTTCACGTCTTCGTTAATAGTGAAATCAGCAAGGTCGACCCTGCCAGCCACAGTGTGCACGTGATCGACCATGCGACTGGTGACGAACGTGATGAATCTTACGACAAACTGGTTCTCAGTGTCGGGGCCGTTCCATTCGACTTACCCGTCCCTGGTCATGACTTAGAAAACATCTATGCCATGCGTGGTCGCGACTGGGCCATCAAATTAAAGGCTAAGACGGTCGACCCAAGTGTCAAGAACGTCGTCGTTATCGGTTCCGGTTACATTGGGATTGAAGCCGCCGAAGTCTTTGCTAAGGCCGGAATGCATGTCACGGTCGTTGATTTATTACCTCGGCTACTCAGTCTCTACCTTGATCAAGAATTCACGGATGTCTTAACCAAGACGATGGCGGATCATGGTATTTACGCTGCGGTTGGTCAAGGCATTAAAGCATACGAAGGCGTCGATGGTCATGTGACAAAAGTCATTACCGACCAAGGCGAATATCCAGCTGACTTAGTCGTCACCGCTGCCGGGATTCGGCCAGCAACTGGCTTCTTAAAGGACGTTATCGATCTCGATGACCATGATCTGATTAAAATCAACGACCACCTCCAAACTAGCGACAAAGACATTTACGCCGTTGGGGATGCAACATTGGTTCCATTCGCCCCAACTGGTAAGGACAATCGGATTGCCTTAGCCACGAATGCACGTCGTCAAGGCCGGATTGCCGCTAAGAATTTACTTGGCGAAGACGTCCCAATGCCTGCCGTTTCAGGCTCATCAGCCCTCTCAGTCTTTGACTACCACTTTGCTTCAACTGGTGTCAAAGAAGGCACTGCTGATAAATTAGGTGTTAAGAGTGCTTCGGTACTCGTTACTGACACGATTCGGCCGAAGTTTGTTTCTGAAGCCGCTGGTAACACCAAGGTTTGGTTCAAGCTGACCTTTGACCCTTCCGATGGCCGCGTATTAGGCGCCCAAATCATGTCGAAGTACGACGTTACCGCCAACATCAACGCGATTTCCGTTGCCGTTCAGGCCAAATTGACCGTTGATGACTTAGCTTACACCGACTTCTTCTTCCAACCTGGTTTCGACCGGCCTTGGAACATCATTAACATTGCTGCTCAAAAAGCCGCTGCAACGTTGAAATAAAGTTAACTTTACCGCTTAAAAAGCATAAAACCGGGTTCCTCATTTTTCTGAGGAACCCGGTTTTTGCATTTGAGACTATTATGACGCGTTATGCCAGTGAGTTGGATTGCAGTCCGTCAACTAATAGATATTGATTAACCCCTGCGTTCCTTGATCACCCAGACCCTTCACGTCGACCATCACTTCGTACAAGCGCTTGGCTTGGGCGGTCGCAACTAAGTTTAAGCCCATCGCATCGGCTTCACTGAGCGCAATACGCAAGTCTTTCAGGAAGTGCCGGGCAAAGAAGCCGGGCGTGTAATCATCTTTTAAGATTCGTGGAACGTAATTGTCCATGCTCCAGTTATCCGCACCACCACTCGACAAGGTGGCCAGTACTTTTTCAGGGTCGAGGCCCGCTGCCTTGGTGTAGAGTAACATTTCCGTCAAGCCAGTCATGGTGCCGGCAATCATGATTTGATTGGCCATCTTGGCATGTTGCCCCGTTCCGGCCGCACCAAAATGGTTGACCTTATGACCGAGGACGTTAAATAGTGGCAACATGGCGGTGTACGTCTGTTCATCGCCACCGACCATGACGGTTAACGTTGCATTTTTGGCTCCGATATCGCCACCTGAGACCGGCGCATCCAATGCCTGCATCCCGTGCGCTCTCGCGTAGTCCGCAATTTTGACCGCCAATTTAGGCTGACTGGTCGTCATGTCGATCACCGTCTTACCCGCTGTCAGACCTTCAAAAATGCCGTCTTGGCCAAAATAAACTTGTTCGACATCACTCGGAAAGCCAACCATCGTAAAGACCACGTCACTATTTTGGGCGACTTCAGCCGGCGTATCTGCCCACGTCGCGCCGTTAGCCACCAAGTCATCCGCCTTACGCTTGGTCCGGTTATAAACGGTCATTTCATAGCCCGCTGCCATTAAGTTACGGACGATTGCCGCCCCCATCACACCGGTTCCAATCCAACCTAATTTCATTACTTCCGCATCCTTTCTTCTAATTGTTGCCCACGATTACGCCGCCGACGCCAGAAATGGATCGCTAACGTCACGACAAACGCCGCTAAAACGATGCCACCAAAGGCCGTCGCTGGAATATCCCAGCCGATTGCTGGAATCGAGATAAATAATTTGATTGCAATCAGGACAATCAAACAATACGCCATCGTTTCCAATTCAGGGATCTTACGCATCAAACGCATGATGACTTCGGCAATGCCCCGCATGCAAGCAATTCCGATCATCCCACCGATCAAAACGATGACCGGATTGTCCGAAATTGCTAGTGAGGCCAACACAGAATCAATTGAAAAAACAATATCCATCATTTCAATCTGTAAGACCACTGACCAAAATTTGCTCAAGCCGAAGAACCGCCGCTGCTTCTTGGGTTTCTTTTCAACGGTCTCCCCCGCCTTGGGCTGACTAAAGTACCGATATACCAAGTACCCTAAGTAAGCCGCACCTAACACTTTAATCTCCCAAAAACTAATTAAGTACGTCCCGATTCCGATAATCAAGAATCGGAAGACATAGGCCCCCCATAAGCCATAGAATAGCGATTTTTCACGCTCTTGTAAATTATCCAAACTCTGGGTCTGAGCTGCTAAGACCACCGCGTTATCCACTGACAACAAACATTCGATAATCGCTAATGATAGAATGATCAGCCAATCATTGGCGGATGTCACGACGTTGCCCCAGTTGGCAGCGCTGAAGAAGGGTCCATACAACTGTTCGATTAAATGTAACAAACGGCATCCTCTTTCTTTCATTTCTTTGGTTCGCTAATTTAAGTATACGCGTAATAATAAATGGTGCCGCTTTCTAGAACTAATTTTCAAAAATAAAACTTATTTTCGTCGTATTTGGTCAAATGTTGTCTTCTGTTCCTAGCCAAATTCCAACTAGTTAACCACGAAGTCAATCTGCAACACCCAACTATCGCGCTTCAACCGTCCATACGATTGATTGCATTCTGAAATGTCTTATCAAATGGACACTTCACGCTTAAGCCTTCATCCATAGTGGTCAAAGAATCGCACCGTTTCAGAGTGACGGCACAGCAACTGATTATTTAGATTTGCCTTGGTGTTCAGACGAAGGTTTAGACTTAATTTGTTTTACGACAAGTGGAACAAATTACGGAAACATTAGGAGGTTATTCATAATGTTATATGATAAATTACTGGAGCCAATCACGTTTGCTAACGGAACGCAGAGTTTCAACCGAATCATGATGGCACCAATGTGTGATGATTCTTCAGACAATGGTTATGTGACCGCTGGACAACTCACTTATATGCGTGCACGAGCTGCTAATGCTGGCATTATGGTGACTGGATACGCCTACGTCAATGATTCTGGCATTCAAGTTGCTGGTCAGTTGAGTGCTGCTCACGATGATCGTGTGGCGGGATTGAGTGAACTCGCCACTGCCATGAAGTCAAAAGGGGCTCGTGCCATCCTGCAATTATCACATGCGGGACGTGATTCCGGTCCTTCTCAAGCAGCTGGTAAACGTGTGTATGCACCTAGTAAGATGGATTTTCCATGGCTCGACTATGACGTGGATGAAATGACCACGACTGATATTGAAAACGTCATCCATGACTTTCAAGCTGCGACTCAACGCGCAATCGACGCTGGTTTTGATGGGGTGGAGATTCACGATTGCCACCACGATTTACTGCAACAATTCTTCTCAGCCTATTCAAACCATCGCAATGATCAATGGGGCGGAAGCTTAGAACGGCGAATGGCCTTCCCACTTGCCGTTCTGAAAGCGGTTAAAGAAACAATTGCGACCGCCAATAAGCCAGACTTTATCCTCGGATGGCGGATTAGTCCTGAAGAAGTTCACGGCGAAAACGTCGGTTACCACGTTGCAGAAATGGTCGAACAAACAAAGGCGGCCATTGCAATTGGCATCGACTACTTGAATGTCTCTCTATCTGGCGGATTGAATTACCACTTCAATGAAGGCCCAAAAGGCTCAAAACAAACCTTTGCTGAAATCTTCCACAACTTGACAGCGGGTCACTGCCCCGTCTTCATCGGCGCCCACGTCCATACCGCGGATGACGCATTAGCAGCCGTAACAGTCGCTGATGGGACTTATATTGGCCGAGCATTGTTAATTGACCCGAATTTCACACAAAAAATTAAAGCCGGTCGTGCTCAGGATATTATCACGACGATTACGCATCAGGAGATGTCCCATCGTGATTTACCGGCAGGCCTCATTGAAAATTATGCTCATCCCGACCGTTTCCAAAAAGGGATTCCATTACCTGGTCTAACCTTTTAAGATAACTGAAAAATAGTAAAAGAAAAACCGGTTTTCAATTGTGAAGACCGGTTTTTTTGCAGGTTCTGTGAGGCTAAAACAGTCGACTGGTTTGGTGAGCACCAATTTTCAGCCAGTTAGCTATCATTCATTATTAATGGCGGTGATAATGAAAGACGAACCTGACAGGTGTTGTTGTCACAGTTTGAAATAAATGATGACCCGCCCGTTTTGCTGACAGGACATCATCGATTACCTCGACCAAGTCCATATTCAGGTGGCACGCGACCTGGCTCCAGACGTCAAACAACTTTTCATCAACATCTTTGGTCGGCGTTAACAGCACGAGCTGCTTGTAGCTGAACGGATTATCTGTTTTCAGCGTCAACATTCGAGTGACTAAAATACGCATCGCTGATTGATTGACCTGCTCTGGTATTCCGATGGCAAGAATGTCCGTATCCCTAACTGCTTCACAGATTCCCATGAACTCATCCTCGTCATCATCTGTTGGTGCAAGAAAGACCAGATGAGTTGCTAACTGAATTTGCTGATAAGGACACTGGGATGCGAATGTTTGTGTTAGCCGATTCAACGCAGCGTCTGGTTTCAAACTTGTATCTATTACTAATAGTTGTTGCATCGTTGACCTCTAAAGACTTGACTGACTTTGGCTCAAAAAAGCTAACATTAACTGAATTGCCACTTGTTCATCCTGTCCATAAAAACCATGACCGGCTCCAGGTATTGGATGCAAAGTCGCCTGTGCATAATATCGAGCCGCACGTCGTGAATAACTGATTGGAACAACCCGATCCGCTTCGCCATGAATAATCAAGACCGGCCGTGTGAAGTCAAACAAGTGTGCAAAAATATCATAATTTAATAATGGTTCATAATATGCTCGACCAACCGCCATGAAAGCGTGCGGTATTTTTTCAGGAATGGCATTGATATCCTGATAATGCTGGCGAGCATCATCCGGGATAATGAATGCAGGATACAATAGTAGTAACCCGGCAATTTGCTGGTTCAAATCATTCGCAACCATTGCAGCGACCGCGCCTCCCTGACTTTCACCAGCAAGGTATAACTGGCTCGCATCAACTTCAGGGCGTTGCCGTAGCACTCTCACAACACGTCGCAAATCATCTGCTTCTGTAAAAATAGACATCTTCAGTGTTGATCCCGTACTCCAGCCGGTAATACTACCGCCACTGAAATCAAACGTATAAACGGTGTAGCCACAAGCCGCCAATTGTTGTGCGTAGCCAGCCACAAAACTCACGTCCTCACCTAAGCCTGGGCAAAAAATAATCGTCGGATGTTGGCGTCCATCAGCATGGTAATAAAGTTGGCCAACAAGTGTTGTCTGCTTTCGTTGAATATTGACCGTTTTCACCTTGGTGTCCAGTATTCCACATTTCTCCTTTCCGCTAACCGATTAGTGATGGCCTAGAACAGTAGTTGGCAATTTACAACCATTTTTATCGTCACGTCTACTGACTATCCCCGGCCCCACCATGTTAACGATTAAAATCATAAACCTTCGCCTAAACTTCAAGGCAACTATTTTCCACGATTTTTATCACTTCATTTGTCATGAATCATGAATAAACCGTGCTATTGTTTAAGTTCAAGAGTTGCCAGCTGAGACCCGCTGGAAACAGTTCGAGTTACCGTAAACATGCTGTGGCGGATGCTTCCTAGTCCGGCCTCCAGGCATTTCTGACAACGCTGGAACGCGATGGACACAGATTTAAGCCGACAGCCCACGTCTTAAATACTGGTCTTCTACTAACCAAGCACACAACGCTTGCTAAGTGGAATTTCATCGCTGAGCATTGTCAGAAACACCTTCCAGCCTGGATGGTATTCGAAAGGCGAATATTGTGGACTCAATTTTTGATGGATTGATCGTTGGTTTCTAAGTAGACGGTCATTTTGATATTAAACTGTCAGACTGTTTTCTAATAATTGTTCAGCTTCCTTACCCATGATTTAATACTTCGGACACGCAGTTTCACTGAAATTGTCAGAATTTCCTCTAGTCGCCTGAGATAGCAAAGTCTCAAATTCTAAACGACGGTAATTTCATCGACTCATTTCAAGACTAATTGCTATTGAATTTATGGTATTGAGATGAGTAAATAGCATTCAGGAATCTTCTCAGTAATTAAATGCTATAAGTCTTTATCCGATACCAACTAAAAGTTTGCCTGAAGGACCAGTCACCTAATAATCAGTGTTCAATTACACCAAGTTAGGTGGTCGTTCATCC
>NZ_AVAQ01000025.1 GCF_000463075.2 Lactiplantibacillus plantarum EGD-AQ4
TAACCAAGCACAAGACGCTTGCTAAGTGAAATTTCACCACTGGGCCTTGCCCAAAATGCCTTCCAGCCTGGACAGTATTCGAAGGGCAGACATGGGTGTACCCAGCTTTTTTAATGAAATGTCCGCTGATTCGCAGTAAACAGTCGTTTTGACCTTCAACTGTCAGACTTGTTCATAATGATAGCTAAACTTTTTTCCTAGGTTTTAGGTCTTCAAATCATCGGGTTCACTGGATTTTCCATAATTTTCTCTAGTTGCCTGAGATAATAAAGCCTTAAATTCTAAACGAAGATAATTTTATCGATTAAATTCAAGACTAGTGTCCGTTGAAATTCATGAATCCTATTTAAGCCATCTTCTCAGTACTTAAATGTCGTAAAGTATCAACGGTACCACTTTAGAGTTTGCCTGAAGGGCCAGTCTTCCAACATTCAGTGGCCAATTGCGCCAAATTAGGTGGCCGTTTATCCGCCATTCGAGCGGGTTCCCGACTGTAGGGGCCGGCGGACAATGCTCAGTAGCCAAATTATTCTTAGCCGGAAGTGTTTTTCTTCTGGCTTAGAATAAGACTCGTATTTGAAATTGCGCAGTGGTCTTCTGCGTGAGTTCAAATCGATGTCGGCTTACGTTCCAGCAATTGTCAGCCGGCCCCGGAAGTCGGATTAGGACGATCACTGGCTGACGAACAGTAGGCTAAACAATTATCATGATTTAATCATCTTAAGTGCTAAATAATACATAGCACGTAGCACGACGCGTATTTAGTGAATCAATCATTCCAACAACATATCCAAAAAAGGAACGCCCAACTGAAAAAACAGTCGAGCGTTCCTTTTTATAATTAATAGTTGTTTGCTAAGTAGTCTAACGATTAACTTTTAACCGTAACCACTTGTCAAGTTTTTGGAATCGTGAATAAATACTGGCGTGCGACGACCTTGGTCTTGGTATTGCCAAGGCTGAAGAGAACGCGCGCCCAGTGGTTTTTGAACTGCCAAGTGGTCGTTCTGACCTGAACTTGAGCAGGAGTTCCAGTCGTGAGCTTAGTTGTGGTCGTGGTTGCGGCGACCGTGCGACTGGCTTTAGTGGCACTTGCGACGCGGTAAGCGATGACGCGCTCCGAACCAGTCCCGAGTTGTTGAACGCGTAATGCGGCGCGTTTCGACTGTAAGGGAGTCAAATCTTGAATTTGCGTTTGTGTCACTTGATGCATGCCCCAGTGATAATTATCGTTCAGGATGAGGGCACCGAGTCCACCGGCGATGACTAGACCGCTAATGAGCGTCGTGAGGACACGCGCACGACCGGCTCGGGCAAAAATCATCGCGCCGGCAAAGACGAAAGTGGCGATAATCAATAAGACGATAATCATGCGGCATCATCCTCCTGACTGAGTTTGGTCGAATGGTTGGCCTTCAAGAAGTAGGTCAATCCAAAGCCGATTGCACAGAAAATCAGAGAAACGACGAATGCCATGTGATAACCGGTTAAAGTCGCTGTAATACCAGCTTGCTTGTATTTCAGTGGCGTTTGGGTCAAGAGGTGGTGGGCTGGCATTTGCCACTTGGCCACACTTGAGTAGACACTGATGAGGACGGCGGTTCCCATCGAAGCAGCGACTTGCCGTAACGTGTTGTTAGCGGCAGTCCCGTGAGAAATCAAGCGGAATGGTAATGCGTTGATACCGGTAGTCGTAACGGGCATTGTCACCATCGTTAGGCCAAACATGCGGATCGCGTAAACGACAATGATCCACAAGATAGGGGTCGTCGCGCTAATCGACA
Source organism: Lactiplantibacillus plantarum EGD-AQ4 (assembly GCF_000463075.2). Classification (GTDB taxonomy): domain Bacteria; phylum Bacillota; class Bacilli; order Lactobacillales; family Lactobacillaceae; genus Lactiplantibacillus; species Lactiplantibacillus plantarum_A. Next base: position 1,785 of record NZ_AVAQ01000025.1, read on the forward strand.
GGAAGAAGGCGGTTCCGAGTGTCAGTAATAACATCCCGGTCATCGCAAGTCGACGAGCACCCATATGGTCAAAGATACGACCAGTAATGGGGCTCATGATCCCCATCATAATGGCGCCGGGCAATAGGATTAGTCCGGAATCCATGGCTGAACGACCGAGCACCGTTTGAATATACATCGGTAAAATCATTTCGACACCCATCATGGCCATGTAGGCGAGGGCGGTCAAAATGGCGGATAGGGTAAACGCTGGAATCTTAAAGACGCGTAATTCCAATAATGGCTGATCCATATGAAGCTGCCGCCAGACGAAGAGACCGATGAAAATCAGGCCGATGACTAAGGTCGTGAGTACGATTGGATCGCCCCAGCCGGAATTTCCGACAGAGGAGAAGCCATACAGCATGCTACCAAAACCAATCGTGGAGATTAACACGGACCACCAATCAATCGGTTGTTTGGAAGTCGGTAATACCTTTCGTAAGGTAAATAATGACACGATAATCACGAGAATATTGATTGGCAGGATGAATAGGAAGAGTGCCCGCCAAGAATAGTTATCAATGATCCATCCGGAGAGGGTCGGACCGATGGCTGGTGCCAGACCAATAACGATTCCGGCCGTTCCCATTGCTGAGCCCCGTTTTTCTGGCGGGTAGACCGATGACATGATGGTCTGAAAGACGGGTGCGGAAATTCCGACCCCCATCGCCTGAATCATCCGGGCAATCAGTAACATCTGAAAGTTAACGGCGAAGTACGCCAGCGTCGTGCCCAGGCCAAAGATGACCATGGCAGTAAGGTATAAATATTTGGAATTGATTCGGGTAAGTAACCAAGCACTGACCGGAATCATAATGCCCATAATCAGCATGAAACCGGTGGTCAACCACTGAACAGCGGTTGCGGAAATGTGAAAATCAGTCATTAACGTTGGAAAAGCCGTGGTTAACAACGTTTGAGTGATAAAAGTCGTAAACGTTCCGACGAGCAAAGTCAACACTAACCAAGTCCGGTGGTAAGGTTTGCCGTTTGCATCGAGCGGTAACGTTGAATTCTGAGTTGGCATAGTACCGTCCTTTCTTTTTATAGATTCTGTAATAATGCACAATCAATAAGTATAGCACGATACGCGGATCAAGCCTATTGATTGGTTCTGGGCACAAGTGCGGAATTGCAGATTGGCGTGGTAAAATAAGGGTTATTGCAATAAAGGAGTTTATGATGAGCGATGAATAATTCAATGGAACGACCGGTCGACCAGCAATTGAAACACTGGTTGATTATGCGAGTCGAACAGGCTTTCTAATTTGAAGACCCATTAAATCTTGAAATTAGGAAGGAAATTAACGTGAATTCAAAATCTTTAAACAAAAGTACTGTCTTATTAATGGCGATTTCCGCGGCAATCGTGGTCGCCAACATCAATTACATTCAACCAATCGAAGCGGACATTGCCCAGCAATTTAACCTTGCGAACGCCGTCGTTGGGGCAGTGGCAATGCTGACGCAATTAGGCTATGCATTCGGCCTGTTATTGATTGTGCCGATGGGTGACATCATGAATCGGCGCACCCTCATTATGCGGTTACTCGTACTCGCCATTGTTTCAGCATTGCTGGCATTTGTTGCGCCCAATATCTGGGTGTACGCCATCGCCAGTGTGTTAATTGGGGTCACCTCAGTCGCGCCACAAGTGATTATTCCGTACGCGGGTTTCTTAGCGCCTCGGCAGCAACGTGGCCAAGTGTTGGGGAACGTTTTGAGCGGACTCTTAGTCGGGGTCTTACTCTCGCGGACGGTGAGTGGCGTGCTGGCCAGCTACCTGCCATGGCAGATGGTTTATCTGATTGCTGCCATTTTGATTGCGGGTCTGTGGGTGATTTTATGGCAAAAATTGCCCCATGATCCAGTCACTGCACATGCCACCACTTATCGGGAAATGATTAAAACGGTCCCGAAGTTGGTGCGTCGCTACCCAGTGTTGCGTGCGTCCGCGGTCAACGGGTTTGTGCTGTTCGGTGTCTCCAACATTTTCTGGGCGACCTTGGTCTTTTATCTGCAACATCAATACGGCTGGGGCAGTCGTGAAGCCGGCTTGTTGGCCTTATTAGGCGTAACGGGAGTGCTTGCGGCCCCATTGATTGGCCGGTTAGCAGACCGCTTTCACCCACGAACAATCATCGGGTTGGGGCTGGTATTGTCCACACTGGCTTACGTCGTCTTTTGGTTAAGTGGCACCCACATCGCCGGACTGATTGTCGGCATCGTGATTCTTGATTTGGGGACCCAATTCGGGCAGGTCGCCAATCAGGCGCGCATTCAGAGCATCGATGTCCATGCAAGCAGCCGGTTCAATTCCGTGTTCATGTTCGGTTACTTCATGGGTGGGGCGCTCGGTTCGTTTTGCGGCAACGTCTTGTGGGACCTAGCTGGTTGGAACGGCGTCTGTGGATTAGCGGTCGTCGTGTTAGTGATTGGCTTTTACGCACACTTCATCCATTATCCACGCGTGGTGGCACGCCAGGCTCAGAGTTAGTGCCACAACGAGAACTAGACCTAGAGATAAGGCGCGCATCGGCTGACGAACAGGACGCCAACTTGTCATGATTTAACCATCTTTAAGGCTAAATCATAGCTAGCACAACGCGTTGGAGGACAAGTATTTATAAACGAACGGTTACAGATTACTCGCAGATTATTAACGTTTGTGTAATAACTTAATAATTGGTATAGGCGTTGCTTGCGGATGGCGACTAATTAATGTGAAGTCTGACGATGATGAATCCGATGTATCTTAATCTTAATTGAGGTTGAACTTTAGTTTACGCATAACTCGATTAAAAGGATTGTATTTCAATAAAAATGGTCTAAACTCTAGTTATTCATGTTAGAAGATGTTACATGAAATCTAAATAAGAGGGTTTTGCTATGCGAATTGAAGCAGATTGTATTGGTGAGTTAGCGGTTCCAGACGATGCTTTATATGGGATTCATACTTTGCGTGCGGTCCACAATTTCCCGATTTCTACGGAATTGATGCATCCGCTGATTATTCAAAGCCTCGTTCAAATCAAGAAGGCGGCTGCCAGTGTCAACGCGGCTGCTGGAACCTTAACGCGTGCTAAGGCGCAAGCGATTATTGCCGCCTGCAATCAGTTACTGCTCGGACGTTACGCGGATAACTTCATTGTCCCAGCGATTCAAGGCGGCGCCGGCACTTCGGCGAACATGAACGTCAATGAAGTCGTTGCCAATCTGGCGCACCAATTAGTGCCAGCAGTGACCGTGCATCCCAACGATGACGTCAACCAATCACAATCGACCAACGACACGTTTCCAACGGCTGGTAAAATGGCGCTTCAGATTCAACTGCCAGGTTTATTGACGGCCCTCAGTCGGCTAGTCCAGACGCTGTTAGTCAAGTCCCAGCGTTATCAAGACGCCATCAAGGTTGGGCGAACCCAGCTTGAAGATGCGGTTCCCACCACCTATGGACGGACCTTTCATGCCTATTACCAGTTGTTCAAACGCGATTTGACTCGGATTCGGCAGGCGGGTGAGCAGTTACAGCGGGTCAATTTAGGCGGGACGGCAATTGGGACTGGCATCAACGCCACTGCGACTTATCAGCAGCAGATCCTTCAACAGCTGCAGCGGAATACGGGGTTAACCTTGGTGGCTGCGGATGATTTGATCGACGCAACGCAAAATTGTGATTTATTTGTCGCCTTTTCAGCCGCGATGAAGACCCTTGCTGTCGACCTGTCGAAATTCAGCAATGACTTACGATTGTTGGCGAGTGGTCCCCAAGCCGGATTTGGCGAGCTGAATTTACCTGCCCAACAAGCTGGCTCCTCAATCATGCCTGGAAAAATCAACCCAGTCATTCCAGAAGTAGTCAACCAAGTCGCGTTTGAAGTGATGGGCAACGACACGACGGTCACCATGGCGGCGGAGGCGGGGCAACTGGAGCTCAATGCTTTTGAACCAATCATGTTACGTGCCTTGTTGGCCAGCGAAACCCATTTACAGCACGCTATTGAAACGCTGGTCGATCACTGTGTTCGGCAATTGACGGTCAACCGGGAACGGTGTGCAGACCAAGTCGCCCATTCCGCAATCACCGCAACGGTCCTGGCGCCGTATCTCGGTTACGAAATGACGACGACCCTGATTAAGGAAGCATTGGCCGCCCATCAAGCCATCCCGGCATTATTACGCCAGCGCGAATTACTACCAGAAGCGCTCATTGAACAATTATTCTCACCAACCGGACTAATGCAGCCCCGGATGGCCCAGGCACCACAATTAAACGTGGCCGCAAAATAACGGCCGAGATTGACTAGAGGATATGAATTAACTCGATTTAAAAAATAGACGTGTCAGGATTTTCAATAATCCTGACACGTCTATTTTGGATTCGTTTGGGTATCCCGCTGGTTTGAATGCAGTGCGTCCACTAGACTGAATTGTTACTGGTGCTAGTGCAAATTCACAAGTGCAAAGACGATTGGAATCGTGACAACACTTAAAATTGTTGAAATACTCATGAGTGCGACTGCGGGACCCGGATTGCCGTGGACTTTTAGTGAAAATAAGACGACAATCCCGGCGACGGGGCAGGCGGCCATCAAAACGGTCGTATACAGCGGCACACCAGTGATTCCCATCAGCTGCAGGACGACGATCGCTAGGTAGGGAAACAGTAGATTCCGGAGCAACAGCACCCACCAGAGGCGCTTATCAAGTGTGGCGCGATTTAGTTTGACATCCGCCAAGCTATTACCGATGACGATCATCGATAGCGGCGTGTTCACTGAGCTGACGTATTTAATCGCACTATTCGCGATGGTCGGTAACCGAAATGACGTCACGAACAGGATCAAGCCGACCACGATGGCAATGATATTGGGATTCAACACGATTTGCTTGAAGTTATCACGGCGGTTCCCTTGCCGGCCAGTAAACAAGCTAATGCCATGCGTCCAACTGAAAATGTTGAAGGCTGCCAGCGAGGCGACCGCGAAGAAGACGCCGGTTGCGCCGAATAGTGAGCTAGTCAGTGGAATGCCCATAAAGCCAGCGTTGGAATAAACCGAACCGTAGCGCATGATTCGCCGCAAATTCGGGTCTGCGACCGGTTTGAATAATAGCTGAGTCATAATAATCATTATAATATAAATGATGATAATACCGACAATCACGCGTGCCAGTAACTGCAATCGATCCGCCGAGAACGATTGCTCAAACGCCTGAATAATCAGGCAGGGTGAAACGATGTACAGTAGAATGTTCGTTAAGTCAGTCGAAGTCTGGGCATGCATAAAGCCGAGCTTATTTACCAGTAGTCCGACCAACATCAGAATGAACATTAAAACAATTTGACTCGTAAGTTGCGTAAGATTCATGTGCATGACCCCAATAAATTAGAATAGTCCCATTATTGGGGTTGGCGCGGGCGTTTGTCAATACGCGTTTAAGCGGAGTGATGGGCCTGGGCAACGTCGACGTGGTGCTTGAGGCGTGGAAAGACGTGGTGATCCGACCAGCCCATGATGGCGCCCTGGGCAATTAAGGCAAAGGCGGTCCCGAACCCGATCGCGCGCAGGTGTCCGGTGGCGAAAAACGAGATGACGATAATCGCCAGTGGTGGCAAATAACTGGTCCATTGCGCAATGATCGCTGAGCCGTGGAGAAACCGGAACCGTAAAATATACGATAAGTCATCGTTAGGATGTTGAATTAAATTACAGCGTTGATAGATGGAGACGGCCGCGGCCACCCCTAATAAGCCTAAGACGTTGAGAATCAGGCGTGGAATCAGTGGAAGTGCCGGAATTCTCAGCCAGTCCCAGAAATAGCCGATAAACTGCACGAGGTAGCTAAACGGCACGATGTACAGGAGATTAGAAATAAAGCGGCGCCGGTCAAAATGCCCCAGTAACAGTTGATTGAGGATGGTGACGACCACGCCGTATAAGAGGAGTGTCGTTCCGAGTGAGATATGCGTCCAGTCGGAGAGGTTAACGCTCGAGCCAGTCCAGACCGCACTCCCGAGACTAGTTGAAATCGTCAGAGCATTAGCGGCAGAATTAAGTAAGATGGAAAAAATTAAAAAACCAAAACGTTGACGAAAATCTGGAATATTCAACACGACGAAGCGACCTTTCGATTAACAGAATGTAAACTCATTATAACCGCTTTCACGAGTAGTTGTCACGGCCAGACTCATGAAAATATGCTATACTAGTTCCACGAATAGTTTTTACGGTTGAAGGACACTTCAAGAATGCGGACTACTTTTGGGTTGGGTAGTCGCTTCTTGACGTGTCTTTTTTTGGAATTAGGAGGTTTTATGGATTACGTTGGTAGTTTAGCATTAATTTTAATCGTGACCGCAGTCGCCGGTCATTTAAGTGTCCGCATGGGCTTGCCGGCCGTGATTGGTCAGTTGTTGAGTGGTATCGTCTTGGGCCCCGCTGTGCTCGGCTGGGTCTCAGCCACGAGTTTCATCAAGGACTTCGCCGAACTGGGCGTTATCATCTTGATGTTCATGGCCGGCTTGGAAAGTAATTTACAGTTATTAAAAAAATATTGGCGTCCCAGCTTGTTAGTCGCCGTGCTGGGTGTAATTTTGCCCATCGGTGTTATTGATTGGTGTAGTCAAATGTTTCATCTAAATGCCACTGAAAGTTTGTTCTTGGGCGTGACTTTTGCGGCGACGTCGGTTTCCATTTCTGTGGCCGTGTTAAAAGAACTTGGCGCACTGGATGGTAAAGAAGGCACCACGATTTTAGGTGCGGCCGTCGTGGATGATGTACTGGCCGTGTTGATTTTAAGTCTGATGATTAGTTTGTTTGGCAGTGAAGTCAGCGGTGGGGGCAGCCACGCCTCAACGAATTTAGGGCTGTCATTAGCGATTCAGCTGGCGTTCTTCATCGCGCTGTTCTTCGTCGTCAAATGGGTCGTGCCACACTTGATGGCTGTCGGAAATGCACTATTAGTGCCGACGTCGATTACGTTGATGTCACTAGTGATTTGTTTCGGACTCTCTTATTTAGCCGATATGATTGGCTTGAGTGCCGTGATTGGGGCGTTCTTTGCCGGTATCGCGGTCGGTCAGACCGATTATCACGAGGTCATTGATGACCACATTCAGCCGATTGGGAACGCGGTCTTCATCCCGGTCTTCTTCGTCAGCATCGGTTTGAACATGTCATTTAAAGGCTTCTTGAGCGATTTCTGGTTCATTGTCGTGATTACGATTGCGGCAATCGTGACAAAATTACTCGGCGCAGGAATTGGCGCACGGTTAGCCGGCTTCAACTGGTTGAGTGGCTACGAAATCGGGGCCGGGATGGTCTCGCGGGGTGAAATGGCGCTGATCATTGCACAGATTGGGTATCAAGGAAAGTTGTTGTCAGCTGACCGGTATTCGGCAGTCATCACAGCAATTATCTTGACGACCTTGATTGCGCCGTTGCTCCTGCGTGGAGCGGTCAAACGGCAGGCCGCAGCTTGAGTCAGGACGTGAACTGCCTGTCTTGACTGATTAATTGAATATAAATGGATTTGAAGAAAAGACCGATTTGGCGATGATTGCCAAGTCGGTCTTTTACATGCTATTCAGTTGGTAGTCGTTGAAAATGGACTTCGGCGAGTTGGTCATAGTGGTTGGTTGCGACCAGTTCAAACCGTTGTTGGTGCGCCACGGCAGTGAACAGTGGGATGCCAGTGCCGAGGATGATCGGTGCGATTTGAATGTAAAGGTCGTCAATCAAGTCCGCGGCGATTAGTGGCATTAAGACGCCGGCACCACCAACGATCCAGATGTTACGACCGGGGGCCAGTCGGAGGTCTCGAACAATGTCTGCGACCGGGCCGTTGGTGAATTGCGTGCGCTCGTCGCCTGGTTGCGGCTGACTCGTCATGACGATGTTGCGAGTCGCTGGATTGTAAGGATTGATGAGCTGATCGGTCGTTTGTTCCATCGTGTACTCGTAAGTATGCCGACCCATAATGGCCGTATCAACTTGCTGCATGAACGCTTTGGTAGGGGCATCGTTAGCGCCGGGCGTCTGGAATAACCAGTCGAGACGATTATCTTTAGTCGCAAGGTAACCGTCAATTGAAATGGCCCCATAAAACTGAACTTTACGCATGATTCGACACCTACTTTATCTTTAGTAGTCACATTGTACCATGTTTTCCAGCGCTACACTTACTGAACTCCGGTAAAAGTTCAGTTACATAATTAATGGACGAATGAGTGGCGTAGAAAATGGTGCAAGGACCGCTGAGACGTCCTGACCACTTGAATGTCGTTAACAGTACTGTTTTAGTGGTTTTCAATTACAGTCGTCTTCGCTATAATTGGACTAGCATTTCATACAATTCAGCATGATTGGTTGCAATCTGCTGGTCTGGTTCGTAAACTGCCCAGAATAAAAAACCAAGAACTTCAGTAATCGGAGGTAGGAGAATGAATGCAACTCGTAACGTTATTATCGATTGTGATCCCGGAATCGATGACAGTTTAGCATTATTACTGGCATTAAAATCACCGGCACTTAATGTGATTGGGATTACGATCGTTTGTGGGAACGTGCCCACCCATATCGGGGCAGAGAATGCCCTCAAAATTTTAGACTTGGCAGATCGATTGGACATTCCAGTCTACTTAGGGGCCAACCGCCCACTGGAAGTGTCGTACACCAGTGCACAAGACACGCACGGTGATGACGGTCTAGGTAATAGTCAGATTCCGGAAGTCACCGCGGTACGGCCAATTCAGGATGCCGTTTCCTTTATTGTCGACACCCTGACCGAAGCGCCGACCACATCAATTCTGGCATTGGGACCACTGACCAATATTGCTACGGTACTACAGCGTGACCCGCAATTGTTTGAACAAGTCGAACAGTTTACCTTGATGGGTGGTAGTTATCGTAGTCATGGCAATTGTTCACCAGTGGCGGAATATAATTTTTGGTGTGACCCAGATGCGGCCAAAGTCGTCTTTGATTTAATGCCGGTCCCGATTCAAATGGTTGGCTTAGATGTCACGCGAAAAATTGTCTTAACGCCGAGTTTGTTGACGTATATTAAAGACATCAATCCGGAACTAGGATCCTTCGTCGAAAAAATCACCAAGTTCTATTTTGATTTTCACTGGCAGTATGAGCGGGTGATTGGCTGTGTCATCAACGATCCGTTAGCCGTGGCCGCAATGATTGACCCGGCCATTTTAGCGGGCTTCGAAAGTTATACGACGGTGGCGACGACGGGGGTTGCCCGCGGTCAGTCGATTGTCGATGATCATGATTTCTGGCACACACCGGCTAATAGTGACATTATGACGGATGTTGATGTCCCAGCATTCTGGCGGTTATTCTTGACGACCGTGTTCGGGGCGACCGACCCTGATTTGACGCAAGTCTTGAACCAATTGGTGACGCCATGCGAAAAATAAAGACGCGGACGATTACCTTATTAGCGCTGTGCATCGCTTTAAACTTCGTCGGAAGTAACATTGCGCTACTGCTAAAATTACCGATTTATCTCGATTCGATTGGCACGGTCCTTGCTGCGGCAGTCTTCGGGCCACTCGGTGGGATGCTGGCAGGTGGTGCGACGGGCGTGATCGTCGGTGCCACGACTGATTTATACTCACTATTTTTCATGCCAGTTCAATTGGTGACTGGGTTAGTCGCTGGTTTGCTTTACCGGCGAGTCAAACCGGGAACGTGGCGGTCCAACTGGTGGCTAGCGGCGGTCATTTCGTTACCCGGCACGCTGTTGTCGACGGCAATTACCGTGATATTATTCCAAGGTATCACGTCATCGGGCTCCAGCATGCTGGTCCAACTGTTATTAGGGACGGGAATGGCGAAACCACTGGCCGTGTTCCTGATTCAAGTGGGCACTGATTACCTCGACCGCTTTATTACCGTATACGTGGTCGCACTGGTGTATCGCGCCTTACGCTACAAATTACCACAAGCCAATTAGAACCGTTTAAGATAAAAACATTAATCGTTGAAAATGATATTCAGCCAGTTCGGGTGACCTCACTTGAGCTGGCTTTTTTGTGCTGGCAATATTACGAGTGAGGAATCGGCGGAGTTTGCTGATATCGCTGAAGTTATGACGGTATCGTTTGGCATTCAATATGATTAAAATTGGCCCGTTAGTTGGCTTATTGTTCGTCAGCCAGAGCTGCGTCCTAATCCGACCTCCGGGGCTGGCTGACAACGCTGGAACAGGGCGGACATCGATTTGAAGTCACGCAGAAACCCACTGCGTAATTTCAAATACGAGTCTTCTTCTAGCCCGGGAAGACCACCCGGACAAGAAGAACTTTGCCCTTGAGCATTGTTAGCCAGCCCCTACAGTTTAGAAGCCGCTCGAATGGCGGATGAACGACCACTAATCTTGGTGCAATTGAGCATTGAATGTTAGGGAGTGGTCCCTGAGACAAACGTTTAACTAGTATCGATACTGACTTATGGCGTTTAATCATTGAGAAGACCACCTGAATATTATTTCAACGGCAACTGGTCTTGGATTCAGTTGACAGAATTACCTACGTTTAGAAGAGATTGCTGAAAAAACTGCCGAATTATCAAATCACTGTGGAGAAATCCCCCCCAAAAACACAAAATCAGACCTCAAAGTGGAGATAAACTTCAATTTTGAAGCCTGATTTTGCCTTGGAGCGGTGAACGACAAATCAGTAATTTAGCCTTTCAGCAATCACGTTTAGAATTCAAGAGTTTGCTATTGCAGGCGACCGGAGAAAATTTTAACAACTTCAGTGAAGTCGCTTGTCTGATTACGCCAGCAAGAAAGTATAGTTATCATTAGAAACTAGTCTGACCGTTGAATGTCAAAATCACTGTCTACCAGGAATCAACGAACAGTTCATTGAAAGTTGGGTCCGCAAATGTCTGCCTTTCGAATATTGTCCCGGCTGGAAGGCATTCTGGGCAAGGCCAAGTGGTGAAATTTCACTTAGCAAGCGTTTTGTGCTTGTTTAGTGAAAGGCCAGTGTTTGAGACGTGGTTTGTCGGCTCAAGCCTGTGCCCACCACGTTCCGGCCATTGCCCAGAATGCCTGGAGGCCGGCGTAGGAAGCATTCACCACAGAAAGTTTACGGTAACTCGCACTGTTTCCAGCGGGCCTCAGCTGGCAGCCCCTGAACTTAAAAACCGACATAATTCAAGACAGATTAATCAGCACAACCCGCATGTCTGCTATGAACGGAGACAACGACGGCAGGGGAAAGCGCCCATGCTCGTATTGTGGAATGCCGTAATATAAAAAACGACGCCTCAGATTGAGACGTCGTTTAGCATCGGATGTGGTGTTCACAGTGAACAACGAGTTTTCAGGAGCGCACGGCAACTAATTGCGACGGCTCATTTTACCGTCTTCAATCTGATAAACCACATCACAGTCGTCAATGAGACGTTGGTCATGGGTCACCATGACGATTGCCTTGTTGTGCTGGTGGGCTTCAGTGGCGAGGCGTTTGACCACGTCGATTGAACGTGGGGTATCCAAGCTGGCTGTGGGTTCGTCGGCGAGGATAACGCTCGGGTCGTTATAGAGTGCGCGGGCAATCGCTACCCGTTGGCGTTCACCACCGGAGAGGTCGCTTGGGTAAGCATTACGGACTTCGGTTAAGGCTAATTCAGCTAGTAATTCATCCGTACCTGATTGGTTGAATTTGCGTTTTGCCATTTTGTCGACTAATTTGAACTGTTCGCGAACGGTGAGAAACGGAATCAGGTTGGAGCTTTGTAAAATGAAGCCAATTTCGTTAAACCGGTAGGCGAGTCGTTGTTTCTCCGTCTGATTGGTCAGTGGTTGGCCGTTCAGAACGACTTGTCCGCTAGTTGGTGTTTGTAAGCCGGCCGCAATCGTTAAGAAGGTCGATTTGCCGGAACCGGATGGCCCGATGATGGCCACAAATTGACCGGCACTGACTTCAAAGTTGGCGTCAGTCAGGGCGTTGACCGCCGTATGACCGTGGCCAAATTGTTTATTGATGTTTTTTAAAGCTAAGACTGGTTGTGTCATGTTAACGATTCCTCCTATCCAATGGCGACGACTGGGTCGATTTTAGCAACGGTCCGCCATGAGAGCAGGGCACCGACTACGGCCGCTAAGAGTAGCGCGACGCTATAGATTCCGAATTGTGGCCAATCAATGGCGAACGGTAATCCAGCCGGCATGATTTGGGCAAGACCAACCGTTATCAAGAGGCCGATTCCAATCCCAATAATGGCCATCGCGACACTTTGCGTGAGTAAGGCGGCTAAAATGTGCTTGGTTCCAATACCTTGGACCTTTAAGACACCGAATAAGGCTTGTTTTTGCAAGGTCAAAACGAACATGAAAATCCCGATGACAGCCAAAGCAATCACGAACAAGAAGTAGATCATCGTGTTAAGTGTCAGTTGTTCCGCGCTATAACCGGGCAGCTTTTCGATGAAGGTCGCGATGCTTAGCCGTTGCATATTCCCATGTTTTGAGTTCTTGAAGTGACTCTTCTTGGTGACAAACGCGTTGACTGGTTGTTGATCGCCACTCGTTACGGGATTACCTTTGAGCCGGTTCAACGTCGCCACATCGGTGTAAACCGTTGGTGCAATACTGTAAGTGCTGGCCTTAAAAGTCCCGACGATTTTGACATAGTGGTCGGTCGTCCCAATGCGGACTTTTTGTCCCAGGTGGTAGCCCTTATCCTTGAGCGCGGCAGAGATCAGTAGTTGGTTTTTACCATTAATTTTATGGCCAGTCAGGACCTTAGGCATCAAGAAACTGTCGCGAGTCGTTCCAAAGGCACTGGCAGTGGTCTTCAGTCGATTGTTGGTGGTCCGAAGTGTGCCTGACAAACTGGCTAGTGGCGCGATATCATCGCCGGTCAGGTATTTTTGATCTGCCAACTTGAGCTGGGACGCAGAGAGGGTCTGGTTTGCGTCTTTATTCAAGTACACGGTCTGAGCATGCCACTGGTCGACCACTTGACGGTTACCGTTGGAAAGGCCATTTGCCAGTCCAGCCAGCATGAAGACGACCAGGGCAATCAGTAACAAGACGCCACTGAGTAAGCCATAGCGCAGCTTTTCGTGCCCCATTTCTTTTAATCCTAAATACATTGCGATTCCTCCCTTAATTTCGTTTATCGAGTGATAAATGAATGGTTTCATCTTAGCACGCGAAGTTCCTAAAAAGCAAACTTTTTATTCAAAACAGAAGATAAATCATTTCGAAATGGTCCCAAAGGCTGGTATGATTAACTTATTGAATAGAGAGGCAGGTAATTATTAATGGTCAAGAAGCAGTTTAACCACCGGGCCGCCGTGATTGCAGGGGTTACTGGTGGCGTTATCTCTGGTCTAGTTAAGTTAGGGTGGGAGAACGTGTTACCGCCACGCACACCTGAACGGGACCAAACGAACCCCCCACAACAATTATTGCAACAAATCGGCGTCCCTGCCAGCTTAACGCATGCGACATATACCTACTCGGGGCAACAATTGCCCGGTGTTAGCTATGTGATGCACTTTGGTTTTTCGACGACTTTTGCGGTCGCCTACAGTATCTGGGCCCGCAAACATCCACAGGCCAAGGGTGGCAGTAGCGCCCTTTACGGTTTAGGCGTCTGGACAGCCTTCCATCACATCTTATTGCCAGCATTAGGAACCGTCCCGGCTGCAAAGGATCAACCGATGGCGGAACACGTCTCAGAAGGTATCGGGCATGTATTATGGATGTGGACAGCTGACTGGGTCAGTGCAGCGGTCTATGATCGGATGACGCGGTCCAAATAGCGACGTTGGCGAAATGTAGCCCCAGTTTGAAACGGTGTGTCGGTGTTGACAGAACGTTAACTTAAAATACGAAAACTTTAGCTTGAATCGTCACCGATTGTCGGGATGACTCAAGCTAATTTTTTGTTTGCGAGTAGTCGGCTGTTCCAAAATCACTGGTTAGAGGGAAGCGGTGTACCCGCTTGCGAGGTGATGCGACCTTTAGCGCATGACTATTAGGGGTGTGCCAGCCTCCGAATAGGTAGATAACATTAGTGGGCGCGGTACGTTTTTAACTTAATCAATAATGTTCGGCTTTTGCTTGAAGCCCAATCATGCTTTGACCGTCGAACCAGTGAATTATGAGGCGTCATGCGGAACCCAACTACTAAGCTGACAGGCGTCCACGACAAAATTTTGGGAATTTTTAATTTAATTCTCATATTATGATTAGATGTGCTAAAATATTAATATTGTGTGTCAAAGATTAATTAAATATCCACTAAATGAGAATGGGGCGGAATAGCTTGGCTAAGCAGGGAAAGATGAAGCGGTACCGTCAGTTTCGATTAAGTTTGGGCTGGCAAATATTGATTGGACTCGTATTAGGTATTATTTTGGGCGTCGTTTTTTATGGGAATAAGACGGCGATCACGGCGATGCAGAATATCGGGACCATGTTTATCAGTCTGATTCAGATGATTGTGTTACCAATCGTGGTGGCCTGTCTGATAACGGGGATCGCGAACATGGGCGATTTGAAGAAACTTGGTCGAATCGGTGGGAAGACGATTATTTACTTTGAAGTCATGACCACGATTGCAATCGCGTTAGGGTTATTGATGGGGAACGTCTTCCATCCCGGTGATTATATTGATATTCACCAGTTACATGCCTCAAGCATCAGTCAGTATGTGCAGACCGCCAAGACCGTCTCACACAACGGTATCTGGTCAACGGTGATGGGCATTATCCCGACGAACGTATTCAAGTCACTTTCGGCTGGTGACATGATCCCAGTTATTTTCTTCGCCGTCTTCTTCGGTTTAGGTACCGCGGCGATCGGTGAACAAGGCAAAATCATTTTGGACTTCATGAATGCCGTGGCCGAAGCGATGTTCAAAGTCACGAATTGGGTCATGCATACGGCGCCAATCGGGGTCTGTGCGTTGATCGGAGTCACGGTGGCAGAAATGGGCTTGAAAGCCTTGGCACCACTGGGCTATTTCATTATCCTGGCCTACATCACGATGGCAATCTTTATTGTGGTCGTAATGGGCATCGTCGGCAAATTGTTCGGGTTAAACATCTGGCATTTGTTACGTGTGATTCGGGATGAAATGGTGCTCGGTTTCTCAACAGCGAGTTCTGAAGCCGCCTTACCACGGATTATTGATAAAATGGGCAAGTACGGCGTTAGCGAAGGCATCGTCTCGTTCGTGATTCCAACGGGGTATACCTTCAACTTAGATGGTTCGGCGATTTACCAATCATTGGCAGCCCTTTTCTTGGCCCAGGCGTACGGCATTCACCTGTCACTGAGTCAACAAATTACGTTGCTGGTCGTTTTGATGATTACGTCCAAAGGAATCGCGGGGGTGCCCGGTGCTTCGTTCGTGGTCTTGCTGGCGACGATTTCAACGATTGGCGTTCCGGTGCAAGGACTGGCCTTTATTGCCGGCATCGATCGGCTAGTTGATATGGGCCGGACGGTCGTGAACGTGGTCGGTAATTCACTGGCTGCGGTCATTATCGGAAAATCCGAAAACGAGTTTGACGGCGCGCAAAGTGAACACTATTTGGCCGAAATTCGAGCTGGTCGGGCGCGGACGACGGCTAAATAAGGTCGAAGGCGACCAACTAATGTAGTGATATCAAATGGCACGACAATTGCCTGGTGAACTGGGCGTTGTCGTGCCATTTAATATCTGAATTCCTTTAAATATGATGATTATGGTACGTCGTTCAATCATCTAATTGGCACCGTGTTTGCTAGTCGATCAATCGTTTAAATAGCGGCATGTTAGCCAATAGTGTAACTGGCTGATTGGCAGTAGGTTAGCCAGTTTCAGCTTGGCGGTCATGGTGGCCAGATTGGATTTTCAATCTTGCAGCGATTATGAAAATAACAAAGAATAGAGACGGAGGAGCGTGAGGACATGATTGGGACGTTTTTCAATACAGGTATGATTCTGGCCGGATGTATCGTGGGTTATTTCTTCAAAAAAGGGATCAAACCGGCCTATCACGATATTTTGATTCAGGCGCTGGGATTAGCAGCTTGTGTGATTGGAATCAACGCAGTCGTTCAGCGGATGCCGCAAAGTAAGTATCCGGTGCTGTTCATCGTTAGTTTGGCAGTTGGTGGCCTGATTGGGCAAGCGCTGGACATTCAGGGGCGCTTTGACCGGTTGGTAGGCCGGCTGGCTGGTGGCAATTTAGCAGAAGGACTCGCCACGGCAATCTTACTGTATTGTATTGGCTCATTGTCGATTTTGGGACCAATCGAAGCCGCCTTGAAGCACGATTACACCTTTTTGTTCACCAATGGGATGCTGGACGGCATTACATCGATCGTTTTAGCGTCGACCTTTGGCTTTGGCATCGCACTGGCGGCGGGGGTGCTATTTTGCTGGCAAGGTAGCATTTATGTGCTGGCGTTGCTGTTAAAAGGGGCGCTGAGTACGGTAATACTCAATGAAATCACGATTGTTGGTGGGATTCTAATCTTAGCATCTGGTCTCGGTCTGCTTAAAATCAAACAGTTCAGTACACTGAACTTATTGCCATCGTTGCTGATTCCACCGCTTGTGATTAGTGTGATGCAATTGATATTCTAAAAATTAGCGTACGCGTTGTGCCAGTTATTTTTAGCATTATAGATGATTAAATCATGCCGGTTTGGATTCCTGTTCGTCAGCCGATGCGCGCCTTATTCCGACTTCCAGGGCCGGCTGGCAACGCTGGAACAGGGCGGACATCGATTTGAACTCACGCAGAACCCCACTGCGCAATTTCAAATACGAGTCTTCTTCTAGCCCGGGAAACCCACCCGGACAAGAAGAATTTCGCCCTTGAGCATTGTCAGCCGGCCCCTACAGTCGGGAAGCCGCTCGAATGGCGGATGAACGGCCACCTATTTGGGTGCAATTGACCACTGAATATAAACGCCGGAGTTATTCATGCAAACTTTAAATCAGCATCGATGATGATTTATTGAGCTTCAAGACTTGTCCGTTTTAAAAACTGATACACCGGTTTAGAATTATGCACTAATGTCAGCGACACTATCCTTGAAACTAGTGCATAGAATTATCCTTCGTTTGTTCTCAGATTTTGTCATCTTAGGTGAGTAGAGAAAGTTCTGACAATATTCAGTACTACTGCTGACTTCTATGATTAGAACATGAGTATGATAGCTTTTACCAGAAACTAATCTTACAGTTCGTTACCGAATTGACTGTTTACTGAGAATCAACGACTAGTCCATTTAAAGTTGGGTCCGCAAATGTCTGCCTTCCGAATAGGATCCCGGCTGGAAGGTATTCTGGGCAAGGCCCAGTGGTGAAATTTCACTTAGCAAGCGTTCTTTGCTTGGTTA
>NZ_AVAQ01000026.1 GCF_000463075.2 Lactiplantibacillus plantarum EGD-AQ4
GCCATTCGAGCGGCTTCCCGACTGGAGGGGCTGGCTGACAATGCTCAAGGGCGAAATTCTTCTTGTCCGGGTGGTCTTCCCGGGCTAGAAGAAGACTCGTATTTGAAATTGCGCAGTGGGTTTCTGCGTGAGTTCAAATCGATGTCCGCCCTGTTCAAGCGTTGTCAGCCGGCCCCGGAAGTCGGATTAGGGCGCGCCTCCGCTGACGAACAGCAATCTAAACTGGCACTTTTTAATCATCTTCAATGCCAAAGAATAACTAGTGCAACGCGTACGCATTGGATAATATAAGAGTGAGCCATTAAGCTGTTTGGACACTTAAGGGCTCACTCTAACCAAGGTGATTTTATTTAAAGTATTTTTCGATAATGCGCGGTTTGTTGGCGGTAAAGCCCTGATCTAATTCGGCACCTGCAGCAGTTGCCAACTGTTGCAATACAGGAACGCTATCCGTCACAGAACTGCTAGCACTCGTTACAAACGGAATAATCCGCTTACCTTTAAAATCATTTTGCTCGAACAAAGAATGAATAATCATTGGAGGCTGATACCACCAGGTCGGAAATCCAATATAGATTTCATCATAAGCTGTTAAATCACTAGTCAGAGGCCGAATTTCAGGGTGAATCGCCTTGTCCTTCTCTCCCTCTGCACGTTTGCCAGCAGCCTGATAATCGCTTGAGTATGGGACTACCGGCTGAATTTCTTCAATATCGGCACCACTCAATTGCTGTACTTGTTGCGCCGCCCGCTTGGTATTACCAGACCAAGAAAAATATAACACTAACGCTTTTTGCCCATCTGCCATTTAAGCTATCCCTTTCCATACTGACATCATCACTATTGACGCTATTCTTCAAAACAGCCATTCGACGCCATGACCAGTTGTCCAATCAATGTCAGCCCGTTCCAAGAGCCAGCATCAAGTGTGATAATTGACTTTTCCGGTAATTCAAGATGCCGTATTCGGATACGACACTAACTCACATCAAACATAGCGCCAATCATTTGGTGCCCATAATCATCTATAGAACGACTATTTGGTGCTAATCACCATAGACTTCCTTGGCTAAACCGAACGCCGACCAAGCCTTTGGCCACCCGGCATAAAATGCCAGCTGCGTAATCAGTGCAACCATCTCATCCTTGGTAACACCATGCTTTTTGGCCAGCTTCATGTGTGACGATAATTGAGGAAACAACCCCTGCGACATCAATGAAGCGCAAGTAATCATACTACGGTCATGTAACGAAAGTTCAGACTCACGCGACCAAACTTCGCCAAACAAAACATCATCATTAAGTGCGGCAAATTGAGGTGCAAATTCACCCAAATTGTCACGTCCAGCTGTTTGTTTTTCTGCCATAATCAATCAAGCCTCCAAGTTATTGTAAGCGTCGTCTGTTACAGGTTCCAACCACTCTGCGGTACCAGCCGTAATTGCAATATGTTCGAACCAACTATCTTTAGTTGCACCATGCCAGTGTTTGACCCCGTCCTTCGTCACAACAACATCACCCGCAACCAAGTGCCGTGGTTTCTGACCAGCTTCCTGATACCAGCCTTCGCCACCAGTCACAAGTAGGATTTGAAAGCCGTTATGATGAATATGCCAATTATTCCGGCATCCAGGTTCAAAAGTCACGTTGCCAACATGGACATTGACATCTGGATCAGAAACCAGTCCTTTTAAATAACTTTGCCCGATAAAATATTGTTGAAAAGCCGTGTTCGGTTCTCCAACTGGAAAAATAACGCCATTTTTTACTTCTGAATTTTTGACCATTCAAATCATCCTTTCATTCAAATTATTGCAAGATTCACGCATCGTGGACATCATCTAAAATGCGTTCACTAGATTCAGGAAACAACTTTTCGGCTTCGTTCCGCAGAATATGATCCTGAAAATGGTCGATCTTATAGGATAAATAATCTATCGTTTGTTTTGTTTGATTCAGTTGTTCTTGTAACTCTGTTCGTTGCTCAATCAACAAATCGCGTCGTGCTTCAGCGGTCACGCCGTCCTGGTGTAATAATTTCATATATTCAATCAAGGATTCAATCGACATTCCAGCTCGCCGTAACGTTTTAACATAGTAAATCCAATTCATGTCATTATCATCGTAATCACGATAACCACTTTCATTTCGATGAATTGGTGGTAGAATTCCAATTCGTTCCCAGTAACGTAAAGTGTCCTTTGTTACTTTAAATTGTTTACTAACTGCGTTAATATTCATTGTTTCACCTCTCTGCAGATTAATTCATACCAATCTCTCAATTGCTTTCTCACACCATTTATATTATTAAGTATAAACCTTGGTGTGAACTCTAAGGCAAGACTCAATTCAATTAATCTGCGATGCAATCCGTCTCTTGTCAAATGGTCATCATTTAGTTATGACATCACGATGTGCCAAATACCGTTCGTGGACGATCACTAAGCCCATAATGCAATCGACCGCCACAAGCATCCACATCATTGGCAGCCAAGCAACCGCCACGAGTAACAAGAGGGTCAACAAGATAACCAGTATCCCTGACAGCCCCGTTCCGCGGCCACTTACAGCAATTTTTTCGATGGCCCACATCACTAGCAAGCTACCAAATAACAATCCAGAGAAGGCTAACTTCAGTGTTAAGGTCGCTTCATCCAACGCTAAATGCAATGCGATCCCCATGCCAAAAATCAAGAAGATATCCAAAATAAAGAGCCAACTAGTCATAATAACCTTGATTGAAGAAGACAACGTGATATGCAGTTCCCCTAGAATCAAATAATAACTGCCACTAACTAACGCAATCAGGATAATACAAACAATAAACTGACTGAGGGCCACAGACTGACCACTTTCGGCAACGGCTTCATACAAACCCGCAATGATTTCACCTAATGCAATCATGGTCATCAGCCCGTAACGCTCAATGAGTGAATCCTTAACGACGTGTGTCATATTAGTTTGTTGATATTCACGTTCCAAATTAGGATTAGCAAAGAAAACATCACCGAGGTTAAAGATCAACGCCAATACAATGATCGCAATAGACCACCGATTGGGCGTAAATAGACTGATAATGAGCAACCCCGCTGAAACTAGGTGAACATTCGCCCAAACCCGCGATGCAGGTCCATGAATTCGATCATAGTGTGCAATACCAAACCAGACTGCAGCAAGCATCAGCTCAATCAGTAAGAACGCAATCGTCAGATGCGCGTAATTACCATGTAGCGCTTCTGGAATAAAAATCGCACCGATTCCTGTAAATATCATCTGAACATTAATGATAATGACGTTTAATATTGAACCATTGCCGTGATTATCAAAGTACCCAGAAGTCTCGCTCCATCCCCAGAGAAACCACCAAAAGATCAACGTTGCATTCAAAACCGTGGTCCAAGACAAATGTTCGACTAGTCCGTCAGTGATTCGCGAGAAAACAACGGCAAATATTAAATCATAAAATAATTCCAGCCAACTGATTTTACGACCATCGATTTGGTCATCAATCGTACGTGGCCGGCCTAAAAAATTAAATACGCTCATAATCTCCTGTCATAATTTTATTTATAAAAAATAGCTATAACCTACTTGAGATTATAGCTATTGTATAAATTTCAGGGCAAGAATATGCGTCATGCCAATTGATTACATGACTTGCTTACTTGGGCGAATGATGATTTCATTGATTGAAGCATCAGCTGGTGCATTAATTGCAAATGCAATCGATTCAGCCACCCGTTCTGGGGAGATGGCGAACAAATCATAGAATTGCTCCGTCCCCTTCTTCACTTCTTCATCAGTAATTGAGTTCGTTAATTCCGTGGCAATGGCACCTGGGGAAACCACCGTCACCCGAATATTGCTTCCAGCTTGAGCTTCTTCTTGACGAAGGCCTTCACTAATTGCAAGCACTGCCTGCTTAGTTGCACTATAAACTGCTGAACCAGGTCCAACGATGTGTCCTGCAATTGATGAGGTATTAATGAAATGACCAGATTGTTGTTCACGCATAATGCCAAGGGCTGCATTAATGCCATAGAGCACACCCTTTTCATTGACATCGATCATTCGGTTCCAATCTGTAACTTTACCCTCAGCTAAGACAGACTGTGGCATTAAACCAGCGTTATTCATCCAAACATCAATCCGACCATAGGTATCAACAGCTTTCTTCGCGAGTTGCTTGACTGAGTCTAAATCGGTGACATCCGTGACCGCATATGTTGCTTCGCCGCCTGCGTTTTCAATTGCTTGCGTAATTTCTTGAAGTCGTGCTTCACGCCGAGCACCTAAGACTAATTGATTACCTTGACTAGCTAATAATTTGGCAGTAGCTTCACCAATACCACTAGACGCACCAGTAATGACGATAACTTTTTTTGACATATAATTAAACACTCCTTATCTTTAATACAATATGTAGCATATACCTTGGTCTGAACTCCAAGGCAAGCCAGAAACTTCGCAATTTTTAAAGACCACTTTTCTGACTAACCACCCACTTTTGCGTTAACTCGCTTACCATTACGTCGACAAACCAAATATTGGGCACGCATTGTGCGAGTTGATCTTTCAACTGTTTAAATCATAACTGGCTGGGGAAACATTCACCTTGTTGGCTTCATTTTTTGTAATTGCATCTGCGTACACTAAGTCTCAAGAATTATCCCTAACAGTTGTAATTTCACTAGTTTGAACGTCATGTCGTTCAAATTGACTCATGAATTACTTATCTCTTCATCCTCCTTTTGTTATTTTGGTAGTTATCCTAATTAACGCCTTCATTATAAAGTATGAAGTGCACACCAAGGCAAGCATTTAAACATTAATTTTTGCCTTATTTGCCACGTCGCACTTAAATGACAAATTATCGTTTAAGGTTTGAAACAATCAGAATATTATACTAATGACTATAATATTTACTGATTACTTCTACCACTGAATGGCGACAGATTCCTTAATAAAATGATGGTTTGGCTAAGTTTTCTGAGCCGGTCTCAATAATAGCGACATTTTTATTCAGATGCGTCGTTGGTGCTTTGACCATATCAGTAATAAAATGGGCCACGGCCTGGCGAGATACTTGTGCCCCAGTAACAGGGGTGCCAAATGGAACCAGCGTGTAATCGGTTTTGAATGGGTTGTTATAGAGCATCGACATTCGAACGTAGGTGTAATCGATCGCATTGTCTTGATCTAAAGCAGCAATAGCGTCGCGTTCAGGCTGCCGATTGGTAAAGTAGGCCATCATCGACTTGCCCCATTCACCAAACTTACCACCAACTTCATTATAAAGACCAATCGTACCAGAGATCACTAAGCGCCGAATTCCGGCCTTTTTCATGGCTGCTGCAGTCGCATTCATTGCTTCTGCGGTCGGTGTATTCAAGAAGACAAAATCTTGTCCGACCATGGCTTGGTTTAAAGTCGTTTCATCTAAAATATCGCCATCTACCATGTGTTCTCGCTGACCATCAACCACAGTAATTCGCTGTGTCACATGATGGCCGTAGAGCGTTAGCTGGGCAGTTGTTTCATTAAGTAACCGCTCAATTAAATAACTCGAGATCTGACCCGTTGCACCTAAAATAATGACATTCATTTGATATTTCCTCCTAATAAAAACTTGGTTTACGCCATGCAGTATCTAGTTCACCGACACCTAAACTTTCACAATGGTAATCTTGTTTACCAGTCAATAAATCAGTAACTAATTGTGCGACACCCTCGCGAGTCACCTGCGATTCAGTAAAGGGTTGCCCCTTAGTCGTCAGATGAACTTGAGTGTGTTGCGCGTCGTTATACATCCAAGTAATTCGTAACAGAACATAGTCAAGCGTACTACCCTCAATCACGTCAGCTGCCTGTCGATACTTGGATTGCCAAATCTTGCCCATTTGTTGCCGATACCACGCTGCAAACGGTCCCGCAACCTCTTGGTAGAGATCGGGCACACTGGACGCAATGAACCGTGATACATTCATTTTCTCTAGGACGTCAACAATCGGCTTAACCAAGGCATCGCCAGCAACATAGTTGAGATATACAGCATCCACACCTGGCTCCAACGCTCCTTGGATTTTGGCGACATCTTCAAATGTGCCATCTACTAAGTCAACCCGTTTACTAGCCTTTTCAGCTAAGCGCGAAGAAACGTTGCGCCCATATAACACGAGCTGAAAATCCGTTTGGTCAAGTAAATCATCTGTCAATAGTCGTGCGACTTGTCCCGCCGCACCTAGAATCATAATTTTCATCAAAAAATCTCCCTCGTTGGTTTATTTCAACGTAAAATATATACCTTTGAGTGCAGTCCATAGCAAGGATTGGCACTCTGATTACCATCATTTATTTTGTTTAACAAATTTATCGATAGCCTGGTCATCATTGGCAGTTAATCCCTTATGAAGGGTAATTTGCTTATTCTTGACCATTTTCTTCAGATAGGGCATGCTCTCACTTATGTTACTGGAAGCACTGGTCGTGAACGGAATAATCGTTTTATTTTTCAGCTGAACGTCATCAAAGAAGGAATTGATCAGCATTGGTGGACGATGGTACCAAGTCGGAAAACCGAGCCAAATGGTTTGGTACTGAGACAAATCAACATTTAATTTCGCCAGCTCGGGATGTTGATTTTGATCAACTTGAGCTTTAGCAGTACTAGCCATTTTCGTATATTTTTTTGAATAGGCTTGTTTGGGCTTCAAAGCAACTGTCTTAACGCCTAACTGTTTCCCAATCTTTTCTGCAGCTTGTTTCGTCGTTCCGGTTTCAGAGAAATAGATCACGATTGTTTTCTGAGTTGCCCGCTTACCTTTTCGATTGGTTGTCTGATGTGCTTGACGGTCTTCCCGAGATTGATTGTCGGAATGATTATGAACTACGAAACTTACACCCACAATCACTAGAATAATGACGCCAATCAGTCCAATCGTTCTCCTAATTTTCATCGGCATTTTCCTCTGCTTTATCTTAGAATGTTGTTAGTGTAAACCTTGGTCTGCACTTCAAGGCAACAAATTAATTTCTAAATTCAATATTCGCTCAGTGGAATTCAATGCCGGAATTCAATTCGAGTGCGCTATAATCAACGTATTTGAGCGCGCAAAAAAAGCCGGCTCACACCGACTTTCAGTTCACTCACTATTCTTCTAATTGCCGAATTGCTTTGGCTGGCACACCTGCCACCAGCGTATTATCCGGTACATCATGCGTGACGACTGCGCCAGCTGCCACCACGACGTTATTACCGATCGTTACGCCGGGTGTAATCGTGACTTTACCGCCAATCCAGACATCATTTCCAATCGTCACTGGATGCCCCTGAGCGAGGTTGGCACGGCGACCACTCGCTGTCAGTGGATGATTGACCGTGTAAATATCAACATTGGGGCCAATCATCACGTTATCACCGATGTGAACCGGTGCGATATCCAAAATCGTCAGATTGTAATTGCTCAAAAAGTTATCGCCGACGTGAATGTTGCGGCCATTATCGCAGTTTAAATTGGCTTGCACCGACAAATTGTCGCCGTAACTTCCCAAAATTTCCTGCATCTTGGCCGTCTGCGCAGCCGGGTCCGTCGCAGCAATTTGGTTAAATTCCTGACACAACTTAGCCGCCCGCGCTTTTTGAGCCGCAACGCCGCTATCCTTGAATTGATACCAGTCACCAGCTGCTAATTTACTTAATTCTGACATTTAGGTCAACCACCCGTAGTTTATCGATAAGGTTAGTTTACAACTTAGAGCTAGCTCGAAGTCAAACGCCAGCACGAGCTTTCCAGCCACTAATATTAAAAAGCACCTCGAAGAGTCCCACATAAGACAAGCTAACACAAAATTGAACCCACATTCGAATTCGTTCATCTCGCAAATTTTGAAGGCAATCACCAAAAAACGATTATGCCTTTTACCAGCATAATCGTTTTTCATTCCATCGCAATAATTATGAAAAAGCGTCGATTAATTGTTGTAGCGCTTGATTGTCAGCCGCCGTCCCAATCGTCAGGCGTAGCCATCCTGGCCGTAACCCGGTCCGAATCAGATAACCGTGGTGTAATAAGTAATCGGCGAGGCGATCGGCATCTGGGTAC
Organism: Lactiplantibacillus plantarum EGD-AQ4; assembly: GCF_000463075.2. Lineage (GTDB taxonomy): Bacteria > Bacillota > Bacilli > Lactobacillales > Lactobacillaceae > Lactiplantibacillus > Lactiplantibacillus plantarum_A. The sequence continues at coordinate 8,103 of NZ_AVAQ01000026.1, forward strand.
TCAAAGAAGATAAAGTTGGCGCCAGATTGGTCGTAAGTGATTTGACGGTCGTCAAAGAATTTTGTCCACTTCGCCCGCTCAATTGCATTTTTCTGAACAGTCGATGCCACAAAATCGGGATCATTAAGTGCCGCCAAAGCAGCGACTTGGGCCAACGAGTTCACATTATAGGGCAAACGAACGGTCTGCATCGTCGCCGCATACCGCTGATTGAAGACGGCATAGCCGACGCGGAAATTAGCGAGTCCGTATGCTTTAGAAAAGGTTCGCATGACGACGACGTTCTCGTATTTGGCGGGCAATTGCATCGCGGTCACTTGAGCGGCATTTTCTGCAAAATCAATATATGCTTCGTCAATTAACACCATCGTCTCTTGGGGAACGCGCTGGATGAAGGCTTCAATATCCGCTAACGATTCTAACGTTCCAGTCGGATTATTGGGATTGCATAACCAGACCATCTTGACTTGCGGCGTAATTGCGGCGGCTAACGCGTCGAAGTCGACGTGGTCGTTAGCTAAGGTCGGCACGCTAACCAGCTTGGCATCCTCGATTTCAGCGTGCAGTCCGTATTCTGAGAAGGTCGGTGCAGAGACGATGACTTGGTCACCAGCGCCCAAGAAGGTCCGCGATAACATGACGATCATTTCATCAAGGCCGACGCTAAACACGATGCTGGCCGGTTCAATCTGTTGTTGTTTGGCGATTGCCGCACGTAAGGCTTGCGCATCCGCATCTGGATAACGATTGCTTTGCGTGAAGTCCCAATTTTTAATCGCAGTCGCCACCGCTGGCGAGGTCCCGTATGGGTTTTCGTTGGCCGATAGCCGCACCAGCCGCGGTAATCCCAATTCGGCTTGCAACGTGGCTAATGGTTTTTCCGGTACATAGGCTGCTAACTGTTCGATGCTTGCTTTCATCCAACTACCTCCTATAAGTTCTTGATTTCGGGACGATCCTTGTAATCACTCATTTTGCCTTCACGCTTGGCAAGTTCAGTCTTGATCTGGTCAAAACTAACGCCGCGTTCGACGAGTAATACGAGCACGTGATAGAGTAAGTCAGCCGTCTCATAAGTTAATTCCTCATCGCCAGGATTTTTCGCCGCCACGATGACTTCTGTCGATTCTTCGCCGACCTTCTTCAAGATCTTGTCGAGGCCCTTGGTGAACAAGTAGTCCGTATAAGAACCCTTCTTAGGCGTTGCTTTCCGTTGTTTGATCAATTCGTATAATTCTTCCATATTTTGCATATTCGACACCACTTTCTTCTATTATATAGACCTAATTTTTAAACGCAGTCAGCGTCATCAACTGAAACACTGATTGTCACATTTTACTAAACCACTATTCGACTGACGGTTCGCCACCGCATCTACTAGCCAAAACGCCGGCCACTCATCAACCGACGCTCGCGGTGCTCATCTGTTGCTTCACCAACTACTTGACCGGGTTGAAAAAACAACTCGTGTGGCCGGTGTGACAAGCTGGCCCGTGGGGATGGACTGAGACTAGCAACGTATCTTGGTCACAATCCAACGTCATACTGACGACATCTTGAACATTGCCGCTCGTTTCACCCTTGTGCCAGAGTTCTTGGCGTGAACGTGACCAAAACCACGTTTGCCCGGAACTTAGCGTTCGTTGGTAACTTTCGGCGTTCATCCACGCGACCATCAAGACGTCCTTGGTATCGGCGTCCGTCACGACCGTCGTGAGTAAGCCATTACCCTTCTCAAAATCTGGTTTCATCGAACCACGACCCCACTTTCCTTTAAGGCGGATTTAACATCCGCAATCGTCAACTCACCAAAGTGAAAGACGGAAGCGGCAAGCGCCCCATCGACCGTCGTATCTGCGAACACATCAACAAAGTCTTGCAGGTTACCGGCACCCCCGCTGGCGATGATTGGTACGTTGACCGCGGCACCCAGCGCCTGATAGAGCTTGGTGTCGAAGCCGGCCTTGGTGCCATCACGATCCATGCTGGTCACCAATAACTCACCAGCACCTAAATCGACGGCTTGTTTGGCCCATTCAATCGCATCTAAGTCGGTCGCTTGCTGGCCACCGTGGGTATAAACGCGGTACTGCTGGGCTTGTTCGTCCCAGGCGGCATCAATAGCAACCACGATACACTGATTACCGAACTTTTCAGCCCCGGCCCGAATCAAGTCAGGATTGGCAACGGCCGCCGAATTAATGGCCGTTTTGTCCGCCCCAGCCCGCAAAATCCGTTGCATATCCGCCACGCTGCTAATGCCACCGCCAATCGTCAGTGGCATGAAGACTTGCGCGGAGACCTGTTCGACCATCGTTGCCATCGTCTCGCGGTGCTCATTAGTCGCTGCAATGTCTAAGAAGACCAGTTCATCGGCCCCCTGTTGTTGATACGCAGCGGCAATTTCGACTGGGTCACCAACATCAGTCAGATTCACAAAATTAACACCCTTTTTAACGCGTCCATCGGCAACATCCAGACACGGAATAATTCGTTTGGCTATCATGCTTCCACCTCCGCTAATGCTGCCAGGGTCACGCCACCCTGAGCCAGCGCCTTACCGATGATGACATCTTTAAATCCACTGGCTTGCAAGACTTGCACATCCGTTAAATCACGAATACCGCCGCTGGCAATCAAGTTGGCAGTTGGCACCTGTGCTTGTAGTTCTTCGTACAAGCCCAAGTTCGGTCCCTGCATCGTGCCGTCACGGGCAACGTCGGTCACAATAAAGTGACGGGCGCCACTGGCAGTCATGGCTTTCATCAAGGTACTCATCTTCGTTTGTGACTGTTCTAACCAGCCCTTGATGGCAACGTAACCATCCGTACCATCGATGCCGATGACGATCCGTTCACCACCGAATTCGGTTAAGAGTCGCTTGACCAACTCCGGGTCTGTCAGCGCCACTGAGCCTAAAATCAGACGGTCGATCCCTAGTTTCAAATAACGGGTCGCCAGTTCATAAGTCCGAATCCCACCACCTAATTCGATGGTGCCCTTGAAGGCCTTGCGAATTGCGGCAATCGTGGCGTAATTTTCTGGTTGACCAGATTTAGCGCCGTCCAAGTCGACCATGTGAAGATGGGTCAACCCGGCCACATTAATTTGTCGCGCTTGGGCCACCGGATCCGGATTGATCAGCGTCGCCTGTTTAAAATCACCTTGGTAGAGTCGAACACTCTGGCCGGCTCGTAAATCAATTGCTGGAAAAATCATTTGCACTCACCATTTCCTTAAACGCTGCTAGTTGTTGTAAGCCGACCTGACCACTCTTTTCAGGGTGAAATTGCATCCCAATCACATTTTGACGTTGCACGATGCTGGGCACCGTCACCCCATGTTCCACGGTCGCGACGATTTCAGCCCGCGGGCAAACCGCATAATAGGAATGAACGAAATAAGTATAGGCGGCGTCAATGCTGGCAAACGCACTGTTCGGACGCTGAAGGTCATTTTGATTCCAACCCATCTGCGGTACTTTGACATTCAAGTCATCCGGAATCGCTGCAACGTGGCCGCGTAGTAGTCCTAAGCCCGCATGTTCGCCGTACTCCGAGCTACTTTCAAATAGCAGTTGCATGCCCAAACAAATCCCCAAAATCGGCTTGCCTTTTTGAGCAAGTTCCTGTAAGACCCCGACGAGTTGGCGTTCTTTTAAGGCATCCATCGCAGCGGCAAATGCGCCAACGCCGGGTAAAATCACCGCATCGGCACTGGCCAATTGTTGTGGATCAGCAGTTAAAACGGTCGGCACTTGTAAGTAATCAAAGGCTTTTTTCAGATTACGGGTATTGCCCGTATCATAATCGACGATTGCGAACATTAAATCACGCCTTTCGTGGAGTTGACCCCCTGAATATCAGGATTGATCGTGACAGCCGCCCGCATAGCACGGCCAAATGCTTTGAACAAACTTTCAACTTTGTGGTGGGTATTGCGCCCATATAAAATACGCGCGTGTAAATTCATCTCGGCGGCAAACGCGACGGCTTGGAAGAAATCTTCGACCGTTTCTGTATCCAGACCACCGAGTCGTGGATTCGTGAGTTCAGCGTCAAAAACTAAGTAGGAGCGCCCACTCAAGTCAACGCTGACCTGGCCCAAAGTTTCGTCCATTGGCACAAATTCGGTGCCGTACCGTTCAATTCCTTGCTTGTCACCCAATGCCTGCTTGAAGCATTCGCCGAGCACGATACCGGTATCTTCCGTCGTGTGGTGCGGATCGACGTCCAAGTCACCATGGCACTTGACCACTAGTCCAAAGCGGCCGTGCTTGGCAAACAAGTTCAACATGTGGTTCAAAAAACCAATGCCCGTATCAATTTCAATGCCACTCTGTTCGTCTAAATTCAAACTAACTTCAATCTGTGTTTCCTTCGTTTCACGTTTAATCGTTGCCTGTCGCATGTGTATTTCCTCCTCGTCTCATCACCGGCTGGCTATTAATCGCCGGCACCAACCGTCAATTGGTCGGTCCTAATCATAATAAGTGTCAAAGCGACTCTCGATTGCACGAGCGTGGCCTTCCAAGCCTTCGACCCGCGCTAGCGTCGTGATTGCCGGTGCTTCTTTGGCTAAGGCGTCTTTGGTGTATTGAATAAAGGACGTCCGTTTGACGAAATCATAAACACCAAGTGGTGACGAGAACCGCGACGTCCCGCTCGTTGGCAAGATGTGGTTGGGACCCGCAACGTAGTCTCCAAGTGGTTCGGAGGCGTACCGACCTAGGAAGACGGAACCCGCATTTTTGATCAAGTTCAAGTACTGGGTCGGATTCTTCAATTGAACTTCCAAGTGTTCAGGTGCCACTGTGTTCATCAGGTCAAACATTTCTTCGACCTTCGAAACCACGGCGATAAACCCTTTTTCATTAACGGCGGCCGTCGCAATGTCCTCACGTGGTAAAACTTTTAATTGTGACGTCACGTTGTCGCTCACCGCTTGGGCTAAGTCAGCACTATCGGTAATTAAGATTGGCCGTGCCCGTTTGTCATGTTCAGCCTGGCTCAACAAATCAGCAGCTAACTGCCGGGGATCCGCGGAATCATCCGCTAAGATCCCGATTTCTGATGGGCCGGCTACCATGTCGATGGCGACCTGACCAAAGACCTGTTTCTTGGCCGTTGCCACGAAGATGTTCCCTGGGCCGATAATCTTATCGACCGCCGGAATCGTTTCAGTCCCATAGGCTAACGCGGCGATGGCTTGGGCGCCGCCAACTTGATAAATCGCGTCAACACCGGCGATTTTAGCTGCAGCCAGCACGGCGGGATTAATGCCATCGACTTGTGGTGGCGTCACCATAATGACTTCGTTGACACCAGCGATTTTGGCCGGCAAAGCACTCATCAGTAACGTTGATGGATAGGCGGCGGTACCACCGGGGACGTATAAACCGACCCGATTGAGTGGCAGTAGCTTTTGTCCCCGTAAGACGCCGGGCTGTTCAGCATCAATAAAACCAGTCGCCTTTTCTTTTTCATGGAAACTCGTGATATTGCGTTTGGCTAATAACAAGGCATCCTTCACTTTGGGATCCAAATTATCATAAGCGTCATCAATCACGGCTTGTGATAGCTTAAAGTCGGTCAGCTTGACTTGGTCAAATTGGGCTTCATAATCTTTAACAGCTGCATCGCCGTTTTTGATCACATTGGCAATAATGTCGCGCACCGCGGATTCAACTTTTAAATCAGTCAATTGTTGAGTCTTGGTTTGAACTAAACGTTTTAAACTGGCTAAATTTTCATTAATAATTTTCATTAGGCAAACTCCTTTGGATTATTCGCGGCCACCACCGCGGCTAAGCGATCAACTAAGTCATAGATGGCGGTTTGTTGTTGCTTGAGTGCTAAACGGTTGACCACTAAGCGGGTCGAAACGGGTTGTAAATAGTCATAAATTTGTAAATGGTTCTCACGGATCGTGGTGCCCGTCTCGGTAATATCGACGATGGCATCCGCGAGGCCGGTCAACGGTGCTAATTCGACCGAGCCTTCAATCTTAATAATTTCAACGTCTTGGCCCAAACGATCAAAATAACGTTGGGTAATCAAGGGGTACTTGGTGCCGATGATCTTGCGCCGTGGTGCGACCGGATCGAAGTCGGCCGTCGATGCCAACACGAATTGGCACTTACCCACGCCCAAATCTAACAATTCATATTGGGTACTCTCGTGTTCGGTCAAAATATCACTACCAACGATACCGATATCGGCGGCGCCCCGTTCGAGGAAGGTCGTCACGTCCGGTCCCTTTGCCAAGATAAACTCATACGGTTGGGTCTTGGAATCAAAAATCAATCGGCGTTGTTTGTTACGGACTTGCGAACAATCCAGTCCGGCCTGTTCCAGTAATGGCAGCACTTGTTGTTCAACGCGGCCCTTGGTCAACGCAATTTTTAAACGTGGTTCAGTCATTGGTCACACCTCCAGTTAAATCAATCAGTTGCGCATTCAAACGTTGTGCTTCGATGCGTGCCCCTGCTAAGTCATCTGCCAAACTCAAAATGGCGTGCGGTTGTTTTGCTAAGTAGGCCTCCGCTTGTGGCCATTGTTCAGGTTCAAAGTAAATCAATTGTTCGGCGTAAGCAGTCTGTTGGTCGGTGGCCAAAGTCGTTAACAAGTCCACGTTTAGCCCCATCCCAACGGCCGGTTCGGCTTCTGCTTGGAAGTTCGTCAGTAGTTTGTCATACCGACCGCCGCTGAACAGATAGCCGGCGCCCGCTTGTGAATAACCCCGAAAAGTCAGGCCGGTATAGTATTTTTGTGGTGCTTGGCTACTCAAGTCTACTGAAACGGCTTGTGCTGGCATCGTTTTCTGCATCCAAGCCACCACCGTTTGTAGGCGTTTAAGGCTTGGTTGCACCGTTGCCGGTAGTGATGCTGCGGCCAATTCTTTAAAGATCCGTTCTGGTCGTCCGAACAACCGCGGCCATGCTTTGAGAAAGTCATACAAAGGTTGGGCGCGATACTTGGCAATCAGGTTCGTGTAGCGTGGCACTTGCTTATCGAACAAGGCGGTTAAGATGGCCTGTTGTTCCGAATCATCGCTGGTTAGACTCGCGACGACGCGTTGCGCAAACTGGGCATCCCCTAATTCGATTTCAACGGCATCGGCAATCAGTTCAGTTGAAAGCTGATTGGCAATCGTCAAACACTCGAATTCTGCTTTCAGTGAGGCATACCCGACTAATTCGACCCCCGCTTGTGTGATTTGATTATACGAGCCCGACAATTGACGACTCACCCGAAAGATATCACCGACATAGCCAAACTTTTGTGGTAAGGGCACGTTGGTTGCACTGATGAAGCGGGCGACGGGTAGGGTCATGTCTGGCCGTAAGACCAATGTCCGACCGTCGTTGCTAAATAAGCGGTAAAGCTGATAATTGCCCATTTGATACGGATCAAACACCGCTTCATTTTCTAATAACGGCGTTGCAATCGGCGCGAGCCCCCGTTGCTTGAAATGGGCTTGGATCACCGCGATCAGGTGTTGCTTCGTCCGTGCCCGCCGACCAAATTCATCCCGGGTTCCTAATGGTAATAAATGTTTCAACATAATTTACGCCTCCTAAAACGTCGTTATTATTCAAACTAATCAGAATTAATTCACCTTGTTATCGATTAAACACTTTAACCAACTGTTTGCGCACCAACCGCGATACCTCGTTTTCCCCAGCAAATCATGATTCGAGCGAACCGTTGATGCTAAAAAAACGCCCTCTTAGCAATGTGCTAAAAGGACGTTTTCGCGTGGTTCCACCTTATTTTATCTACCGCTCGCACGGCAGACCTCATGTTGATCAAGTCAACTTGGATAACGAAACCAATTCGGCTAAGGCTAATGAGACTGGTTCACCCTAGCAGTTCATAGATGTGTGTTCGTTAAGCCTGTCTGTCCGGTTCTCAGCTACCCGGGCTCTCTGGATGAGGAAGACTTAATTACTTGTTCTAATCACAACCGTTTATTAAAATTTGATTAGTCGTTTAATTTATAATTCATTGTAATCACTAAACTGACGGCTGTCAACCCTTAATTAAATTTTTTATGAGATGATAGCCGCGCCCGACACTAGCAATGTCATGGGCATCTGAGCCGTAAATCAGCGGAATAGCTAAGTTTTGCGCGCGTTGTAGAATCTGTTCACCAGGATAAAAATCATTACAAAATGGTTTATAGAGTCCGGCCAAATTTAAATCTAACTGCCGTCCCTGTTGCTGCACTAACGCCAACGTCTGATCCACCAATTTGAGATTATCGGTATCTAGCGGCTCAGTCAGGCCAAAGTAATCTTGGTATTTACGCACCAAACTCATGTGACCAATTCGTTGCGGTGCGTAAGGTCCTAAGTCTGCTCGGACCGATGCTAAGACGGTCCGATAATACTGTTCAAACACACGTTGGGGCGTCTTGAGCCACTGCCCAAAGCCAGCCGCAAAATCATCAGTCGACATATCGACACACCAGAAGTGTTCCCGCAAGCCCCGCATGAAGTGCACGGACAAGATGCTTTCCTGCGTCTGTGGGCCGTAAGTATTTAAAAAGTCCCGTGTCCAGGCAACATGATCCGGTAAAAAGTCGACTTCAAACCCAACTGAAATTTCGATTTGATCAGCATACTTAGCTTTAAGTTCGTTGGCCAAGTTCAAATACGTCTCGACCTGATTCAGACGCAATGACGCTTCCGTATAACCTTCGAGTGTCCCTTCATATTGCTCACGAAATGCGGGTGGCAACGGTGCGTGTTCTGTAATGCAATAGCGTTGAAATCCTAACTGAATCGCCCGCTGAACCATCTTTTCCGTCGCTTCCCCACTCCCATGCGGACATAATTCCGTATGCGTATGTCCATCCATTAACATACCCTCATCACCCTCTCATAAATTAGGTTTATTCAACCATACTTCTTTGTGATGCGCAAGCATTGGTCAAACGCGTGTCATCTGTTCTTTATGAATTATGGTTAGAAAGCTCAAGGTCAAAAGCGGCCAGCTGAGACCCGCTGGAAAGTAAAGCGAGTTGGCGTAAACATGCAGCGAATCGGCATCCTAGTCCGACCTCCGGGGCTGGCTGACAACGCTGGAACAGGGCGGACATCGATTTGAACTCACGCAGAACCCCACTGCGCAATTTCAAATACGAGTCTTCTTCTAGCCCGGGAACCCCACCCGGACAAGAAGAACTTCGCCCTTGAGCATTGTCAGCCAGCCCCTCCGGTCGGGAACCCGCTCGAATGGCAGATGAACGACCACCAAACCAGGTACAATTGACCACTGAAGATTAGGTAGCTGGTCCTTCAAGAAGCTCTTAATCAGTATCGATGATGACATATGGCATTTAATTGCTGAGAAGTTTAGCTGAATATTAGTCACTCATCTTAATGCCACTAACTTCAATAGCAACTGGTCTTGGATTTAGTTGATAAAATTGCCTGCGCTCAGAATTCAAAACTTTGTTATCTCCGACGACTAGCGACAGTTCTGACAAATTCAGTGAAGCCGTGTGTTCGAAGCATTAAATCATGGGGAAGGAAGTATAGCAATCGTAGAAACTAGCCCGCCAGTTGAATATCAAAATTTCCGTGTACCCAGGAATCAACGACTAATTCAACAAAAAGTTGGGCCCGCATATGTCCGCCTTTCGAATACCATCCCGGCTGGAAGGTATTTCTGACAATGCTCAGCGTTTTTCAGAGTGTGAGGTTCAGACGGGTTGGGACTGAGGATTAGCCTAGCTAGAGCGTTAAGCGGTGCATTTCCGCTTGGCGTTCTGGCGTAGCTAACCGGAAGTCCCAGTCTGACCCGAGCACGTTTCATCCATACTGCATCTAACGTGGAAGACCAGTATTTAAGACGTGGGTTGTCGGCTTAAATCTGTGTCCATCGCGTTCCAGCGTTGTCAGAAATGCCTGGAAGCCAGCTTAGGACGTGCAAATCATTGCAAGTTTACGCCAACTCGCCTTATTTTCCAGCGGTCCTCAGCTGGCTGCCTTTGAACTTAAGAACTGTCGTATTTCAATCATCATGAGTGCTAAGAAACCGCGAAAGTCTAACAATTTACTAATTTATTTATATTAAACGTCACAATTTCTTTATACCATGATATAGTCAACATTAGGTCAACCACTCCCGACTAAAGTCGGAAGCTTGTGAGAATCGCCCCTAACGGGA
>NZ_AVAQ01000027.1 GCF_000463075.2 Lactiplantibacillus plantarum EGD-AQ4
AAAAATCATGCGAGTAGGCTTTGATTTCTTTGGATAGTTGATGAGAAAGAGTGAATTTCAGGAAGGATGCTGTTAGTATGCAACAACCAATTAACTATATTATGAATATTATGCACCTGGAACGTGACCTGAAGCGGCTCACGTCTAATTGGTCGTCGATGACGGGATTGAGTTTAAACGAATTACGAATCTTGGTTTACGTCGAGCAGCGCCCAGGGATCCAAATTGGCGACGTCGCCACTGCTTTAAATGTGGCGAAAGCGTCATTAGCCCAAAATATTGGGACGTTGATTACCCAAGGTTGGTTGAAGAGTCAGCCAATCAAGCAGGATCGGCGGCTTCGCGTTTTAACGTTGACGAAGACTGGTCAGGAGCGGATGAAGGCGGTTGATGAACAGTTGACCCAGTCACTGGATTCAGCACCAGCAACTCAATTAGCGAGTCAGTTATCAACGCTGCAGCCCTAAGGCGGGGGCCAATGCGGCTAATTAAGCGAATATGAAAATGAAGTGCGGGACAAAGGGTTGATTCTCTTTGGCCCGCGTTTTTACGTTGAGGCATATGGACCTGGAGATGAGCATAATCTATTAAGAATTGCGGAGGTTAGTTTAAGCTAGGTTAAGCGATTTGAACTGAATAAAATTAATTGAGGTGTAAGCGAGCGTATGCATTACAATGTAGAACCACTGCGGACGTCCCAAGAAATCGATGATTTTTTATGGGCCGTCTCGCAAGCACGTTATGGGGAACGGAATCGGATGATTGTCCTAGTCGGCATCAATACAGGTTTGCGAATGAGCGATATTTTAAAGTTAACGGTTGGTCAAGTTCGGGGCAAGGAACGCGTCATGATTATTGAACAGAAAACTGGCAAGAAGCGTTGGTTATTTTTAAAGAACCTCAAAGCAGAGTTGTTACATTTCACCCAGTACCGGGCCCCCAGTGAGCCACTGTTCTGTAGTGGCCGGGGTGGGGCGCTGACAGTCAACGGCGTCTACCGCATTTTTCAGACCGCCAGCGATTTTCTTGAACGAGATGATATCGGCACCCACACATTACGTAAGACGTTTGGTTATCATTATTATCAACAAACTCATGACATTGCCAGCTTGATGATGATTTTTAACCATTCCAGTGAGCAGGTCACCAAGCGCTATATTGGTATTGAACGTGATAACATGGAACAGCAGTTGTGGGACTTTCGGTTGGGGGTGTAAGTTAGTGATTGTTGGAAAGTTTGTCAGATGGATTGCTTTAAAGAAACGATGAATTTTGCCCTTGGAATAAGACGCGTATTTGAAAATGCGCAATTTTCTCCGTGAGTTCAAATCAATGTCGGGGACGTTCTAGCAATTATCAGTCAGCCCTGAAAATCAGACGAGGACGAGCATCAGCTGATGAGTAGAATGTCCACTCACTAGCATGTTTTATTCATCATACACTCACGCGCACAACGCGTTTGAAAGACAAAAAAGGTAGGTCAATGCCGGACGGAAATCCGGGCATTGACCTACCTTTTTAAAGCTTCAATTATTCAGCCTTAGTCTCCGCAGCTAAGACGATCTTGCCGTCTTCAACCTTAGCGACCATGTTCTTAACATCGCCGTGATCTAAATAGAAGTCAGCGATGCGGTCTTCAATCTGTTCTTGAATGACACGCCGAAGTGGACGAGCCCCCATTTGTGGGTTGTAGCCTAATTCAACGAGCTTTTCTTCAACTGGTTCAGTAACGTGAACGTGCAAGCCTTGGTTGGCGAGCATGCCGTTGACGTCTTCAATCATCAAGCCAACGATCTTCATCAAGTTTTCCTTGGAGAGGGCGTTGAATTGAATGATGTCGTCGAACCGGTTCAGGAATTCAGGCTTGAAGTAATCCGTTAACCGACTAGTAATGTCGTGCGTCTTACCTTCAGCCGCAGCACCGAACCCAACGTTCGCTTCACTGTCACCAGTGCCGGCGTTAGACGTCATGATGATGATGGTATCCTTGAAGCTGACGGTCCGACCTTGAGAATCGGTCAAACGACCATCGTCAAGAATTTGCAAGAACATATGCATGACATCGGGATGGGCCTTTTCAACTTCGTCTAGTAAGACCAAACTGTATGGGTGACGACGAACTTGTTCAGTAAGCTGACCAGCTTCTTCATACCCAACGTAGCCAGGCGGTGAACCAATCAATTTAGCCACTGAATGTGGTTCCATGTATTCACTCATGTCAAAGCGAATCATGGCGTCCTCGGAACCAAACAGTTCCTTCGCTAATTGCTTAGCAAGTTCCGTCTTACCAACCCCAGTAGGGCCGACGAACATAAACGAACCAATTGGCCGACCAGTGCCGTTCAAACCGATTCGGTTACGACGAATTGCGCGGGCAACGGCATCAACTGCTTGGTCTTGGCCAATAACGTTGCTCTTCAAGTCAGGGGCCAAGGTCTTCATTTGAGCTTGTTCCTTAGCTTGTAAATCACCAACAGGAATACTCGTCTTTTCTTCAACGATTTGTTCCATATCTTTGACGGTTACAGTAGCCGTGTCGTTGTTAGGTTGGTCCGCATTTTCATCAGGCTTGGCCTTTTCCAACTTGGCGACTTGGTCACGATAGTAAGCGGCTTTTTCGTAGTCTTCCTTCTTTAAGGCGTCCTGCTTTTGCTTTTCCGCTTCGTCGATCTTTTCCTGAATCGTCTTCGGGTCGACCGTCTTCAAAGTCAAGTTCTTACGTGAACCCGCTTCATCGAGTAAGTCGATGGCTTTGTCAGGTAAAAACCGGTCTTGAATGTAACGGTTCGATAACTTGACCGCCGCGACGATCGCGTCTTCATCGTACTTCACATGATGGTAGTCTTCGTACTTCTTTTGAATACCCTTGAGAATCTTGATGGATTCCTCGACGCTTGGTTCGTTGACCGTCACTGGTTGGAACCGGCGGGCAAGGGCGGCATCCTTTTCGATGTCCCGGTATTCATTTAAGGTGGTTGCCCCAACTAATTGGAAATCACCACGGGCAAGGGCGGGCTTCAAAACGTTGCCGGCGTCCATACCGCCTTCAGCATTGCCGGCACCCATGATTTCATGGATTTCGTCAATGAAGAGGACGATGTTCGGATTGCTCTGAACTTCCTTCATTAATTGTTGCATCCGTTGTTCGAACTGACCGCGGATCCCGGTTCCTTGAACAAGGGAAGCCACGTCCAAACGAATGATTTCTTTATCTAACAGTTTTTGTGGAACTTGACCAGCAACGATTTTCTGTGCTAAGCCTTCCACGACCGCCGTCTTACCAACCCCGGCTTCACCAATCAAAACAGGATTGTTCTTCGTCCGGCGATTTAAGATCTCGATAACACGATTGATTTCGTTATCGCGACCGATGACCGGGTCGATTTTACCCTGCTTGGCTTGCGCCGTTAAGTTGAAGCCATATTGGCCCAGGAGGCCACCGCCGTTATTATTGCCACGACGATTGCCGCCACCATTAGGACCAGCTGGCTGGGTCGGTGGGGTCTGTTGCTGCCGGTAAGCGTTATTGGAATCAACGCCGCCCTGCATTGCACGGAAAATGTCGTCAAGACCACCAAAACCGAATGGATCTTGTGCCATATCAGCACCTCCAACTCCGTTATTTGGTTGCTGTTCCTGATTCTTTAGCAGTTGATAGCAATTTTGACAAAGGTTGATTTGTCGCCGCTGACCGTTGACGCTCGTATATAAATGGATCGTCGCTTCGTTCTTATGGCAATTGTCACAAAGCATTATGCTGTCACACACCTTTCGCATCAGAAATATAACTAAACCACTAGGGCTATAGTTAAAGGTTCAAGGATTTGTTTGACCTTTGTTGACCTTTGACTATTAGTATAGCGAATTTACGGACCGTTGCAAGTGAAAAGCCTCAAAATCAAAACTGGAAATTGTCTGACCAATTTGCAATGAGTTGTAACGGTTTAGTTATTTCCGAATAGTCTGGATAGTTGCAACTCATGGCTTGTCTTGTAACCGGATTCGTTGTATATTAATTATCTGGCTAGTAACAGTCCGGATGCAACCGTCTGTCTATATTATAGTACAAAGCGGTTTTTTTGCATGGATTGCGCCTGACCAGTTTTGATGTTTCGAGCCTGGCTTTTCATTAGCAGCCGTCAGCTGTTAGTGAGCGGCGGAGGGTCGGGCCTGAAATGGCAAAAGAGTGGTGCAGCGATGGCTTAACCAGACTTTGAGGAGGTGGCAATGAGTTGGCAACGGATTATACCCAATTAATGGAAGCGTTACGCACTGGTGAACAGGAAACCTTCACCGTGACGCCGGAAGACTTCATGGCTTTTCACGATGCGTATATGAAATATGAGTATCGGAAGAGAGTGATTGGCACGGCGGACCTCGATGGCCGCATTGTTTACCATTTTGAGAAGGATGGTACGGCAACCAATTAATAGGCCTAGCTTGAATGAAAGGGCTTGTATTTTAATTGGATAATTGCTATCATCATTATTAAGGGCTCCTGAGTAGACGTGTTGGCGGCAACTCGAATTCACTCGGAACCAATTTTAAATTTATCTATCTTGAAGGAGATCGAATAGTTATGGAAAAGAAAGAATTTCACGTAATCGCAGACACTGGTATCCACGCACGTCCAGCTACTTTATTGGTACAATCAGCAAGTAAGTTCAACTCAGAAATTACGTTGCAATACCAAGACAAGTCAGTTAACTTGAAGTCCATCATGGGTGTTATGTCACTCGGTGTTGGTAAAGATGCTGACGTTACCATTTCTGCAGAAGGTGCCGACGAAGCCGACGCTATTGCAGCTTTAACTGAAACGATGAAGAAAGAAGGATTATCTGAATAATGGCTGAAAAGGTACTAAAAGGAATTGCGGCCAGTGATGGTATCGCAATTGCTAAGGCCTATATGCTAGTTGATCCAGATTTATCATTCGAAAAAACAACGGTCTCCGATACGGATGCTGAAGTTGCACGGTTACATGATGCTTTTGATGCTTCCAAGGCAGAACTAAAGGTCATTAAAGACAAAGCGGTTGAAAACTTGGGTGAAGAAGAAGCAGAAGTTTTTGAAGCTCATATCACCATTTTGTCTGACCCAGAAATGCTTGGACAAATTGAAGGTAAAATCAAGGATGATAAAGTCAATGCCGAAGAAGCCTTGAAGGAAGTTACGGATACTTTCATTTCAATGTTCGAAGCAATGACGGATAATGCATATATGCAAGAACGAGCCGGTGATATTCGCGACGTGACGAAGCGGGTCTTAAGTCACTTGTTAGGGGTTACCTTACCAAGTCCAGCTTTAATTGACTCCGAAGTTATCGTGGTTGCCCACGATTTAACACCTAGTGATACTGCTCAACTTGATCGTAAGTATGTTAAGGGCTTCATTACTGATATTGGTGGTCGGACGAGTCACTCCGCTATCATGTCACGGACGCTTGAAATTCCAGCGGTTGTTGGTTCAGAATCAGCCACAGCTGATATCAAGGCGGGCGACACGGTCGTCTTAGATGGTATCAACGGTGATGCTTTAGTTGAACCAACCGACGCTGAAGTAACGGATTACGAACAAAAAGCGAAGGATTTCGTGGCGCAAAAAGCTGAATGGGCTAAGTTGAAGAATGAAGCCACCGTTTCTAAAGACGGTAAGCACTTCGAATTAGCTTCAAACATCGGGACTCCAGACGATATGGATGGGGTTTTGGATGCCGGCTCAGAAGCCATTGGGTTATTCCGGTCAGAATTCTTGTACATGAACAGTTCAGAATTACCTGACGAAGAGACGCAATTCCAAGCTTACAAGAAGGTTGTTGAAGGCATGAACGGCAAACCCGTGATTGTCCGGACCATGGATATCGGTGGCGATAAGGAATTACCTTACTTGCCATTACCTGATGAAATGAACCCATTCTTGGGTTACCGGGCAATTCGGATTTCGCTCGATCGTGACGACATTTTCCGGACCCAGTTACGTGCGTTATTACGTGCGTCCCACTATGGTCAATTACGGATTATGTTCCCAATGATTGCCACTCTTGATGAATTCCGCAAGGCCAAGGCCATCTTCGAAGAAGAAAAGGCTAAGTTGGTCGCTGCTGGGACACCAGTTGCAGATGACATCAAGCTTGGGATTATGATCGAAATCCCTGCTGCCGCAATTTTGGCTGACCAATTCGCTAAGGAAGTTGACTTCTTTAGTATTGGGACCAACGACTTGATCCAATATTCCTTTGCTGCTGACCGTGGTAACGAACAAGTTTCATACTTGTATCAACCATACAACCCATCGTTGTTACGTTTGATCAAGCATGTGATTGACGCTGCTCACGCTAACGGTCGCTTCACAGGGATGTGTGGTGAAGTTGCTGGGGACCAAATCGCGGTACCATTACTGATGGGCTTAGGTTTGGATGAATTCTCAATGAGTTCAACTTCCGTGCTTAAGACGCGTTCATTGATGAAGAAACTTGATACTAAGGAAATGGCTAAATTAGCTGATAAGGCACTTAACGAGTGTGTTACCAACGAAGAAGTCAAAGAATTAGTTGAAAAGAACGTCTTTGATAAGTAATCAATATTTAAGCGATTCATGAAAGAGTAAATCTGCGGATTTGCTCTTTTTTTTGCATTTTCGGGCAGGCTTGCATTATTAGAGATGAAAGTGACGGTAGGAAGCTAGTTATTTTAAACTTGGAGACGTCATGGGCTAGTATGTTGATGTCGCAAGCCTGTCAATGTATGGAAGCTGGAGTGGTATGATTGCTAATTTCTTAAACGATTACTGCTTTCCGACTGGATTTGAAATTTAGACACGGCTTTGGTAAAATTCTAGCTCGGACGCTAATTATAGTGGCGTATACGTATGTTGAAAGCATCTAAGTCGGATAGTAGTAGACGATGTGCCAACACGGGGAACTGAGACAATTGAGTATGCTGGTTAGTATCGATGAATGATGCCTAAATCAATATCGTGGCGCAATAGCCACATTTCCAGATGAATAACACTAAAGTCATTAGGAAGTTAGGTAATAAGCTATTGTGCTTTGTCTATTTGGTGACTAATTCAATGGCAAACGCTAAGTTAGATTTGCACTGAATGCTGAGTCAATCATGATTCGTATCTGCCTATTTGGAATTGACTGAATTTTTCTTCGATACGATTCATCCGTATCCGGGGTGGTTGTTTCATGATCGTCTAGTTTTTCGTACTTGCTTAAGCAGACGATTTTTGAAAGCATAATTGTTAGGCCAAATAAGCTGTGACGCCAATTTTGTTTTTTCCTGCTGAAAGAAGAGGTGGGTGTACCAGTATCAGATACATTTTAAGGTTAGTCCGTACAGACAGACGAATGCATGAATATGGATATGAATGTTATTGATAATTATAGAGATGGCTAAATTATGAAGTATCGTCAACATCAACCAAGCTGGATAAGTACATATTTCAGAAAATAACGAACATTCTAGTTACAGTTGGGTGCACCTATGTCTGCCTTTCGAATAGGATCCCGGCTGGAAGGTATTCTGGGCAAGGCCCAGTGGAAGACCAGAATTTAAGACGTGGGTTGTCGGCTTAAATCTGTGTCCACCACGTTCCGGCCATTGCCCAGAATGCCTGGAAGCCGGTGTAGGACGCGCCTCAATCAGCAGGTTTACGCGAATTCGCACTATTTCCAGCGGTTCTCAGCTGGCTGCTTTTTGACGTTGAATTTGACTTAAATACGTTATGTCAATCAACCCATGTGCACAATTTGTGCACATGGGAGCAATATACATACCAGCATGAAAGAGTGAGTGACAGGGGTCGTATTTTCGGGTCAAGCTAGACGTGAGCAGTGGAAAGTCAACAAGCCCATGTATTTCAGCCTTAGCTAATGAATTTTAGCAAGCATTTGAGCTGTTCAGTGCCTGTCCGAACTCTTAATTTATATTAAGATTATTTGCAACTCGGATATTTAACCAATATAATGTTTATAATATAGCCATTGAGTCGTTTTCGTGGGGGCCGCGACAAACAGGTCCCATAGCGGATAAGCAACATTAGTCAGCGGTGCTGTTGATTAATGAAATAAGGGGAGAATCTACGTGAATATCGGGATATTTACAGACACATACTATCCACAGGTGAGTGGGGTCGCAACGTCCATTAAGGTGTTACGCAATCAACTCGAACGGGCTGGTCATCAAGTCTATATCTTTACGACCACGGATCCCCATGTTGATAAGAATATTTATGAGCGGAATATCTTTCGGTTTACCAGTATTCCGTTCGTTTCGTTTACCGATCGCCGAATTGCCGTCCGGGGGTTGTTTAAAGCCTACCAGGTGGCCAAGGACTTAGGCCTAGATATCGTGCATACTCAGACAGAGTTCTCGATGGGCATGATTGGTAAATTTGTTGCCAAACAATTAAAAGTGCCATGTATTCATACGTACCATACGATGTATGAAGATTATTTACATTATATTGCGAACGGAAAGCTATTGAAACCATACCACGTGAAGGAAGCCACACGCGCCTATTGTTACCATCTCAATGGGATTGTCGCGCCAAGTGACCGGGTTTCAAAAACGCTGACTGGTTACGGTGTCAAAGCGCCAATTCGGATTATTCCAACTGGTATCGACATTAACCAGTATGAACAACAGTCGACGACCGATTACCGCAAACAGCTGGGCTATCAACCGGATACGCCGGTGCTGTTATCATTGAGTCGCTTGGCTTATGAGAAGAATATTCATGAAGTCATTGCGGCCTTACCAGCGATTTTGGAGCAGGTTCCCACCGCACAATTACTGATTGTCGGTGATGGCCCGGCCCGTGAAACGTTGGAAAATCAAGTGCAAGCAGCTGGCTTGAGTGATCATGTCCAGTTTACGGGTGAGATTGACAATGACGCTGTTTATAACTACTATCAGATGGCAGATTTATTTGTCTCGGCTTCAAATTCAGAATCACAAGGGCTAACTTATATTGAAGCGATGGCAGCGGGTTTGAAGACCGTCGTTGCATCCAGTCCATATACGGATCAGTTGTTAGACGATCCGTCGCTGGGGACAACGTTTACGAGTGAGGCTGGTCTAGTCAAAGACGTGGTGCGCTATCTGCAACACCCGACGACGTTTGATGATCCAAAGCCGCGGCAGAAGAAGTTGTATCAGATTTCAGCTGAGTATTTTGGTAAGCAAGTGATCAACTATTACCAGGATGTGCAACTGGCCTATTCGGAATCAACGGATAAATCAGCCAATATCAGTAATTAACGAGTGGGACTATGGGCGTTGAATTGCTGTGTCACGTGTAAGGGGACGAATTATGTTAGACATTACCATGTTTTCAAAGGCCGATTCAGTCAAAGGCCAAGGCGTTGGTAGCGCCTATCTTGAATTGATGCGATTACTTCGGACGCATTGGCAAGATGAATTCAATATTAAGGTCAATCGGTATGGGCGTTCGGCGATTTCACATTACCATACGGTCAACCCGATGTTCTACCTGTCGACGTTTATGCCGAATCGGGGACGCAAAATCGGTTACGTGCACTTTTTGCCAGAAACTTTGGAAGGTAGTTTGAAGTTGCCACGACCGTTTCAAGTGATTTTTAATCGTTACTTGATTTCTTTCTACAAACGGATGGATCACATCGTCGTGGTTAATCCGACGTTTATTCCGAAGCTCGAAGCGTATCATATCAAACGTGCGGACGTGACTTACATTCCGAACTTTGTTAGCAAGCGCGAGTTTTATGAAATGACCAAGTCCAAACAGTTGCGGTTACGTCAGCAGTACGGTTATGAGCAACACAAGTTCATGATTATTGGCACAGGGCAGATTCAGGATCGCAAAGGGGTGCCCGACTTTATCACCTTAGCGAAGCGCAATCCGGATATTCAGTTCGTCTGGGCCGGGGGCTTCTCGTTCGGTCGGATTACGGATGGGTATCAGGATTTAAAACAAGTCGTTGATAATCCACCGGCTAATCTATCATTTCCAGGAATCGTGGCTCGTGAGAAATTAGTCGACTACTATAATATGGCCGACTTGTTCTTGCTACCATCATATAACGAACTGTTTCCGATGTCGGTGCTCGAGGCGTTTAGCTGTGGGACACCGGTGTTATTGCGCGACTTAGATTTATATCGCGCCATCATTGACGGCTACTATCAAGCCGCGACGGATGTCGATGACATGCAAAAGCAAATCGACCATCTGCGCAATAATCCAGCCGGGATGCAATTTTTACATGACAAAGCCGTCTTAGCGGCTCAGGATTACTCTGAGGAACGGCTAGCGAGCGTCTGGCATGACTTTTATTTGCAACAGGCAAAAGAGGGGTAGTCAATGACAAGAAAAAATATCTGGTCATTACTCATCATGGTGGCACTGGGTGTCGGAATCTCTTGGTACTCATTGCGTAACGTGAAATTGAGTAATCTAATGGATGACATTGTCACTTTGAATTGGTGGTGGCTACTGGTTGCCCTCGGTTGCGTTGGGCTCTACTTCGGGTTAGAAGCGGTCGTGGTCCAAAAGTTCGTTCGGCACCGTTATCGGCACTATACGTTTAGAAATGCCTTACGGGTGCCCTTAGCGGAACAGCTCTTTAACGGCATCACGCCTTTTTCATCAGGTGGTCAGCCGGCGCAAATCTTTGTGATGGCCCAGTCGGGTATCGATGCCGGCCGCGCAAGTTCGGTCGCCTTAATGAAGTTTGTCGTATTCCAGGCGATGGTCGTTCTGAACTTTCTGTTTTCAATGTTAATTGGGTTTCATTACTTGGCCGAAAAGTTGAGCTATTTGTCGTTGTACGTGTTACTCGGCTTTTTGATTCACTTTGGGGTGATCGTGGGCCTGTTACTGGTAATGTACTGGTATAATTTCACTAAACGCGCCGTTAAAATCGTTCTGATCCCAGTTGGCTGGTTCATGAAGGCCGAACGCTTTGCCAAGTTTGAGCAAAATATTAGCGATAAAATCGATTCGTTCTATGAAGAAAGTTTACGGATGACGAAGGATTGGCGGATGTTACTGGAAGTCAGTATCGTGACTTTCCTGCAACTGTTCTTTTACTACCTGATCCCGTACTTTATCATGCGAGCGATGGGCGTTGATAACGTCAATCTGATTATGGTCACCAGTCTCAACGTACTGATTTTCTTAGTCACGTCACTGTTTCCGATTCCCGGGGGCACCGGTGGGGCTGAGTTTGGGTTCACCGCGTTGTTTGCCAAATTCATTCCGACGCACAGTAAGCTGATCTTAGCGATGCTGATTTGGCGCATTCTGACCTATTATCTCGGGTTATTCCTGGGGATGTTTGCCATGGCGATGCACCCGGAGAAAGCCGAAGAAATTCCAATGACTGAAGATAGTCAGGAGACACACGAACTGTGATTTTAATGGGCCGGCCCAAGTATCCGACCCATTTTTCGCGGTTAACGATATGTAATTAAAGGAAGGTACTATGTTAAAGTTAATCAAACACCGGCTGGCGACGGGGCTCGTGCTAGCTGCCGGCATGGTCGGTTTACTAATGGGGACACCAGCCGCGCATGCGGCGAACAAGGCCGATGAAGTCAAAGCGGCTTACATTATGGATGCCAAAAGTGGGCAGGTCGTCTATGCACAAAATGCCGACCAGAAGTTACCGATTGCGTCGTTGAGTAAGTTGATGACGCTCTATTTGGTGGAATCTGCCATCCAGCGTGGTCAAATTAAATGGACTGATACGGTGCCCATTGACAAAAATGTCCGCAAGATGGCAACTAGCGCCACGCTGTCCGTTATGCCGATGCCGGCTAAAGAACATTTTACGGTCAAAGAACTGTTCGCCGCGACCTTAGTTGGTTCCTCGAATAGTGGCGCGATTGCCCTCGGGGAGTACGTCGCCGGTAGTAACGCTAAATTTATTAAGTTAATGAACCAACAGGCCGCCAAATGGCAGTTAGACGCGCATTTTATTAGTGCATCTGGACTGGATAATACCGACTTGACCAACTATGACTTGAAAATCGCGGGGACTGGCGAGCAGGGCCAAAACATGGTCTCAGCTCGGGCAGTGACGACGATTGCGCGGCACCTGATCAATGATTATCCGGATGTCATCAAAGTCGCCGACCAACGTTCTGTGAAAATTCACAAGTACACGGTCCCGACCTCGGTTCAAATCTTGAAGGGTGAGAAGTATTATGATTACCGGGTACCCGTTGACGGTTTGAAGACGGGCTACACCAATCAAGCCGGTGCTTGTCTCGTGGCGACCTTCCGGCAGAATGGTCGGCGGATGATTGCGACCACGTTGGGCGGTGCCTGGAAGTTTACCGCCAATAATAACCTGCGTTTGATGCTGAAGCAGACGGAACGCTACCAACAAGTCGCCCCGAAAACGATCCAATATCAAATTCCAGGGACCACGACGAAGCTACAACTGGAGACGGACAGTCAGACGACCATGTGGCAGAATACGGACCATCCAATGACCCAGACAAAAATTGAGCTCTGGCCGTTGCATCGGACCAAACCCAACTATTTAGCCGCGGGAACGGCAGTCTTGAAGCTGCGGTTGACGGACCCGTTATCAGGAACCGTTCATAACGTGATTTACCGGACACCTAAGGCCTTGACGATGCTCGGTCCAGTCCAATGGGCAACGCAAGTCAAGAAGTCAACGACGGTCAGTGCAGCCGCGTTTGCGATGGCAAAGTAAAGTTGCATAGGAACAAGTTGAATTGAATGCAAACGCCCCGTTAACGAGTGAAAATTCGTTAACGGGGCGTTTTTTTAATGCGTTTTGCTAATTTGGTAGAACGTGTGCTAGATACTATTCAACACGATTAGCAGGCGTCTGCATGTATGCTGTGAGCCGTTCCATGGCGAGCTGTAGTTTTTCCATGCTGGCAGCGTAGCTCAGACGAACGTAACCTTCACCTTCAGCACCAAACCCAGTCCCAGGGATAATCGCCAATTGATTCTTGCGCGCCAGATCCTTGCAGAAGGCCATTGAATCTTGTTCAAAACCAGCTGGAATCTTGGCGAAGATGTAGAAGGCACCCGTTGGCCGGGCAATCTTGAAACCAAGCTTGGACATCGTTTGATAGACAAAGTCTCGCCGGGCTTGGTATTCTTTGCGCATTGGTAAGGCGTCATCCATCCCATTAGTCAGCGCTTCGACGCCGGCTTTTTGGGCAATGGTAGTGGCAGCGGTGACGTAGTATTGGTGGACTTTCTTCAATTGGGCGGTCATTTCCTTGGAGGCGAAGAGGAAACCAATTCGCCAGCCGGTCATCGCGTGCGACTTAGATAAGCCGTTGATCAAGATGACTTCGTCGGGGATGTATTTGGCAATCGAGACGTGGTCACTCCCGTAAGTCAGTTCGCTGTAGATTTCGTCTGAAACGACCCAGAGATTGTGACGCTGGAAGCATTCGGCTAACGCCTTGACTTCATCGGCAACGTAAGTCACCCCAGTTGGGTTGTTCGGGTAGTTGAGAATGATGCCCTTAAAGTGTTCGTCGGGATGAGCAGCAATGAAGTCATCGACCATCTTAGGCGTGATAATGAAGTCATTAACGCCAGTGTCCATGAAGAGTGGCCGAGCGTGTGCTTCTTGGATAATTGGAATGTAGGCAGGAAAGATGGGTGATGGCACGATGATGGCGTCGCCAGGGTTACAGATCGTCGTCAGCGCGGTCGCAATCGCTTCAGTTGCGCCCACGGTGACTAAGACTTGGTCTTCTGCGTCGTAGTGCACGCCGTACTTGGTTGCTTGAAAGTTAGCGGCGGCTTGGCGTAGTTCGAGTAGGCCGGCCATGCCAGTATAGTGGGAGAAGTTGTCGTCGATCGCCTTTTTGGCGGCTGCCTTGACGTGTTCAGGTGTGTTGAAGTCAGGTTCGCCCAAGGTCAACTTGACCATATCGGGAATCGCACTCACTTCTTCGTCGAATTGGCGGATGGTTGAAACTTGAATCTGACTGATCGTCTCATTGAGATCGTCTCTAAATAGTGTCATATGTCCAAACTCCTTTAAATTTATAAGTTGTTCTAATTTTAGCACAACTTCTCACCGTCTTAGCATCAAGTTAGGGTATAATTATAAGTGTGAAATTTTGTGGTAAAAATGGGCTTTCTACTAAAAAAACGTGTTATTAGTCCTATTTTTTGCTAGAATGTAAACAAAACTTGAAGGAGCGAGATTAGTATAATGGATAAATCTGAACTATCAGCAATTCTCAAACGATTAGAAGCCATGCGGACGACTGATGCGACCGAAGTGCAGTCACGGCGGTTCGAAAAGGAAGGCGTTCAACGTGGACAAGTAGCGTACGATCCCGCAACCTCGACGTATACGTTACAAGAATTCAATCCAGACCAAACGTTTGAATTCGATAACATCGACTTAGTTGCCATTGAACTGTACGACTTGTTGACGGACAACTAGTATTCCCCCAAAATCCAGATAGATTTTCGATAGATCCATATTATGACGCGTTGTAATGTTGAAGAATTTTTGAAGAAATCTTCAAGATATTGCTAACTAGTACGCAACCGTTATAATATGGATTTGTTAATAGCAATAACGGAGGAAGAAATTACCATGCCTAAATTTATAAAAAACACGGTTGGGAAAGTCAACACGACGTTGGGCTTTTACCTCCTGACCGTGGTCTTATTTTGGCTAAAGACATATATCGCTTATAAGAGTGAGTTTACTTTAGGGGTTAAGGGACCCGTTCAGGAATTTATCCTGTTTCTGAATCCATTTCCGACAGCCATCGTGTTGCTCGGTATTGCCTTGTATTTCCGGGGCCGTTTAAAATATTGGATCATGATGATCATCGACGCGATTCAGACGACGTGGTTATTTGCCAATATTTTATACTACCGGGAATTCTCTGATTTTATGTCGGCAGGGGTAATTAAGAGTTCTGGTGCTGCAAGTAATAACCTTGGGAAGAGTTTAGGGCAGATTATTCACGGCACCGACTTTTTGGTCTATGCGGATGTTGTGCTGTTGATCCTCCTATTGGCTTTCAAGGTGATTCGAATCGATCCGCGGCCGTTTAAGATTCGGTATGCGGCGACGTTAACGATGATTGGGGGCGCATTATTCGCAGTTGACCTCGGCATGTCCGAACACGATCGTTCAGATTTATTGACGCGGACGTTTGATAACAACTACATCGTGAAGTATCTCGGCCTGAACACATATGCGGGTTATAGTTTCTATCAGACTGAAAAGGAAAGTGCGACCCGTGCCCAGGCAAGTAGTAGTGATATGAAGAGTGTTTTGGCCTACCTGAAGAAGAATCAGGCTGGCGAGAACGTCAAGTACTTTGGTAAGGCCAAAGGAAAGAACGTCTTCGTGATTCACTTGGAAAGTTTCCAGCAATTTTTGATTGATTATAAGGTCGATGGCAAGGAAGTTACGCCGAACCTGAACAAGTTCTATCACGATAAGAGCACGCTAAGCTTCGATAACTTCTATCACCAAGTCGCACAGGGGAAGACTTCTGATGCGGAAATGATGATGGAAAACTCCCTGTTTGGGTTACCAACAGGTTCAGCGATGACTCAGTACGGGACTTCGAACACCTTCCAGGCCGCACCGGCAATCCTAGCGCAAAAGGGCTATACAACTGCGGCCTTCCATGGTGACGTGGCTAGTTTCTGGAACCGCGATAACGCCTATAAGTCATGGGGCTATGATTATTTCTTCTATTCTTCCTACTATAAGGAGAAGGCAGATTATAACATCGGTTATGGCTTGAAGGATAAGATTTTCTTCAAGGACTCCGTGAAGTACCTTGAACAGTTACCACAACCGTTCTACGCTAAGCTGATTACGTTGACCAACCACTATCCATATGAATTGGATAAGAAGAACCAGTCGATCGACAAGACCAAGACCGGTGACTCGACTGTGGATGGCTATGTGCAAACGGCGCACTATTTGGACCAGGCCTTTGCTGAATTTATCAGCTACTTGAAGAAGGCGGGACTCTATAAGAATAGTATGATCGTGCTCTATGGGGACCACTATGGGATTTCGAACAACCATAAGGCGGCGATTGCGCAATTACTCGGTAAGAAGTCCGTCACGAGCTTTGACTTAGCACAGTTCCAAAAGGTGCCATTCATGATTCATTCAGAAGGAATCAAGGGTGGCGTCAACCACACGTATGGTGGCGAAATCGATGCCTTACCGACGATTTTTGACCTGTTAGGTATCAAGAACAAGGGCTACATCCAATTCGGGACCGACTTGTTGTCGAAGCAGCATAACCAGACGGTCGCGTTCCGCAACGGGGACTTTGTCTCGCCAACTTACACCAAAATCAGTGGGACAGTCTATGATTCGAAGACCGGTAAGAAGTTAACGAATATGACGACTAAGCAGAAGGACACCGTCAAGCAGATGCAGAACCACGTGACGACGGAACTCTCCTTATCTGACCGTGTCATTCAAGGTGACTTGTTGCGCTTCTACACACCGAAGGGTTTCAAGAAGGTCGATAAGTCCAAGTATAGCTACAAGATCACGAAGACCCTCAAGTCGTTGAAAGAAATTCAGGCTGAAAAGAATACCAGTCTGTTGTCCAAACGCAAGGGTAAGTCTTCTGAGAGTCTGTATAAGACGGATGCACCCGAATTATCAAGCTCGAGTGACAGTAGTAGTTCAAGCAGTAGTAGTTCAGATTAGATCAGATCAGTTGTAATATAGAGGAACGATGCCAGATGATGGTGTTGTTCCTTTTTTATTGTCATTCTGTTTATCGGGGGGAGTACAGTATAGAAGTGACGTCTCCATAATCATTGATCTATCAATTTTAAAAATGTGATGTTAGCGTAACTGAGATAGTGGTTGGCGTTTATGGAGTTGGTTTGGCCTGCTAGTGCTTCTGAAGTTACTAGTCTCACCGGTGCAGCTGAGCGACGGATGGTTGTCCTACATGCTAGGACGATGGTGATGGATGAGTTTGAAGCACTAACAAGCAGGGTGGTGGTTGACTGGCATTGTGAGTCATGATTGCTCAGGCACCAATAAAATATTCATTTTTGAATCAGTGCATAGTCATTGAAAAATAGTGATTGAAAATTATTCAGTGTTTATGATAAAAATGTCTTGCTATCTTGATTGAAACCCCGTAAAATATAACCTATTGCGACAACAAATGGTGTTCAAAACTTTTCTGAAATTAATTCATAAAAAGGGTTGACCCGGGTCGTTATTCTTGGTATTATATTTCTTGTCGTTAAGAGCGATATGCAACATTACTCATTATTGTGAATATTCTGATTGATGTGAGCCATTACATTGAATAGTTATTCAAAATAATTTATAAAAAGATGTTGACAGGTTGTTCTGATGATGATAAACTTTAAT
>NZ_AVAQ01000028.1 GCF_000463075.2 Lactiplantibacillus plantarum EGD-AQ4
TAACCAAGCAAAAAACGCTTGCTAAGTGAAATTTCACCACTTGGCCTTGCCCAGAATACCTTCCAGCCGGGATGGTATTCGAAAGGCAGACGTGTGCGGACCCAACTTTTTGTTAGATTAGTTGTTGGTTCTTAGCATACGGTCATTTTGACATTCAACTGTAAGGCTGGTTTTAGACAATAGCTGACCATTTTTACCCATGCTTTAGAACTTCTAACCAGCAGTTTCACTGAAATTGTCAGAATTTTCTTTAGCCGTTTGAGATGGCAAAACCAGAAACTACAAACGAAGGCAATTTTATCGACTAAATTCAAGACTAGCGGCCGTGGATTTTGCGAATCATATTCGATAGTCTTCTCAGTATTAAAGTGCCATAAAGCATCATCGAATATCGATTAAAAGCTTGCCTAAAGGACTAGTCACTTAATATTCAGTGGTCAATTGTACCCAGATAGGTGGTCGTTCATCTGCCATTCGAGCGGCTTCCCGGAGGTCGGACTAAGGCGCGCATCGGCTGACGAACAGGACGCCAACTTGTCATGATTTAACCATGATTCATGACAAATCTGGCTGACAAATTACCTAGCCAACGCGTAAAACTTGCCTAAAACTTGATGGTCGTCAAGTTAACGGCCGCAAATGGCGACTATACTACAGTCATGCAATCAGGAATTAGCGGTGGCAATTTAAGAGCGTGTTGCTGAAATAAATGTAAGCGAAATCATTGGCGCTGACATGAGCCATAGATAGATTTCAATGGATCAATCAAAAAAATTCAAAAAAATCTGCGGATTTATCTAAATTTCAAAAAAACGCCTGAACCCTTGATGTGAACGCTTGTAAACCGATAGAAGGTTTAGCAAAATTCACAATGATAGATAAAATCTATTAATAAAAGCGTTTACATTTGTGGAATTCGTGATTACAATTAAGTCGTTAAGTTGATAATTAATTTATATATACATGAGGAGGACATTACTAATGGCTAAAATTAGTGGTTCAGATGCCGTATTACAAGTAATTCAGAAGTGGGGCGTTAAACATATTTATGGTTTGCCCGGTGGTTCATTCGATTCAACGATGAATGCCATCTATAATCAACGTGAAACGTTGAAGTACATTCAAGTACGTCACGAAGAAGCTGGTGCGATCGCCGCTTCCGCTGATTATAAACTGACTGGAAAAATCGGTGTCTGCTTTGGATCCGCTGGCCCTGGTGCTGTCCACTTACTGAATGGGTTGTACGATGCTAAGGAAGATGGCATTCCGATGTTAGCCATCGTCGCACAAGTCCCAACTAAGCGGATGAACATGGACTTCTTCCAAGCAATGAACGAAGAACCAATTTTTGACGATGTTGCAGTTTGGAACCGGACGGCAATGACGGCTGAAAGTTTACCAATGTTGACTGATGAAGCGATTCGTCAAGCATACGCCCACAACGGTGTCGCTGTTTTGACGATTCCTAAGGACTTAGGTTGGGCTGAAATCGAAGACAACTTCGAAACTAATGCCAACTTACACACGGTCAACTACCCAGCACCAACGGCTGAATCAGTGGCTGATGCGGTTAAGTTGATCAAGGATGCCAAGTCACCAATGATTTACTTCGGGATTGGTGCCAAGGACGCTGCCGAAGAATTAAAGGCTGCTTCTGAAAAATTTAAGATGCCACTCGTTTCTTCTGTGTTAGCGAAGGGCATTATTGAAGATGACTATCCAGCATACCTAGGTTCAACTGGCCGGGTCGCACCAAAGCCAGGGGCCGAAATTGGTTTCAGTACTGACTTGATTCTCTGGGTTGGGAACAACGTGCCATTCAGTATCTTCCTGTTTAACAAGAAAGCTAAAGTTATTCAAATTGATATCGATAGCGAAAAGTTTGGTAAGCGTCACCACACCGATGTTGCCATTGAAGCGGATGCTAAGAAGTCATTAGCCGCTATCAACGCCGCTGGTGAAGCACGCGAAGCCTCTGCATTCTACAACGCAGCGGTTGCTGACAAGCAAAACTGGGATAACTGGTTGGACGGCTTGAAGGACAGCACTGAATCACCAGTTCGTGCAGAACCAATCTTTGATGTTTTAAATGAAGAAGCCAGTGACAAAGCCGTTTGGGCCGTTGATGTTGGTAACGTCAACATTAACTTCGAACGTTTGATTCGGATGCATGGCGACCAAAAGTGGGCCACTTCTGGGATCTACGCAACGATGGGCTTCGGGGTACCAGCTGCTTTAGCTGCCAAAGTTAACTATCCAGACCGCGATGTCTACAGTTTGAGTGGTGACGGTGCTTTCGCGATGTTATCAGAAGAAATCTTGGCTCAAGTCAAGTACAACTTACACGTCATTAACGTGGTCTTCAGTAACGAAACCTTAGGCTTTATCGAAGCTGAACAAACTGACGACAGCCATCAACCATTATCTGGTGTTGATTTACCAGATACTGACTGGGCAAAAGTCGGTGAAGGCTATGGCGCCGTTGGTTACACGGTTCGGACTAAGGCTGAATTCAAGCAAGCCCTTGAAGATGCCAAGAAGACCGACAAGCCTGTTGTAATCGACGTTAAGTTAACCCACGCAATGCCATTTACGACGGAACACATGTACTTGGACGATTCATGGCAAGATAAGGATAAGATTGCTGAATTCGTCAAGAAGTACGATGCTCAAGACTTGAAGCCATTCAGCTACTTCTTGAAGCAAGCACAAACGAACTAATTCGGTTATTGAACGAACAAAGGAGCACGCGACTTTCGCGGCTCTTTTGGTACATAGCATCAAACGGGTACCCGTTGAACGAAACGCTGCACTGAAGTCGTCTTTGAGGAGGAAAACACGCATGCAGGTAATCAAGCTTGATCAGCAACAATTACAACACTTGACCGCGCAACCACCATTAGTTTTAGCGTTAGGATTCTTTGATGGCGTGCATCAGGGCCATCAGCGTGTGATTCAAACGGCGCGCAAAATTGCGCTTCAGCGGGGCTTGCCCCTAGCCGTCATGACCTTCAATCGGCACGCTTCACAGTTATTTCAGCCGCAGTCACCGTTTCGTTATCTGAATACGTTGGACCAAAAAATCAAGCACATGGCGGCGTTAAAGGTCGACCGGTTATACGTGACTGACTTTAATCGCCAATTTGCTGGCTTGGCACCGGTGGATTTTGTCGACCAGTATTTGGTTGGGCTGAATGCTCAAGTGGTTGTCGCTGGTTTCGATTACACGTTTGGCCAGGGGGGCGTCAACGGCATGGCGGACCTGGCTCGACTAGGTGCGGGTTCTTTTGAAACGGTCACGGTCGACCGTTTAGCGAATCAACAATTAAAGGTCAGTTCCACTCGAATTCGGGGCCTGATTGCGCGGGGACAACTCGAACAAGCCAATCAATTATTAGGCTATGACTACGAGACGGCCGCGACGTTGAACCCGCAGACGCGAAAACTGGCACTGATCAATCCCAAACAGCAGCTACCTGGTGCTGGAGATTATCGCACTTGGCTCATTGGTGAGCACTACCGGCAACAAGTCGTCATCCGCGTCTCGACGACCGCACCCAACCTTCAGATTATCTCACCGTATCAGTTGCCAGCGGTCATGACAGATTTGACGGTGAGTTTACAGTGGCGACAACAGGTCACCGCTGTGACGACGCCAGCGCTGGCCGCCTGTCAGCAGTCACTCCTCTAAACGTGTCTTTCTAGACCGACGCGGGGGCGGCTGTTATGATAGAGAGACTTTACTAAATAGCTATTAGATCATCCTCCTGATAACGAAAAGACCGCGACAGAGACTGACGATGAACAGATTCAAATTAATGGCTGCGGGCGCGTCCTAGCAAGCCTGTCGTGCGCTTATCGGTGTTGTAATCACTTTATTGAACAATAACTCATTCTAAATAGAAACTGGTCGTGCACACAAAACTGCCAACCAGTTTTTTTAGCGCTAAAAAATTACTTACAAAAAGTAAGCATATTAATTGCGTTTCAGCTTGGAAGCGATTTATAATACGTTTGTTAAGAAAATTAAACCAATGAGATCAGTTGGCTGACATGTTGAAGGGATGGGATAAAATGACAAAGATGATTGCAGGACAGGCCTTAGTGAAGGTGTTAGAAGCATGGGATGTTGACCATATCTATGGGATTCCAGGCGGTTCGATCAATCACACGGTAGAAGGCTTGTACCTCGAAAAGGCGCACATTGACTATATTCAAGTGCGGCATGAAGAGGTCGGCGCGCTGGCTGCGTCTGCGGATGCGAAGTTTACCGGTAAAATCGGGGTCTCGTTTGGCTCAGCGGGTCCTGGTGCCACGCATCTATTCAACGGTCTGTATGACGCCAAGATGGATCACGTGCCCGTCCTGGCATTAGTCGGTCAGGTCCCACAGGCCACCATGAACACGAACTATTTCCAAGAAATGGACGAAACGCCGATGTTTAGTGACGTAGCGGTATATAATCGGACGGTCACGACGGCTGCCCAGTTGCCATACGTCATCAACCAGGCGATTCGTGAAGCCTATCGTCAAAAGGGCCCAGCCGTGGTCATTATTCCTGAAAATCTCTCAGCAGAAGAAATCGATTATGAACCCGTTTCGACGCCGAACACGGTCTCGGATACGTTTGAACAACGGGTCGACCCGCAAGCCATTACGGCGACGATGAAGCTCTTGAAAGCGGCTAAGCACCCACTAGTTTACGCTGGTCGCGGACTCTTGGGCGCAAAAGCAGAACTGGTCAAGTTTAGTGAACAGTTCAATCTGCCAGTGATGAATACGGTCCCAGCAACGGGTGTTATTCCGACGAATCATCCGAATGCGATTGGGACGTTCGGTCGGCTGGGTTCCAGATCTGGCTTTGAAGCGTTACAACATGCTGACTTGATTTTGTTCCTCGGTTCGGAATTCCCATTTGCGAGCTTCTGGCCTAAGGGCATCAAGATTATTCAGGTCAATAATAATTCGTTTGATATTGGTAAGATGGTGCCAATCGACTACGCGGTCATTAGTGACGCAAAGGCTTATCTGCAAGCGATGATTGACACTGGCGAAAGCTTGCCCGAAACGGCCTGGTTAACGACCAACCGGCAAAACAAGCGTAACTGGGACGAGTGGCTCAAGCAACGGGCCGCGGATGAATCCGATGGCCTGGCCCCTGAAGCGGTCATGCAAAAGGTTGCCACGATGGTTGGTCCGCGGGATACGTACGGCGTTGATACCGGGAACGTCTCCGAATGGGCGGTCCGGGGCTTACCAATGGACCACGAGCAACGGTTTGCATTATCCGGTCTGTTTGCCACGATGGGCTTTGGTCTACCAGCAGGGATGGCTGGCGCGTTGAGTGTGCCTGATAGCCAAGCTTGGAGCTTCTCCGGTGACGGTGGTTTTGCGATGGTCGCACCAGACCTGATTACAGAGGCTCGTTACGGCTTGCCAGTCATTAACGTCATCTTTAGTAATCAGCGGTTTGGCTTCATCTACCGGGAACAAGTCGACACCAAGCAGCACTTGTATGGCGTAGATTTGACCGATGCGGATTGGGCCAAGGTCGCGGATGGCTTAGGCGGTATTGGCTTCACCGTTCAAAATAACCGTGAAGTCGAAGATGTCTTTGACCAGATCAAGCAATTACAGGCTCAAGGTAACCGCAAACCAATCGTGGTCAATGCCGTTATCAAGAACGACGACCCAATTGGTACGGCATATATGCCACTGGATCCACAGCTATACGGTCAAGAGGCGGTCGATGAATACGCTAAGGCCAACCATATTGATATTGAACAACAACCTTCATTAGGCGCGTTATTACGGGCACAGGGCGATAACCTGTAAACGTGAGGATATGCCGAAGATGGCAAAAGCCACGAGCATTCGAAAATGCTCGTGGCTTTTTATCGTGTGGTGATAAAATTAATTATTTTTGGTTAAAACTGCCATCCTCAACGTCGCGGATGAACTGCTTCAAGTGATCGAAGTAGACTGGGGCGTTGTCGATCATGTGGTGATGACCACCATTAGGCGTGGTGACGAGCCGTGAATTTGGAATGTCGCGGGCCATCCGCCGTGCTGAATCAAGCGGCATCGTTTCATGTTCACCAAAGGTCAATAGTGTTGGCACCTTGATGTTGTGGATCTGATCGCGAATATCCCATTCCTTTAACTTACCAGTGATGACGAATTCGTTGTCACCTTGAAAGGCATTGTAGACGGGGGTCGCGGTCGTATTGATCAAATGCCGAATGGAAGCGGGCTGCTTACGGTCAACGTAGCCCGCGTTCAAAACGTCGACGTATTTCTGGTATTGTGGATCGTCCCAGTTGCCTTCCGCTTCTTTTTGCTTCATGTAAGCGACCGCATCGGCAGGTAAGGCTTCTTCGCGGCACTTGTTGACATTGACGACGTATTCTTCGATGTTGTCGACCATGCTTGAAATAATCGCACCCTTTAAGTGTTGCCCATATTTCAACGCGTACATCATCGTGAGTGCGCCGCCCCATGATTGCCCAATCAAGTAGAAATTGTCGAGGCCTAATTTTTGCCGGACTTCTTCAACTTCATCCAAGAAATAGTCGTAGGTGAGATATTTCTTAGCGATTTCTGGATCGGAGTAGTCGGGTTGGTCGGAGTACCATGAGCCCAGTTGGTCGTACATTGAAACTTGAACGCCCAAGTCTGAGAGTTCTTCACCGAAGTTTTCCCAGTATTCATGATTGCCACCAGGACCACCGTGGAGGCAGAGTAATTGAATATCGCCTTGTCCCTGTGTGTTCGTCCATAAATGGTAGCCATTATCTAACGTGATGATTGTTGTTCCTTGCTTCAAATGATCACCCAATTTCCTATATATTAATTGTTATCTTACCACTGTTAAGTTAGTAGGGTCAAAAACGGTCGACGGTTGGATTTAAGCCGAATGCGGTAATTCGAAGCAAGTGCGTTGGTAATGATGAAAGGTAATTTTGAGTTAGCGTTAATGCAGGGGGACTGCTGAGTCGGCGGTTCTGCGCTGTGATCATTTCTGATAACATACTGTTGGGTAAAACGGGGGTAAATATTACTGAGAGTTATAACCAGCATAATGCAGGTTATATAATAGAAGAAAACGGATTCAAGTTTGAACTCAAGTGCTCGAAAGAAAGCGTTTAGGTCGACTTGATGACGTGGACCTCAAGTCGACATCAGTGCTGAATCGTTCGCCAGTAGACGAACTGGAATCGGTGGGCAAGTGCAAGTTGCGGATTAAATTTTTTATAACCGCAACAATCCGTAACCGCACGGCAATCGTCACAAAAATTGTGCACAATTGATTTGACAAGCGGTTACATTTTCAGCGATAATAAGGAAACTGATGATTGTAGAAAAATGTAATATTACATTTTTAGGAAGCAATTGCAGTTGGTTAACCGATATGAAATAATGGGTTAACTAATTAGAAATGAGTGCGATCAACATGTCAAATCAAGAGACCATTTTACGCTTGTTGGTTCAAGCTGCGCCAGAGTACTGTTCCGGCGAATGGCTCGCGCAACAACTCGCCATTAGTCGTCCGGCAGTCTGGAAATGCATTCAGCGACTGCAGCTCAGTGGACATCAGATTGAGAGCCGGCATTACCGGGGCTATCGGTATCTGATGTCTAATCAGTTGAGTGCACCCGTCATTGAGCAAGGGCTGCGTGACCTACCACCATTTAAGTTGATCGTTCGTTCGACGGTTGATTCGACCAATCGAGACGTTAAACGGCTGATTAGCCAGGGCGTCGTGACCGTTCCGACCGTCGTCGTTGCGGATACGCAGACGGCGGGTTACGGACGCTCCGGACGAGCATTTTATTCACCAGGTCAGACCGGCATCTATCTGAGTATCGGCTTGCCGATTAGTAACCAAGCGTCCTTTGATGCGGGGTTGTTGACGACGAGCACCGCTGTCGTTGTTGCGCAAACCCTGCGACAACTGTTCAAAGTGCCGGTCGCGCTAAAGTGGGTCAATGACGTGCTGGTCAATCAGCACAAAGTTGTCGGTATTTTGTCGGAGGGTACGACTGATTTAGAAACCGGGCAAATGGCTGCAGTGGTCATCGGAATCGGCATCAATTTGACAACTTCGGCTTTTCCGGATGAGTTAGTGACGAAGGCTGGGGCGGTGACCACGAGCACGACGGATGTCACTCGTAATCAGGTCATTCAAGTCTTATTGCGCCGCTTCTTTACCAGTTATCCAACTTATCAGCGTGGCAATTTTATGGCTGAATACCGCCGCCTGTCGATGGTGATTGGCGAATCGGTGACCTTAGCGAGTGGGCAACAAGCATATCAGGGCCGTGTCCTCGATATTGATGACCATGGCGCACTGGTGGTGCAATTAGCCAGCGGGCAGGTCCGACACTTTACTTCCGGTGAGATTACCAAGGTCAACCTTCAAACTGGCGGTTATCGCGGTTAGCGGGTTTGTAAAACTAATTAATAAATTGATTAAACGAATGCGGATAATATTTAAAAATATTTTTGTATTCAATGTTTTACGGCTTCATACTGTTGTATAGTAGTAGTTAGTGACTGATTATAACAAGGCAGTTAATTACCGTTATATCTAGTACTCAGTCAGACGTACCAACCTTAAATTGTTGATAGTATGGGAATGATAAAGGATGAAGTAAAGGACTGACGTCGATTTTAGTTATAGTGTAATTAAGTTGGGGATTATATACATTTAACCAGCATAATAAATAAAGTGGTTAATAAAAATAATTAATGAATTTTAATTAATGCTGGTCATTGCGGGCGTTTACATATTATAGTAAAGGTACCGGGACGCTAGTTGGGTAAGTTAATCATTGAGAAACAATTCAAGGGGTAATCGAAATATGAACGAAAATTTGCGGAGCGTAAATATGAGCCGAACAATGAGTCGGATGAACCGGCACCGGATGAATCCACGGCGCTACATAACTGGTTTTGATGGCATTCGGACACTGGCAGTGCTAGGGGTGATTATTTACCATTTAATGCCAGCATCGTTGCAAGGTGGCTACTTAGGGGTGCCCATCTTCTTCGTTGTTTCTGGTTACTTGATCACTGACATTTTATTACAAGATATTTTAAGCCGTGGCCATGTCCGAATCTGGCGCTTCTTAGGTCACCGGATGCGGCGGCTCTATCCGGCGTTTGTGACGATGTTGTTGGGGACGACGGCGTATATTACCTTGTTTCAACGATCGTTACTGACGAATATCCGGGCGACGGTCCTGACGAACTTGGTTTACGTCTACAATTGGTTTGAAATCAATCACGGACAAAGTTACTTTGATCGGTTTAATGGTGAATCACCATTTACCCACCTGTGGTCACTATCGATCGAAGGACAATATTATTTATTCTGGCCATTAATTATTGGTGTATTAATGGTAATTTTCAAGAAACGCTCCCGGGTCTTTTGGTTCATGATGATTGCAGCTGGTATTTCCGCCATTACGATGGCACTGTTGTATGACCCAGCGAACACGAACCGGGTTTACTACGGAACGGATACGCGGATGTTCGCCATCTTATTAGGTTCCGGATTAGCCTTCATCTGGCCTTCACGTGAGTTGTCAGCTGACATTGCAAACATCAATCGGGTGACTTTAGACATCGTCGGTGGGGCTTCATTAATTGCAATTATTTGGATGTTTTTCCAGATGTCTGGTCAATCTGACTTTACGTATCGCGGCGGGATGTTGATTTTCACGATTTTATCCACGATTTTAGTGGCGACGGTTGCTCATCCAGCCAGTCACTTGAACCGCGTGCTGACCAACCCGCTATTTAAGTACGTTGGTCAACGGAGTTATGGGATTTACTTGTATCAATTCCCAGTCATGATTTTTTATGAATCCAAGGTTAAAAACATCGGCGATCACTTGTTGCTGAATAGTTTGATTGAAGTCGCCTTGATTTTGATCGTGACGGAATTGAGTTATCGTTTCATTGAAAACCCAATGCGGCACTACGATTACAGTCGCTTGTTGGTTGATATTCGCAGTTTTATTCGGAAGCCAAGGTTCAACCGGGTGACGACCGCTATCACCGTTGTGACGACTGCCTTATTCGTGATTACTGCAGTTGGCTTCGTCCAACAACCAAGCAAGGCTGAAGCCAACAAGAAGACTGAATTGCAGAAGACGATTGCCGCCAATTCTAAGGCTGCGAATAAGAAGAACGCAGCGGCTTTGAAACGGCAAAAGGCAGCTCAGGCTGCGGCTGCTTCACATAAGAAGGTTGCCACTGAAAAGATGGAAACCAAGCAGGCTGAGGCAAAGTTATCGTCGAAGCAAAAGCAAGTTGAAAAAGAATATAGTTTGAAACCACAAGTCGTCTTGGCCATGGCGGATACTGATTTGACGGCGATTGGGGATTCGGTGCTCCTGGACGTTTCTTCTGACTTACAGGACGTGATTCCTGGGACCGTTGTTCAAGGTCGGGTTGGACGTCAAGTGACGGAAGTGCCTAGCATCGTCAATTCGTTGAAGTCACAAGGTCAACTTGCCCATAACGTCTTGCTGAATATCGGGACGAATGGGACGGTCACTGACGAACAAGCCGAACAGGTCGTTAAGCTGATTGGTAAGGACCGGCAGATCTTCTGGGTCACCGCGCACGTACCAACGCAAAGCTGGCAAAATGCGGTTAATGCGCAGATTGAAAAGACAGCCAAGAAGCATCCAAACGTCCACGTCATTGATTGGCATGCGCGGGCTTTAAATCATAGCGATTGGTTTGCCGCTGACAACGTTCACCCGAATAACACCGGTAACGTGCAGCTCACAAACTTGATTGCTAATCGGATTGCGGAAGTTAATAATAACTAGTTTGAGAAATCCAGCCTACCGTGATGGGGGCTGGATTTTTTGTGGTTCATCATAGAATTCAATACTGTAACACCTGGGTTAATATTAACTGATTTTGGTGGTGGCGAAGCGAAAATAACGACAGTTGCAAAACTTTATTGGCTCGGCTACAACTTTTCGACGTGACTGTGAGCCAAATGAGGTGGCAATGGTTTTGCGGCGTCGAGTATTAAAGGATCAGATGGTCGTTGTTTATCACAATACGGCGTTATTCCAGTTATTATGACAAAAGTTGGTATAAGCGTACAAAAAGATCGCACCATGAAAAACGTCCCTTTCAGAATACCGTGCGTATTCTGAAAGGGACGTTTCATTAATTAGTTGGTTTTCTTAAGTGGCACATGTAAACGAATATCATTTAAATTCAGTGAGTACTGGAGATCCTGGTTGCCACGAATCGTCATCTTCATGTCGGTTGCGTAAATGACAAGTCCCAGTTGGTGACCCTTGAGTAGGTGGTGGAACAGGGGTTGAAGGTCAACCGCGAAGTCGTAGAAGACGTTGGGTTGGATGGCCTCAGCATGCCATGGGTGATGGCGGTTTTGTAAATTGAGATGGCCCTTCGTAATCATCTTGAAAGGCGTCTCGCCGGCCAGCTTGAAGTCCTTCAAATCGTCTTCGCGCCAGTGGTAGCCCAAGTCCAGTGCCTTGGCTTCTATGACTTGTGGACTGACAGTCAAGCGCCGTGCCGCCCCAAAGTCGATCAGCATGAAACTCAGCATCCCAAAGTTTTGATTGACGGCGACCGACCCTTCGATGTGTGGCACCCCA
Organism: Lactiplantibacillus plantarum EGD-AQ4; assembly: GCF_000463075.2. Lineage (GTDB taxonomy): Bacteria > Bacillota > Bacilli > Lactobacillales > Lactobacillaceae > Lactiplantibacillus > Lactiplantibacillus plantarum_A. The sequence continues at coordinate 11,658 of NZ_AVAQ01000028.1, forward strand.
ACCAGTAGTTGGTCGTCTTCAGCTTGCCAAGATTTGAAGAGCAATCGGTGGTCATAGAGCGGGTTCAACTTGTCTTCTTGTAACAAGTCACGTTGCCAAGCATCCAGATGGTGTTTGTAGTGGTCGAAGAGCTTATCTGGCAACTTATCCGTAAAGTGGGCCGCCCGTTGGTCAACGGTGTGGTCAGCCGGAACCAGCTCCTTATATTGCACTTTAAAGTCGAGGGCGTCAGTCGTATCTTGCCACCAGTTATCATAACCATGCCAAGTCTGCGCGGCCGTGTTGTCCTGAACGAGGACGTTTGGCAGAAGTGCGTCGGCGTGGTTATCCAAATCATATAATTTATGACTCAACCATAAATTCATCATATCGGTGAAATCAAGTGACTGTAAGTTATTAATATAAATATGTTGGCCCTGATGCAGAATTAATTTCTTGGTGACGGGAACCTGCTGGAGCTTATCCCAGAGGTTCGCCACGTTACGCGGTTTGACGTTCCAGTCATTTAGTCCGTGGACCATCACGATGTCGGCTTTGATATTGCCGACATTTTTGAGATAGTTCCGTTCATCCCAGAAGCGATTGTAGCTGCCAGTTGCGCGGTCCTGGTCACGAGTCAGTTCGGCGAGTTTCTGGTCAAACTTGGCCTGGATCTGATGCGCGTCACCGGCTTTTAAGCTCCGAGAAAAGACTTCGGCGGCTAACACATCGGTATCTTCACCTTGGAAGGTATCGGGGGCAACCACGAGCCCGTTATCGCGGTAGTAGTCGTACCAGCTAGAAATGGCAGCTTCTGAAATAATCGTCTTAAGGCCATCAACACCGGTAGTGGCAGCCGCAGTGGCAAGGGTACCCAGGTATGAGCGGCCAGTCATTGCGACGTTACCATTGCACCACCAAGCAGTAATCGCCACGTCACCATCGCGATTGGTGAAGGCTTGACGTTTGCCAGTCAACCATTCGATAATTGCCACGGTCGAGGTGGTCTCGTCGACGTCACCAGTCGGGGCTAAGCCATCAGAATCGATTGATCCGATTCCAGCTGCATACACGACGGCAAATCCGCGGGCTAAAAAGTAGTCGTTGAGCGTATAGGACTTCTCGCGACTAAAGGTCTCTTCAGCGATCGTGGTCGTACTTTCAGGCGTCCGTGGTGCGGGCAGTGGATGTTCTTCGGGTTGATATTCAACGTCCGCATACGTGTTGTCATCCGGTTCCTTAGCGGTTAGCGGCACGTCGACGTTGTGCATTTGAGCATCACCAGCATGGTCGTTGATCCCTTGATTGTAAGGACTGGCCGTGTAAAGGACCGGCACTTTTAGACCAGTGGCGGTTTCAGCTGGGCGTAAGATCTCGACTTTGAGCAAATCACGCTGGCCGTCGTGGTCCGTGTCGAGTGGTGCTTCAATGTAGACCACCTCACGAATCAAAGTATTGGTATCAAAGACGGCTTGGGCTTTACTATTGAAAAACAACGGCTTTTGTTCGTTTGGTAATTGATAGAACGGGACAAAGTAACCGCGGGTCGTTAATGATTCAATTAGCGTCTGCCCATGATTACCGCGTGTATTGAGTAATAGATACCAGGCATAGTACAGTGATTCACGGTCAAAGGCAGTGTCGCCGACCATTGGCAAATGAATGTCGCGCATAGCCAGCAACGGGTCAGCTAGGTCAAAGTCTTGGCCGGGTAAAAAGCCGAGTAATTGCAGGCCGACGTTATAAAAGACTTGATTATTGACGATGGTGGCATCGGCTAACCATTCTGTCAGGGTCTGCTGACTAGTTGCCATAATATTGTTGAATTTATGTTTAAGGCCACTAGCCGTGTGAACTTCTGGTAAGCTCTTTGCCAACAAGGCCTGATAAACGGCAGGCACAGTTGTGAGCGCCGTCATTTCAGGCGTAATAAAGTGAATCTTTTTGAGTTCGGCAATTGCCGCTTCCGAGTCGGTGGGCACAATTGCAAATTGATTATTTTTCATAAGTAAATTCCTCATTAAGTATTATTAGCAATATTATACCGCTAATTATGTCAGAACCAAGGCTTCTTACTGACAAGTTTGTCAGGTTGTGGTACGTTGAATGCAAAGTGAATTATCTAATGGAGGGATCAACATGGCAGAGTTTCCAATTCTATATCAAACCCAGGCGGTGAATGAAGATGGCATCGAAGGGCAGGCCTATGTGCCAGATGGGTTACAAGTCGCAGTTTCGAGTCCACTCAAACCGGTCGCCGGTACCAATCCGGAACAGCTGATTGGCTTAGCGCTAAGCACTTGTCTGAATGCGACCTTAGAAGCCATCGAAAAAGAACACGGACAAGCTCATCAGAGTAAAGTCGTGACGACAATCAAAATGTCACGCGACCGTTTTGGCTACCAATTCTTCTTAGACGCAGCAGTCACGATTCCAGAGGTGGATGCGGCGACGGCTAACCACTGGATTGAAATTGCGGAGACTCGCTGTCCCGTCGCAAAGTTAGTGGGGGCATCCGCTAATGTGACCATCCATTTGGCTGAGTAAACGCAGCACGTTATTCAGAACAACCGAAAACGACACATTAGGCAAAACAGCATGTCAGCCCCACCGACACTTTATTTAAAGTAACACGCGTTGTGCTAGTTATTTTTAGCATTATAGATGATTAAATCATGCTAGTTGGTGGATTTCTGTTCGTCAGCCGATGCGCGCCTTATTCCGACTTCCGGGGCCGGCTGACAACGCTGGAACAGGGCGGACATCGATTTGAACTCACGCAGAAGTTCGCTGCGCAATTTCAAATACGAGTCTTCTTCTAGCCCGGGAAAACCCGCCCGGACAAGAAGAATTTCGCCCTTGAGCATTGTCAGCCGGCTCCTCCAGTCGGGGAGCCGCTCGAATGGCGGATGAACGGCCACCTATCTAGGTACAATTGATCACTGGATGTTTGGTAACTGGTCCTTCAAATAAAGATAATATTGCACCGAGAATCATTTCGGCGTTTAAATACTGAGAAAATGGTCTGACACTTATTCAATACTTTTACTAGAAGTAAGTCATACAGTTCAACCAGAGAATAATCAACCATTCGACATTCAAATCCTTGTGAACTCAACAGACTAGTATGAATTCTGAAATCGTTCGTGTTACTAGAAAATTGCGGAATTAAACATGAGTGAGATGGCTGATAAATTATCGGAGACCAGTCTTACAGTCAACTTTCAGAATAACGTTTGTTGAAATTCAACGACCAGCTCATCAAAAGTTGAGTCCGCACATGTCAGCCTTTCGAATACCATCCCGGCTGGAAGGCGTTTCTGACAA
>NZ_AVAQ01000029.1 GCF_000463075.2 Lactiplantibacillus plantarum EGD-AQ4
AATAAAATAATCCTGCTCAGGCAAGCCAATGTCTTCGACCACCTGCCGACTCATTAAGACCCCGACAAATGAGAAGATGTCATACATAAAATCCTGCGCGTAAGTGGCTTCGCTGACTGGTTTGACCGTCAGCGTTGCCGGATTCGTAATCAACTCGCGATGCATCATGTCGTGCGTGCCGTCCGGTAGTAGGACTGAGCCGGAAAAGACTTGTTGCTGCGGATGGTCAGCGATACCCGCCCGCATGGCCTTGAAATACCCCGGCTCAAACAGCGCGTCGTCATCTGAAATCGAGATCCAATCACAGTCAGTCTGCAACGCCAGCCGCATTCCAGTCGCAAATCCCGCTGAACCACCCAAGTTCTGTGCACAGCGGACATAGTGTAGCCGTTGATTATCGAAGTCAAAGCGCTGATTAATATAGTCCTCAGTCCCGTCCGTCGATGCATTATCAATCACGAAGATGGTCTCCGGTGCCGCTTCTTGGTTCAGGGCACTCTCCAACGCTTCCCCCAAAAGTTGTTTTCGATTGTAAGTGACAATCACACATGCTATTTTAGCCATAAGCTTCCCCCAAAGTGCGTTCTATACTGGCAGTCGCGAACTAAATCAGTCCACTGCCGTTCCCAAAATCACAGTGATACCTCACACTGCTCTAGTGTGCATTATAGCTAGAAGCGAAACACCAAGACAAGCACTTAAATTTTTAAGTTTGGTGAATTAATGTTCTGTATTAAATAATCTGTGGAATGATATTAATACACTTTTGAACTGGTAAACGCAAAAAAGCCACGGCACATTGGCACGTGGCTGATGAGTTGGTACTGATTGAATTGTGTTGGACACATCATTACCTAGTCGGTGATATTTTAATTAATTTTTCTGATTCTATTTAGTTATAACTGGATATTGAACAATTTTTATTTGCGCTTACGAGGGTGATTGAGCGTTTATGGCTAAAAAGTCACGTGACTATTAAGACATTATCTTCAAACTTAGAGTTTCAAAGACGCCCCCATCTTACTATGCACACATAAGCTATTATTCCTAGAAATAATGCGTATTCTCCGCCAAACTTACTTTCTTTCAGGACTACTATCTACTATCCGTGTGGGACGGAATGGTAACCCATTTTCCAATAAGCTCTGCTTGAAAAATAGATTGACTGCAGTTGAAAGGTCAAGTCCCATATCCTTATACAACAGTTTGAGTTGATCCTTTTCTGCCTTATCGATCCGCATGGCAAACATCGTTTTATCATTATTACTATTCGACACCATCTGTACCCCTCCAATATTAATGTATTCATTAAGATCGTTATCTATCTGCTAACGTAAGCAGTTGATACGAAAATCAAATTAATCATCATTCTGAGAAAATTTAGCTTATTTTCATCAATACCGCCCAGATATACTTGAGAAAAAAGTCGATGTAAACTACACTCTGCACAATGACTCGTGTCAATTGTCGTAGCTAACACTCATCCAACTAAATGTTAGGAGATGAAGACGATGATTAACCTCAAATTAGTTCGATTTAGTCTACTTGTCAGTTGTCCAATAATTTTGATTACTTTGACGCTAATAAGCCCTCAACGAATGTTTGCTGATACACTTGTTAACGCACACACTGAGGGACTGTTGCCTTCAAACAAAGACAACAATTCAGCCTTACAAAAGATTATCGATACACCACACTTTGGGACAACCACCATTAACATTCCTGCTGGCCAATTTCTTTTCAAACCCGGCGCCATTAAGCTAAGGTCTAATTTAAAATTTAATTTTGCAAAAGGTGCCAGTTTCAAAATCAATCAAGGCGCTTTGTATTTCGTCTATCCCAGCCCTCACTCAGGCTATAATGGTGGGATTAAAAATGTCGTATGGGATAATGCAACGTTTATCGGAAGCGATAACCTGGGACAAAGCTCATTTACCCAAAGTTTACATCATGCACAACAAGTAAAATTTCTAGATAGTACCTTTTATAACTGTGAAAAACCCAATGGTCATTTTCTTGATATTGACGGTAGTCGAGACGTTCTGGTGGACCATTCAAGTTTTTGGGGATTCAATAGTAGTCCGCAAGACCAGTTCAAAGAAGGTATCCAAGTTGACTACTCTAATCTAGCAGCGATGTCATATCCACTTGCTGGTGACAACTATGATAACCTGCCTTCGTATAACATTTACGTTCAGCACAGCCGCTTCTTGCCAATTATGACTCATCAAAAAATTCGCTACTACGCTCCAAACCCGATTGGTGAACACGTCACCTACAATAACGGAAAAGCTGGAATTATTCATGACATCTACTTTACTAATAATGAGGTTGTTGATGCCCGACCTCAAACCGACATCGATACGGGCACCATTAACTTTCGTGGCGTTAATCGGCTCACGATTGCGAATAATCACTTTCTCACAATTCATGCAACTGCGCCAGCTAATTATATTCGGATCCATAATCCACTTTTCAACTATCACATGTATGATATCAAGATTATTGGCAATCATTTTACAAATATCAAGCCCCACTACCAAATGATTCTTTTTAACACGCGCTATCGAAACAGCTCGATTAGTTCTGTGCTGATTCAAAATAATATCACGACAACTTATTCACGTCCAAGTCAGTTTATCAGAAGCTACAATAGCAAAATAACTGCCACCAACAATCGCTTCACTAGGTTGGTCCAAAAATGATTCCATTTGGATGTGCCTCTATTAACCTGGCAACCGATCACCTGGTAAGCTTAGCTATTACCAAGCTTGCCTTGCCCTCAAGCCAATGATTCGTCACATTAATCCGAGTGGCTACCCATGAACAAAACCGATTCTCTATTCGATTAAATAGACCCTGTCTTACCATATCAATTAGTGTTGCGACCACATAGACAATCACGGTCACAACGATTAGCCTAACGATACTCAACCACCAGACTGTCGTAGAAACCGTTTCTAATCCAAATACTGTGTGCCATAGCCATGGTCTGATATATGGATTGTCATGTATTAAATATACTGATAACGTTGATGCTGCTACCAAATTAATACTTTTACGACTTTTGATTGGTTTTGTTCCAACGAGGATAAATAAGCCAACTGCCATTCCTAATGCAAAAATGCCATTACTACCAGAACCAGACAAGACCGTTGCGTGCTCGATGAAAAATGTTTTCTTGGTTATCAGACCAAGCCCATCCAAGCTAGCAACTGAGGCAATATATCCAATCAGTGATCCCCAGAAAAGCACGCGACTAACTATGCGGTATCGTGGCTGCAGTAACTGCCGAAAACGCATTTCGGCACCAATCAGATATAACAATATAAAACTAGTAATATTAGTGGCACCCAACGCAACTACATTATCGGGCATTGTGGCAAAAACAATCGGTAAAATAACGTTAGTCAAAAATAGGAGCTCAATAACGAGTCGGCGCGACCCGCTGGTTGCATTATTCAGAAAAATATTAATGCCAGGTATAAATAAATACATGACAACATAACTCGTCATGAACCAATAATTACTAAAAATCACTGGTAGAATCGACTTAACCAGGCCGGCTAACGAAAAATTCTGAGCCCCAATCGCAATGGCAAATGCGAACAGTCCTAACGAATAAATAAAAATGGCCAGCCAAATCTTGATTACCTTCACAAGTCTGGCTTGCGAATAAACCATGAAATAGCCCGTAATTAGGACAAAGATTGCAACGCCCATCTTCCCAAAAACAACTAGCGACTGCAATGAAAAAATTGTGACGCCATGCGCTAAAAAATTTGGAATTGTGTAAAAATCTATCGTAGTCTTATTCAGCCCACCATGAACAATTGCGTGATGTAAAACAATCAAGACCATAGCGACAATTCTCAACAATTCAATATTTGAACTTCTTTGCTTTTTCATGGAAACATTCTCCGCCCTTGTTTTACTTTAATATCTTCTTAAGTAACGTGTTCTTGATATAAACAAAATTCTCTTGACGATGATAAATTCCGATGATGATCACTATCAAAAACAGCGCAATCAAAACAACGTTAATGATTGCAATCGCCAATGCCGGCCAGTTCAAATACGTATCAATCCAGAAAACTAACCAGGCCAATACAGCAATTAGGATTCCCATTGAGAGCAAGTTACCAAAATAGGTTTTTAAATAAAAGTTTTTAAACTTACCTTTAAGTGCAAATCCTTTCTGAAAGATGATTAATGGTTCAAACCAAGAGTTGACAAGAAGGTTCGTCAAAATCGTTCCAATCAGAACACCCTTTATACCCAGATGAAAGACTGTTAGTAATGTGAGTGATAAGATAAAGTTAACCAGAGCCTCAATGACCGACTTCTTACCGTTTGGCACAAATAAACCGTATGCGGATACAAATACAATCGAGGACTGTCGCAACTGATCGATGAAGTAGTTGAGAACAATCACAATCACGGTACCGCTAGTCAACACATAATTTTTACCGGCCCAAGCATGTACAAACGGATTCAATGCGACCAACAAACAGGCTGCAGTAATTGTCGTCATAACCAAATTAATATAAAAATGAGTCTTGTATATAAAAAGACTTTTCGTTGCATCTTTTTCAGCAATAAGATTACCAATACTTGCTGTTACCGAGCTGACCAGCTTTGATAAGATTGTACTAACACTGGTCACGATTAATAAATAATTTGAATAGATACCGACGATAGCCAGCCCCATAAATGCCGATAGTAGTAAATTATCGGTGGAGCGCACTACAATGCTGCCAATCCGTGACCCGACCATTCCAATGATGTTACTCCGAATCTGTCTGATATCGAATCGGTTTAATCGTAATTTGGTGTTTTCCTTGAGATAGGGATACTCACGATTCACCAATGCCGAAATGGACAAGTTAGAAATTAGCGTACAAATGGTTGCGACGATCAAATAAAGTGAATATGCCTTAAAGAAGTACAAGACGACAATTTGTAACACTGTTTGCAATAAGGTGTACTTAAACGTGTTCATGGAACTTTTGTATTCTTTTTGATCCGCAATCAAGATCGACCGTTTATACGTGAAAAAATAACTCACGACCGAATTACTTAGATATAGCAAAAAATAAATTGGAATATGTTCGATATCACCATAGTTTTTAATGATATATGGAAATAACGGAATCAACCCAACTCCAAGCACAAAAATAACCAGCCCGATACCAGTATAAGCACGCTTGATAAAATTCATTAGTGCAGATATTTTTTTATAATTCCTATCATAAATTGGCTTATATAACGAAAAGACAATCGAAGTCCCAACGCCAAGCTCTGCAAATGACAAATAAGTCAGCAAATTGGTGAACAGTCCATTTAGACCCAGGAACTCTTTACCCAGTATCTGAATAAAGAAGGTCTGATTGACAAAACGCAAAATAATTGTCAGCACTTGTAATAGCGTTAGAACTGTTGAATTGACGAACGCCTTTCTCCAACGACCAGTTGTTTTCTCTCCCATTATGCAAATTACCTTTCAAAATCTGATTGTTGCGCAAACTTCTCGTCTAACGCGTGGACTAATTCGGTCTTCTTTTTAGCATAATCAATTGTATCAGCATCATTAACACAAACTAAGTGATGTTTGGAATGCGCTAATTCATTAATCAGCGACGGAGTCTGATTAAGTGTGTAATATGCATCAAATTTAGGACTCCGTGGTGCAAACGCCCCTTTTTCCAGGCGGAAATAGCGTATTAAATAAATTGTAACGTCATCACGCGTCCGAAAGCGGTGATTCACGGTTTGTTCTATCTTTTGTTGCCACATCTTCCTTGCTGCGCGATACTCTGATTTCGTAAATGAATAGGCATTGTGATACAGCACATAATTCGAAACGCGGGCACCATTACGAAATATTTGAACCAAATTTTTAATATTTCCTCTAAGCCCATAGGTTCGTGAGAGCATGCCACCAAAGCTATGCCGTCGTCCCTTCAACCACTGATTAATGCATAGGATGTTGTTGAATAACAGAAAATCAAAATCGCTGTTTGGAATCAACCGACTATAAATACGAAAATCACGTGGCAATCCATCTTTGAAAAAATCAGTGGGTGCGACGTCTTTATTGATCAAAAAGTCATCATTAAAGTAGACAAACTGCTCTGACAAACCGGGGATCCGGTCTAAGCAATAATCAATCGCATTGGAATTAAATGTTGGCAAGGCTGCGGCAGGCATGATTTCTTGATGGTCAATTACTGTTAACCGCGGATTACTCGTACTCAGCCAACTTGGCCGTTGATGGTCAGTAACCAAGTAGATATGATTGACCCAATTAGCATATTTTTCAATTGAACGTAATAGATAACGAAGCGTACCATAGTCACGAAATCGCTCATCACCATTGCTGCTGTTCACAATTTTCTTTCCAGAATATGTCTGTTTCTTCTGTTGCCATTTAGGGTCCGCTGAATCAACCCAACTAATGACAAAATCAATTTTGTCCAAACAATTCACCTCCTATAATAATTTATTTAACAACTCAGCAGTTCGCTGATAGTAAACATCCTCGTATAGATTTGTAATACTTTGTTTCACTTGAGCTGCTGGAAAGTGAGTCTTTCTATCCACAAACTTCTGCATAGTCGTAGCAAAGCGTGTCACATCACCATCGTCGATTAAAAAGCCATTATCTTTATTGATGATGTCAGCGGGTCCAACTGGACAATCAAACGAGATAGTCGGAATTCCTCGACTTATTGCTTCTGCTAGGACCATCCCAAAGCCTTCAAAAGTTGAAGTTAAGACCAGCGCATTCGCATGTTCAATTTTCTCCCAAACATTTGAAACCCAACCATGCCAAATGATATGTGACTCAATTTTTAGATTTTTGATATAAGCCACACATTGCTGATATTCATCCTGGTTAGCAGTCGTATCTGTCCCATAGATGTGTAATTTCCAGGTTCCCTTCAGCTGCACACAGGCATCAAATAAAGCCTGCATATTTTTCTGCTGATTAAACTGAATTCGGGCAACATAAATAAAATCTGTCACCTGTTCTTCCGGTAAAATGACTTGATTACTTTTGGGAATTGGATTATAGATCAGATGAATTTGAGATTGATTAATTCCAATATCCATCAGCTGTTGCTGAATTCCGCCACTAATCGCCAAGTGTTCATCGGCCTGCGCTAAATAACCCCGGTCACGAGTTGAAAAATAGTCATTTATCGAAAATTGCACCCATGAGATCAACTTAAAATGGCGAAAGTACAATTTTCTTGCTAGGTTAGTCAAAAACAATAATCTAGGTGTAAATACAATAACGGCATCAGCATCACACCGCCACATATAACGGAGCAACTTACTAGCCTTGGTGATTCTGTTTGCCCCAGCAGTACCAATTGTAATTTGAGTACGCTCATCAAGTTGCTTGAGCCAAACAGAATCACCCAAAATTTGAGACACATATAACTCAAAATCATACGTATCAGCAAAATGATTAATAAAATTCGTAATTACGCTTTCTTCTCCACCGTGACCCGCCATCGGACCAGTCACGATCGTAATCTTCTTCTTTGACGTCATCGGCTTTCCTCTCAAAACTAAATTCTGGATAACAAATTAAGACCATTAGTACTGCAACTGGACATTGATACGGAATAAGCAATTGATTCTCTGAAATACCGGAAATCAAATAAATCAAGAAAAGCGCGAATAACGCATACTGCTTATGCCAAATAATCTTTTTCAAAGACACCATTAATAATCCCATCACACTAACGAAGGCGACTAATCCATTTATGACTGGGAAAAAGATGTATTCACCATCAAATGCACCTCGGCCTACTGTCCAATTTACACCGGTGAGAACGACATCTGCCAACTGATTACCGAATAAATTCATGTGATAATTCGCTAAATAATAGTTCCAGATTGAAGGTCTGCTCGTAAAAATATCATTTAATTTTGACAAAAATGGATAATTATTGAAATTATGCCCGATCCAAAGACATATTCCAAAAAATATCACTGGTAATAGAACCAATCCATAACTGAACCATTTGACTTTCAGAAGATGTTCAATAATCGGCGAACTAATTTTCATAATGACAATCAGCACAATCAACAAGAGTGCCGTAAAATCTTCCAACATAAGTAATAAGACCGTCGCAACAGGAATTTCGACCCAATTAATGAATGATAATTTACGCCAGTTCAGCGTCCAATGCATGATAACCATACATGTACAATAAAATCCGGTGGTGTTTGGATTTCTGAATCCGATAGCTAACAATCCGTATTTCGCTTCGTAAATTGGCAGAACCTTAAATATCGCCAAGCCAATCACTACAACGAAGGCAATAACAAAAGAAACTAAGTAAACTTTCAACACCAATCGTACGTCCATTATATTGACCGTATATAATCCCAGTAGGAAAATGATAGCCACATTCAGATTTCCTCTTCCCAAATAGAAAAACATTAATAGGCTCAATACAAATAAATATAACCATTGTTTCACTTTTTGAGTTCGGCCAATCTGCTGAATAATAAACAGCGTATATAGCACAATATACATTCCATAAACTAGATACTGCCAAAGGCTTGAACTAAAGACTAACTTAAAAGAGCTATTATAAATCGTGATATAAATCAGAAATGCCGCTAATGGCATCGTGCCCAGTTGTTTTTTTGATAATTTCATACATTCTTCCTTTACAGAGAGGTGCAATCTAACTTACTCGCAGACTCTTTCAAAACCCGAAATATTTGGAAAGCGGCGATTAAAAAGACCAATAATTTTTTGTAAATCGCGATCAGTGGCATCGATAGTGTCATTGACATTGGTAATTTTTGCCTTTTTATGCCCAAATAGTAGCTGGCCAGTTTTTTCAGGATTATCCGTATTTGCCGTTTGCCCAAAATACATACTCCGAACATCGACGTGTCCCAGAACAATCTGGTAATAACGTACAAACTGAATGGAATAATCATCGGAAGTCCGAAACTTCTCAGAAAAGTTTTCCATTAGCTCTGGCTCTAATCGGTGATAAGCCGCTTCCATATCTGTCTTAATAAACGAATAGGCAGTATGGGCATCATATAATCTCGTAAATCGCGGAAAAGCGCTCAAAAACACATTCAATAAAAGAACTGGTAACCCTTGTTTGAATGAGAAAAATTGCTTCCATCCACGCCTAAGTACCTCACGCTTATTGACTAATTGATTTATCTTCATCGTGTTATTCACCAACGTATGATCGTACCCTTCAATCGGCATGATAATGGATTGGCCAACCGTATCACGTGCTTTTCCATCTCTTGAAAAGAAATCTTCCGGTTGAACAGGCTGATTGATAAAAAAATCATCATTAAAATAGACAAAATGTTCGCTAAGTCCTGGAATCTTAAATAGATTCCAATCAATGGTATTGGAATCAAAAGTTGGTAAAAATTGTTTATCAATAATTTCACTGTGATCAATAATCTTAATTTTAGGATGATCTAAATTTAGAAAATCTGGTATTTGATGATCCGTGACAATATATATTCTGTGGACCCAACTCGCATTTTGTTCGATGGAGCGGAACCAGTACTTAAAAAGTCCAAAATCACGATAGCGATTCTGGGCAATTTCATCGTTTTGACGACTTTCTGGCTGCTTTCGTTCATACTTAGCCTTTTTTTGTTGCCAGTTTTCATCATGGTTATTAACCCAGGTGACCACAAAATCAATTGGAAAATCTGCTTGCATAATTTTTCCTCCCAACACCATTTTCACAGTTTTCGCAGAAATTTATAGAGAACCATTAAGAGATTGGCTGGTAATAATCTCACGGCTCCACGAATTAAAACATTACGTAAGTATTGGGAACGTTTAAGAAAACCATCTCGTACTAGTAGGTTTTGAAAATGGATTTCTTTCTTTAAGTAATGTAGACCCCCGCGTTTGTGTGCAAACTCTCGGTTAACATGCGCTTTTACCAACGTATCTGCTAAATTAGAGACTGGATATTTCGCATGAATCACACGTAGCCATAAATAGTAATCTTCAAAAAGTGGGACGTCCACATAGCCACCAACTTCATCAATAACTGACTTTCTAAACGTGACCGACATATGATTGAATGGGTTACGGACAGCACTTTGTTTGATAATATGTTGATAGTCAATCGGAACTTGTTTGACATCAAAAGGATGTTGTTCATCCTGGTCAAATTCATAAATTTGAGTCCCAACAATCGCGGTATCCGGATGTGCACGGAACCATTCAATTGTTTTAGTCATTCGTTGTGGCATATTTAAATCGTCTGAATCAAAACGGGCCACTAATTCATTTGTACATGCTTTAAGTCCCTTGTTAAGCGATCGCCCAAGTCCCAAATTTGTTGGGTTTTTCAACTCAACAAACCGAATGTTGGCACGTTCAAACAATTGATGTTCTTCATGAATCACTGACTCAAGTTCTTCCGTTAGTTTTCCATCCTTCACCAATACAAATTCAGCGGGTGGATAATCTTGATTTAGGACCGACTTTAAAGCTCGTTTCAATAATTGCGGCTGTTCGTTGACATAAACTGACATCAGACCCGCATATTGATAATCGGTCATATTGGCAATCATCGTGCACCGTCCCCAGTAAACACAATCTTAACAGTTCCCAGCAACATCTTAATGTCAAACCAGACTGAAAAATGTTCAATATAATAATTATCTAACTTGCATTTAGCATCTGGTGTAATATCATAACCACCGTTAATTTGAGCATAGCCAGTAATCCCAGGAATGATTCGTAAGCGCTTCGGAAAGTCCGCAAATTGTTGGCTAAATTCTTCTGTCAACACAGGGCGTTCTGGGCGTGGTCCGACTAGACTCATATCCCCTTTTAGGACGTTCCAGAATTGCGGTAGCTCATCTACCCGCGTTTTACGCATAAAGCGCCCCACTGGTGTAATCCGAGGATCATTCTTCTGGGCCCAAACGGCACCAGTCCGGGCTTCAGCATCCTGATACATTGACCGCAGCTTAATCACGTTAAAGTTCTTGCCCATTAAGCCGACCCGCTCTTGCTTGTAGAATGCGGGGCCCTTAGACGTTAGCTTGACCAAAATCGCAAATATTAGGATGATTGGCGAGCTTAACACGGTGCCGACTAATCCAACGATTAAATCGAAGACCCGCTTGACAACTAACTTCCAACCAGTAACCGGTCGACCAATCATCGTTAAAAATTGATAATTCGTCTGTGGTTGAATATGACTGACTTTGACCGTTTCATTAATTTCGACTTGCTTCACGTTGTTGCGCCCCTTCCCAGTATTTGCTTAACCCTGCTTCTAATGACCATTTCGTGGTGTATCCCAACTTCACTAACTTACTAATGTTAGCCACTGAACGTTTAACTTCCCCTTCACGTCCCGGTGCCATCTTGACTTGTAATTTCTGACCGGTAACCGTTTCATACGTCTCAATAATGCTGGTCAGACTTGCTTCGTTACCATTTGCGATGTTGAACACTTCATGACTCGTGTCGCTCTTGGTAATTAGCCATAACGCCTGGATCACATCTTCAACATAGACAAAGTCCCGTGTCTGACTGCCATCACCGTATAACGTAAACGCCTTGTCATTCTTCAAGCAGTCCGTCAAAATTGACAGCACCCCTGAATATGGTGAGCTTGGGTTTTGACCTGGACCATAGACGTTGAAAAAGCGAACACAGACTGTTGGTAAGTCGTATAGTTCGCCGTAAGCCAGAACAAAACGTTCCGTCGCATACTTATCAATCGCATAAGGTGACAATGGATCCACGCGCGAATCTTCTTTTTTCGGCAACTCAGGTAAATTTCCATAAACCGCCGCCGAAGAAGTAAATAGGAACTGCTTAATTGGCAGTTCAGTTTTCCGAATATACTCCAACATATTGAAGACCGCCGTTTGATTGACAGAATGCGTCTCTGCCGGACGTTCAATCGAATCCGCCACACTGGCGACTGCGGCTAAAAAGTAAATGTAATCGGGTTGTTCTTCCTGTAACAACTGCTGCATGAACTTTTCATTGCGCACATCTTCAATATACACGGTGACTTCATCCTGGTGCTTAATATTATGTAAGTCCCCCATGGACAAGTTATCGACAACGACAACGTCCAACCCTTCGGCGACCAAGTGATCGACCAAATGGGACCCAATAAATCCTGCTCCTCCAGTTACTAATGCCTTCATTCAACTCGCTCCTTCTACTAGAACAACCAGTGCTTCCGCTGTTTACGTGGCATCTTGATTTCACCCAATTCAATCTGATCACCATTCAACAAATCCCGAGCGTTGGCTGCAAACCGTTCAGGATATTCGGAATTCAGTTCCTTTAAGACTTTAAAGGCTTTTGTCATTGCAAAGCCGCGATTCTTCAACGTGTGCGCATCCGAGGCAACTACTTGAACTAAACCGCACTTCACAAATTCCTTGGCCGTTCGTTGGACCTGCTCCCCAAAAGTTCCAACTAGACTCGTGGCCGTGACTTGGGCCAACACCCCTTGTTCAACTAACTCAAATAAACGTTGAGGTTCCGCAATAATCTGGGCATTGCGTTCCGGATGGGCAATAACCGGTGTAATGCCTTCACAACTTAATTGAAAAATCAATTCATCCAAATAACTTGGGACCATCTCATGAGGTAATTCAAGTAGTAAATAGTTTCTACCGGTATCTATACCCAACAAGTCGTCCAGATGATCCATCAATTGCCCATTGAGATGAACCTCCTGGCCTGGAAAGACCGTCAATTGAATGTCACGCAGATTCAATTCATTTTGAAAGTCGGCGACCGCCTGTTCCACATTGACGGCATGATTTAAATAATGTCGATCCATGTGATGCGGCGTCGCGAGAATATAACGAATGCCATCCGCCACTGCCTGTTGCGCCAGTTCAAGTGATGCGTCCAAGGATGGCGAACCATCATCGATTCCTGGCAAAATATGACAATGTAAATCAACTAAATTATTTATCTTCATCACTGTAGTACCCGTAACCATTGTCATAGCCGTAATAGCCGTGATGTGAACTATCCCGAACGTCATTTAAGACACTGCCCAGGATATTGGCATGTGACTTCTTCAAAGAACGTACCGCATCCCGTACGGCGGCTTTTTGGGCCACACCTTGACGAACGACCAAGACGGTCCCATCAACCTTATTGGCCAGTAACTGTGAATCGGTGACTGGTAGGATTGGGGGGGCGTCCACAATCACCAAATCCAATTTACGAGTCGCCGTGGTCAAGAATTCCATCATCTTGTGACTACCCAATAGTTCTGCGGGGTTCGGTGGCTTAGGACCACTCGTCATCACGAATAAATTACCAATCACGGGATGAATCGCATCATTAACGTCATCCAATTGATTACCCAGCCACGAACTTAGACCCTTTTGGTTCTTCAAGCCAAACGTCTTATGAATGGTTGGCCGCCGCAAATCGGCATCCACCAATAAGACTTGCATACCTTCCTTGGCGTATTCAACGGCGAGATTGCCGCTGACGGTCGATTTACCTTCGCCCAACATAGCTGAGGTCACCATCAACGTCCTTAACTTTCGGTCAGACGCCGCGAAATTGATATTCGTTCGAATCGTCTTGATCTGCTCGGTAATAACGGACATCGGTTCATTAATCGCCGTCAAATTAATGGGTGCCGTGGTTGTTGTATTCTGTTCTTTACGTTTAAACATTAAGCACCCTCCTATACACGCTTCATCGCTTGTGAATTCGTCCGATCACTGTGCGGGCGATAACTACCATTGAGATTTAAAACTTGCTTCTTCATCGAATGCTGATGCTGATGATTGACTAAGCCTAAACTGGTCAGTCCTAAGTCGTCCGTCAAAAAGTCAACATCATGCACGCGCCGGTCGGTCAACATCCGTACCGCAGCGTAGACGACACCAAGTAATAAACCGGCAACTAACCCAATCAACAGATTAAGTGGTTTCTTTGGTGAAACTGCATTCTTAGGTGTCTCTGCAGGCGCAACAATCGTCACGTTGTTAACTTTGATAATCTTTTTGACCTGATTCTTGAAACTACGCGCAATCTGATTAGCAATCGTGGCACTCGCCTTGGCATCGGCATCAGTCACGGCAATTGAGAAGACCTGTGAGTTGGTCGTACTCGTGACACTAACTTCGCTATTCAGCGTGTTCAGCGACCGTTCAATGCCGAATCGTTGGCTTAACTGCTGCTTAGCTGGCTTCAACACAACCTGACCCGCAATTAATTCCTTGTAGGTGGTAATCATCTGAACATCGGCTTGCTGACCCGCATACTCGGTTGCAGCATTCGTATTCCTACGATTGACCAAAATCTGAACACTCGATTGGTACTTCGGTGTAATAACAAAGAACGTCAAACCCGCTGCAACTAGCAATCCGGCCACTGTGAAACCAATGATTGACCGCCAATATTTGCGGACTAACCGGATAAAGAAGTCAAAACTTACTGCTTGATCCATCATTCACTCTCCAAAACTTAGTAGACTTTGCTAACATTTTATGTAACGTCACTATTTTG
>NZ_AVAQ01000030.1 GCF_000463075.2 Lactiplantibacillus plantarum EGD-AQ4
ATTCGTAATAAACAGTATGTCTGTGATCTAACTATCAGATTTGTTTTGATTGACATTGCTTCATGACTCATTTGTCCATCGTTTGGCTGTCTATATAGGAATGGCCAAATTGCCAGCTCTTACAAGTTGAGTTTTCGAGTCAAACTGAATATGAGACCACCTCAATGCCTGAGAATCATTGATCCTGACTCGCGTTTTGCCTGAAGGACCAGGCACCTAATAATCAGTGGCCAATTGCACCAAGTTAGGTGGCCGTTCATCTGCCATTCGAGCGGCTTCCCGACTGGAGGGGCTGGCTGACAATGCTCAAGGGCGAAATTCTTCTTGTCCGCCCTGTTCCAGCGTTGTCAGCCGGCCCCGGAAGTCGGACTAAGACGCGCACCGGCTGACGAACAGGAATCCACCAACTGGCACGTTTTAATCATGATTCACGACAAATTAACTAACACAATGTGTACAGCGATTAATCGATAGTTAGTACGCAAGGGGAGGAATTCTATGCTCGATGAGACGCAGTTGACCAAGCACGTGACATTTCAGCGACCAGCGTGGCTTGGGGATTCTATTACGGCCAATAATGGTCTGGCAAGTGTTCATTATCATGATATTTTAGCCGCTAATTGGCACGCTGAACGGAGTAACAATTTAGGCATCTCGGGGTCGACGGTCGGTAGCCGCTATGATGCCATGGCGGCACGCTATCAGTCAATTCCGGCGGATGCTGATTTTATCGCCGTTTTCGGTGGCGTCAACGATTACGGGCGCAATCAGCCGTTGGGACAGTATGGGGATACGACCATCACGACCTTTTATGGCGCGCTGACAATATTATTGACGGGGCTGCAGACGACTTGGCCGACCGTTCCCAAACTGTTTATTTCGGCGATTCACATTGGTTCCGACTTTGGTGGTAGCTTTAGTGCAACGACCAATGCCCTTGGTTATCGGCAGGCTGATTACGAAGCCGCAATTGAACAAGTGACTGCGGATTATAGTGCGCCACATCTCAGCTTGTATCATGATGCCGGCATCACGTTTGCCATTCCGTCCCAAGCCGCGATTTATTCCGTCGATACGCTGCATCCGAATAACGCTGGGCACCAGGTGATCGCACGTAAGGTTCAGGCCTTCTTAGACAGCCACTTTTAGGCCGTATTGGGTATTACGATTCATGGGCCAACAAAAAAGTCGCTCAATTCTATTATAGAATCGAGCGACTTTTCAATTACTTAGCTTTTTTCTTAGCCTTAGCGCCGGGCTTATGCTTACGTTCACGGAGCAAGTCCTTGAACGTCTCAATTTCGGCCGTGTGCTTGACCATCCATTCTTTGTAGTTGGAATGTGAGTCAGTATCACTCATTTTGAGACCAGTCTCCAGCCAGAACAGGGCTTCAGTTAATGAGCCGAAGTTGTGAAACCAGAGGGTGTGGCCGTTGTCGGAATCCATGGCGACATATGACTTGTAATGGGGCGTCAAGAAGGTGTGCTTAACGATTTTGAAAGCAGCACGCCGCCGCGTTAATTTGTAATCTGGTAAGATGTAGCGGCCAGGATGCTCGAGGTGCGGGACGGAATTCTTACGTTGTTCCTTGTACTCGGTCAGCATGGCCTTGGCGCGTTCAGGACTGATGAGGGTAATATCAAATTTTGGCATAGCAGGGCTCCCCTTGGTGATAGCAGTATGGTTGGTTATCGTTAATTATATTGGTCGAATGTTAATACTTATACTATAATGATAGCGCAATTGTATAAAAAATCGAAATATAAAAGCTTAAATTGTAAGTAATTTTCCCCTTCTTACATGAAATTTAAAGCAATCACCCTAATGGAGGACTTCACATGAGTACAGCACCCCTTAGTTCATTCGAAAAAGACATCCCAGCAGTCGCAGCCTTGTTGGCAGAAGATGCCGATATGGCGGCGTTCTTCACCGCATTAACCCCCGGCTATCAGCGTGAGTGGGCCCGGTTCATTTTTGGCACCAAGGCCGAAGCGACCAAGCAGCGCCACATTGACGTCATGAAGACCGTCTTTCGTGCGGGTTATAAATCCAAACGCGCCTATGACAGCCGTCCAGATAAATAAACGGGTTCCAATTAGCACGCGCAAAGCTGAGTTCCGGATATGGGGGCTCAGCTTTTTGAATGCACGCAAAAAGCTAGGACGGTCTGAACTGCAGTTAATCAGGCTCAGTTGAATCAGCTGATGGCAGTGTCAAATGCTGCACAGTGTGATGTTCGGCTTGCCGACGTTGTAGTACCGAGTCGAGGGTGGTGTTGGGTGTGCGTTTTAAGCGGGTAAGCCGGAGTTGGTCTTGTTGGACATCATCACCATAGATGGTCTCAAGTGGGGTCCACCAGATGGGTCCCGGTTGCGCAGTATCGCCGGTGTGACGCGGAAACAGGTGCCAATGCACATGCGCGTCCCCGTTGCCGAGTAGCTCAATGTTCATCTTGTCGGCATGGAAGGCCTGTGCGCAGGCTTCTTGAACGAGACTCATCTCTTCGAGGAAGAGTAACTGGTCGTGAGCCGCTAAGTGATGTAACTCGGTGACGTGTGATTTGGCTAAGAATAGCGTGTACCCTTCGAAATACTGACTATCTGCTAATACAACGTAGCCGGTGGTCAGCTCGCGGACAAAGTAGGGGTTTTGATGCTGCTGAATCAATTTGATACGTTCACAAATCGTGCAATGGGTTGGCAAAAAATCATCTCCTGAGATTGATGAATGGGCGTGGCTGATAGTGAATGTCAAAATAGACTGCTCAAGCTGAACTGGCAACTGAGCAGTCTATTAGACAGTCTATTAAAATGCGGCGTTGATCTTGAGCGTGGTCCCAAATTAAGGGACCCAGCTAGCGACTATCTTGATGATTGGACAACACCAATCAAGCCAGTGTTATGGCAAATCGTTACCAGCTGCAAAGTAGATGTCGTACCATTCCTGGCGAGTCAGGTCGACATCTGCACCAGCGGCATTTTGCGTCAGATGTTCAGGATTCATCGTCCCTAAGATCACTTGGAAATGAGCCGGGTGTCGGAGAATCCAAGCGGTTGCAATTGCTGATTTAGTGACGTGCTTGTCGTCGGCGAGCTGTTGCATCGCATTGTTGAGTTCTGGGAATTTTGAATTATCTAGGAAAACACCGGCGAAGTTGCCGTACTGATAAGGTGACCACGCTTGAATCGTCATCTTATGCAGCCGAGAATATTCAATGATTTCGCCGTCATGATTGAGGCTACGTTCGTCTTGCATGTTGGTGTGAAGGCCAAAGTCGATCGCACCAGTATGCATGATGCCGAATTGTAATTGGTTAATGATCAGCCGCTGGTTTAACGCCGCTTGCAGTAGGTCAACTTGCATCGGATTGAAATTGGAGACCCCAAAGTGCCGGACTTTGCCACTTGTTTGAAGTTCATCAAAGGCAGCTGCGACTTCCGCTGGTTCCATCAAGGCGTCGGGGCGGTGGAGTAGAAAGGTGTCCAGGTAGTCGACCCCTAAGCGTTGAAGTTCCCCATCGACCGCTTCGATCAGATGTGCTTTTGAGAAGTCGTAGCGTTTGCCAGGAACGATGCCGCCCTTGGATTGAATATAAAGTTGGTCACGTGAGACGTGTGCTTGCTTGAGCGCTTGACCAAAAATGGCGGATGATTGGCCCCCGCCATAGATGTCCGCGGAATCAATGTAATTGATGCCTAAATCAGCAGCGGTGTCGAGCACTTTGGTTGCTTGCGCCACATCCAATGCATCCATCCGCATGATGCCCAGTGCGACATTCGATACGGGCAGGTGACTGTAACCTAAATCGATTGTTTTCAAAATAAAATCCCTCCTCAGGATGATTGCTAAGTTATGTTCAGTATACGGTTTCGGAGAAAATATGTAAACGGTTGCGGATGTGAAACGGTCGAGTTTATCGTGCGAGCCAATCACCTGGAAAACGCTGGTTCAAGCATAATTTCATTAAACTAATGACATGACGGCGGCCGTTATTTTGCGTATGATAGTCTATAGATAGAATAGTTAATAGGAAGTCATTCATCGCAGATTTTAGGTCGTGATGGATGACTTAACACTGTGCACGATTTTGCGTCGATTGCTGCTGGAACCGGGTGGTCATGGTCCTGACTGTCAATCGGCCGCCAGACTAATTGTGCCAAATTAATGAAGAAGGAAGCGACTTGTTTTGTCTGATTCAACTAAAGTGACCCGTCAAGAATTAGTGGCGATTTTCGCCGTGGCGTTGATGGCCTTCGTGGGGATTCTAGTGGAAACTTCGATGAACGTGACGTTTCCGACCCTAATGAAGACGATGCACGTCTCACTCGATTTAGTTCAGTGGATTACCACCGGCTATTTACTGACCGTGGCCTTGTTAATGCTGACGTCGGCATTCTTACATCAACGTTTCAAAAACCGGCAATTATTCGCGGTCGGCGCGTCATTATTTATTCTTGGTGACTTGATCTGTGCTTTGGCACCGAATTTCTGGGTGCTCTTATTTGGCCGGGTCGTTCAAGCGGGCTGTGCCGGTTTGGCGATTCCACTGATGTTTAATGTCATTTTAGAGACAGTGCCGCGTGCACGACTGGGCTTTTATATGGGACTGGCCGGTTTGATTTTGATGATTGCCCCCGCGAGTGGCCCGACGTTTGGTGGGGTGATGGTTGCTCTCGGAAGTTGGCGCTGGATTTTTTGGTCAACGCTGCCAGTGGAGGCTATCATTCTGCTCTTAGGCTATGGTGCGATTCGGCAGGTCAGCGAGGTCAAACGAATTCACTTTGATTGGTCCCAGTTCGGGTTATTAGCAGTCGCCTTCATTAGCTGCACCTTGGGCGTCAACAGCATGAGCACTGCCGGATGGCTCAGCTGGCAATTTCTCGGTGGCCTGGGCCTCGCAATTGTGGCCATTTTAGGTTATTTACAGCTATCTAAGCATTCGGCAACGCCACTGCTTAACTTAGCCATTTTCAAAAATCCCGTGTTTGCTTTTAGCTTCTTTGCTTACGTTATCCTGCAATTTTGTAATATCGGGATCAACTTCGCGCTACCAAACTACGCGCAAATCGTGGTTGGCGCCGGGTCACTGATTGGGGGCATGATGCTCCTACCAGGAAGCTTGATCACGGCAATCTGCCAGCCGTGGTTCGGTCACTTGCTAGATGCCCATGGCGCACGGTTGCCGATCTTGATGGGGAACAGTCTCTTTGTCTTGGCGGCGCTGGGCTTCACGGTTTTAGGGCAGCACCTGAGTATCATCGTTATTTTAATGCTGTACATCGTCTTCAGTATCGGTCGTTCGATGGCGTTCAGTAATACGATGACTAACGGACTCAAAGAAGTCACGATGGCCGAGCGCGCGGATGCCAATGCCATTTATAATACTGGCCAGCAGTTTGCCGGATCCCTCGGTACGACGATTTTGGCGGCACTCATGTCTTCGGTCAAATCGGGACAGTTATCCGCTGCCCGTGAAACGGCGATGGGGAGTCAGTTGGCGTTTGGATTAGTGCTGGTATTAGGTTTGGTCAACTTTGTCCTGTACCGCTTCGTCTTTAAGTATCAGGTGACGGATAAGTAGGGTAGTTGCGAACTGGTTTAGGCGGTCTGTCAGGTTGGTCATGGCCGTTAAATATGGCAACGAAAATATGAGTTACAGTTAAAAAGCTGGTGTCCTAGGGGTAAACCTTAGGGCACCAGCTTTTTTGGTGTGCAAGTCGATTCCAAATAGCTGGGCATTAGAACAAACAACGTGGCAGGTTAAATAGTTTTATGCATATTGCCAAAACGGATGCGGATTAGACCAAGGACTCCTGGTTAGCGACGCCAGAATGTCGATTGGAGAATCGCCACTTAACGCCCAGGCTAACCTTGAATGGCGAATTTTGAACCAAAAAAATAGAACCCAAGGCTCCTCTACTTGAGTTCTACTTATGAGGAATAATCTCGATTAACATGATCATTTGTTCAGTGTTAATATGATACACCTTCATGCTATTCAATTTTACGCGTGTCCAACTTCTAACGGACTAACCCGTATTTACTGTAACTATCTGCTGTAGTCGATCTAAAGTAAGTTTGTTACTTGATTGCGACTCGATCAACGGGTTTTAACGAAAGTCAAACTCGCGCTTAAAACTTTGGAATGTCTTCGTAACAGACATGCACCTCCGTTTAAGGTTTGTGATACCTGAGTCTACAAATGGAACTGGTAAAGTGGAACTAACAACTGGTCATCGGAGACACCTGTTTCCAACTAAATCTAGTTAAAATCTGATCGTCGATCTAATGCCAATTAATTCTTTAACGGTTATCGTTTATCTAAGGGTCAACGTTCAGCCATCCAACGCAAATCTCACGACACTCGTTAGACCGATAACGCTTGACGACGCTTAGAACGGTTTCGATAACGACCCAAACTGTGATACTAGCTGTCTAGCTTTTACAACGACAGCCAAAACTCTTTTGAGAAGCTTTGCTAATCGAGGCTTAATCCCTTTCCTCACTTAGTATACTAACACGGACTGTAAGCGCTTGCAACAAAAACCACCGCCAATTCTAAAATAATTTTTGATGGTCGGATAAATCCAATAATGGCGCGGCTTTGACGACTATGACAATCGACGATAATTACCTGATTCAGACTGTTAAATTAGCCAAACGCAAACTTGGTCGTCTGGATAAATAAAGGTGCTTATTTGACGGCAATCTAGTCACTAGGAGTTAGTCGATGGTGGAGCAGAGGGGCGCCTAGCAATCCGCTGAATCCAGAATTCTGTTCCGCTAACACCCGTTTGGACAACAACTAAAATAACGGCGTTAAATCGCGATTATTCATTGATTCTCAATGGCTGTAAGGTACAATAAAGATAGGTATGAAAACGTTTTCTAAAATAATGAACTGGCTAGTCACGGATAGGTGATTAGCCGACTGCACGAGCAGACGAAGGGGAGCGAGTAATAATGGCAACAACGTTTAAAGAACGGGCTTTTGACGCGCTAGGACACGTCATTGATCCTGAATTAGGAATTGATTTGGTGAACTTGGGATTGATTTATGATGCCCAGCTGACGGATGAGGGCGTTGCTGAGATTACCATGACGCTAACGATTGCCGGATGTCCATTGACGGAGTGGCTGGCCAAGGATATTCATGATGAATTGATCAAGTTACCTGAGGTCAAAAGTATTGAGATCGAAATCGTCTGGGAACCAGCCTGGAATGAAAGTATGATGTCACGAGCAGCCCGTATGGAGTTAGGAATTCATTCATAAGCTACGGATGCTGAGAAATAATCAGTGGTGGTTGCTCATTTTAGAAGTAGGGAACAAATCAAAAATAAAGCCGGGTTTCACGTGCCGAGCCAGCCATCGTTTTCGTCGATGGGGCCCGCACGTGAATGCCCAGCTTTTTCTAAACGGTAATGCATGCTCAGCTACTGAGAAACGCGCTAAAACGCCCATGGTTCACGAGTATCCAGATGCTAGGTAAGTTTGCTTTGTCCTAGGCAGTGAGGCTGACAACGTATGTCAGGTCGGTTTTAGGTGATTTTAACCGGTGGGATAAGTCGTTAGTTGTGGGGGAGACCCTGAATGTGGCAGCGTGTACTAGTGACCACAGCTAGCCTTGACTGCCAGCACCTAGACCCTTTAGATACAGGGACTTTCGACAATGTCACTTGACGAGCGCTTGGTTTTGCTCTGGTGGGGACTACAATCCTGAACCATCAAAGTCGGGTAGCGCATTGCACAACTCGCCACGAAGGCCAAAAGAACGCCAGCGACAGTGCCGAATCAATCGGCATTGCCACTGGCGTTCTTAGTGGTGTAGAAATGATGGTCTAGAGTTTAGGTAGTGGCATCCAAGTCTTGTACCCATTGTAGTCCGCGGTGTGTAACAGCTTTTCAGCGTTAGCGACCCGGTCTTGAGTAGGTGATTCGATCCCTTCTAGCCGGTACTTGATCTTCATTTCGTGATACTTTTTGACACCCAGTGTGTGGTAAGGGAGGACTTCAACTTTTTGAACGACGTCGTTTGGAATCTTTGCGATATAGTCGCCGAGCTTCTTCAAATCTTCATCGTAATCGGTCCGTTGTGGGACGAGCACGTGGCGAATCCACATATCGTCGTGGTGTTGGGCCATGTACTGGATCATATCCAGAATGTTCTCGTTACCGTACTGAGTTAATTGCTTGTGTTTGGCAGAATCGATGTGTTTGATGTCGACCAATGAGATGTCAGTGACTTTCATCAAGCGTTCGAACTTGTCAAAGAAAGGTTGTTCTCGGGTGAAAGGCTGTCCGGAAGTATCCAGACAAGTGCTGATATTCATCGCCTTGGCTTTTTCGAATAAGTCTAAGATGAAGTCGATTTGTACCAGTGATTCACCACCGCTGACAGTGATTCCCCCAGTCTTGCCCCAGAAAGCCCGGTATTTGACCGCGTCTTCCAGAATTTCGTCAGCCGTCATTTGATCGCCGACGTTGAGTTTCCAAGTATCAGGGTTGTGGCAGTACTGACACCGCATATGGCACCCTTGTAGGAACGCCACGTAACGGATGCCAGGTCCGTCAACGGAGCCAAACGTTTCGATGGAGTGAACGTAGCCTATCAAAGGCTCCTTTGCCGCCGCTTGCGTTGTTGAAACTTGTTTGTTGTCCATGAGCCTTTCGCCTTCTTAACTATTAAAGATTAAATGTTACATTGATTCGAAGAATGTTCGTGAAATAACGTCATCTTGTTGTTCCTTGGTCAAATCTGCGAAGTAGACACAGTAACCAGAAACCCGAACCGTCAATGTTGGGTATTCTTCTGGGTGCTTCTGAGCATCAATTAAGGTTTCTTTATTGAAGACGTTGATGTTCAAGTGCATCCCATCGTTCTTCATATAACCGTCTAACATGTTAACCAACGTGTCCTTCCGTGATTCGAGATCATGGCCTAACGTGTTAGGGGTAACGCCGAACGTGTTAGAAATCCCGTCAGTTGCATAACGGTATGGTAATTTGGCCGTTGAGAGGAGTGAAGCTAAAGCACCGCTCTTTTCAGCGCCGTATGCTGGGTTAGCACCTGGTGAGAATGGTTCGCCTTTTTGACGGCCGTTTGGTGTGGTACCCGTGTTCTTACCATAAACAACGTTTGAAGTGATGGTCAAGACAGAAGTTGAAAGTTTGGCCCCACGATAGAGATGATGGGTGTTCATCTTGCTGTATAATTCCTTGACTAACCACTTAGCGATGTCATCTACACGGTCATCATTGTTCCCGTAGCGTGGGTAATCGTTGTCGGCCTTGAAGTCAACAGCAATACCACGTTCGTCACGGATAACCTTAACATGACCATACTTGATTGCTGAGATGGAGTCAGCGGCATGTGATAAACCAGAGATCCCAGTAGCGAAGGTCCGATCGAGGTCGGTGTTCTTCAATGCTAATTCTGCGGCTTCATAGTAATACTTGTCATGCATGTAGTGAATGGCATTCAGTGAGTTAACGTAAGTGTCAGCTAACCAGTCCATTTGCTTGTCGAACTTCTTCATGAATTCATCGTAGTCGATGTATTCTGAGGAGATTGGTTCGTAAGCAGGTCCAACTTGGTCGCCAGCAATTTCGTCACGGCCACCATTGATGGCGTAGAGGATTGCTTTGGCTAAGTTAGCCCGAGCACCGAAGTACTGAATCCCATCAGCGATTGGTTGTGCAGAAACACAGCAAGCAATGCCGTAGTAGTCGGTACCCCATTGTACCCGCATTAAGTCATCGTTTTCGTATTGAATGGTTGAACTGTCGATAGATACTTCAGTAGCATAACGTTTGAAGTCTTCAGGTAACCGTTCTGACCAGAGAATGGTGATGTTTGGTTCTGGGGCAGCACCCATGTTGTCCAAAGTCTTTAAGATCCGGAAAGCGGTCTTAGTAACGTGGTGTTGACCATCGAGACCTAACCCACACATTGATAAGGTTGCCCAGATTGGGTCACCAGAGAAGAGTGAGTTGTAATCTTCGGTACGAATGAACCGAACTAACCGTAATTTCATGACAAATTGGTCGATGATTTCTTGGGCTTGGCTTTCGTCAATGACACCATTTTCAAGGTCACGTTGGATGTAGATATCCATGGTCGTATCAATCCGACCAACGGACATTGCGGCACCGTTTTGGGTCTTGATTGCGGCTAAGTAAGCGAAGTACATCCATTGTACGGCTTCTTGAGCAGTGGTGGCAGGTTTGCTGATGTCGTAGCCGTAGCTAGCAGCCATCTTCTTCATGTCATCGAGTGCCCGATATTGGTCTTGAACTTCTTCACGGAGGCGGATAACGTCATCAGTTAATTCGCCGTCACCGATGTGAGCAAAGTCATTGGCCTTGTCTTCCATCAAACGGTCGATCCCATAGACAGCAACCCGTGGTAAGTCAGGAATGATCCGGCCACGTGCATATGCATCTGGTAAACCAGTGATAATCTTGTAGTGACGTGCTTTCCGCATGTCAGGAGTGTAAACATCGAAGACCCCTTGGTTATGTGTCTTACGATATTCGTTGAAGATCTTGTCGTTTTCCTTGTCAGGTGTGTAACCGTATGCTTTCAAAGCATCGTCAGCCATCCGAATACCACCAAATGGCATGAAGGCCCGCTTCAAAGGCTTGTCGGTTTGGAGACCAACAATTTTTTCGAGATCTTTCTGAATATAACCAGGGCCGTGTGACGTGATCGTTGAAACTACTTTAGTATCAGCGTCAAGAACACCACCAGCTGCCCGTTCTTCTTTCTTTAATGCCAAAACTTTGTCATTCAAAGTCTTAGTAGCGGCAGTTGGGCCGGCTAGGAAGCTTTCGTCACCATTGTATTGGGTGAAGTTATTTTGAATAAAATCACGAATGTTGATTTCTTCCTGCCAGTGGCCGCCTTTGAAACCTTTCCAAGCTGCTGGCTTTGTTGTCTTTTCTGATGTAATCATTTTCTCGCCTCCATAATTTGAATCCAATCAAATGATTGATAAAATTCTATATTTGAATCATAACATTTTTTGACGAATTTGTAACCGCTTTCAGGTGATTTATTTCACTTTTCGGTAATTTTTTTGTGACGCGTAGGTTTTGATCCTGATTAAAGCCTGATATAACAGCGTTTAAAAAGAGTTGCGTACAAAGATAATTCACTTAATTATATTTAACTTTTTGGGAATATTTGCCCATATTTTGATATAGAAGTGGAATATTGTCCATTATGTAACAAGCCTTTAACTAGTTAGTTAATAAAAAGTGAGACAGCAGGTTACGTGTGCACAAAGCGTTTGCCGTTGATTTTATGGGGAAGTCCGTTATCATAAAGGAGACAAACAAAATGAATCAATGTGCGTGAAGAAAGGTGGGCGTAATGCGGATGCTCAAAAAAATCGAAGAATATATCGACAAGTGTATTGAAGCGGGCGATATCTACGGGGCTTCATTTAGCCTGATCACTCCTCAAGGAATCAATCAGTACTATCATGGAACTCAGGGCCGAGATGAGTTTGCAATTGGCTTGGATCCAGCGATGATTTACGATCTCGCGTCGGTGACCAAGGTGGTAGGGACGACGACGCGGATTTTTCAGTTGTTGTCAGACCACACGATTCATCTGACGGACTCGGTTGCCCGGTTCCTCCCGGGGTTCACTCACCCAGAGATTACGATTCAAAACCTGTTGCTTCATAATAGTGGCTTGCCGGCCGACATTGACCACCTCGACAAGATGCAACGTGAAGACCTCATCAAGGCGGTTTACGATGCGCCACTGATTGCGACTCCGGGAACGACTTACGTTTATTCAGACTTAGGGTTCATACTACTCGGTTGGATCATTCGTGCGGTCGATGGCTCATTAGCGCGTAGTATTCAAGATCACGTGTTATATCCACTGGCGATGACCAATACCGGTTATAATTTGAATCGGCCTAAAGTGCGGTTTGTCCCAACTGAGTTTGATTCACTACGCGGACAAATTCAGGGACAGGTGCACGATTACAAAGCTTTCTTACTCAATGGTGAAAGTGGTCATGCCGGACTCTTCTCAACGCTAACGGACTTATCAGTCTTTGTTGAAATGATGCTGAATTTTGGTGAGTATCAAGGTAAACGGGTGCTGGATGAAAATGTCTTCGACTGGTTAGGTGAATATGATGAACACGGTCGGACGCTTGGTTGGGAACGCCATGCCGGTCAGCATCAATACTTCCACACTGGTTTTACCGGACCGGCGATTGCTTTTGACTTAGACCGACAAGTTGGCCTGGTCGTCTTGACGAATCGTGTCTATCCAACAAGCGATAACCAAGTGTGGAATCAAGACCGTCAGCACGTCTTTGATTTATTCTTCGAAGCTGACTAGGGAACTAAGCACGGTATCCATGACGTAATAAATAGGACGTGCTGTTATTCATAACTAAGAGAAAAAGTCGCCGGCAGAATTTTGTTGTGAATTCTGCCGGCGACTTTTAAGTTACTAGTAGGGGTGTTACATGCCTGCTAATGAATTAGGCTGCGCGCAACAGCCGAGTTGTATGGTGAATCGTCAAGAGATGTTTGGTGACTCGTTTTTTCTGTCATGAGACTGCTGAAAGACCACTGAATTTCAATTTACCATTCCAAAACAAAACCAGCACTCACAGTGGTGACAGCTTACCACTGTGAGTGCTGGTTTTGTTTTACTGGTTGGAAACGTCGTCACTGTGATTTGATTATTCAGCGACTTTGTTACCGTTTCTTCTATATATAGATCATTTTTGCAACCATTGAAGACCAGGCAGACGCTTGGCAATTTTATAAGCAATCGCACCGATGATGAACCCGACCCAATTGGTGATGAGGTCGTCAATGTCGACCCACCGATCAATGTTGACGAGCCAATCGAGAATGAACTGTCCGAGTTCCAACGTCAACCCGGTCAAAAAGCCGAGCCAGATAAACCGACGCCAGGGCAAGTCCATAAAGTTCCAAGCAATCAAACCACCCAACGGCACCGTGAGTAAGACGTTGAGCCAAAATTCGATGCTGAGTTGTTGAAATGGGATGACGTTCAACTTGACCGGTCCCCATTGAATATAGTGGAGGACTAGCTGTGTTCCGAAGTTGTAACTAGTGGGCGTATAGCAGAAGGCGGTCAGTATCCAGAGAAAGCCAATCAAGCTGAGTTGTTTAACGCGTTGTACGTTAGAACCTGCGGATTTAGCGCAGCCGTATAATAGGACAATGAATAGTAATGAGATGATGATGAAAGGTATCCAAGCTAGCATATTATCTTCGCTCCTTTTGATAGTTATAGTATAGATAAAAACGGCTGGTTTGACTACGACTTGCAGGGACTTACAAAAAAATCAGAAAAAGTGTTGACACTTTTAGTTCCAGTTGGTATATTAGTAAACGTTGCTGCTACGGCAGGCGCTAATCACCACCAAATAATTATTGAAATTAGTTGTTGACAACTTCTTCGGTAATTGGTAAGATAGTTTCTGTTGTCGCAACGGCAACCACGACAAATTAATCAAGTTACTTCTTAAAAAAAGTTGTTGACAAGATATTGGTTAAGATGTTATGATAATTAAGTTGTGTTAAGCGATTAACGCACGGAATTAGATC
>NZ_AVAQ01000031.1 GCF_000463075.2 Lactiplantibacillus plantarum EGD-AQ4
TGGCCATTGCCCAGAATGCCTGGAGGCCGGCGTAGGACGTCTCCACAATAACAAGTTTACGTGAACTTGCACTATTTCCAGCTGGCCTCAGCTGGCTGCATTTGACCTTAAGAAGTAGCATGATTCAATCATCATTCATGACATATTAACCAGCACAATGTACTCGAAAATCAACTCCACTCGTCATTGATATGGTAAGCCCCACTTTCAGTAACACCTTTTTCCTGCAAGCCTTGATAATACATCGTTGCGCTCAATTCATACACGTTCTCGTCGTGGTCACCATCTAATAAGTGTTGCCCGCGCGGTTCGGTTTTGAAAAATTTAAATCCTGACCGTCGTGCGACGGCATTGCTAGCTTGATTGTCGACGGCCGCACGAATCCGTAGCCGTTGCCGGTGATAGTGGTCAAAGCCCAAATGACAAATGCCGTGGACTGCCGTCGTCATCACGCCTTGCCCCTGAAATTGCCGTCCCAGCCAATAACCAACGTTGGCACTATCATCACTGTCTTCAAAATGGTCACAACTGATCATCCCGGCAACTTGTTGATTGACGACAATGACCAGGTTAAGTGCCTGACGCTGAGCCAATTGCGCTTCGGCCGTCATCAAAAACTGCTGCTCATCATCAACTGTCTGAAGCGTTGCGACCCACGGTAAATAATACTGATACTGGTCCCGATTGGCTTTTAATAATGCCAATAACATCGGCGCATCCTGCTGTGGTAGTGGTGCGCGAAGCTCAATCGTTGGTGTGACGTGGTAACTTAACATTTGCATCCCTGCTTTCTCGACAAAAAAATCGCAATCATGATTAATTAAATTATTAACCATTATTGCGATTTAAGTGATAAAAATCAACTAATGCCGGAGCAAAGCCGTAATCAAAATTAACGCACTCACGACCTGTAGCGTCCCTACGCCCAGTCCGTATAACGCTAAGCGCTTCCCGGCCTTTAAGAAATTAACAAGGTTCAGCCGTAAGCCAATCGCTGCTAGCGCGATGATTTCAAACCAACTACTAATTGTATGCGCGGTCGTGCCAACGATTGCTGGTAACGAGACCAAGCTATTCAGTGCACATAAAATCAGGAATCCCGCGACGTACCAAGGCAGCCAGTGTCCATTTCCGTTGCCACTGACGACCGCATCTTCAGCCAATTCGTTTTCTAATGTCCGTTGATGTAAGCGGCCAAAAATCAGCACGACGACCACTAACATCATAATCCGCATAATTTTAAAAATCGTGGCAAATTGCACGGTCGTCTGATTGACCATACTTGCTGCGGCCACCACTTGACCGACGGATTGTAAGGTACCCCCAATCAAGGCCCCTTTGAGAATAACACTACCACCAAATACCGCCATACCTAGTACAGGCAACGTTAACATCAGCACAGTCCCCATCAAGTTGACCAGGGTAATCACAGTCCCCTTGTCATCTTCGTCGGCATCAATCACTGGTGCAATCGATGCGATCGCGGAGGAACCACAAACCGCGTTCCCACCAGCCATCAGCATCCGTACCGATTGACTGAAGCCTAATTTATTGCCTAACCACAAGGCCCCAACGATTGTAATCGTCATCTGAAGAATAATGAAGACAATCCCCAGACCGCCGATTTTGCCAATCGTCTGTACCGTCATCGTCGCACCCAGTAACATGACTGAATACTCTAACAACTTACTTTCCGCAAACTTTGTCCCCAGACCAAGTTGTGGTTGTTTCAAAACGGTGTTTCCACCCACAATCCCTAATAGAATTGCAATAGTTGCTGCCCCTAATGCGGGAACCAACTGTGCCAGCCATTGGCTAATAATCG
Organism: Lactiplantibacillus plantarum EGD-AQ4; assembly: GCF_000463075.2. Taxonomy (GTDB): domain Bacteria; phylum Bacillota; class Bacilli; order Lactobacillales; family Lactobacillaceae; genus Lactiplantibacillus; species Lactiplantibacillus plantarum_A. Next base: position 1,826 of record NZ_AVAQ01000031.1, read on the forward strand.
CAATCGCAAGACTTGTCAGTAACCCTGGTAAAATTCCTTTGACCTTCATTCGCTTTCTCCCATCTCTATTCCGATGAGTTTAAGTATACGAAAATTATTTACATTTGAGAAATAAATTATTATGATAGTTATTATTAAGAAATATAATAATTTGGAGGAATGCGCAATGTTCAAGCATTTAGAAACCTTCTGCGCCGTTTACGAAACACGTAATTTTTCCCATGCAGCTGAACAGCTTTTCATCTCCCAACCCACCGTCTCCACCCAAATCAAACAATTGGAGGCGGATCTACAAACGACCCTGTTCACTCGCAATGGTCGTCAAGAAATCGTGCCGACTGCTAGTGGGCAATTGCTTTATCAGCAAGCGCAGAAATTATTAACGACCTGGGCCGCGACTAAAACGGCCGTCCGCTCGCCACGTCAGTTAGTCAAAGTTCCTTGTCGCATTGGAGCGTCACATACGACTGGGAGTTTGATTTTACCAGCACTCTTGGCTGAACTGAGCACTACCAGTGACCGTTTTGATTTTCAAGTCACACTCGCTAATTCTGCGGAAATTCTAACTGCTATGTCGCAGCGTAAACTTGATTTTGGCCTCGTGGAAAAGCCGCTAGTCACTGACCACTTGAACCGCTTGGCATTCGGTCATGACGAACTGGTCCACGCCGGTGATTTTGACAGTCCACTCTGGCTTTTGCGTGAGCCAAATTCCGGCGTTCGCCACTATACCAACGCTTTTTTGAAAGCACGCAACATTCAGCCTGAGCAAGTCATGGTCATTCACAGTAATCAAATGATTGCCGATTTACTCGCCCGGGGCACGGGGCAAACGATTATTTCACGCCACGTACTCGCACCCACGATTCCAGTCGAAGCACTCAGCAGTCACTATCAACGCCAATTCTTCTTACTCACCAACCACCACCCGGCAGCCGCGCTACGTCCGGTACAAGCCACCATTACGCAGTATTTGGCGACCTGGTCAAACGGGTGAGCCACATTTGTGAGTGCAAAAATAGATATCGTTCAGTCACAAAAAGGCCGGCGCGCTAATACGCCGACCTACTTTGTATAGCTCACTAATTGACTGAATATGATCAAACCGAGATGAACAGGTCGCTCCACATATACGACAAACTAAACGTCCTTAGAATTTTTTCAGGACGTACTTCAACGTCGTTTTGTGATGAGCGTGCTGGAAGACTAATCCAATCGACCGGATGCCGCGTTGTTGTGGCACAAAGATCGACGACATCGGAGCGAGGTCAACCGTTCGATACTTGCCGTAGCCGCGATAGTCAAATTGGACACGACCAAGGTGGCGCTGTGACGCAATCTCTTCCACCGGAATAGTGTACGCCTGTTCACTGCCCGTCAAGGCATTCCGGAGCACGGTACTTTTATGAGCACGAATCGTTACAAGCCGATTTTTTCCGCGCAAGTTTACCCCACCCACTGTGAAGCGGTTTAGGTTAAAAGTGACTGTCTTTGAAGAGCGGTTGTTGATTTTCACATCCGTTCCAATCAAATAATTCCAGTGCCGGTCTCGCCTGACATGGTTGTTATTCACTTGAAAGGTAAAATGAACCTGCCGTTGCACATTCTTGGATAACCGACTGAAATTACCATTATTTTGGGTTACCGACGTCGTTACTTGATGATGACGCACACTTCGACGACTCGCGCTTACAGAGAGCGCCCCCCAAGTGACAAACATAGGCTACTAGTTAATAAAAAGCCAATAATTTTCCCTTTTTTTCGCATCTGTGTCACTTTCCTTTCAATCACATAGAATATGAAACTCGATGCCCAATCAAGTTTCATGCGTGAATGATAGCGCCTGCCCGCTCTGACCTCAAGTCCTATCTCGGATAAATTTTTTAGCTGGCTGCAATCGGCAAACAACAGTTAAAGTTAATGCGTCACAAGCCCCGTGACAATAGCATTCCCCTGCCTGTTAGTCCTGTCGATTCATCCAAAATAATCACCATTGTGAACTTACCAAACCATCACCACGATGCCCATTTACCCACAAAAAATAGCCTGACTAATGACAGCCAGACCATTTTAGTCTTACTGAACAACCGCCTGCCATTGTTGCCAGACTTGGTCGTCAGCATATTGTTCACTACTTTGATAGGCACCCTTGCTCAAACGTTGTTGCCGCTGTGGGCTTTCTAACGTCCGGGTCAGTGCTCGAACGAGTTGATTGATGGCGCCATCCTTGACCAGATAGCCGTTCTTACCATCTTTGAGAATATCCTTTGGCCCATAATTAATATCATAGGCAATCGCCGGTACCCCGTGACTCAGCGCTTCAATTAACGAGAGCGGCTGCGAATCACTTTCACCGGTATAAACGTAAGCGCCGGCTTGATCGTACGCGCTGGTTAAGTCGGGGTGATAGCCAGCAAAGGTAACCGCTGCACCTAAGCGAGCCTGTTCCACTTGTTGCTTTAACTGTTCCAGCATCCCGCCGTAGCCATAAATGACCAGGGTGGCATCCTTAATTTTCCGCTGAACTTGTTCAAAAGCGGTGATCAGTTGGTCGACGCGCCGTTCAGCATCCAACCGTCCCGTATAAATAATCTGATGCGCATGGCGGTCACTGACGGCGATTGGTGTTCGGTCAGCTTGTTGTTTAGTCACCACCGCGGCCGAAATAGCCAAAATTGGCACACTCGGATGCCCACCGAGCCACTGTGTTAAGTCCTGCTTTTGTTGTTCAGTACTCGTGATCACGCCATCCCAGGCACTTAAAAACTCATGGAGCCCGTAAACGTACGCGTTGTTCAGATTCGAATAGACCTGGTCTCGTGGATCAACGGCGTGCGGCGTCGGCAGCCACAGATATTTTTTAGCCGCTGTTCGCATGTTGACGACTGGCCACTGGGCGGCTAACGGCCGGTCTGCAATAAAGACGTTGTCTTCATCATACTGTTTGTTCAGTTCATCGAGGAAGAACCGGTACCATTCCTGTTCACCATTGAAATAGTAGTCGCGGCCCTGATAATCCATCAAATGACACAACGAGACGTAGTTGGCCCCGTTGCTATCATGGGCATAATACTGTTCGGCCATCCGCCGCCCATCCGGACGATAAAAGATGTCCGTCACGGGTTCGCCCGCCGACGAGAAGAACTCATCACGTGCTTTGAAGCCCCGTTCATCATAATCAGTTCGCTGAACAAGGTTGTCAAAGCGGTCAAAGATTTCGATGAAGTAGACGTGACCCACGGTACTTGGCACAAAGTGGACCTTGGCAATCAACCGGTCCCCAGCGCGGACTTCACTCACGTTCGGGTCGGGTTTGATATCATACGCTGCCGGCCAGTTCAAATCAGTCATCTTAACGACTTGACTCGGATAACTGGTCGTTTCACGGAAGAAATCAAACATATTGGCCATTTGATTGTCACCAATATTGAAGCGGCGCATGTTTTGATGCAATAAACCATCAAATTGACGAGTCACCAATTTAGCTGGCGCCTGATGTGCTTGAAATAGCCGAAGCCGTTTGAATTCAGCGTGTTCAACACCCGAGTTGAGTGCCATTATATACTGATTGACAAAAAAGTTCATCGCTGCGTTGCCCCCTCACCTTGATAAAAAGCCGTTGCCGCTTGCATTAACGGCTGCCATTGTTGCCATACGGCCGTCGTACTGAAACGCTGCGCATCTTGATAGGCTTGCTGGCTATAAGCGGCCAGTTGCTTCGGATGCGTCAACAAATCAATCATCGCCGCGGCCAGCGCATCCTCATCATTGACCGGCACTAAGCGGCCATCTTGCCCGTCACGAATAATATCACGCGGACCGTACTTCACGTCATAAGCAATTTGTGGGACCCCATGGGCCTGGCCTTCCAGTAATGCGAGCGCAAAACCTTCCGCACGCGACGTCAGCATCGCCAGCTGGGCATCATTATAGACCGCGGTCAAATCAGTCGTGTAATCATTAAAGGATACGGCTGACTGCAGACCCAACTTCTCAACTAATGCGCGCAACTTTTTACCCGTATCGCCGTTTGCGTAGCCCCAAAAATCAAGGGTCGCATTTGGCACCTGTTGACGAACTTGCTTGAACGCCCGAATCACTTGATCCTGCTGCTTCTCTTCGGCGAGGCGAGCAACAAAAATAATCTTGCCGGCCGTGCGCGTCTCCCAGGCGGGTTTAGGCGCAGCTAACGTGGCATCATCGACGATGCCCACTGGAATGGTATATACGGCTGGTCGATTGCCAAACCGGTCCTGAAAGTCCGCGGTCTGTTGCGCCGTTGAAGCGATAACGCCATTCCATTGGTCGAGGTTGTTCAGTGCATAGGCATAGTTAAAATTCAGTCCAGCAGTCTTAGGATGGGCTGGATCATTGACGTGATTACTGTGTAAGTGCATGACCTTAAAGGCTTTCGTCCGCATGTGAAGCGCAGCGTACGCCAACTCATACGTGCGATCAATGACAAAGACCGCATTCTTAGTCGTTCGATTCAGCTCATCCAAAAAGAACGTCGTCATCGCCGTCTCACCGGTGAACGACCAGTCTTGACCACCATAATTGATAAACCGGTAAAGTGAATTTTGCACTTGATTTTGTCGGTCTGCCATATGAAAGGTTTGATAAACCACTTCACCAGCAGGATTAAAGACTTGTTCACTCGCGACTTGCCCATCAGCAGCATAAAACTGCTCAAGCCCCTTGAAACCGCGAGTATCGTACCAATCAGTCTTGACTAACTTGCCATTTTGGTCGTAATACTGAACATTGTTCAGCTGCTTTTGCGTATTGGCAAACGTGTTGACCTTCATTAATAATTGATTATCTTGATAAACTTCGTAATTTCTCCCCACTGCTTCAACCCGTAAATCAGCAGCCAAATGCAAGTCATCAATGGTCATTGCAGTTGTGGGTTGCTGGCTACTGTGTTGAATAAAATCAAACAAGTTGATTTGATTTTTAGCCGCAATTCCCGCTGACTTCAAAGTTTGATGTAATGACAATGAAAAGAATCTGGTCACCATCTTAGCAGGAACGTGATGCTGGTTAAAAAGCGCCAGCCGTTTCATTTCAGCATGTTCGATGCCCGACTTTTTCGGGTTAATGCTGGTATTCACAAAATAATACATCCTTCTCGCTCCCTTACACGACGTTCTGCTTAACGGTTTCGATTATAACAAATTTCATGGTATTAATAAGAATTTCGCTCATCGCTTTAAGCCATTTTTTAAGTTACCTTCTGAATTTTACCGCGAGTATGACGATAATGTGGCGAAAAGATGATGAAAGTGTTAACTTGTTACACTGTGTTACTTTATTACAAAATTGGCGCAAACCGTAATCTGTTGTTTATTGCTTTGCAATCTGGAGACAGTATACTAATCACCATTCAATGAAACGTCAGACAGCAATTTTATAGGAGTGACTTTATTATCATGAAAATGAAAAATGCGCTATTAACTTCATTAGCAGCGACTGGCCTCTTAGCCCTCGGTACGACCGTGGCTAACGCTGATACAGTCGTTGTCAAAGCTGGCGATACCGTCAGTGCGTTGGCCTTGACGCATCATACAACGATCAAGGCCATTCAAAAAGCGAACCATTTAAAGGACGTCAACTTAATCTACATTGGCGACAAACTAGAAATCAACGGCAAACATCATACCGCAACCGCCCAATTGCCAACCAGTGCTGCTAGTTCAGCGGCAACCAGCACCATGAGTACCGCTTCGAGTGCAAGTTCGGCCGCACAATCAAGCACCGCACAGTCTTCATCAAGTACCAGCAGTGCCGCGGTAAGTGCTTCGACGACGGCAACCAGTACCGCTAGCGCCGCATCAAGTTCAGCTGCAACCAGCAGTGCTTCCAGCTCGGCATCAAGCGCAACATCAAGCAGTACGACTGCTTCAAGTAGCCAAGCTTCAAGTGCCAGCTCAAGTGCTGCTTCCAGTTCAGCGACATCGAGTGCAGCATCGTCGAGTTCAACGTCAAGTGCTGCTAGCGAATCTAGTTCCACAGCAACTTCCGCTTCAATGACGAAGTTGAGTAACACCACCGCAACCAGTTCGTCAGCAACGAGCACCGCTAGCGCCGCATCAAGTAGCGCGACTTCATCAAGCACGACGGCATCCAGCGCAGCCACGAGTAGCAGTACGACTGCAACCAGCAGTTCATCAACGACAACCTCATCTTCTTCATCGTCGACCAGCACTTCAAGTAGTGCTGAAGCAGCCGCGAAAGCTTGGATCGCGAACAAAGAATCTGGCGGTTCATACACGGCCTCAAATGGAAATTACTATGGTAAGTATCAACTTTCCAAGTCCCTACTAAACGGTGATTATTCTGCATCCAACCAAGAAAAGGTCGCTGACGAATATGTCGCTTCCCGTTATGGTTCATGGGTTGCTGCCAAGGCTTTCTGGGAAGCCAACGGTTATTACTAAACAAAATCTTGCACAACTGAACATACAATCAGCGCGGCACCTCTTTGGGGGTGGCGCGTTTTTTGTTCAGCTCTGCGTGTTCAGTTTGGACCGACACCAGACTTATTTTTCAAAAATGGCGAAGGGCGTTTAAGCTCCCCGTTTCAACAATTCTAGCGCCCGACGATTGCAAATTAGCGGCAATGTAAGCGTTAATCTGTTACACTATATACTAATCACGTTTTCGGTTTACTTTGTCATGGCAATCGTTCAAGTCTGAAAATTAATTATTAAAGGGGTAAATCGCCCTTAACGAACCGCTTACATGATGGTACACTTTAAAAGAAGTCTATTCTAAGTTTGGGAGTGAACAAAGCCTATGAAAATTAAACACCTCTTATTATCCTCATTAGCAACAACTGGGGCAATCGCACTTGGCGCCACTGCTGCTAAAGCGGATACGGTGACTGTCAAAGCCGGTGATACGGTCAGTGAGATTGCTGATACCCACAAAACCACGGTTGCAGCCGTCCAAAAGTTGAACCACTTGAAGAACGTCAACTTAATTTACGTTGGTGACAAACTCAAAGTGAACAAGCACCAATCCGTCAAAGTCGTTCGTCCAACGACTACGACTACGACTCAGGCAACCACAACGAACACCACTAGTAACGCAACTTCTGCCTCTGCCGCAAGCTCGACGACCACTGCCAGTCAGGCTAGCGTCAGTTCAGTAAGCAATGCAGCCAGTCAAAGCAGTACCAGCCAAGTTAGCGCTAGTTCTGTAAGCAATGCAACTAGCCAACGCAGTACCAGCCAAGCTAGTGCTAGTTCAGTTACCAGTGCAACTAGTCAAAGCAGTACCAGCCAAGCTAGCGCTAGTTCTGTAAGCGATGCAATCAGCCAAAGCAGTGCCAGCCAAGCTAGTGCTAGTTCAGTTACCAGTGCAACTAGTCAAAGCAGTACCAGTCAAGCTAGTGCTAGTTCTGTAAGCAATGCAACTAGTCAAAGCAGTACCAGCCAAGCTAGTGCCAGTTCCGTAAGCAATGCAACTAGCCAAAGTTCAACGACGACGACGCATGCCGTTGCAACCAGTGCGGCTACCAGCCAATCAGCAACGTCTAGTGCAGCCAGTTCCAGCACGGCTAGTTCTAGTGCGGCTAGTTCTAGTGCGGCTAGTTCCAGCAGCAGTGCCGCAACGACGGCCAGCTCAAGTAGTGCCGCTACAACCAGCAGTACGTCGACCAGTACTTCAACCAGTAGCACCGCGGAAGCCGCAGCGAAAGCTTGGATTGCTGCTCGCGAATCTGGCGGTTCATACACCGCAACGAACGGTATTTACTATGGTAAGTATCAATTAGGCAAATCAATGCTGAACGGTGATTACTCCGCTGCTAATCAAGAAGCCACTGCGGATGCTTACGTTGCCGCCCGTTATGGATCATGGGTTGCTGCCAAAGCATTCTGGCAAGCTAACGGTTGGTACTAATCCTTATTTGAATTTGAATATTGCCATCATTAACGATGCGCCAACCGATTTTGAACCGCCACTATTGTCATTCATTTGAATGTCAGTAGTGGCGGTTTTTTTTTTGTGGG
>NZ_AVAQ01000032.1 GCF_000463075.2 Lactiplantibacillus plantarum EGD-AQ4
GCTGTCGGGATCACCAATTGCCTCCAACACCTTATCTCTTTGAACGTTCATGCCGCCTTTGAAATCTGAAAGCTTAATGTAAGTCCCATCACTGTCAGCTGGCCCGTTCTTCAATACAAAGGTATTGATTGGAACCGTTGCTTCTTCAAAAGCAGAATATTCCATTTGAATTAAGCTGGATATCGACTTATTAGTTACCAGATAATTACGCAGCTTTTCATATGTCTTGATAAACATCCAAACAAACGGCGTCATGTAACCAGCGTATCCACCAGTTTTAACTAGGTTGATATTGTTGAATATAAAGATCGAGAATAAATCACCTGAGTAGTCAGCATAATGCTTTTTGACATACTTCTTCATATCAACATCGAACTTATTCAGATATGGCGGATTGGTTACGGCAATATCGTATTTGGTGGTTAAAATTTCTGCAATTGTCAACACACGTAATGCCAATTTCTTCGACTGGTTTACACCGAAAACATCTAGAGCATCGGAATGGATGCTTTCAACTATTTGACGCAATTTTGACCAATCATATGCCTTTTCAAAACAAATAATTGATCCTAATTCTCTTGCATTTTCAAACAGTCCAATGATTTCTTTGACATCATCCGCATAATCACCAGTTAATGAATTCAAAAATTCATCTGAAATCATATTAGTGTCTTCGAAAACGTGAACATTTAACTTTAATTTTCCGGCTTGTAATGCTCGCCGATTGTATTGACGTGCTTTCATCATCAAAGCGAAATAAGCCAACTGGTAAGCACGCTTATCAATCTCTAAGCCATATAAGTTGTTCTGGACAATCGATAGCGCTGCATCACGACTTGAATAGCCTGCTTCCGCATACATCTTCATGAAAACATCGAATGCATATACCAGAATATGACCAGATCCCATGGCATTGTCGATAAAGCGCATATCTTCGAGTTTTTCATCTGATTCAATTGTCTTGATTTCTCCAGGAAGCAGATATTCTAAACTTTGACGTAGTTGGCTGTTTGGATGGCGTTCAAGCCAGTATTTACCCAATGAGTTATCAACCATATACCGTACGACCCAGTCTGTGGTAAACAGCTGTGTTGCCGCTGGAATCTCACTTTTAGTAACAGGTCCCCCGGTAATGTTAACTGCATAGTCATGTGGCTCCGTATTGTAATACTGATACAACCACCCAATAATCTCGACCTGGCCACCCTGATTAACGTCAAAATCAGCCTCACTAATATCATGAATTAAGTGCTGAATTACGCCATCATGATAGTTTGGAGTGAACGATTATTAGATTTATTATAATGTGAGTTTTGGTAGGGAATACGGTATGATAAGAGTGGTGAATTTTTTGAAATGAGGAGTAATTATGGCTGACGTAAATATTGATCAAGTTGTGATGACGTTAAAAAACAAGTTTAAAACAGGCCATCAATTTATTTTTTGGTATGACGATCAGGGTGAATTCGCGGATAGTGTCGATGACTTAATTGGTGCGCTAGCCGGTGTTGCAACTGTTGTTGAATTGAAAATGGGATATCAGCTGAAGACGAAATTGCGATTACTGGAGGCGGGGAAGAGTGAAAAGTTCTTAATTTATTCACCGCAGCCTCAGCCACCATTGGAAGAGAATCATTTACGTGATATGGTCTTGTATTCCGAGTTGTTCAGAGCGGATGCACCAGAAATTCTTCGTAAGGAACTACAGTTGCCAGAAAATATGTATTCCTTTGTAAAGGCGCACGCAGCATTCTTTGGAAGTAAGGAACGGCGAGCACGATTCATGAAGTATGACGTCCATAGCTATCAATCGGAACCGACGATGGCTATTATGGCGGCAATTGTTCGACTCGACCAACCGCTGGTAGATTTTTTTGCTGTTTTAAGATTAATTCTTAAGGGCGGCATTGTAGATAACAAATATTTAAATGACTTTGAAAAATATCACGTGTTAGAAGATTTTTGGCGCATTGTTAATGACCGCTTTGGTTTTCAGGCAGCAGAGCCGGATTTGTTGACACTGGCATCTGGACTCTATGTCACCATGGCATTTGAGCAAATGGGACTGAAAACTCCAGCGGATAATCGATATAATTTAAGCGCTAGAGCGGCAAATGTACAAACTTTTATGCAACAATTTAGCGCTGAAGCCTTTGGAGAACGCCGTGATGATTATAATCAGATTGCTGAACTAGTATGGGACAACATTCGTGATAACAAATTCTTTGACCAACTTGATATCGATGATCTTGCAAATAGTGATGTCTTTCCTGAATTTGACAAGAAGATTTTAAGTTGGATTCAGGACCAGTTGTTACTCAGGAACGATGGGGTCATGGTTAATGGGTTAAATATCGGTAAATTAACCAAAAAACGTCGTGAAATGCATTACGGCCGTTCACGCAACATTAATCATCTCTATTTGATGATTAGAAGCGCTTGGCAGGTGATTCGAGCCCGTGATAATCGACCAGCAAATGGATTCAATGCCATGGTTGACGAGTACACGAATGGTGGCTTTTATGTGGATATGGACTATCGCCACTTCATTTATGAATACCACATGGCGGGCTATCCAGACTACTACATGCGCTTGAAACGATTAGTCGAACAAACTTACGTGGATTTGTTATCCAAATTCAACACGAGTTGGAATCAGACTTTCGACTATCAGCAAGTCGCACCACAACTGTTGCAACGAAATTTCTATAATCAGTACGTCCGTAACCAACAAAACCGAATTGTCGTGATTATTTCCGACTCATTTCGGTATGAAATTGGCAAGGAACTGCAGAGCCGACTGCAACGAGAAGATCAGGTCACTAATATGCAGATGCACTTCTTGATTACTGGTTTACCGTCTGTCACATACATGGGCATGCCTGCCTTATTGCCGCACCGGCAACTAGACTTACAGTATGACAGTCGCTCAGTGATGGTAGATGGGCAACCGGCCAACAATATGGCTCAACGACAGGAAATCCTGCAGCAAGCTAATCCGAAGAGTATTGCGTATCGATATAAAGAGCTTCAAGGAAAGACGCGAGACGAGATTCGGGCCATGTTTGCCAATCAGGAAGTTGTGTATATTTATCATAATCAGATTGATACGACGGCAGAAAACAAGGGTACTGAAGATGAAACGACTAAAGCCGCTGAAACGGCAATTACGGAATTGCAAGAATTGATCTGGCGCTTACGAACGAACAATATTACCCACGTTTATGTTACGGCGGATCATGGGTTCCAGTATCGTGATGAAAAGATTGATGACATTGATAAAATTGAAGTTGAAACGGTTGCTGAAGACTGGAAATCGCCACGATATTTAGTATCCGAACGTGCTATCAAGGACCCTGGAATCGCACGGCAGTCAGTAGCAGATGCATTGGACAATCAGGATTCACGATATGTTTATTATCCAACCACGGCCAATGTTTTTAAGGCTAATGGTAGTGATAAATATGCACATGGTGGATCATCGCTGGCCGAAATGCTGGTGCCACTACTGGATGTTCATACGACGAGTAAGAAGTCGACTGCCCATGAGGTTGCACTGCAAATTAATAATTCCAATCTCCAAATTAATTCGTTAGATGTTCCACTGAGTGTTATGCAGACTGAACCAATCAGTTCGAAAGTAACACCGGCTGCATTCAAACTGTACTTCGTTGATGAAAATAATCATCAAATTTCTGGTCAAATTGTGATTAATGCCAATAGTAAGGACTCCCGGGTAGAGAATCGAATCCAACGAGTCAATATTACCTTGGTAGATCAACAGTATGATCGTAATCAGGTTTATGATTTAGTGATTGAAAATATTGATAGTGGTGCTCAAAGTCGTGTCCATTATCGAATTGATATTGTTGATAATCGCAGATAGCGTGTTAATGAAAAGTGTTGGTCAGTGGATCAGCACTTTTTATTTGCATCTTAGCAACGTGAATCCGGCATTATAAGGTCAATTGTCGTATAATGAATATATTCTTAAAAAACGAGGAGAATAATATGGCAGCCACAACGCATTTTTACGAAACATTTCAACCAGAACATTATGATCTTTATATCAACATCAATCGGGCGGATAAGCTGATTTCGGGGAAATCAACTATTACCGGGGACGCACAGGCACAAGAAGTGCTCATTCACCAAAATGGACTGACAATTGCCAGTGTCCAAGCAGATGGGGCGGATGTCCCATTTACTGTCGATAACGACATTCAAGGAATTCGCATCGAACTTGCGAAGACTGGTCAGGTGACCCTCGCAATTACTTATAGCGCAAAGTTGACGGATACGATGATGGGGATTTATCCATCATATTACGAAGTTGACGGTGTGAAGAAGGAATTGATTGGGACCCAGTTTGAAACCACTGCAGCCCGCCAAGCCTTCCCATGTGTCGACGAACCAGAAGCCAAAGCAACTTTTGATTTGGCCATCAAGTATGATGAACACGATGGTGAAACGATTTTGAGTAACATGCCAGAAGACCATGAAGCCGATGGTGTGCACTACTTTGAAACCACTGTGCGGATGTCAACTTACTTGATTGCGTTTGCTTTTGGTGAATTACAAGGCAAGCAGACCAAGACTAAGAGTGGTGTCACGATTGGTGTGTTCGGCACGAAAGCCCACAAAGCCAATGAATTGGACTTTGCCTTAGACATTGCCAAACGGTCGATTGAATTCTATGAAGACTTCTATCAAACACCATATCCACTACCACATTCATGGCAGTTGGCTTTACCAGACTTTTCCGCCGGCGCGATGGAAAACTGGGGCTTAGTGACTTACCGGGAAGCCTACTTATTGCTTGATCCTGATAACACCGCCTTAGCAACCAAGCAACTTGTCGCTACGGTGATTGCGCACGAACTTGCGCACCAATGGTTCGGTGATTTAGTCACAATGAAGTGGTGGGATGACCTCTGGTTAAATGAAAGTTTCGCCAACATGATGGAATACGTGGCTACGGATGCTTTAGAACCTGACTGGCATATTTGGGAAACTTTCCAAACTTCCGAAGCTTCAATGGCACTACAACGGGACGCCACGGACGGGGTTCAATCCGTTCACGTTCAAGTGGAAGACCCAGCTGAAATCGATTCGATTTTTGATGGTGCAATCGTCTATGCTAAGGGTGCTCGGATGTTAGTCATGGCCCGGGCGTTAGTTGGCGATGATGCTTTACGCGCTGGCTTAAAGCAATACTTCATCGATCATAAATACCGTAATGCTAAGGGTGATGACCTATGGGGCGCATTAGCTGATGCTTCCGGCATGCAAGTGGGTGACATCATGCATTCATGGCTGGAACAACCTGGTTATCCCGTTGTCACAGCTGCCGTGGTTGATGGTCAGTTGACCTTGTCACAACAACAATTCTTCATCGGTGAAGGTGAAGAAGTTGGCCGTCAATGGCAGATTCCGTTAAACGCGAACTACGATGCTGCACCTGCCATCATGAAAGACAAAACAGTCACGCTTGGCGATTACGCTAAGTTGCGTGATGCCAGTGGCAAGCCATTCCGTTTGAATGTTGGCAATAACTCACACTTTATCGTTAAGTATGACCAAACGTTGATGGATGACATCTTGGCTAACGTTGATGACTTGACTGCGATTGACCAATTACAGTTATTACAAGATCTACGCTTATTAGCGGAAGGTCGTCAGATTTCATACGCCGCAGTTGTGCCGTTATTAAGTCGGTTTGCGGCTAGTCATTCCACTGTCGTTAACGCTGCTTTGTACCAAGTTGCTGGTAACTTACGGAAGTTCGTAACGCCAGATTCTGACGAAGAAAAGCATTTACAAGCTTTATTCGACCAGTTGAGCGCCGACCAAGTTAAACGATTAGGCTGGTTGCCACAAGCGGGTGAATCTAACGATGACCAGCTGACACGGCCATTTGTATTGAATGCGGCATTGTACGCGAAGAATAGTGCGGCTGTCTTGGCAGCGCATGAATTATTCGAAGGTAACCGCGATAAGCTCGCAACGTTACCAGCAGATATCCGGGTCTTCATTTTGCGTAACGAAGTCAAAAACTTCGGTAGCGCTGAATTATTCGACAGTTTGTTGGCGGCATCACGGCAGACCGCGGATGCCAGCTATAAAGCAGATATTTGTGAAGCATTGACGGCAACGCCAGATGCAGACTTAATCAAGCAATTGGTTGGCAAGTTTGAAGATGCTGACACCATCAAGCCACAAGATTTGCACGCTTGGTTCCGCGGTGTCTTAGCTAACCCAGCCGGTGAACAAGCTGCATGGGACTGGATTCGTGACGAATGGTCATGGTTGGAAGCCACGGTCGGTGGTGACATGGAATTCACGACCTACATTACTGTCATTTCACGAATCTTCCATACAGCAGAACGGTTAGCCGAATTTAAGGCGTTCTTTGAACCAAAGATCAATACGCCTGGTTTGACCCGTGAAATCAAGATGGATACTAAGGTCATCGCTAGTCGCGTTGACTTGGTTGAAGATGAACGTGACGCGGTTAATGCGGCGGTTGCGGAAGTTGTAAAATAAGAATTCAGTAAAAAGAGCTAGACTCAGTTGAGTTTAGCTCTTTTTACTGAATTATCCACTTCAATATTTTTAGCTGCAATTTGCAATAAAAGTATGGAAAGCGAATGATCTTACATGTGACTTTACATGTAAAAAATCCGCAAGATTGGTAGACTGAACTTAGCATTTAGATTGACTAAAATTGGAGGTATGGCAATGAAGAAAATAGTTAATTATAACCTCGGGCTAGATATCGGTACTAGCTCAATTGGGTATGCGGCTATTAATGATCAGGGGCGTCCAGTACGGCATCACAATAAGACGGTTATGGGGGTACGACTTTTTGAAGAAGGCAAGACTGCAGAAAGCACGCGAATTTTTCGTGGCATTCGGCGACGCTTGAGTCATCGGCACTGGCGGTTAGGATATTTAGATCGAATCTTTGACAATGAGATTGCCAAAGTGGATGAAAACTTTTTGCCACGTCTAAAAGCGTCAAAACGTGCTCGGAGTGATGAAAAACGGTCATTTAGAGGATCATTGCTATTTCCGGAAATCGGTGATGACGTCTATTATCAAAAGTATCCAACTATTTATCACTTGCGGTACGCGTTAATCACCCAAAAGAAACAATTTGATATTCGACTCATATATCTGGCGTTACATCACATGATTAAGTATCGCGGAAACTTTCTGGACACAACGCCTGTTAGTGCATTCAATATTCACGATATTGATCTGACTGATCAGTTTGCATCATTAAATGATTGTTATCAGTTGCTTGATATGGATTTTGAGTTTCAGTTTGACCTCAACAATATTGAGCAAGTTCAGAAGTTGCTGTTAGATGAAACACTATCTAAAACGAAACGTCAGGCGGCTGTGTTCAAGGTTCTGGTTATGTCAACAGGGAACAAAGCCTTTGATGATCAGCGAAATGGGATTGCTAGCGAGTTCATCAAGGCGTTGTTGGGTAAACCATTTGACTTATCTAAAATTTTGAACTTGTCAGTCGCTGACGCAAAAAGTTGGAAGCTTCATATGACCGATAAAGATGTTGATGACACGCTCAATAGCTTGGTAGAAGATCTTGATGAAAATCATAAGCAGATTGTGAATTTATTGCAGATGATCTATTCGCAAGTGATGATGCTAGGGCTCCTACATGGTCAGCAATCAATATCAGCATCGATGATTGAAAGATACGATAATCATGCAAAGCACTGGGCAGCTTTAAAGAAATTGCTGCCTGCATTAGATGAACAAGAACAGTCGACGATTATTCACGCGTATACGGCATACACGGGACACGGTCGAACTAAGCAACTACCTCGAGCTGAATTTTACACAAAGGTGAAATCAATTCTTAAAGATCATAAAAACATTGCGGAAGCCACAGATCTCATAGAGCTAATTGACCGCAATGAATTTATGCCAAAACAGCGTGATGCAGTCAATGGGGTCATTCCACACCAGCTACATCAACGTGAATTACAACTAATTATTCAAAACCAACAGAAGTATTATCCGTTTTTAGCGGCTAAAGCTTATCCGGATGCTGATGAAACGATGATTGAGCAGTTGCTTTCATTTCGTGTGCCTTACTACGCTGGTCCATTAATTGACCGGGATTTTCTTAATGAGTCTAGTGATCAAGAACAGGCCATGCAGAATACGAAATTTTCTTGGTTAAAGCGTCGTGAGGCTGGCGAAATAACCCCATGGAATTTTGAGCAGAAAGTGGACGTTCAAGAAACTGCCAACCGGTTCATTAAGCGGCTGACGACTAAGGATACTTATTTGATGACAGAGGATGTTTTGCCCAAAGAGAGCTTAATATACCAACGCTTTGAAGTGCTAAATGAGCTTAATGCGATTCGGATTAATGATCGTCGGTTGAAGGCGGAAGATAAACAATTAGCTTTTCAACAATTATTTATGGCTGGCAATACTAAAAACGTTTCTATCAAAAAGTTTCGTAACTTCGTGTTTGATAGTCTAAAATTTTCGGGAAAAATAAAAATCACCGGCTTTGCAGGTCAGCATAATTTTTTGGCAAAGCTATCAACTTACCATGACTTTAAGAAAATTTTTGGTGAACGAGTCGATCATACTGATTTACAGCCTGATTTCGAGCGAATCGTTGAGTGGTGCACGATTTTTGAAGACCGGCATATCTACCGAGAGAAGCTCAAGGAAATTCAATGGTTATCACAGTCAGAGATTGATCAATTGGTTTTGATTCGTAATCATGGATGGGGACGGTTATCAAAGCGGCTGTT
>NZ_AVAQ01000033.1 GCF_000463075.2 Lactiplantibacillus plantarum EGD-AQ4
CAGTCCCCATCACAAAACCACATTCATGACAGGTTTGCGTGGTATTCCGAGGGCTAATTGTAACAAACTGATGACTATACAATTTAGCTTTATAACTTAGCATGCCTAACAGTGTCCGCCAACAAACATCCGCAATACTCATTGCTAACGCATGGTTTCTTAGCATGTTCTTACTCCGCAACTCTTCTGCAACGACCAAATCGTGGTTCTTGATAAGTATCGTGGAGACGAGATGCAGGAAGTTCTTGCGACGATTAGCAACTTTGCGCTGAATAGTGGCTACTACTGCACGTTGTTTTTGGTAGTTAGCGGCTTGACGTAATGGCCGATTTTCTTTCTTGGCACGCAGGGCGCGACGCGATAGTTTGCGTTGGGACTTGGCCAATTTGCCCTTAATAGAACGATAGTACCGTGGATTGGCAACAACGCGGCCATTAGAATCAGTCAGAAAGTTATCGGTATTTAGATCAATTCCAATTGGTGATTGTTTGACATGGTTAATCTCAACAAACGGCTGTTCAGAAGCAAGTTGTAACGACACATAGTAGCGCCCCGTTGCATCCATTGAAATTGTCGTGGTACCAATGCGCGTATCATGACGACGGGCAAATATCTTATCCGGAATACCCTTGAAACGCATGGTTCCTAATTTGGGTAATTGCAAATGACGTTTGTCAATCAACCGGACGCTGCCATTAACCATATTGGCAACATTTAATTTGCTAGCGTACATGCAGGATGTTTGGTACTTCTGTTCTGTTCTTCGCTTATGAAATACTGGGACACCGGAGCGGTGCACTTTGCGAAATGAATTCCAAGCAGCACGATAGTTCTGAATAGCGTTAGCCTTCATTAAACTATCTAAGTCAGGATCATTAAGCCAACCGTGAATATTCGAAATACCGGTTGATGACTTTTTGAGCCGTTGTTTCAGTGTCTCAATGCGCGTCTGCACGACAGCAATCGGTAATTTCACTTGCTTTAGCATAAAGAGTTCACGGTTCATACCATTCATTTCGTTATAGATAAAGCGACAAGCATCGCTATTGCGCTTGATTAGCCGTTTTTGTTCAGTGGATGGAAATACTCTGACCTTAACACCGTAATGATAGGGCAGTTTCGCCATCGTTTTACTCATAAAGTTTTCACCTCCTTAATTTAGTGTTATGATTATAACATATAAGGCTCTAACAATCATTTAAACAGTCTTCATATCAATGATAAGGAGGATTCATATGAGTAAAGACAAAAGCCGTTTAGACGGCACTATCTATGAACGGAACTACGTTTATAATTTTCATTTTCACCTAATATGGGTCACAAAATATCGAAATAAGGCATTCACAACGCCTCAACTTGTTTCAGATATGACAGCAATTCTACAACGAATCGCCAAACTTAATGAAGTTACCATCGAACAAATGGAGGTAATGCCCGATCATGTTCACATGCTTATTAGTTTTAAGCCAAAGTATGCGCCAACGAATGTTGTCAAAGCATTCAAAGGTGCCTCTGCCCGAATGTTTTTCGATAAGCACCCGGAAATCAAAAAACAGAAATTTGGGGATGGCCACCTTTGGTCAAACAACTACTACATGAGTACACTTGGGAATATGAGTAAAGAAGTAATAGAATCATACATCAATAATCAAAGAAAAAACGCTTCACGGCGTTAAACATTGGGCATTCATCTGCCTGATTAAAATCAGGAGATTTCTGCCCTGTTTTCTATTAAAGACCACGTGAATCCAAAGGGGGGACCAGCCATGCACGAACTCATTACCAAGCTTTATCAACTTGCACTTTCCAGTCATGTTGTCAGTACGTTGCTGGAACCCGTGCATATCGTTATTCTAGCGCTACCCATCATGACACTGTTACTGGCCATGATTATTCTGACCGTCCAACTGCGGACCCGGCAAACCTTGAGTGAACGTAACCTGATCAGTACCTATTCATTTATTTGGTATTTGGCTGCGGCATACTTACTCATTATTCTGCCACTACCGACCCGTTCATCCGTGGCGAGTCTGACAACTGCGACCTATAATCTACAACCCTTCTATTTTCTCTCACAGTTGAAAGCACTCACGCCGTTTGAGCTCGGGGACCCCAGTACTTGGTTAGCGGCGTTTAAATCCGATACATTCTTCCAACCATTCTTCAACATTCTCTTATTTATGCCGATTGGCGCTTACTTAAAATGGCGCCATCGTTGGCCACTCTGGTTGATTACGCTGACGAGTTTCGCCATCTCACTATTCTTTGAAACGACCCAGTTAACAGGACTATACGGCTATTATTCGCGGGCATACCGCATGTTTGACGTCGATGACTTATTGATGAATACCCTCGGTGGCATCGTTGGCGCCTGGTGCCTACACCTGATTCCGAATCGGTGGCGCAACCGGGACCACAGTACTCGCCTCAGCTGGCAAGAGCATCCGATCAATTGGCGCCGGATTGGGGCACTCGCTATCGACTGGCTCGCAATTGCGGCCTTTGACACCGTCTACTTCGTCTTAGTCAAGCACTTCAATTGGCCATTGCCACATGATTTTCGCTGGTTATACGTCGTCGACATCGTCTTATTCTTCCTCCTACCCGCTTGGTGTTGGCAAGGCAAGACCTTGGGCGGACGCCTGCTTAATAGCAAAATCGTAACCACGGACGGCAAACGCGCTAGTCTCTGGCAACTCTTGATCCATTACGGGGGACTCTACTTGATTGGATTGCCGCTCCTGTTCTTGGATCTATGGTTGTTCAATCGTTTGGGTAACGTCCCGAGCGCGACCCTGAACCGACTAGACGTCTACCTAGTCCTCGTTTCAGTCATTTTGCTGGTCGTCAGTTATGATTTATTGTTGGCGCTCTTCAGTCGTAGCCATCAGTTATGGTGTGAAAAGTTAAGCCGAACAACTGTCAGATGAGACGGTCTCATTGAAACTTCTTTTGCGTTGGCTCGCAACTCATGTTAAATTGAAGATATCTCAAAATGCTGGAAGTAAAAACAATGATAAAAGTCCATGAACTAAGCGACGATTTTCGCTGGGTCGCTGTTAATAATTATACTGAAAATGATTATCACCAACTCGTGAATGACGAACACGTTACCGACGAAATGTTAGGTTACGCAACCGACCAACACGAACGGGGCCGGTTGGAATATGATGCCAAAAGCGCCATCACGACGATTATTTTTGACGTGGTCACAGAAGACGCCGAGGAAGGGACTTATACCGCCCAAGTCAGCTTCATGTTGATCGACCACACGCTACTGACCTTCACGACCGATAATACGATTTTCGTTGAAGACATGTTAGCCGATGAAATCGATGCTGACTGGGAAGATGTGTTGCATCCGTACGACCATATTTTTAACGTCTTGTACAAGCTCTCACGGCAATACTTTTCAGCCATCAACAAAATCAATAAGCAACGTCAAGATATTCAATTAAAAATGAAAAAACAGATTCAGCGTTCGGTCATTATTCAACTGATGGACTTAGAAACGACTTTGGTCTATTTTCTGACGTCCCTCAAGAGCAATAACGACATGTTGCAATCACTGAAACGGTTTGTGCCCGTTAAATTTTCGGCCGCCCAGTTAGAACGACTCGATGATATCATCGTTGAAGCACAACAGGGGCTGGAAATGGCCAACATCGCTTCAGACATCATCGGCCGGGTGTCTAACGCCTACTCAAACATTCTCGATAACAGTTTGAACAACACGATGTGGGTCCTGACGATTTTCTCGATCGTGTTGACGATGCCCAATATTGTCTTCGGCTTTTTCGGGCAAAACGTCGACCTGCCGTTCATGAAGAATCCGTTTGGTTGGGAAATCACCGTGGTCATCGCCGTGGCCCTGTGTGCCCTCACCATTTGGCTGCTACGCCGGAACTCATTTCGCAAGTAAAGGAGCTGTTAAGTTATGCCTAGTCGTCCTAAAGTGACTGATACGACCGCCTACATCAATCAGGCAGCCGAAGCGGCCCAACCAATTCTGACCACCCTCGTGCAACTCATTACCACTGAGCTGCCCGATTTTGAAGCGAAAATCAAATGGAACTTGCCGTTCTATCAACGTGATAAGCAATATGTGAGCGTCGCCGCCTACAAAGCCCATGTCAGTCTAAGTATCTCCGCTGATTTAGACGACGCCACGCTAGCCGCAGCTAAAGCCGCTGGTTATCCAACCGGGCAAAAGCGCCTAAACTTACCACTCACCCAACCAGTGCCGACAGCGTTAGTCCAACAAGTATTGCAGTTGATTGCTTGAGTTTCGCTGGACGAAAGCGCATTGATTTTCGTCATTTCGACGTCCAAGTGGACAAGCAAGTCAGGTTGCGTACACTCGATTGCAAGCTTGGAACCAACTGAATTTGTCACCATAACGCGATGTCGCTCAAATAGCAGCATTACAATACAAAAACGCGCCGCTCAAAAAAATGAGCTGGCGCGTTTTTAGTTAATTTAGTTAACTTCATTTTCAACGAACTAGTGCCGCCGTAACCGGTAGTCCTTGACGTTGGCGAAACGGGCGAGTTCCTCAAGCTGACCAGTCGCTTTCAGATGCCGGTCATATTCTTGGTCTAAATCCGGCTGCACTTCATTCGTACCGGGGACAAAGTGAATGTCTTCATGCCCCGCTTCCGTTGCAGTCTGATAGTACCATTCCTTGAACTTCAGGTAACTCATCGTATCTTGTAAATCAGTAATCTGTTGTTGCAACGCTTGTTCGTGGGTCTTCAATAGCTGATAGCGATCTGACAAGGTTTCGTCACCCTTAAGTCGCAGTTCAATGAAGGTGGCAATCTCTGCGACCGGCACCCCCGCGTTTTTCAAACAAACAATCGTCCGCATCAGGTGTACATCGTTGTCGGTAAAAATTCGCCGACCAATCGAGTTCCGCTGGACAAAGGGTAATAGTCCCGATTTGTCATAGTACCGAATGGTATCGATTGACACCCCTAATTGATCTGCAACGTGTCCAATTGAATAAGCCATCTCGTCCACTCCTCCCAATTTGTTTCTGAACTAGTGTACCGTGACTAGTCGTCCGTTGACAATGAAATGTCCTCACGCGACTTGATTTCGGACACTAAGCCTTCCAGATTCTGCAAGCCACCATGATAAGCAAAGTCGCCCAATGGCAAGTGTGCTGGAATCTCACTGGCATTGGCTTGGTCAAAAATCACTTGGGCGATACGCTTCGGGTCACCAGGTGCCTGGGTCACTGAGTCAGATACGTTGGCCACCGAATCACTAAATGCTGCATAATCTTTGATCGTTGGCACCACTTTTTGTGAGGAACGTCCAGACCACTGCGTCCGCGCGCCACTCGGTTCGACTGCCATTACCTTGATGCCCAAATCAGCAACTTCTTGACGTAACGTATCGCTGTAGCCTTCAACCGCATACTTCGTGGCACTGTAATACCCCATCGTCGGTAAGGTTGTCAGGGCTAATGCTGACGATAAGTTAATAATTACGCCAGCGCGTTGGGCACGCATCGTTGGCAATACGGCTTTCGTCATATTTGCTAATCCAATCACGTTCACATCGAACATATAGCGAACCTGGTCCATGTCACTTTCCTCGATCGTCGCAAAGTAACCTAAGCCGGCATTATTGACTAGCACATCGATGGTTTCAAACCGTTCGAGTGCCTTGGCAACGCCCGCTTTAATCTGCGCTCCATCGGTCACATCAATGATGACTTTTTCGATGTGCGCTGAATCAAAGTCGTCCAAATAAGCCAAATCTTCTAAGTGCCGTGCAGCCGCAACTAAGTTAGTATCCGGATTTTTAGCCACAACGGTTGCGAGTTCCTTACCAAAACCACTTGATGTTCCTGTAATCAACCAGGTTTTTGCCATTTTACTAAACACTCCTATTCTGATTTCATTAACCTGAAATTAATCCCTTATTTCTTAGCAGCGCGAACTAATCCATCCAACCAGCTTTGATGCCCATTTAACATTGGATTAGGCGTTTGTGTCCATCGCGTTCCAGCGTTGTCAGAAATGCCTGGAAGCCGGTGTAGGACGAACAACACGACAGGTTTACGCTAACTCGCACTGTTTCCAGCGGGTCTCAGCTGGCAGCTCTTGAACTTAGAAAATGGCACGTTTTAATCATCTTTAATGCTACAGCTAGCACAATGCGTCATTACCAGTAAACGCGTCATACCGGTGCACTGCTCATAACGAGTGCTGGTATGACGCGTTCTATTTTAAGCAAGTACTACTCGAACTGACTCTGGTACAGCTGTGCATAGAACCCATTTGCGGCCAGGAGTTGTTGGTGCGTACCCCGTTCAATGACGCGGCCATCATTGATGACTAGAATCTGGTCGGCTGATTGAATCGTGGATAAGCGGTGGGCAATCACAAAGCTGGTCTTATTACGCATCAGCGCAGCCATTGCCGCCTGCACGTCCGCTTCAGTCTGGCTATCGATGGACGCCGTCGCTTCATCTAGCACCAGGACGGGCGCTTCCGTAATGAAGGCCCGCGCAATACTGAGTAGTTGCCGTTGGCCTTGTGAGAGCTGACTCGCGTTTTCACTGAGGATCGTCTCGTAGCCATCCGGTAGTTGGCGAATAAACGGGTCGGCGTGGGCACGCTGGGCCGCTTGTACGACTTCAGCGTCAGTCGCATCGGGACGTCCCAGACGAATGTTTTCACGAATCGACATTGTGAATAAGAACGACTCCTGTTGCACGACGGTAACCTGGCGACGTAAATCTGCGCGGCGAATCGTCGTCACATCTTGCCCATCTAGCAAGACCCGCCCCGCTTTTAAGGGGTATAGATTCGTTAACAAGTTCATGATCGTCGTTTTACCGGCGCCAGTCGGCCCAACTAAGGCGACGACTTCACCTGGGTTGGCGACCAGATTAACATCCTTTAAGATTGGCCGTTCATCATAAGCGAATGAGACGTGGTCAAACGTCACGTGACCGGTTGCCTGTGGTAATGCCACGGCACCGGGTTGATCCTGCTCTTGTGGTTCATCGATCAATTCGAAGACCCGCTCAGCACTCGCCAGTGATAATTGCAAGGTGTTAATTAAGTTCAGCACGTTGTTGATTGGGCCAGTGAAATTCCGCAGATAAATCAGAAACGTGAAAATAATGCCGACCGTGATGTGTCCATAGCCGCCAATAATCGATAAGGCGCCAATCGCAGTAATCAATAAGTAGGCGATATTGTTGGTCATGTTGTTGAACGGCCCAATGACTGACGACAAGGCCTGAGCACGAAATGCGGCACGGGTATAAGTCGCGTTAACTTGGTCAAACGTCTGCATGGTCGCTGCCGTATGGTCAAAGAGCTGCACGAGTTGTTTGCCAGAAACCGACTCTTCAATTTGGGTATTCAGGGACCCTAAGGCTTGTTGCTGGGTCATAAACGCTCGTTGGGTCAACTTAGCGATTCCCTTTGAGAAAAAATAGGTGGCGACTGTACTCAATAGCGCAATCAACGTCAGGACTGGTGATAAAATCAGCATCGCAATCCCCATGCCAATCACACTGATGATCCCGGTAAAGAGTTGGACGAACGTTTCCATCAAAGCCGTGTTGATATTATCAACGTCATTGGTCAGCCGGCTCATCACGTCCCCATTGTCGTGACGGTCAAAGTAGCGCATCGGTAACCGTTGCAGATTGGTAAACACATCTTGCCGAATCTGGGCACTCGTCTTTTGTGCGACCCTAATAATCACGGAATTTTGAAAGTAAGTAAAGACACTGCTAATCAGATACATGGCGATTAAGCCAGCACAAACCAGCATCAGGGCGCGCAGACGATTCTTACTAATATATTGGTCGATCACGATCCCATTGACCCGGTTACCAATAATCGTGGCCGCGGTGGTCACAATCGTGAAGAGGAAGACCAGGAACAACCGGCCCTTGAAGACGGCCAAATACTGCCACATCCGCGTCAACGTCGCGCGCCAGTTGGTTAACTGGACTTTTTCTGGATGAATATTGCGTGGTCCACGTCTATGCATTTGCATCTGCCGCACCTCCTAACTGGGTCGTGACTAACTGCCGATAAAATGCGGACTGCTGCATCAGTTCCGCGTGCGTACCAATGGCTTCCAAACGCCCATTATTGAGCACGAGAATCTGATCACAGTCGATAACATTGGTGACCCGCTGCGAAATAATCAGCGTTGTCTTGTCCGCTCGTTGTGCCCGCAACCGGGACTTGATGGCGGCGTTGGTCGTCTGGTCGACCGCACTAGTGGCATCGTCTAAGACTAAAATGTCGGTCGCCGGGACGATTGCCCGTGCGAGATTCAGTCGCTGCCGTTGACCACCAGAGAAGTTTTTACCAGCCTGCTCAACCGGCGCGTCATACTTAGCCGGCAATTGCGCGATAAATGGTTGCGCATCCGCGATGGCCGTGGCATCAGCTAACTCGGCATCCGTGGCAGTGGGCCGTCCATAGGTCAGATTACTACGAACGGTGCCTGAGAACAGTAATGAATCCTGGA
>NZ_AVAQ01000034.1 GCF_000463075.2 Lactiplantibacillus plantarum EGD-AQ4
CAAAATAGTGCCGTTTTCACGTTTAATCCAGTTATGTACTAGATGTTTGATTATATTTATTGATTAATATGGTTTATAGTTATTTTGTAATGAGCAGGATTAGTACGTTCCACGAAAGAGTGTGATAATGATTTACTATAATGTCGAACCACTGCGTTCTGAACAAGAAATTGCGTCCTTCGTCAACTATGCTCGCAATGGCACGCATGGTGAACGAAACGCCCTCTTGATTTTGATTGGCCTAAACACCGGACTACGCATGAGCGATATTCTTAACCTCAAAGTAGCACAAGTTCGCTACCAAGATGTCGTCCAAATTACAGAAAAGAAGACGAAAAAAAGACGTCTGATTTTACTCACACGTCTGCGTCCACAAATCAATCACTATATAGAAGATTTACCTGATTCCGAATACCTGTTTACCAATCGTCAACATCAACCTTTAAGTGTGAATGCTGTCTATAAGTTGTTTCAAACCATTGCCCGCAAGATGAATCGGACTGACATTGGGACACATACACTACGTAAAACTTTTGGATACCACTATTACCAGCAGACACACGATATTGGGACGCTGATGATGATCTTTAATCACTCCAGTGAAGCAATTACGAAGCGGTACATTGGGCTTAGTCAGGACGTGATTATGAGGCAGATGGCCGGGTTCTCGTTGGGAATTGAAGGGGCGTCAGGAGAAAAGGAGAATAATCAAAAGACTGGTTAGTCCCGCGGGTTGCGGGGTTGACCAGTCTTTTGGGTATTGCTCTATTCTTCATTGGTTGTGTTGGGCGTAAGTCTGCTCAACTTGCGCTTTGCTCGTTTCCCACCAGCTACGATGGGTCGTATACCACGCAATGGTATCCTGGAGGCCAGCTTCAAAGTTAGTGTACTGCGGCCGCCAACCAAGTTCAGTTCGTAGTTTGGATGCGTCAATTGCATACCGTAGATCATGCCCTGGTCGGTCTCGGACGACATCATAGGCATCTTGTGGCTGGCCCATCAATTGTAAAATCATCTCGAGTACCGCCTTATTACTCATTTCCCCATTAGCGCCAATCAGATACGTTTCACCAATTCGGCCTTTAGTCAAAATATCCCAGATTGCAGCCGAATGATCATTGGTATGAATCCAGTCACGAACATTATTACCGCTTCCATATAACTTAGGACGACGCCCACACAAAATATTAGTAATCTGGCGTGGAATAAACTTTTCGATATGCTGGTATGGGCCATAATTATTGGAACAATTTGAAATCGTCGCCTGTAAGCCAAATGAACGTGTCCAAGCTTTCACTAACATGTCGCTGCTAGCTTTAGACGCTGAGTATGGACTTGAAGGCTGATACGGGCTGTTTGGAGTAAATTTGCCTTCATCGCTGCTGCCATGTTCAGATAACGGCAGGTCCCCGTAGACTTCATCGGTAGACACATGATGGAATCGCTTGTGATACTTAGTTGCGGCCTGTATTAGCGTGTACGTACCGACAATATTGGTCTGAATAAAAGGCCACGGATTAACTAATGCCTTATCATTATGGCTTTCTGCAGCGAAATGCACGATTGCATCAGCTTTGGAGACTAATCTATCTACTAACGGTGCATCACAGATATCACCAACTACTAGTTTAACGCGGTCACCCAGAATGTCGGTTAGGTTGGCGCGATTGCCGGCATAAGTTAGTTTGTCTAAGATTGTTATCTCCGTATCTGAATGATAAAGATGTACATAATGGGCAAAATTCGCTCCAATAAATCCAGCACCGCCTGTTATTAATAATTTAATCATAATAGGATTCTCCTCATGCGATCTAACTTAAATTCAACCTCAGATAAAATTTTCCAATTAAGATCAAATATATCACACCAGTTCTTTTAATACTCAAAATTGATGATTCTTTATCCACTTCCAGACACAAGTTATTGTCGTGCCAAATTTAAAGTGAAAGTACCCCACCATTGTGTTCCGATGTGATACTCTATTTCATTTATTTAGAAACCACCAAGTAATCAATTATTAATTGCCAATTGCTGAACTACACATTGGCGATGTAACCTACATCATACAAGATCAGACTGTCATTAGCGACTGCTATCGAGGCAAATATGATTAAAAATCATATCTCAATACGCTAGTGTATTTTCTCCAAGTAGTTCAAAATTAAAAACAGTAAAAATATGCCAGTTACAGTTAAACATACCAATAAATACTGTCAATTCTTATGTTCAAGCGTCAGCAGATGAACTTTATACTGAAAGTATATATTAACTGGGACAGGTACGTAACAATAGGTGCTTTTCTAAATGTTGTACAAAATGTCCGACAACATTATCTAGCTATTGTTCTAGTCCATTGGGTTATGTATGGATGAATACAACAAACACACTTCCAATGTACTTTATAAGATCAATAAAATCATATTGCTTTGATGTACTGGCTATAGCCATATTAATCTTGCCTTAACTATTCAATTTTATGACAAATCAGTTGGATGAACTAAATAGTTCATTCGAGTAATAGTACTTCCCCGCTGTGATGTTGTACTGTACTAACTGATACTCATTTAATAATTGCTTCTGAGATTTTGAAAGTTTTGTCACATCAATCAAGCTTAAATTAGATTGATCAATCAAATTCATACCACCATTTGGAAGATTTGGATCCGACGACTTAGAGGAGACCTTGGAGGCAATAACTGGTAGCTCGGTATTTACTTTGTGTAACAGTGCAAGATATGGGGTTAACTTACTGTTTTCTTCATCAAACAATTTGCTAGTAAATCCGTATGTCCCCATAACATTAGTTGTACTTTGTTTGTACTTTTTATGGTTTGACCAGATAAAGTAGGGAGTTTCATGTGCTTTCACTCCATATTTTTGAAAATTAAGATGCGTATAAATACCTGGTAAATGATCACCATAAAAAACTACAGAAATATTCTGCTTCATCTTAGATAACTGCTTTATTAGATATCGATTAGCCTCATCCGTGTATTTCAGGCCTTGAACATATGTTTCAATTTGCTGTTTTTCATCAGATGAGATATTGCCAGTCACCTTAAATTTGTTACCTTTATAATAATCCTCATCGTATGGCATATGATTTTGCATCGTTGAAACCTGATAGAAGCTCTTATTTGGAGATTTGGCAAGACGGTCTAGCAAAAACTTGTAAGTTGCTTTATCAGACGTATATGGATTATTACCAATTCTTTTCGCGTAACTTTGTGTAAAGCCATGATGCAAATAATAAAAATCATTAAATTTCATCTTATTGAAAACTTCTTCCCGCGAATAAAGAGTTCCAGAATATGGATGAATTGCATAGCTTTTACTAAACAGATTATTAACTGAATATACTTTCTTTTGGCTAGGTACTAGTTGCGTATATGGGGTTGGTAAGGTAGCTGAAAAGTTTCCCATGCTTAAGCCAGTTAAGGCTTGATACTCCATATTTGCAGTTCCACCACCATATCCATCACTAATCATCGTTCCACTTTCAGTATTTTTCATTAACGAACGCGTATAAGGAATGGGATCTGAGCTCAACTTAATTCCAGGAACATTAAACGGATCACTAAAGCTCTCAGAAAGAACATATATTACAGTTGAGTTATTTTCCTTTCTCGTTTGATTCAGCTTTGCAGCATATTTAGCATACTTTTCCGTAATCTCGCTCATCTTTTTCTGAGAATAATTATCCGGTTTACTCATAGACTCCACGTTTAAATTATTCACAAAATTAACGACAGGCCCATTAGATTCAACGGCTTCTGCAGAATCATAGTAAATTGGATTATCGCCCAAAAGTTGTCCCACTTTATATGCAATAGTTCCCTGTTTCTGTATATTAACTAGCCCTCCTAAGCCTAAAAGAGGAATCAGCACACCAAGAATTCGAATGTAGATAGACATGTGAATTTTTACATTTTTAAAGCAGTAATAGCATGCGAATGCTAATAGTATAATTGACAGGAAGGTCCCGATAATTACTAATGGACTTATCATTTCCAGAATTTTTCCCATGGATTTCAACATAAGCAAATCAGATGGCAAAATTCCCTCATTCCTTAACGAATATTTTTCATGGTTAGCAATTGAAATAATGATAGTTGCGCTCAAGTAAATCATCATAGTCAGCCAGTAAGATTTAGTCAGTGAAATCAACAATGTAAAAGTCAGTACCAGAATTAGTACAGATAAGATTTGAACCCGGCTTCGTATCACAAAAATATTTTGTAGCATAACTCGTACGCTGGAGTTTCCAGACATCAGCAACAAAATATATGAAGCAATGATTGTAACTGTACTAATCACCCATATTTTTTTGTTATTCCCAATAATTTTCACAACCTCTCAATTAATTGTAAATTACTATCTTTCCAAATCAGAAATCTTATTTAAGATATCAGGCTGAAAAACTAATATAAACCCGATATAAATCAATACACCCACTATAATTTGTCCAGTGAGGCTAAAAATTGATATTTTCATATTAATATTTAAAAAGTACACAATGGTACACATGATGCCCCCGGACAAAAGATAAATAAAGATATTTTTGAAGAAATATCCAATTCGAAACTCATGACGTACAACAAATAGCTGATATGCAGTAACACAGAATTCAGAAATTACAGTTGCCACCATAGCACCTTTGACACCCCAAACAATAATCAATGGTATGTTAATCGCTATGTTCACAATAGCTCCCAACACAACTGAAATTGTATATTCCTTGGTCTTATTAGTTGGTAGAAGATACTGCTGTCCAATCACATTACTAAGACCTATGAATAAAATAACAGGGGCTTCAATCATCAATAAACTGTTTACGGAAGTAAAGTTTCTTCCAAAAAACCAAGGCGCTAAAGTCGTCGCAATTGCAACTATTCCTAATCCTAAAGGAATAGAAATCGCTAAAACCAAATCAAACGATGTATATAGATATTGCTTGACTTTAATCAACTTCTTTTTAGCATAGAGATTCGCAATATGTGGCAACATGACAGTACCAATTGCAGTAACGATTGCTAAAACTAACTTGATCAATTTGTCAGAGTAATCATAAAACCCAGATGCAGATACTGAATCAAGTTTCCATAACATTGTTTTATTCAACGCTAAGTAGACGGTCATTGCAATCTGAGGTATGAATAACATTACTGATGGCTTCAAATGTTTGAACATTCCGGAAAAAGTGACCAGAGGCTTTTCTACGTTACCGCGAAGATACGGCCATAATGTCAGATTACCCAATAATTGTGATAAAGACAAAACCAGAATATACTTACCGACATCCTGTTCATTTCTAACAATCAAGAAAGTTGCTGCCACAGATAAGATTTTAATTATTGCATTTCTACTTACAGTTTTCTTAAAGTCTTCTAGGCCCATAAAATACCAAGAAATATCGAAAGCACCAGCGATAATCAAAAACGATTGATAAAAAAAATATATTTTATATTGTTTCTCAAAGAATAAAAATATCAGAAAGAAAATATATGCAACAGAAATTGTAAAAATCTGTAAAAATTCAATTTCCCAAAATACACGTGAGCGCTTCTTAAAATCATCACGAATAAAGGCAATCTCTCTATTTCCGTATATGGTTATACCAACTGTCCCAAACAACAAAAAATATGTAATAACAGAATTAGTTGTTGCGTTTATACCAACACCTACAGGATGAAGTACTCTTGAAATATAAGGTACCGTCAGTAGAGGCGTAAATAATATCAACAAATTATAACTCATGTTATACAAATAATTTCTAACTATTTTCATGCATACACCCCTATTCCCTCTACCGCCAATAAGATTCCTGATATCATGGTTTTTTGCTCTTTCTTTTCGAAATCCATTTAACGCAACATAAAAGGATAATTATGGACAACAGTATTACAATCAACAGCTCATAATAAATAGTCTCTTTAACATGAATTTGCGGTTGCATTTTTGCTGTTACGTTTCCAATTCCAGAAACTTTTGCTAAAATAGTCTGATCATCTGAACTCCAATACACAATTTTACTAGGTGCAAATTGCTTTGAATATTTTAGCGCAAGCACTCTATCGTTTGATGTCTCAACCCTAGATTCAAAATGATAACCTCGTAGCTTATGCCCTAAAGACTTTAACTCTTTACCTGCCAAATTTAATTTACCGTTATTTTCGATACCATAATTCGTAATCTTATTGGAAGTATTGAACAGTGTAAAAAAAGGCATACCTTTCTCGTCCATAATCAGAACTGCTCGAGTTAGATACGCAGCTTGTTGCTTGTAGGTCCAAATTCCTAACCGTTGCTCATAAACCCTTGAATTGGTTGGAACTGAATATCCAAACTCCGTCACTACATAGGGATTAGTATTCGTATATCTAGGAAACGATCTAAGCAATGATTCTGGACGTCCATTATTGTCAGTTTTACTTAGATAGGGATGAAAACTAACAGCAACAGATTTCTTAAATGATGAACTCCTTCTTATTTTTACAAGTAAGTCTTTGTTCACTTGAGGATTTCCTTCTAAATCACCACTAATAAAGAGTGAATGTTTGTCATATTTCCGAACTAGCTTCGCAATTGTATCATCAAAGCTTATCCAATCGTTGGTTACCTGCGGACTCTGTATTCCATTATTAACCCAAAATGCGCCATTTGGCTCATTCCAGGCCTCCCATATAATTCCTTTATCAGAATTATTTTTAATAAAGTGTGAAATATCATGTTTTAATTGGATAATTATTTGCTGATACTGATCCCCGGAAAAATTCCCAGGTGTCCCACCTGTAAAATTAATAATAGGTATCATTTTTTCATCAATGGCTTCGTCAATCGCGTATTGGACTAGTACTACCTTTTTATCGTATTCAGATTCAAAAGGTAGTTGATCTACCGGAATACGAACATATTTGAAGCCAACTTGGTGTGCAACCTCCAACTGCTCCCTAACAAATCCCTTAGAATCTGAAATATTAATATAAGTTCCCCATTTTTCAGTAAGTGGCTTCGTCGAAGAATTCTTTTGAAATGTACTCTGGTACAAAAAAAACCCCGTAAAAATTACGATAATCAAAAGAAGACCACTCGAATAAATGATTACCCACGATTTAGTTGCCTTTTTCATATAAACAACACCACCTAATCCCCTGAAACATCTTTATATATGGTATCTCGTTTTTGATAAACAATTGTGTTGGATGGTACATCCTTAGTAATAACCGTACCAGCCGCAATCACAACATTATCGCCAACTGTCACACCCTTGAGAATAATGACATTAGACCCAATCCAACAATTATTACCAATTGCGATTGGTGCCGAGACAAATCCCTGCTTGCGAAAAAGGCTGTCAGGCGCGTGTAAGTGATCATGATCATATAATTTTACGTTTTCCCCAAATAAACAGTCATCACCAATGATGAGTTTTTCCATCACATTTAATGAACAATCATTATTAAAAAAGCAATTATCACCGATTACGACTGAGGATTCAATTCCCAATTTGACGAAGAATCCTCGTCGTATAGATAGCCGTTTCCCATGATTAATATTTTTGCGATGCATGACACAGAAAAAATATAACTTAAGCTGAAATACCAACTTGTATATCGGGTTCATCTGTCCGCCACCTCTTGACTATACTTATGTGCATGAATCAACCTATAAACAAAAGCAGGTATTATCACTTTGACCGCACTAACAAAAATACACTTAATTCCTTTTATTCCAGTATGAGAATTTCGAAATGATCGACATAACAACTTCACAATATTGATTCGTGATTGCACACTGCGGCGTTTGAAAGAATTAGGATTCTCACGAAATCTCAGCACGGGAGTCGAAAGATTTGCACCGATTAGTCCCCGAGCATACATACGCATCCACAAATCATAATCTTCAATTCGAAGCACATTTATATTTTCAGAATAATTTCCTGCTTCATCCAACGCTGATTTTCTAATCATCATTGCAGGATGCGCAAATTGGTTCCCACTAAACAAATCAACAATTGTTGGATACTCCGGATACCTTTGTAGCCCATAATTTTTATCTTGATCAAAAATTAGTATATTACTCCCAACAAAACTTATATCAGGATGAGAATTCAAAAATTTTATTTGACGTTCACATCTATCTTCAAGGCTGATATCATCATCATCCATTCGAGCAATTAAATTCCCACGTGCGAGTCTGATACAATTATTAAGAGAACATGGCAAACCCTCATTTTTTGAATTGTATATCAGTCGAATTCTTGAATCTTTTTTCTGATACTCTGTAAGAATTTGGCGAGTAGAATCCGTTGACGCGTCATCACAAATGATAAACTCAAAATTTTCATATGTTTGTGCTAATATCGAGTCGATTGCAGCCGAAATTGTTTGCGAGCCATTGAAAGTACTCATGATAATTGAAATCACCGATGAACTCCCCCCGAATATACGTTTTCAATCTTATCAATCATTGTTCCTAATGTGTATTCTTCATCAAACACATGCATGCTATTCAATGAATATTGTTCAAGTAAGTCTGTATCTGACCGTACTTTTTTGATCCAACTAGCTGCATCTGCTACTTCACCTGATTCATATAAATGGCCATTGTCTTTGTAAAGTTCTTTATGACCAACTACATTGCTCAGAAGAATTGGTAATCCAGCAGCTTCTGCTTCTATCACAGAGAACGGAAGGCCTTCGTATAGCGAAGTAGACAAAAATAAGTCTGCCTCTTTGAGCCACTTCTTGACATCTTCACTAAAGCCAACAAATTGCACCTTAGTCAATTTCATTCTTTGAACACGCCTACGACAGTCCTCCAGTAGCTCCCCACCGCCGACAAATGTAAAGTCTAAATCATTCACCATTTTCAGTTTATTAGCAATTTCAATAAATTCAAAAGGATTTTTTTGCTTGTCACAACGTGCAATGTTGACTACGTGCTTAATATTTTTTCTTGTATATGGTGCCGTTTCGCTCACAATACCATTTTTTATGACGATTTGCTTTTCAGGACCAGATAAGTGATATGATAGAGCATGCTGTCTTTCCTGATTAGAGACATTTATCACACAGTCATATCTCTTTATATACAATTGTTCAACGAAAAGAATGATTTTTTTCTTCAATGGTGCTAATTTCTTTTCTGATAGATAAGCATGCGGTGTATATACCAAAGTCACTTTTTGCTTAGAAAAGAAAGTAAATAAGTACACCAGCACAGCCGCAATCGTGCTATGCGCATGTATCAATTGAATATGTTTTCTCCTCACTAGGTGAGAAATTGTTACTATACTTTTCAGTATCATAAGAGGGTTTTTGTAGGCTGAGAGTGCGTCCTCTTGAATATAGCCATCCGGAACAATTGCGTTGTCTCTAGCACCCGACACTAAAAAGTATGCCTGATATTTGGCTTTATCAAGATACTTATATAGATAGTCAACATGCTTTTTGACTCCACCACCATACGATTCACAAACCTCTAATACTTGTATCATAATGCACCTCAGTCATCTTTTCCTAGCATACACAAAACATGGTCCAGTTTTTGCAAATAATTTTCACTATATAGGTTAGATATTGAACGTTGAATTTCAACTGGCTCTGCATAGCACAAGCGCCCTTCAAGATTTGATATCAATATATTTTTAGCCTGATCGATATTTCCCAAATCATATAAGGAGCCATTATTGCCGTCATTGATAATATCTTCTGGCCCAGTAGGACAATTCGAAGAAAAGCAGGGAACGCCGTGGGCCATTGCCTCCGCCAGAATCATTGGAAACCCTTCAAACTTTGAAGTCAAAAATAGTAAGTCGGCACGCTCAATACATTTCCAAGGATTAGATTGCCACCCCATCCAGGTAATTCGCTCATCAATCTTTAGAAGTGCTGACTGACTTTTAAGTTCATCCGTATCAGGTCCCGCACCAATGACTCTTAGATGCCAATCATAGTGCTTTATACCCTCCAGAATATTCATCAATTCAGAGAGATTTTTTTGACCATGGCTCTGGATTCGACCGATATAAACAAACTCTTTACGAATTCCCTTTGACCTCGGTATTAATTGAGCACTTGCTTCAACAGGATTAAAAATTAAACTTATCTTTTGCTTTGGAACTCCTGCCTGAACCAACTGTCGTTGAATCCCGGAACTAATAGCCAAATGATAATCACAAAGACGAAAAACTCTTAATAAATATGAAAATCGAGTCTCACCTAGAGAAAAGTGATTCCAAGAAATCAGATAGAATTGTCGTCTAAACACTTTTTTAGCAATCCATGCGGCAATAATTTGTATTTTACTCATAGAAATAACCACATCTGGTCTATTCTTTACAATAAAATAAACAGTATCATAAAAAATTGCGAACATACTTTTTTTATGATGACACGTAACTTTATTGGACAGTCCATCTAGCCAGTTTTCATCTTCTGACCCTCCAGGCAACAATAAATGAAAATTATTGGTTGAGTCTACATTCTTCAAGATATGTGCAATAACAGTTTCCATCCCACCTTTTCCAGTGACAAATGGAAATACCATCAAGACATTCATAGGTATCCCTCGATTTCATGGTAAGTAATGTTCATTTTTCCCTGTAACTCCTCTTATGCCATCAGCATATCCATCCACTAGTTGCTTAAAAAGATAACTAAAATACCGCCGGTGATCATTTTTTACCGTCATTCCGATAATTCGACGAGTGATGAATAAGAGATTCGAAGGGATTAACATTATCCGATTTGTACTATGTTTATTCTCCATCTGAATTCTATTACGAATGCCGTAGTACTCTTTCCAGGAAGGTTGAAATCTCTTCTCAGTAACCTTCGTATTATTAAGGTGATACACTGTAGCATCAGATACATTTAAAATCGGCGTTACCTTTCTAACACGTAAGGCATATTCTGCATCATCATTCCAAATAAAATAGTCTTTTTCTGGCATACCAACTTTTGAAATCAGATCACGTGATAAAAACACTCCAACAAAAGTAAAACCATCAACACAGAAATCATGATCATATTGCGTAGCGGCAATTGGCACCTCTTTAAGAGTTGAATTGCTCAGAAGCATACGTCGATGTATCAATTGAAGTGAGTTGTCAGCTGAACGTACTGTACCTGTAAAGCACTGAATTTCAGGATGCTTTTGCCCTTTTTTTATTAATTTTTCAAAATAATGATTTTCAAAAATAGCATCATCATCTGAAAGACTAATCCAATCCACGCCTAACAAATATGCTTTTGCCAAGCCCAGATAGAAGCCCATGGACCCGCCAACATTCTCTTTCGTCCGAATATAAATGATCTTTCCATCATCCTTATATTGCTTCATCAAATCCCGAGTACCATCAGTCGAATGATTATCTAGTATGATTATATATTCAGGCTTTACTGTTTGCTGTAATACACTCTCAATGGCCTTTTTCAAAAGTTTTACACGGTTAAACGTGACTATTACGCTCGCATATTTCATCTAATTCCTCCAACAATTCTAAGGCAAAAACATTGAATTTTTACCCATTCTTCCCAGCCATGCATCTCTCGTTCCTGCAAAATGAACATAGAGCGCATGCTTCCGCTTACCTTTATACATCGGTTTTGTCAAAATTCGTAATGCCATGATTGGTACGAAAAAGATTAACCAAAAGTTTACAACCACTCGGTTTCTCCCAAGTTCCCTGACAGCAACTGTGCGGTTTCTAATCCAATAGTACTCTCGCCAATCAGCGGGATATACTTTCTGAACATCTACCCAGTTTGTATGGTGAACAATAACTGACTTTGAAACATTAATTATTTTTGAGAACTGGCGTACTCGAAGTGAGTACTCGATATCATCGTACCAAATAAAGAAGTCACCGTGTGGCAATCCAATCTGCTTAATTAGTTTTGCATTAATAACACAACCGCAAAACGTAAATAAATCGATTGTAAAATCATTCATATATTCCTTCTCAGGAACTGCATTATGCGAAAAATAATTCCAATTTGTTATACGATTACGCTGATCTAATTGAATGCGACCATCGGGCAATTTGATTGTTCCAGCAAAAGCCTTTACTTCCGGATTTTCATCTGCCTTCTTCAAAATATTTGAAAAATATCCTTGTTCAAATATTGCATCATCATCAGATAAACTAATCCAATCAACATCATATTCAAGGGCTAATTTAACACCCACATGAAAGCCACCCGAACCCCCAATATTTTCTGGAAGCTTCACATACCTAAATAGTTTATTATTCATCAATCCAGAACTGGCAATCAGTTCTTGAGTGCCATCCGTCGAATTATTATCGATCAAAATAATTTTTTGGGGCTTGGTGTCTTGGGTCAAAACGCTATTGATTGCATCAAGCAAAAGCGCCTTTCTATTATAAGTAACAATTACTGAAGCATAATTCACAATTAGTCCTCCAAACATTTGACAGACATGCAAAGACTCTTTCATCTTGGTACAAATTTTAAGCTTTTCCCCATCGTCCCATTCATGGCATCCTGAAAAGCAGTAAAGTTCACATATAAGACATGCTTTCTGTATCCTTTATAAAACGACTTGGAAAGCACACGAAACAGTGTTAATGGAAGAAATAAAGCAATCCATAGCGCAACATCCAGCTTATTTTCTCCAAGATTTTTTATAGTCACAATTCTATTCCGTATACCATAATACTCACGCCAATCTGGTTTATACGAGGAAGCAGTCCCCCCCCAGTTGGTATGGTGTATCAACGTAGCACTTGAAACATTCACAATTTCACTCAATCTGCGAATTCGTAATGAATACTCGATATCGTCATACCAAATAAAATAATCCCGCTGAGGTAACCCGATTTTTCGAATCAGCTCAGTATTAATTACACAACCGCAAAACGTGAATACATCAATGTTAAAGTCATGATCATACTCACTCTTTGGAATTGGTATAGCTTTGAAGTGATTCCAATTAACAACCTTGTTACGTTGATCTAGTTGAATCCTACCATCTGGTAACTTAATGGTGCCTGAGAACGCTTTTACTTCAGGCTGTCTCGTTGCCGCAATATCAATACACTTAAAATAATCTGTACTGAAAATGGCATCATCATCTGATAGACTAATCCAATCAACGTTATATTCAAGCGCAACTTTTACACCAACATTAAATCCACCAGAACCTCCGATATTCTCTGGTAATTTAACATATCTGACCAAATCGTTATTTAGTAGTCCCAATTGGCTCAAAAAATCTTCTGTTCCATCTGTGGAATTATTATCAACGACAATAATTTTGCTAGGTTTTTGGGTCTGATTCAAAAGTGCATTTATTGCCAAACCTAGCAATCTCTTACGGTTGTAAGTAACAATTACTGATGCAAACTTCAAAGTTCATCCTCCTTCAAATTATTCTTTCCCAAAACGTTAAATATCCGAATCATCGATAAGAAAACAACGATATATAGTGGATGTAACCAATCAAATGACATGATACTTGTAAAGATAAGAAACGCAACAAAATACCTAAAATACCATGTGTAGAACCACTTTTGAGTGTTAGATTCATCCACACGCAACCAGCTAGTTGTTATTTTCAATACTCTGTACACTCCGTAGCCAACCGCACCACAAAAGATAATTCCAAATTGTGCTAACCATCCAGTAATAATTGATAGGATAGCAAAAAAACCATCTCCACTTAGCGGCCAGTAACTGTTAAATTCTGGATTGTATCTCATAAAATTTGGTGCGAGAATATAACTCCATTTGCCACCATTGTTGTATCCCACTCCAAGTCCGAAGCTCTTTAGAAAAATTTTGATCATCGTTACAGCAGATCCGACACGTTGTGCAAAGCTTGTATTTGAAAATGTAAACTTATCAAACACAACTTTTGACACGGTATTTGAAAAACTCTTACTGCCTAACATTAAGACAACTAGCATCAGGAACATTATCAAGACGGCGCCGAACACCCGTTTCCAGCTTTTAACCAAGAGCGAGACGATTAAAACAAGTATAATTGGTAATCCGAGCATTGCAGTCGTAGAACCACTCTGAAATAGGATGATAATCACTAAGAGAATTGGTAACCATATTTGATAATCAAATCGATGTCTCTTAACTGGAGCAACCTGTTGTAACCTTGTTAACAAATAGGGTACAAAAACAATTAACAGCTGTGCAGCTAAGAATCCTGTTTCCTGCTTCAATCCGTTAATACGACCAGTCGTGACAGCATACGATCCTCCTGCATACCAAGTTGAAATAGCTGTCCCACCACGCTCCTCAAATAAGCCAGCAATAAAATTAACAATTTCTCTACCGAGACCGAACTGAATGTAGATGAGTTGTAACAGGCAGATTATCAATAGCATCCACATTGCAATCTGAATCCCATCGAAAAACTTCATAACATCCTTACTCGATTGAATCATAAAAGTTACAATCATGTAATATAGAACACAGACTGCAATTAACATCGTCGAACTTTTCAGAATTGATGATACTGAGGCACCAGTATATTGGGGCTGAACAATTTTTGATACAAAAACTGTAATTATCTGAGTAATAACAAATAACAACGAGAAGAAACAAATGTACTTGAATTCAGTGACAGATAATTTTACTCTTTTTTTCTGAATTAAAATGCCGATACATAAGATAAGCAAAGAAATAGTTGCATAGGATTCTAATGGCATATATCCATTTGGGAGCGTTTTTCCAAATAATGACAATGGTAACAACAACTGCGCCATAACTATTTCCCCTTAACTGTATCTTGTCCTAGTGCTTTGTATACAAAATTTTCGAATGATGTTGTCAGGGAATAGTTCCCCATGAGTACATACCCATTTTGTCCCTTCGTATCAAAACTTGAAACCAGATATTCATGATTTTTGTTGTAATTAACGTAAACGTTACCTTTGCCATTCTTAAATACATCCAAGATACCTTGGAGACGATGACCAGTTAATCCAAAATCGTTATGCATCAATGATTTCATAAATATTGCAAATGATAGTGGTGTTGCAACTATGGTATCATCATTCGTCTGAACTTCAGAGTCATACTGAACCTGCTTTTTTTTAGTCTCATACAGCTTAGCCACATTCATGCTATGTTTGTAATTTGCATAAGTACCAAAAGACGACAATCCAATCACTTTATTGATATGTTTCTCAATCGTTTTTTGATACGATTGCGTACTAATCGAGCTGATAATCTTCTGACAATATTTATTGTACGTGAAAATAGACATTGACTTCTCTTTACTATTTAGCGTAAAGCTTCCTGTTTTATAAACACTATCAGCCTGATTCAAAAAGCTCTTCAATGAGGTATCACCGTAACTATTATCAATGTTGAATGCACTTATCTTTTCGTTTGTGTTTAACGAATCACTGGCTATGAGTTTATTTATCAATACAAGATTGACAATAAACGTCACCGCATCATTTGGAAACATTGTATTAATAGTATTTGGGAGCTTATACAGATAATCTTGATTTGCATATGGCTTTTGAAATTTAATTGTGCTGTTATCAATAAATAAAGCAGTACCCGAGAAATTATGTGCTGTTAGTTGTTCGTTCAAAAACTTACTTTTTGTGTTATACCCGTCAGTGGATATTAAGCCAGCGTTCGAATATGCCTTATCAGCTGTAGTCTCAATGTCATTTGATTTAACAACTGTTTTCACGCTGGTCATATATTTGTAGCCAATCATAAGAACTCCTAACAGTACAATAACTATTATCAGGTTCCCCAGCAACTTACTATTCTTCCTCATATCGTTACACACTCCGTTTAATCGATCCAAATGTAGCCCAGAATTTCCTTATTCTGTGCCTGTGCTACACCTATTACTCTATTAATCTGTGCCCAGCGAGTATCCAATTGAGAAACAACAACAACAACTTGATCTACAGCTAACATCATTTCACTTAAGGCTTCATCAGACAAATCAGCTCCGTTGATTGGTAAAATATTTTGATCAAACGAATCACTCATAGCATGTAACATTTTTTCCAGCTCGATGAGGCTTGAAAAACCATCTTTCTCCACAAGCTGAATAGATTGAATTGACAGATTTTTAATTTGAGTTTCAATCTTTCCATCTGAAGTTTTATCCTTCGAGGAAGCTAGTTGAGTCGCTAAGTTTGATTCTTGTTCATCAATATATACGCATGTATCAACATCATCATTTGCATACGCAATTCCTAGATTCAGTCCAACACTACCTGATCTTTTCTTATCAGAACAGTCAACACAAAGTAATATGTTGTTGCCATTTTCATCAACGTCAACAATTTTATTTTTAATCAAATGAAAATCATTAAATAATTTAAGCTTTGAATTTTTAGAGACATCAGATTTCTTAATCACTATTAGTTCACCTCACGCGACTCACTTTTTTTTAGCTTAACGCTGCCTAAATTGTTCAATTGCAGCCTGATACGCAGTGCCATTTCACTTTTAACTGACCGTGAGAAGAAGTCGGCTTTAATGGATATTAAGACCGCAATTACAAATCCAAGCACAAATCCTAGCAAAGCTTCATTTTTCATACTTGGATACACAAACGATGCATCTAACTTAGGCTTGCTATAGACAAGTAATGGGAGACCGGGTACATAGTTTCCTGATACCTTCAGGAGGTTACTTACAGCTAATGTGTTCGCCTTCAGAGCGAGACGTGGATTCGTCGAAGTAACACTAATTACAACGTTCTGAGTTCCTGTCTCCACACTTGCTCCAATAATCGATCCAATTTGGTCGGCATCAGAACTAAATTCAGAAGTATTCTTCAGTTGATCCTCTACCAATTCCGTTACTGGCCTTCCTGTTACTAACTTTTGGATTGCTAAAGTTTGTGTTGATGTATAGTTTGCATCTGCGATTGATACCTTTGAAGTTGCCATATACTTTTTGGGAACAAAAAAATATGTTAATCCGCCAACAATAATTGAAAAAGCTAGTCCAACTATTATCCACTTTAATAGTTTCGTTAACGTATAATGTAAAATATCAAAAATCGTCAATTGCTTTCCTCCTCACAAGCGATGATTAAAGCTCTTTCTCTACGGTAACCAATGCCGCATGAATCACTTGATGCATATCATAATAACGATATTGCCCTAAGCGCCCACCAAAAATCACGTTGCCTTCTTGCTTTGCCAGCTCCGCATATTGCTTATACAACGTGTTATTGCGAGTATTGTTAACCGGGTAATATGGCTCGTCTCCACGTTTCCAATTAGCTGGATATTCCCGGGTGATGATTGTCTTACCTTTGTCACCTTTACCAAATTCAAAATGCTTGTGTTCAATAATCCGAGTATAAGGCGTTTCTGCATCCGTATAGTTGATCACAGCATTACCTTGGTAGTTGTCGACATCACGTTCTTCAGTTTCAAAACGAAGGGAACGATATTCGAGTTCACCTAATTGATAATCGAAGTATTGGTCAATCATTCCAGTAAACACAATCTTTGGATAGTCAGCCAAATACTGATCTTTGTGGGCAAAGAAGTCTATCCCAGTCTCAACATCGATCTCTGGGTGATCCAACATCTTTTCGACAATTTGAGTATAGCCACCGATTGGAATCCCTTGATAAGTATCATTGAAGTAGTTGTTATCGTATGTGTAGCGGACTGGTAATCGACGAATGATGAATGCTGGTAAGTCGGTCGCCTTTTGACCCCATTGTTTTTCGGTGTAGCCCTTAATCAATTTTTCGTAAATATCAGTACCAATCAGCGAAATTGCTTGTTCTTCAAGGTTCTTAGGTTCACCGCTTAACTTTGCAGCGTCCTTTTGTTCCTGAATTTTTGCCTGTGCTTCTGCAGGTGTCCGCACGCCCCACAGTTCACTAAACGTATTCATATTGAAGGGTAAGTTGTACATGTGCCCTTTATAATTTGCGACTGGGCTGTTTGTATAACGATTAAATTCGGCAAATTGATTAACATACTCCCAAATTTGCTTATCAGAAGTATGGAAGATATGCGCACCATATTGGTGAACTTGAATTCCATCAACTTCTTTGGTGTAGATATTTCCAGCGACATGATCACGCTTCTCAATCACCTTAACGTGTTTGCCACGTAATGCTGCTTCATGGGCAAAGACTGCGCCGAAAAGTCCAGCACCAACAACCAAATAATCATACTTACTCAATTTAATTTCCTCCAAGAATATAAAGTCTCATCATGTCATTATATCAAAAAAATTTTAATGTAAAAGGGTAATTGTTATATTCTTGTATAAACATCGTTAAAAAAGCGACCATTCTGACAATGGTCGCTTAAAATTATTTATATATATTTTTTTACCCTATCCCAAAGAACCCATGCATAAACAATGCGGCACAAGCTGCCCCAACGAATGGTGCAATTCCGGGTACGATGATCCCGTATTGCCAGTCGCTGTCAGCCTTGTTTTTGATTGGTAGGATGGCGTGAGCGATCCGTGGTCCCATGTCCCGGGCAAGGTTCATGGCAAAACCAGTAGGACCACCGAGTCCCATCCCAATGGCCCAAACTAAGAGTCCCACACCAATCGGAACGATTCCTGGCGTCTTCACTTCAGAAATAGCTAAAATTCCAGAAATAAAAATAAAGGTATCGAAGAATTCGACGAAGAAGTTCCGTGGTAAGTTACGCACAGCGGGTGCAGTTGAGAATAAGTTCCGAATCGTAATTGGTGAAATCTCATCAGCAGAAGCGGCAAAATGGTCGGCGTACATGATCCAGACGATCACAGCACCAACGACCCCACCCAAGACTTCCGCAACTGAATACGGGATGAAGACTGACCATGATAAGTTGCCCAACATGCATTGAGCCAAGACCATGGCTGGATTAATACAAACATTGCCGAAAATGAAGAGGGCAATCGTAATCCCAAAACCCCATGTGGTAATTGCGAAGATATGGCCGGAACCGCGGTACTTGGTCCCCTTTAAAACCTCACTACAATGTACACCGACACCAAAAATAATCATCAAGGCGGTTCCCATGAACTCTGCCAGAAGCTGATGAATCACTATCTTTCTCCTCCTGTGGCGTTATTACGCCTGTTTATTTTGAAATAGACGCCACTGGCTTTCAGAAAGCACCGGCACTTTTTTCACACGAACACCATTATACACAAAATCCGAATCGTTTAATATGTAAATCGCAAAAAGTTTTGATTTTACATGATTAACGATTCGGATTCAACTAATAAGTTCTAAGCTTTCGGTGATTTATTTTTATTCCGCTTGAAGAATTGGTGGAAGATTCGGCGCATTACGCGTGGCGACTTGGGCTCAATCTTCTCTTCAAACCACTCCTGAACCGAGGCGTTGACCACCCCACCGAACATCAGCAGAATACCGGAG
Organism: Lactiplantibacillus plantarum EGD-AQ4; assembly: GCF_000463075.2. Lineage (GTDB taxonomy): Bacteria > Bacillota > Bacilli > Lactobacillales > Lactobacillaceae > Lactiplantibacillus > Lactiplantibacillus plantarum_A. The sequence goes on from NZ_AVAQ01000034.1 coordinate 19,381, forward strand.
AAGTTGAGCCAGAACATCAGGACGATCAAACTTCCAATCGTCTGGTAACTGGTAATTCGTCTGGCAAACAATTCAATGTAGATTCGGAACCCTTGGGAGATCACGATCCAGCCAATCGTCGTCACCAGTGCGCCAATCCAGATATAGCGCAACTTGACTTGGGCGTTTGGCACAAAGTAGTAGAGCAGCATAGCGACCACGAACATACCGACGAAGGTGATCAAGTTTTTGTTCTCCAACAGCTGGTTGATCCAATCCGGGATAATCGCCCGCGTCAGATGCGTCAGGCTTAAGACCAAATCCAAGATGACCTGACTGAGTGTGAAGAAGATTGCCAGGCCGACAATCAACAGTAGTAAGCCTAACGTTAAGAAGAAAGCGATAATGCGTGTCAGAATCGCGCCCTGCGCATCATCGACGCCATACGCTTCGTTTAAGCTCCGGCGAATCGCCGCAATAATTTTAGAGGCCGACCAAATCGTCACCAAAATCCCAATCGACAAACTACTACTGCTGCCGCTCGACAAGAAGGAGACCAGAATCGGCTTGAAGGTTTGATAGACGTTGCTAGGAATCACTTCCTGCGCGTACGCCAAAATCTGCCCACTTTTCAAATCAAACCGAGCAATCAAGTTCCCGGCAATCAAAATAATTGGCGCAATCGACATCAACGCGTAATAGGCCAACACGATGGCGTTATTACTAACATTGGCCTGATTGTACCGCCGAATGATGATTTCGAGACTCTTCGTAATTTTAGGGTACCGGGCTTTTAAATTCATTCATCCATCCTCAACGCTCACTTATAGTATCTCCAATTATACAATGGAATCTTGCTGGAAACACCTTTTATACTAAAACCGGCTGCTAATTGGTGGCCTGGTGTTTGAAAACTAGACCAATTCTGGTGCAGCGACAGCCAGCAGGCAGCTCCAGTCATGACGGAGTGTTTCCACGCGATTGCACATACCTGCGCCGCATTTGGCCGCACGTCACAAAAAAATAACCGGTCAGACACCCCCACGGCATCCGGTTCCGGTTACGCTACTAATTTCACATCTTTTCAGGAGAAGTGAAAATTATTATCACTATGTCACCCAACATATTACACCGTTTATACAAAAATGCAACCGAAATTAATGTGTCCCAATCTTTTTTGTAATCGCCTGTAAAATATATTCGGCAGCGTGGCCGTCCCCATATGGGTTCGCCGCATCCGCCATCCGCTGGTACTCAGCCTGATCATCCAACAATTGTGTCATCGCCGCAGCAACTTTTTCACCATCAGTCCCAACTAGCTTCAGAGTCCCGGCTTCAACACCTTCCGGCCGCTCAGTCGTATCACGCAGGACCAGTACTGGTTTGTTCAACGACGGCGCCTCTTCCTGCACCCCACCCGAATCGGTCATGATAAAGTAGCTCCGTGCCGCCATGTTATGGAAATCGAGCACGTCTAGTGGATCAATCAAGTGGATGCGCGCGGTGTTGCCCAAGATGCGCTTAGCCACCGTTTGAACGGCCGGGCTCAAATGAACTGGGTAGACCACTTCGACATCGGGATGCGTCGCCACGACCCGTTTGATAGCGGTAAAGACAGCTTCCATCGGTGCCCCCTGATTCTCACGACGATGCATCGTCAGTAAAATCATCCGGTGTCCCGGCTGAATCAGGTCGAGGGCCGCGTGCTGGTAATCGGTTGAGACGGTCTGCTGCAAGGCATCAATGGCCGTATTGCCCGTCACCGTGATGGCTGCGTCTGGGTGATGTTCCTTCAGCAAGTTCTGGCGACTCAGTTCCGTTGGCGCAAAGTATAGGTCGGCGAGCACATCCGTCAACTGGCGGTTCATCTCCTCGGGATACGGCGAATACTTCTGCCAGGTCCGCAAGCCCGCTTCAACGTGGCCAACTGGAATCTGGTGATAAAAGGCGCTGACACTCGCCGCAAAAGTCGTGGTCGTATCGCCGTGTACCAGCACAATGTCCGGCTGCTCCGTGTCCATGATCGCATCTAATTTAGTGAGCACCCGACTGGTAATCCCCGCCAACGTTTGATTAGGTTGCATGATATTCAGATCATAGTCGGGCTTGATGTGAAAAATCGCCAGCACTTGATCGAGCATCTCACGGTGTTGGGCGGTCACCACCGTCACGGGTTCAAATTGCGCTTGTTGCTGCAACTGCAAGACGATCGGCGCCATCTTGATTGCTTCTGGACGCGTCCCGAAAATCGTCATTACCTTAATTGGTTTTGTCATTAACTTTCACCTGCATCATTTAGTTTCTAGTCCCATGATAGCGTTTGTCACCCGGATTCGCCATCTTTTCACCGAAATGTTTAGTGATTGTTAATTGATTTGGACGTGGATCGGCTGGTGGGGGCTGGCGTGAGTCGAGATGGCTAGTGACTGATAGGTTAGCTTGACACTTGTCAGCCGGGTTGCGTCTCACAGCTAACTTGATTCAGCTCCCTGAATCCAAATTAAAACACACCCGCCTGCGCCTCATCACAATGGCGGTTGTGACTGACAGGCCAATTGGGTGTGTCGTTTTGCTTCATTAAATAGTTTGCTACTGAAATTCTGTTGTACTAGTGCCGAATTTTAAATTCATGGCTCACGCATAGACGGACGACCACTGGCAGTATGTCGCAGTGGTCGTGCAATCCAGCGCTATCCTCGAGTTTCTGCTTGTCTTGTAGCCAATCCTCAGCGGTACTAAATTTTCAAAACAGGCTAGACTTCGCAAACCAGCGGACACCAGCATCTGGATTCATCTCACACCAGGCCACTTCAGCTCCAGTTTTCACTCAACCTAACCGCGCCGACTCTAAAATGCCACTGTCTTCAACAAAATATCGCGAATCTTGTATGCGACTTGGTTATCGCCACCGAAGACGCCTTGATTTTCGAATAGCACCAGTGCGACCTTGGCGTTACGGGAGCCCATATAATACGTGTGGAAATTATTGTCGTTGCCACCGACCCGAATGACTTGGCCCGCTTGATAGTAGATTCCCGCGGAGTACTTGTATTGGAAATTATCCGCTAATGACCGCAAGCCGGCCTGACCGACCAGCTGACCACTCTGTAAGCCGTACATGAACTTGTAGTAGTCGCCGACACTCATATACAAACTACCACAGCCGAGTTCTGCAGATTGAAGTGGTTTGGAAATAATGCCGCCTTCCCCACTACCGTTCGCCAAGCGATAGGACAGCGGATTGAGGACATTGCCCGGAATATCATTATATTCATAAGTGTGCTTTAAGCCGAGTGGCCGAATGATATCATTTTTAAGCACCGTCTGATACGACTTGTGCGTCACCTTACGAATGACGCCGGCTAGTAACGTGAAATTCGCGTTGGAATAAGCATACGCGTGATTATTGGTCGAACGTAAATGCTGCAACGTGTAATTCAAGCGCGCCGTTTCCGTTGGTAAAATCGTCTTCGGCGTTAGCTCTGCCATGCGAATGCCGGAACGGTGATCTAACAATTGCCGCATCGTAATTTGATTGGCATACGGAATGTTCGGATAAAATCGGCTAAGTGGCGTGGTCATGCTCAACTTGCCTTGATTGATCAATTTCTGAATAATGGCACCCGTGACCGCTTTTTGTAAAGAGGCGAGTGGATACACCTCATTTGCGGAATTCCGGACTTGGTTGGCATCATCCGCATACCCATACGTCCGAACGCGGACTCCCGCCGGCCCATTGGTCGTTAATAATAAGGTGCCCATAATATGATGGCTTTTAATCAATGCATCGATTTGTTTGATGGCCTGTGCTTCCGTATACTGACCTGGTTTTGGTTTCGGCTGCTGCTTAGTGACGTGCTTCTTTTTGGTAGCCGGTTTGATTTTAGACGCGGCCTGTTGTACTTTGATTGTCTTCGGCGTTTCCTGTTGCGCTCCTCGACCTAACTGCTGTGAACCCCACACGCCTAGACCAATCAACCCCAGTAAGATTGGTAAGACGACTAATAACCAACGACGCTTGTTCATCGCAATCCCCCCTTGCGCGTATCGTGGCTGGCAACTCCCTGCGAGCCACGACTTTTGATTGCTTTTAGCATACGCGCAAGCCCGTCATTTTGCATTAAAACGCGAATTATTGTTAGTCCGCCGAACCAAAGTCAAAACGCTGATAAGACGCGATTTGTGATACAATCACCAAAAATTCATCAAAATTTAGTTGATTTAACTCGTGCAATTTCCGAACATGACCAGTAGAATTAAGCATATAGTTAACTTATTCAAGGAAGGATGATCATATTGAGTCAAGCAACCGATTATATTCAACACGTCTATCAAGTTATTGAACACCGTGATCCGAACCAAACCGAATTTTTAGAGGCCATCAGCGACCTCTTCGAAACGATCACACCCGTCTTGGAACAGCATCCAGAATATATTGAAGCCAATATTCTGGAACGGCTGACGGAACCAGAACGCATCATTCAATTCCGGGTCCCTTGGCTCGATGATGCCGGCCACGCACGCGTCAACCGCGGCTTCCGGGTCCAATTCAACTCAGCGATTGGCCCTTACAAAGGTGGCTTGCGCTTGCATCCATCCGTTAACCTCAGTATCGTGAAGTTCTTAGGTTTCGAACAAATCTTCAAGAACGCCTTAACTGGTCTGCCAATCGGCGGTGGCAAAGGTGGTTCTGATTTCGATCCTAAGGGCAAATCCGACAACGAAATCATGCGTTTCTGTCAGAGCTTCATGACCGAGCTCAGCAAGTACATCGGCCTCGATACCGACGTTCCTGCTGGTGATATTGGTGTCGGTGGCCGTGAAATTGGCTTCTTATACGGCCAATACAAACGGTTACGGGGTGCTGACCGCGGCGTGTTAACTGGTAAAGGCCTCAACTACGGCGGCTCACTCGCCCGGACCGAAGCCACTGGTTATGGTTTGGCCTACTACACCGATGAAATGTTGCAAGCCAACCAGCTCTCATTCCCTGGTCAACGCGTTGCCATCTCTGGTGCTGGTAACGTCGCCATCTACGCGATTCAAAAAGTCGAACAACTCGGCGGCAAGGTCATCACTTGTTCCGACTCGAACGGTTACGTCGTTGATGAAAACGGCATCGACTTCAAGATCGTTAAGCAGATCAAGGAAGTTGAACGCGGCCGCATCAAGGAATACGCCGACCGTGTCGACACTGCTACCTACCACGAAGGTTCCGTTTGGGATGCCAAGTTAGCCTACGACATCGCACTGCCTTGTGCCACTCAAAACGAAATTAGCGGCGACCAAGCCAAGACGTTGATTGCCAATGGCGTCAAGGCCGTTGCTGAAGGGGCCAACATGCCAAGTCGTCCTGAAGCTATCGCGGCCTACAAAGCGGCCCACGTGCTTTACGGCCCAGCTAAGGCTGCCAATGCCGGTGGGGTTGCCGTTTCAGCACTTGAAATGAGCCAAAACAGCATGCGTTTAAGCTGGACTTTCGAAGAAGTCGACGACCGGTTGAAGCAAATCATGAAAGACATTTTCGCCCACTCGGTTGCTGCCGCCGACGCCTATGACGTTAGTGGTGACTACCTCAGTGGTGCCAACATTGCCGGCTTTACGCAAGTGGCTGATGCAATGCTTGCGCAGGGATTGGTTTAAAAATTTGTCATAAGTAGCCCAAAAAGGTTAGTTGAGATGGGATAACCCCATTTCGACTAACCTTTTTGTATTGGTTTAATTACGACTCCGTAATCTAACTTCGTCCGTTACATGTAATGGTTCTAAAACTGGAAACTGTGCTCTTACTGATTGATATAAGTCGTTATCGCTCACAGCACGTACGGTGATAACAACTGAATATGGAATACTGTTCATCTTTATCCATTTGATCACCTATTAGTTTTCGTGAAGATACCGACTGACTGAACTCGTACTGGTGCCTGTTAATTCAGAAATTTGTAACAAGGTAAGTGTTGGATCAATTTTCTTTAAAGCTTGCGAAATGTTCTTCTTATTCTGTTTCGTTTGTTCAAGCGGTCTTCTTAAGAATTGAATTAAAATTGGGACCACCTCAACACCGTTCAAAACTGACTGTCTCAAAGCACGTTGCGATAACATCTCAATCTCCGCAGGTGAGACATTATCGATCAATTCTGCAATTTCTTTTAGCTTCCGGTTATCGACATAATCACCCAAATACATCCGCCATAGCGCGTACCGTGCTTGAGCATCCGGACTCGAAAAGCGAATATTCAAATCAAATCTCCTGAACAAGGCATCGTCGATATCTTGAAGCCGATTCGTCGTCGCAATAAAGATACCTCGATTCTCCCAAGCGTCCAAAGACTGCAATAGCGTATTGACGATCCGTCGCATTTCACCGACATCAGTCGCGTCATTGCGATTTCCCCCAATAGAATCAAATTCATCAAGTAACAATACTACTCGATGGGTTCTGACATAAGTGATGATTGAGGCCACATTTTTACTTGTATCGCCTAAATAACTGGATAGCAATTGGGCTGTATTTACACGATAAAGTGGTAACGCCAATTCAGTCGCAATTACCTCTGCAGCTGAGCTTTTCCCAGTACCAGATGGACCACTAAAAAGGACTTTTGTAATTGGATTCAGTCCAACCTTCTGAAGGGCTTCTTTGCTCTTATGGGACTTAATTATCTCTTCTATATCATTACGAACCTCTGTCGAAATCACCAAATCATCTAATCCCTTTGTCGGTGTCACAGCTGTCAACAACTCGTTCTCCGTTGCAGAGATTGCCCGTGACTCTTGAACGCCATTCTTTCCAGCATGATAATCCGACAAGCTCTTCTTCAACTGGATTGCGACTTCAGGATCTTTTTTCTCCAACAATCGAATCAAAGTGAGCGTCGCCATTTCAAACTCATTATTATCTCGCTTGATAAAGCTTTCAACAATATCAGGTATACGATTATAGACGGCATTTGTCATGATTTTCACCTCCTATGGGAAACAATCAAACGTGGCTATTATAGCGTTAAAAAGCTTCAATTCCCAAAAACAACAATTCATATTTGATATGGGAATTGTAGCATTACCCACTTCTCGTGTCAAAGATTAGTCATGATTACTGACTTGTGACAAATAAAATGTCACTCTTACTTAGGGGTACTTATCTATCAGTAATATCTACAACAATAAATGAGCATTTCACCATTCTTTATTTTCATCTTGCAAATAATACGAAAAACTCATCAGCTTCTGAATTAATTTTACAGATGACTGATGAGCAAATATAATTATGATTTGATAGAAATAGTGCTAAACCTTATCAGTCGGATATCCCGTATGAGCCACCAACTGCGCATAAGTTTCGTGGAGCGTCACAGCGGCGACTCGCCAGCCAACTTTTAATAATGGAATTAACCGCAATGGGTCTTCGACAGGCACATGATGCTCGTGGGCGAATTTGCAGATGGCGGGGATCACTTCCATATCGGAATTGGCGAAATAGTAGTTACCCGCATCCGTCAAAACGAAAATCGTCGCCCGAAACGCATGGCGTGGATCCATGCCCGCCGTCGCGTGACACCGAATCGCGCCGATTTGAATACGCCGGACCTCACTCAGCGGCATTTCACCGAGATTACGGCCCTCAGGTGACCACAAGACGACCTTAGTTGGTGTCAATTCGACCATTGCGTACTTCTCACTCGAGGTCCCCGATAGCCGCCGTAGCCAGTTACGTTCCGGTTTGGGCTTCGGGTACTCCTGGCCTTGAATCTCAAAGTGAAACGGAACGACGCACTTTTGCGCCCGTTCAATTGCCCGGTAGTGCCCAGCAATTTGATGGTTTGTAAAAATAGATGCCATTGGTTTAAACATGACGCTCACCCCTCTCACCGCTAGTATACGCTTTCATTCTGTAAATCGCAGTAATTCCGTCACGACAGTTTTCATTTTCTGTCGCACCTTTGGAAGCGCATCCCATGGCGAATACTAAAAAATGGTCACCAAATTACCCACGTAATCTAGTCACCACCGTTTGGTCCGCCGGTTCTTCTCAAATTATGTGTTCAATTACCATGCCCCTATGTGTGTCAACCGCCAAGCGACGGTCATCCCCGCTTCAAATTCACCGACAAACAATGATTGCTGAAGCCTTCAATCACACCTTTTGACCCCGCGACTAAACGCGCGCGTTGCCCGGTCATTGCGACCATCCTTATTATAGCATTTTTGTTAGCGGTTACACAAACTAGGGTAGTTCCGGCGGCAAGCTGGGATACCTGATGGCTGGCTGTATTGATGACGGTAATAAAAAAGCTTGTCAGTAATTCGACAAGCTAAAGTAGATCATTATTATTCAGCGTCATTAGGTTGACTGTCATCAAAGTCGGCTGGCATGATGGCAAAGTTGCTTGCTTCAGTTGAGAGCAAGGCAGCGTAGGCCCGGACCTTAGCGGACAGTGCTGGGATGATGGCCCCATTCAGATTGTTCAACATTTCTTGTTCATCGTCTTCGATGGCTTTGTTGTCGGATTGACGTTCGATGATACCGACCATTTCACCGCTCAAACGCACAATGGCAAATACTGTCGCGGTTAAATCGAACATTTCTTCCTTGTAAGTGACTTGTAATTGTGCCTGAACGACGTCATCGCCAAAGGTCTTCTTAACGTCTGGATTAGCAACGGTATAACTGAATTGGCCTTGTCCTGGCGTGTCATCTTCTTCAGAACGATCGTAAACGATTTGGAAATGTAAGTCTTGGATTGCTGAATTTAAAATTTCAATATTCATTATGCGAAACTCCCTTTTATATATTACTCTCACCTTAAAGGAAAACGGTTCAAATTACAATCACATTTCCTGGCTTTTTGTGAATTCTCGGTTAATCTCGTGTTAAGCTTTTGTAAAGTCAATAACACTTAGCGGCTTGACCTTTACCCTGAATACTTATAAACTGAATAAGTGTTTTAGTTAAAGGGGTTATCGATTATGAAACGACAGCGCATTCTCCCAGCACTGATCATTCTGGGAATTTGTGGCGGACTAGTTGCAACACCGGCAACCAATGCCCAAGCACTCCGCGTTCGTGGCACACGTATCACTCGAATCAAACGCCACGTCAAACATCATCATCCGCGGCGTCACAGCCACCACCATGCTCGCCATCGTCGCTGAGCACGGACTGCTGACTGCTGACTGCTGACTTAGTATGACATCATGAGACTGATGTTGCGATACAAAATTAACGATATATAAAACAAGCACCGCTGCCGCTATCTCCAGTGAACGAGATAATGGTTGCGGTGCTTGCTTCGTTTTGTGATTTAATTTCTAGGCCCTGTGTCAGGCAAAACCAGGACGCAGTATCACTCGCTACTTGAGTCGTGTGTCTACGAACCATTGCACTCGTCGTACTGAGTGGCATTGAAAGTATTGCAGATAATGCAGGTATAACAGATACTGCAGTTATTACAGGTATTGCAGTCATCGTCCTAAATTCGTACTCAATACGCGTGTCGCCCTAGTTTTGCACCCGCTGCGCATTTTGTTGCCGAATCTTATTTGGCAAGTTTTCTGCCAGCAGGTATTGTCGGATCAGACTGACGATTTGTTTATTCTGCGGCAAGTCCGAATGGGCCGTATTGGCGCCCGTGACGGTAATCTCCGTGAAATGCTTGACCTGGTCTTGGAAGATGTACTTGCCGTAATTGACACTATTGTACGGTACCGTGCCATCACTGGTATAGTTTTCAGTTCCGGCAATCGAATAGACGGTCAGGCTGCGTGGCAATCCAGAACGATACTGGTATAGCTCTTTGAACATGCTGGTTTTCGCAGTCGTGCTCGTCGATTCCATGTTATACGGCGACGCAATCGTCATCAGGCGGTCGATGTGGACCTTAGGACTGTCCTTTAAGTAGCGTTCCAAAAAGAGTGTCCAAATCAAGCCACCATTGGAATGACCCAACGCATAGAAATGATTAAAATGATAAGTTTTGACCAGCGCTTTAAAGGCCGTATTCAGCCACACCGCTTGTTTGTCAATATTCGCCTTGCCATCGCGATTATTCGCGAAGCCAATCACGATAAAGGGCTCGTTATCATTGGCGGCAATCGAGCCGCTATACTTAATCGACCCGTCCGTCTGCACCGTGAGTTTCAAAACACTGTGTTTCTTAGGCGTTTCTTTTCCTAATTCTGTAATTAAACTATCAAACTGGTTTTGTGAGGCACTCGAGCCCGGCACCATGATGACGGGTGCCATCCGCGTCCGACCGGTATTTTTCAACGTTTTAATATTGGCCTGACTCCAGTTATAGGCTGGCCAGCACACGGCCACTAATAAGCCTAATCCGAGTAGCCAGCGCCACCAATGACGTTTAAACATCCGCTCGGCCCCCTTCATCGACGTGGTTCGCTAATAAGACAAACGGCAAGTAAATCGCCGTGGCAATCGCGATGTTGAGCACGCTTATCAGTAAAGCGCGCCAATCGCCACCGGTTCCCAACCAGCCCGTCAAAAATCCAGGCATCGTCTTGCTGACCGGGTAAACGACTGGCGGCATCCACTGTAGTTTGAGCGCGACCCACGTCACCAGCATGCTGGCAATCGGCGCCAACAAAAATGGAATCGCCAGAATCGGACTATACGCGATCGGCAGCCCCACGAGCAACGGCTGATTGATATTGAACAAAACGGGTAACGCGCTGGTTTTCGCCACGGTTCGATAATTTCGGTTGTGTGACCGCCATAAAATCGCAATCAGTAGCGCCAGCGTCATACCGGGACCCCCGACATTTGCAAACGCATCAAATAACGTGTGCAGTGTGACCGGATTGGGCGCGCCCCACGCAGATCCATGTTGGAGTGCGTACTCTAGATTTTGGACCGTACTCGTTGCACTGTTGCCGCTGAAATCAACGGGTCCCATGATGCCAATCAACCAGTATAAATTACTGAGCGACCCGACACCGATAATTGCCAACAAGGCCGCACCTGGATTGCTGAATGGCAACGTAAAGACGGCGTAGAACAACCCGTTTAGACCACCCTTGCTGACAAAGCTGATGCCATAACCAATCAGACTAAACAGCAATAATGCACTGACCATCGGCACCCAACTCTGACGAGCGCGCGCTAACAAGTGGGTCTGGTCCTCTATCTGTTGATGGACGTGTGGTCGACGCGCGAGATGGCTAAACAACCAGCCGGTGATCAAGCCGACCAGTAACGCCAAAAAAATCCCTTGCGTCCCTAAGTTATTCTCTAAAAACCGACTGCCCGCAGCTTGCCCATGATTACTAAAATAATTGTAATTAATATTAAGCATCATAAAACTAATCGCCGCGGTCAGGCCCGCTAGTAAATTATCACGCTGCGCCGAACGCGCCACAAAATTTGCCGCTGCGAACGCCCCAATAATCGCAATAATGCCATTAATGCTCAGGTTAAGCATTGTGGTATAGGTCGTCAGGTGTTTAAAACCTGGCACCCAGTGACTTAAATAATAAATGCGGTTTAAAAACCCATTGCGCTGAAAGATGGCTTGATTCAAAAAGCTGACGTACGCCCCAATTAGAACGAACGGAAATAGTAATGTCAACGTATCTCGGAGCGCGCGCCAATACCGCTGCCGCTCGACGACCCGCTCAAACCGCAATAGCGTGTGTTGGACTCGCTTGAACATACCCGATCCCCCCAAAGAATTCATTGCTTTAAATATACGCCTCTTAAACACGCTTGCCCACTAGGTGCGTTTAATTTTCTTGCCGGTCACTTATCCATTATAATGAGCATAAAGATAAGTGGAGGTGTTTAAAATGCCAAGCCGTTATACTAATATTTTAGTTCCCGTTGATACTTCTGATGCTGCCCAAGCGGCGTTTACCGAAGCTGTGAATATCGCCCAGCGACACCAAGCCAACTTAACAGCGCTCTATGTCGTTGATGATAGCGCCTATCACACCCCGGCACTCGACCCAGTTCTAGCTAAACTACTGGATTCCGAAGCAGCCCACGCCAAAGACGCCATGCGTAAGCGACAACAATTCGTCGCCACCACATCGGCGCCTAACCTGAAGACTGAAATCAGTTATGGCATTCCTAAGCACACCATTGAGGACTATGCCAAGCAGCACCCAGAGATCGATTTGATCGTACTCGGTGCGACTGGCGCCGACTCCCCCAACCGCGTGTCCGTTGGTTCAACGACAAGTTACGTGGTTGACCACGCCCCTTGTAATGTGATCGTGATTCGTTGATTATTCGGCCCCATCTTGCTCGTTTAGGCGGGAGATGGGGCCTTTTTTCCTACACTCGGCACGAAAGGCCACGTCGACTTTGACTAACCAAACAACTCCCATACCGAATCCAGGTATGGGAGTTGTTTGGTTTAGAAGATAATTTCACAACGTTATTTAAAAATGACAATTTGCGATATAGTTAGTTGAAGATTACCCTAACAGGCATTTAAGTATGACACTCGGACGATTTAACGCGCTTGGAAATGTTCTTCCCCTAGTAACGTCCAAAAATCGATAGTCTTTACATCAAAATGGTGTGCAACAAACGGAATTTTTGGCTCATTATTTGTAGGGCGACCATTAGGGCCAGTGTTATTCTCATCCGTGACGATTGTTAAATCACGCTTCAAAGCAGTCGCAATCAACCACGGATCAGCCTTCCGTTCATCAATTGACCATTGTTCATATCCTGCTGCATTCCACTGCCCAGACGACGTGACATATTCGATCACACGCGTATATTCGACGATCGAATCATCGCCATATACAATCCGGCTTTGATAATTTTGCTTGGTCCAAGCACACAAATCGTCGTCCAATGTCAGAATTTCATCATAAACATGCTTTGAGACAAACACAGCATCATTATTTTTGAAAAAATTCCAGACGACCGGAAAAAATGCCTGCCGATAATTGCGGTTAGAAACAATAAAGATATTCGTATCAATTAAGTACCCGCTCACAATCGGACCTCGCGTTCATTAAATATCCGAATGGTCTTATCCAACATTTTAGTGCTGACCCCAAGTAGCGCCGCTGCCTTCGTCGGTGGTAATGTTCCGTTTTCTTGAGATCTAACTAGTGCAGTCATATAGCGGTTATCATTGAAGCTAAGCGCCGTATAGTATGGATTTCCACCCACACTTTTATGGCTAGCTGTAGATTCTAAATCGAGCTCACTCAGATTTAAATCATCAGAAATCAACCCCAAATGTCGCGCTCTAATCGCAACTGCAAATGGACTCACATTAAAATGAGTCGCAACTTTCCTGATTCCAGAAGCTCTAAATTCAGTGAGGAATTCATCCGCTGGCATTAAAAAGCTTGCCGTCACCTCATTGATAAAGCGTTCTTCTTTCAAAGTGTGATTGATTGTTGCAAACAGTTCATCCGTTCCTCTCAGTATATGAACAAATTCATGGATGAGTGAGAATACTCTGGCCGTATAACTGTCCTTTTGATTCAAGAAAATCAACGGTGCATAGGCGTCTAACAGGACAAACGCCCGGACTTCTTCAACTTGTAGTGGCCGGTTAGTCCCCAGTCCAGCGCCACCCTTTTGCATGACCAGAATTTTATGTCGTGCAATTTGCATCCGCAAATCATTAAATAGTTCCCGGGCACTTCCAAAGTGTCTTAAGGTCAATAGGGACTTAACTTTGGCTACCAACTCGTCAACAGAATATCGTTGGGACGCTGCCACGCCAATCAGGGATAATTCACTATCAGCATACCCACTCTCTGTCTTGAACCAAGCTTGTTTTCGCAGCATTTCATAAATAACGGCCCGGGTATTCAAACTAACCTGGGCAGGTACATTGGCCTTGGTTCTAAATGCTAACTGAATCGGCTCCGTTTCAGGAATCTTACGAAGCAAAAGATTACCAAATGGGACATGCATTCGACTGGCAAAATTTCCCAGCTGTTTGACTGTCGGATTCAAATAATTACGATCAGATTCTTGTAACCAATTGAACGTCGCTCGCAGCTGGTCTTGCTTCGCTTGACTTAAATCCGTTTCCCCAAAAGCCCAGTCAATGTTTCTCTGTTGAACCTCTACCCTAGTTAAGACCAACGATCATTCCCCCTTTGCAAATAAGCCCATTTCTTAATTCCCGACCAATACCTTATCCTAGCGAAACAGCGGTCCTAAATATTCATCATTTGGACCCTTTAATCTGTATTGTGGGTCTAAGTCTATACATCATGGCGTGACAGTGCAACTTTTAACTTCCGAAAATATATCGTGACGTTTTTATACAGTTTAGCTTCTTTTTAACCTATACTCATACCAAGCAATATCACAAAGCCTGAACGCTAAAGTCAGCTACGTTGAAGGGAGCAACCAAATCTAGCAAAAAGGAGGTACACTCCATGCAAATAAACGCGGATAACCTGAAGACATCATATTTGAAATGGTTAAGCAGAAATGAGCACTATACCGAAATCGATAGCAGCGAAAATGGCATCGTTGAAATTGATACGCCATTTTTAGATAACGAGTTTGACGATGTTGTACTATACGCATACAGTCGTATTAGAGATGACATCTTTGTGACTGACGATAGCTGGACAATCGATAATCTAGAAAGTAATGGACTATTTTTCGACAAACGTAGTAAAACAAGAAATAATATACTAGCTGATACGCTGGATATATTTGGTGTTCAAAAAGATCAAGGCTCAAAAAAGCTATATATCCAAACGGATTTTGATGGCTTTCCGGCAGCCAAGCAAAGATTAGTGCAGGCGATATTAAAAATCAATGATTTAATGTACTTAAATCGCCCCACTATCATAGACGCTTTCTCAGATGAAGTTCAGAAGTTCTTTGATAACGAAAAAATACTTTATAGCCGTAATAAGTCGATTCCCGGAAAGCATGCTTTATCGTTCCAGTTTGATTTTATCATTCCGCGATATCTTGGCGGAGACAGGTTGGTTAGGACTTTTTCACAGCCTAACAGAGCCAAAAACCCTGCAAAAATATTTGCCTGGGACTCAGAAACCATCAAGAAAATCAATGGGAATTCTAAAGCTTCGTTTATTGCTATCTTAAACGACTCTGAAAATAGTATAGAATCTGTCAACTCTATTTTGGAAGATAGCTTAGTTCAAGTAATACCGGCTTCAAAATTAGCGGACAATATTGAATTATTGAAAAATTGAGACTACAATATTGTGACTTTATTTAACGGGTAGACTTACAACTAAATGTAGCAACAAAATTATTCATCTCTCGCTTGTACCCCAATCAAGGGGTATATATTTTGCGTAAATAAAGAACGTACGTTTGTCATACTAGTGGATGTTATCGCAATGGACGGTTTGGTGCACAAGTCGGTGCACAAATCCTCTAAAAATGCTTAATGTGCACCAAAATATCTAGCCACACCGTTTCTCAGCGTTTCTAAAAAAGCAAAAAACCGTTTCATATCAACGTTATACGTCGATATGAAACGGTCAGCTTGGTATAAATATGACCTTACCCGGACTCGAACCGGGATCAACCGCTTAGGAGGCGGGTGCCCTATCCAGTTGTGCTATAAGGCCATTAACAATCCGTAAAATATCATCTCACGGATTGTGATTTTTGGCAATTACTGATTGCTAAAGCGGTCACGATTTTTCTTGCGCATGCCCTTTTTCTTGGAATGCTTGTTGTGACCCTTCTTCTTTTTAGGTGGTGTCGGGATATGGCGTTCTTGAGTCGCCTGCACGCGGTTGACCTTGTCCGGGTGACCAACACTCGTCACGCGATGACGGCCGTTAGTCGCCTCGCCAGCCTTCTCTGGATGGTCAAACGTTAATGGTGGGACCACTTTGTCTGGTTTAGTATCCACGATATGGTAATCGACCAAATAGCCTGGCTTGATTTCATAGTCGGTGGTGGCCATTAATTTCTTGAAATCACGAATATCATGATCATCACCAAAGGTCAGCACGAGGCCATCCGCACCCATCCGGCCAGTCCGACCACTGCGGTGAATATAGGTCGTCACGTCCTTAGGCAACTGATAGTTGATAACGGCGGGCAGCTCAGGCACATCGAGACCCCGGGCGGCCAAGTCAGTCGTCAATAATAAGCCCACCTTGCCCTGCCGAAATAGGCGTAGGGCTTTTTCACGTTCAACCTGGCGCTGATTACTGGTCAGTGCGACGTAACTAACGTGTTGGTGGCGCAGTTCTAGAGCAACGTGTTGCAGTTCCTGCATCTTATTGAAGAAGACCAGTGCCCGCATGTGATCGACCCGACTGATTCGTTTTAATAAATCAACGCGGTGGCGGTTACCGACTTGCATTGTGCGGTGGCGCACCACGCCCTGTGTCTGGTCGATGGCGCGCACGTCGATTTTTTCAACGTGCTGGCCGAACCAGCGTGGGAGTTCATCTAAAATCTTGGTTTCAGTTGCGGAGAAGAAGCCCAGCTGCAAGGTTTCAGCAAACGTCGCATCTAAGATTTCACGAATCTGGTCCAAAGTCTCATCCGTCAACAGCTCATCCGCTTCATCGACGATCATCATTTTCAAATGGCCCAATTTGATTTTGCCGTCCGCAATCAAATTAGTGATTCGCCCTGGCGTCCCAACGATCACTTCCGGGTGCTTCTTGAGTTTTTCCATCTGCCGTTTGACGTTGGCGCCACCAGTGATGGCAAGCACCTTGGCGTCAATCAGTTGGCCCCACTCGCGAACCACGTTGGTCGTTTGCATCGCTAATTCTTGCGAAGGCGCTAAAATCAACGCTTGCGTGCCCTCGCCAACTCGTAACTTTTCAAGCATTGGCCAAGTAAATGCCAACGTTTTCCCTGAGCCGGTCGGTGCGAGCCCTAATACTGACTGGCCCGCTGCTAGTGGCTCAGCGACCGCGGTCTGAATCGGCGACAATTCGGTAAAACCAGCCGCCGCAAATTTGGTTTTAAATACGTCTAACATAGTGCCTCATTTCTATTCATCGGTAGCCGGAGTCTCACCCGTAAACGTCAAGTGAGCCGATTGCCGTAAATTAAATAATAGTTTATTTACATTGCGACTGAGTTGTCGCCAAGCCAAGTAGTCTGCTTGATATTTTGCTGGATCGTTAATCACCGCCGCAAAATCACGCGCCTCGGCCAGCATTGGATTATCATCGGGCGCCACGCCAATATTATGCGCGTTCCCATCATTATCCTGATAAGTGACCTGCCCCAGTTCGGCCGGATTGTCCATCACGATAGCGTCGCGGGCACCGTTGATTTCAGAAGGTAAAAACGAATTGCTAGTCTTGCCGACATTCAAGGTGACCGTGAAATCCGCGTAACGTAAGATGGCGACCCCTTTGCCGTCCACTCCAGTCCGCGTCAACGTTGGATAGTAAGCGACTTCTTCTGGCATCCCGAACCAGCCGACAGCGTCGTAAGCCAAGTAGACGCCTAGGTCTTGTAGCGCGCCACCCGCATATTTCAATGAGAAAATATTGGGCTCTTCGCCAGCCAGCACGGCATCATAGCGAGACGAGTACTTCATGTACGTCAACGTCGCGCCTTGAACCACGGCCAGTTTTGAAATTTGTTCCTTGACCCGTTTGAAATTAACTTCATGAATCTGCCGCGCCGCTTCAAACAGCCGCACATCGGGGTGTGCCGCTAACACGGCGTCGAGTTGTTCGAACTCCCGCTGATTCGTCACAGCTGGCTTTTCAACAATGACGTGCTTGCCATAGGCGATGGCCTGCTTGGCTTGGGCAAAATGCAGACTGTTCGGTGAGGCAATATACACCGTATCAAAGCTGCCCTGACTGAAGAATTCATCTAAGTCCGTAAACGTTTCTGCCGCATGATTCTTGTCAGCAAAAGCCTGCGCAGTGTCGGCGTGACGTGAATAAACGGTCGTTAACTGCCATTCACCAGATTCAACGGCAGCGTCCACAAACTGCTGAGTGATCCAATTCGTCCCAATAATTCCAAATTTTAACATTGATTGTACTCCTCTCAACGGCGCCCTATCTTAGCGGTGCTTACTCATAATTCTATTTTAACAGTTTTCAGCGCTGAGTTGGGTGGCAATGATTGGTCAGGAGGACTTTTATCGTAATAATTCTAGTTTCGAGGTGACTTGGCCGGTAAAACGAATTGCGGTCAGGCGTGTGACGTCCAGCCAATTTTCCGGCTTTAGGAGCATTCCAGCCCGACACGCAGACTGGTTATGGTTGCCAGAAGCTGCACTTGACGAAGTGGCGAACAGGACGCCTTAAGACAAACTGGCTACCAAGGCCCAAAATCGGGGTGCCCATCCACTCAAAACATTACCTCACCTCAATTTTGGCCGAAAAAAAAGAGCCGCCACGCGGGCAGCTCTTTTAAAAGCTAAGCTTATTGAGGAACAACGTTAGCAGCTTGTGGGCCACGATCGCTTGATTCTTCATCAAAAGTAACTTTTTGGCCTTCTTCTAAGGTCTTGAAACCGTCAGTTTGGATAGCTGAGAAGTGAACGAATACATCGTTGCCATCTTCACCAGTGATAAATCCATAACCCTTATCAGCATTGAACCATTTTACAGTACCATTTTTCATGAACTAAATCCTCCTAGGATATAAAAAATTAAAGTAACAAAACACATGTTATTAACACCTATAAAGAATTTACGGTAACACAATTAAATGATACTTTAAAACTTCACATAAATGCCAATCACATTATATAGATTAACACACTCACCCAGTAAATTCCAATCAGAACCCAAATTAATTCAAAAAAAGTACTAACCCCCGTCACCCAAGTTAACGAATTGTTACGTTCATTACCCGCAAGTAACAAGTGAATAAAGCCTTTGATAAGAAGCCACTTATTACGTGACGGTGACCGCATTTTAGTGGTATATTTTAACCATAGACTTATCCGAAAGAAGGTTGATCCGGTGAAGCGACGAGGCGCAATTTTATTTGGTTTATCATTATTAGCAGGACTCTCCAGCACATTGGTCCGCAAACGTCACCCCAGCCAGATTGCAGATGGTGATCTAGCCGTGTTCTATGCTGGCACCTGGACGTACCGCGACGAGGCTCATCACCGGGATCACACGCTCGAAATTGACCCCAACATGATGATTCGCATCGACGGTCGCGCCATGCCCGCAACGGTTGAATCCATCTCATCAAGTGAACTGATTTTACTCGATCAGTACGGGTTTCACCTTGAAGTTAAAGCGAACGAGCAGCGGCCCGTCGCCCTATTCGACGAAGCCGACGACCGCAGTTACGTGATTTTATCACCACACCAAGCCAAACGCTTAACTGATTAAACCCACGCAGCTACTGATTCATCAGCTGCTTTAAAATAAGTCCCAAGCTCATCATCTGATGGTCTTGGGACTTATTTTTTGATTTGGCGGTACTTAACTAGTCGTAGTTGTTGCCACTAGTTTGCAAGATTACTACTGGTTCAAGCATTGGGCACTGGTTTAAGCGCATTAACTTGAATGCCCATCACTAATTTAAGCACCGGGCAGACCTATCATCAGCTTAAGCACTTGAGACTAACTTAACGGCATACCACCAACTTAGGTACATATCGCCAATTCAAGCGCCCCACTAATTCAAGCTCTCCGCGACGACTTGATTATATTGCGTCAAGTTACCGTTAAAAATCAGGCCACTAAACTCCTGGCGCGTCCCATTTTGCTGGTAAACGGCCCGGTCAGAATAGTGCATGAATAGCACGCGTTTAGACCGGTGATGGGTATTCGTCGTATCCAGCCACAACGGGCTCTGCTTAATCGCCGGCTTCACGACTTGTTTCATTAGTTCTGGCGTCGACCAAACCACACACTTGCGATCATAGTCCTGCGTCAACTTGGTCACGAGTGCCCGCAATTTCCGCCGCGCTTGCCGCACCGCAATTGTTTTATCCGTATAATTACCATAATAATTGACTTGAATCGCAATCGGTAAATTGCCGATACTGTCACCGACCGTCTTCTCAAAATAGGCAGCTTGGGCTGACGCGGACGACGAAAAGCTAAACGTATGAACGACGCCCACGCCGAGACTAGTCCCGATAATGCGCTCATAATTACTTGAAAAGTTGTCATCCGTATAGCTCGCACCCTGGGTCGCATGCATGTAGACAAACTTTAAACCGTCATTTTGCAGGGCCGCAAAGTCCAAGTAGCCGTCATTTTGCGAAACGGCGACACCCCGAATATTGAAGCCTTCGACGACGGACGCACTCCGCCAGCGTAACCACATCAACCCACCCCAAATACTACCGAGGAGCAGGACTAAAATTAACAGCCAGCCCAGTCGGTGACGCCAGCGCGCCCACCGCGTTCGTGCATATACTGGTCGATAATGTTGCCGCTTTGTCATCTCATCAATCCTTTGCCTACTGCATTAAAGCTCTGTCCGCGTCTGACTAATGGCCTCGCGAACCCGGCCAAGACTTTCGGCCATTTCAATGTTCCCGTGAACAGCCGTCATCAAAAAGAGACTGTCGATAATGCTCATTTGCGCAATCAACGAGGTCAGTCCTTCTGAACGATAATTAATTTCTTCGGCCACCGAAATAAAGGCGACCGTGCTATTTTTTGCTAGTGGTGAATTGCCAAAGCTAGTCAAGGCAATCACTGGCACTCCCTGCGAATTCAAGGTCGACAACACTTGTAGCGTCTGTTGATTGCGCCCGGTATGCGAAATCACAACAGCGACGTCCTGCGCATTCATCTGGGCCGCCTGCATCAGTTGCATATCATAGTCGCTATTATGGGCACATGGTATGCCCGTACGGACGAATTTGTGATAGCCATCTAAGGCCGCGACCGCCGAGCCTCCTAGACCATAAAATCCAATTGAACGCGCATTTAACAATAATTCGACCGCCTGTTTTAAGTCGGCCTCCGTCATCACCTGGCTAGTCTGATCCAGGGAGCTCCGAATACTATTGAAAGTCGATTCAGCAATGCCCTTAAAAGTCGTCTGCTTTTCAACATCTTGAAAGGCCTCGGCATTCGTCTGTTCGATGGGTTCTGCGGCCGTTAACTCACGTGAAAAGTCACGAAAACTGCTAAAACTAATGCGTTTAACGAACCGCGAAACGGTCGCTGTCGACACGCCAACTGCCGCAGCTAAATCGGAAATCGACTGCGCCGCCGTTTTGACTGGATCGGCAATAATATAATCCGCAATCTTACGGTCAGTAACACTGAGATTCGGATAATAAGACCGAATCAGCGTCAGAACGCGATTGCGATGTACTGGTGTTTGTGTGGACATGCTGACCACCTCCATGTCCAAATTTTACCACAATTCTGATGGTCACTATCAATTTCTTGACATCATTACCGCTCAACGCGCTGATTTCAAGTGGCAATTAACGACGAGCATCAGTTAGTCAATGCCAACGCAAGCAGGCGCCATTCGTCCGAGAACCGCCACCATGCGGTCAACCAGAGCTCATCCACTAGCAGGCTATGAGGCCATCTTCTGATAGACTATGGCGTCGGATTTGCCGAAATTAGTCCCTTGCTGGTCGGTTTATTTTTATCAAGCATGTAAGTGCGAATCAAGGTCACGATTTGCGCATTTTGAGGCAAATCTGAGTGTTGGGCATTATTACCCGTGACCGTGATTTCAGTGAAGTGCTTGACCTGGCCCTGATAGACGTACTTGCCCGCTTCTACACTGCGCGCCGGTACTAGGCCATCCGAATCGTAATTTTCAGTCCCGGCCACCGAATACATCGTGGCGGACTTCGGCAGTCGGTCCCGATATTTGATGAAATCCGCCAGCATCTGGGTCTTATGATTCAGATTTGCTTCAGAAAAGTTATACGGCGAGCCAATCGTCATGATGCGTTTGACCGTGATATCGTCGCGATTAAAATAATGCTCGAAGTAATACGTATAAATCAGGCCACCATTTGAATGACCGATAGCTTTAAAATTATTAAATTGATATTTGGCAGCCAATTTTTTAAATGCCAGCGAGAACCAGCGCGCCTGTTTTTTGATATTATCATAGCCGTCCCGATTATTTTGAAAGCCAACGACAATAATTGGTTCATTATCCCGGGCCCGCAGCGTTCCCGTCATTTTGATACTGTCGTCCGTGTTGACGGTCAGCTTGATCAAACTATGCCGGCGATGATCCGCCTTATTGAGCTGTTTGACCAAGGTATCAAACCGATTCTGGGTCGCGCTACTCCCGGGAATCATGATGATTGGTGACATTTGCGAGTCGTGACGGCCAGTCATTGCGGCCACGTTGGCGCGGGTCCAATGATATGACGGCCCAATTAGGCAGCCGAGGAATATCAAGCCCAGTATTAAAACTAGCAAACTACGCCGCCGACGCCAATTAGGTTGATTACGCATTTGAATCGCCTCCCACTGACTGCTGAGCAGCGTGCACGATGGCTTCCGCTAACCGCATGAATGGCAGATAAATCGCGACTGATAACGCTAAGTTGATTAGCCCCAAGCCAAGCGCCACCACGTTTCCGTTGGTCCCAATAAAGGCAATCAGCGGTCCCGGGGTCCCAATTGGTACCGGGTACACGACGGGTGGAATCCAATGCAGCGCAATTGCAATCGCTGCGGTGCCCATATTGACCAGTGGCGCCAAAATAAATGGGATCAGATAAATTGGATTATATAGGACTGGTAATCCAGTCAGTAACGGACCGTTGCTATTGAACAGTGACGGCAACAAGCTCCACCGCGCGACGACGTGATAATTATGATTATCGCTACCGATATAAATCGCAATCAGCAGTGCGAGCAACATCCCCGTCCCACCGAACGTGCCAAACGCATGATAGAGCGTGTTTGCCGTGTACGGATACGGGACATGATAAGCTGAATGGTGCGTCAGGGCATAATTCAGATTCGCGGTCATCGTCGAACTATTGGTCACCAACCGTTCTTGATAAGGCCCCGCCAACCCCAAAATTTCGAGTAAGAGCGTTAGTGCGGCCAAGGCAAACGTCATCCATAGACTGTGACTCGTCATCGCGTATTTTTGAAACGCCGACCAGCTGTCCATCGAATAGGTCAAAATCATCAACCAATTCAGGGCCAAACTAATCGCCACCGCTAGCACTAAAATCAACGCCATCGGCAATAACGAACCAAACGTCCGGGTCAAAATATCGGCTGTATGCGGACTGGCTTGTTCGGGCACGGGTTTACTGAACCATTTAAAACACAAGCCGGTCAGGCCACCAACTAGCAAGGCACCCGTCAGGCCATTCGTCCCAATCAGCAACGTATTAAAGACCCCTACTTGATTCTGGTTCGTATACTGATACGCAACGATCAATAAGGCAATCGCTGCAGTCAGCCCGGCTAACTGGTCATCGCGCTGGTGCAACTTGGCATGATACTTGGCCGCCCCAAACGCCGCCACGACAGCCACACTGTTGAGGGTTAGCGTTGTCAAACTATCAAAGGGATAGTGTAAGTAACGATAATACGGCACCCACTTAGACAAGTGAAAAATACTGGCAATAAAACCCGACTTAGTCAGGACCGTCAGTTGAATAATCTGACTGAAGGTTCCAATCAAGATAAATGGAAAAATCAACATCAGGGTGCGCTGAATGATGCGATAAAAATTGGTTTGCCGGAAACGAACTAAGCGCGGCACTAACCGTTGAATTAATTGCTGCTGACTGATTCCCATTGACAACCCCCCGATTCCTGTCATTTACTGGTTCTTATTATAAGCCGTTAAGCCCACTTCTGCCTATTACAATCTTTCATAAATTTTGGCACGTCAACATTATCGACGATTGTATTAACAAAATTATGCTCATGATAGCGGCTGGTGCGTGTTTCCAGGCCGTATCCGGTAAATTGATGTCACAGTGCGCACGCTTATTTAATCTGATTCAATCCTCAGCCTCGTGAGACGCATCACATCATTTAGTGTGTCTTAATCAGCAACCTAAAACGTGCAGATCAGTCTACAATTGAGACTCACCTGCACGTTTTGCAATTAATGGATTGATTTTTAACGATTATCGGACTGATTAACTCAAACTAATCGAGCCTGACCGTGCGCGACCACTGATCAAATAAGTGGCTGTGGTACCGACCCGACCTGCTTGGTAGCCATCCGCATGATGGTCTACTTGGCCAAAGTGTGGCGCGGTGACTCGACCACTTTGGGACTCTAATTCGTAACGGTAACTCGCATCCGCGGGTGTGGCGACCTTAATCGACCCACTGTGTGCCGTAAGCGTGGTGTCGCCGGTAATGGCATCCAAACCAAGCTTGATACTCCCCGATTTAGCCGTCCACTGACCGCCGCCACGAACTTGTTGGCCGCTAACGCTACCGCTAGTCACACGAACATTGTAATTACCAGCGGTGACACCTAGTAGCCGCGCCCGGCCGCTTTTAACGTTTAACGCTAATTGTTCAGTAACCTGAACATCGGCCATTGTCAAACTACCGGACGTGACCTCGCCGCTAAACGTCGTCATCCCGACTGCTACTAGCCGAGCACTACCACTGACGACTTGGAGTTGTAACTCAGATAAGTGCTGGAGATTACCCATAATGACGTTGCCGGAGCGGTCGTTGAGCGTGAGTTGCCCCGCATACGACGCTGGGATCAGGATTTGGACGTGAACTCGTAGTGGAATCAAGAACGGCACCTTACCTTGTATGATTTCAAGTCGGTCCTCAAACGTCGTGACCTGACTGTAATAAGCAGGGTTATTGTAGTTCATGTAGTCACGAATAATCACGTCATCGCCCGCTTCTCGCGTTGGCAAAACTTTGACCGTCGCCGCACGATAATTGATGGCGATGTGCGCCAATTCTGCCAGTGGCACGCGTTGCTCGTTGACTAATGGGTGGCGTTCACGATAGACGTCGCCAAGGTTCGCGGTGACGTGCGGATTCGACTCACCAGTTGCGTTACCGTCCGCGGTTGACTGCTCCTGGTCAGCATCGGTTTCGCGTTGGGACGCTTGGTATTCTTGCTGGGATTGTTCTTGTTGTTGTGACTGCCCTCGTTGTTGCGAGCGGCGTTCGTTGTCAAAATCAGTCTCGGCCTGGTTTTGAAGACCGTGCGCATCCAAAATCCAATTGCCAACCTTCAACCCATTAGCATCCGCTTTGATGGTGCCGTTATTAATTGAGAGGCCGTCCGCATTGATCTTGAGCGTTTTACCGTCGTCAATTTCAATGCCGTTGTCATCCACGATGACTTGATGTCCGTGGACGTGTTCAGCGCTACCATTCTCTTCATTGATCTGTTTGATTAAGGCATTAATATCGCCGAAATCACTAAATGCTTCTGCGACCGCCGCTTCTGGTTCCAGTCCACTGGCAGCTTTATCATTCGCCGCTTCGTTCAAATCAGCTGATAGTTCCGTTTTTAATTCCGCCAACGCGGCGGTGTCTGGTTGGTGCTTAAAATACGTATTCAATCGCATTGCGACGAGTTGTTCAATCTTGGCTGACATCGGCCTCAATCCTCCCTAAAATCAATTCATCAATCACTTGCTTTGCAAAATTCCATTCATCGATATTGTGTTGCAGTGTCTGCTGGCCCTGCGTCGTAATCTGATAATACTTACGCCGACCACCCTGCGTTTCGTTGCCCCAATAGCTGCGAATATCCCCATTTTTCTCCAACCGCCGAAAAACTGTGTAGAGTGTTGCTTCATTGATGACGTAAGCGTCGTGGCTCAACTGCTTGATGGTCTTGGCAATCGCATAACCGTAGCTGTCACCCTGGTTCAAAATATTGAGCACGATGGTTGTCGTGTGCCCCCGAATCGTATCCTTAGAAATTTCTGGTTTCACCAAATTAACCTCCTCTCGACTACTTTGTCAGACATAGTAATTTGATGAACATAATATACCACCGATTACTGTGTGTGTCAAAGTAATTTGTTTTGAAAAATGTGCGCTATTTAATCGCAGTACATCATTGAGGCGCTATTACAACGTCAGGACGCTGAAGTCGCCTGATAGATGCATGTTTCCAGGTTGGCGCAAGATCCATCGTTAATTGAATTGCGGGTGTAACTAACTTGCGCTTAATTGACTGCTCACCATCAATCATCAAGCCCGATTAAGTGATTTTAGCCACAGCAACGCCCGCTTGATCCGCTCATTCGGACATCAAAAAAGCGGTGCTGTCTGCACAACGCGCCGCTTAATATTGATACGATTTTTAATTTTAAATCCGGCTTTAATTTTGAACCATGATTAACGCTCATCAATCCAGTCGCCACTAGTACCTGTGCCTCACAAGCACCTGTTTTGCAGCTGCCTGGATTGACCTACATTTCAGCGCCATCCACCATCGTTTCGTAGCCATGTACGCAAATACTGACGCGCCAGTTAGCTGACCACTTAACAATTATCAGCGGCCTATTGGACTGAAAAAATGATGTCCTACTAAAATGCTGTCCTACTCAACAAACACTAGCCCCTTACCGCCAGTTAATCCGGCTCAGTACCCGTTTGCCCAAGCCGTTTTGCACGATAACGAAGACTGGGTAAGCGCTAATCATTAATGGCAGGTAGATCACCGCCAGCGACCAATCCAACAGATTGACCAGTGAGAAAATCTTGCCGCCAAATAAGAATACGAGGACAAATAAAATGGCCATCAGAGCGACCAGCCCGATTTTAAAGCGGTTCAGTGGTCGTGCCGCAATCAGCAAGGCGTTTAAACTGAAAATCCCCGTCATCAAGACGCTCAGGGTCGCGGTCGTTTCAAAGTTCAAATTGAAGTGACTCCCCAGCGCCATAATAATCATAATATAACTGACGACACACAGGGCGGCCGGTACCGCGATCTCCATAACTTGTTTCATAAAACGGCCCGTAATCCGCGTGTAATCGGGCTGCAACGCTAGGAAGAATGTCGGGATTCCGACCATCAGCGAGGAAATCGGCGTCAGCTGAATCGGCTCAAACGGGTAGCTGCGGCTCATAAAGATGAAAATCAACGTCAACGCTACCGAATACATTGTTTTGATCAAATACAAGGCAGCGACCCGCTCAATGTTGTTGATGACTCGCCGACCTTCGTTTAAAACTTGGACCATCGCATCAAAATTCGAGTCAATCAGGACAAAGTCAGCGAGACTCTTCGTCGCTTCACTCCCACTCGCCATGGCGATGCTACAGTCGGCTTGTTTCAACGCTAACAAATCGTTGACCCCGTCACCCGTCATCGCGACCGTATGACCAGCACGTTGGTAAGCCTTGATCAACTGTTCCTTTTGTTGCGGCGTCACCCGACCAAATACCGTGTAATCTGCAACCAATTGATCGTAGTTAGGGTCATCACCGACCTGGCTCATGTCGACGAGTCGCTCCGCACCCTGAATTTCCGCGCGTTTGGCAATACTTGCGACCGTCACGGGATTGTCTCCGGAAATAACTTTCAACGCAACATCCTGATTGGCAAAAAAGCCAAAAGTGGCTTTCGCCCGCGGACGTAATTCATCCGTAATTAAGATTAAACCGAGACACTTGGGCGCCGTGGGTTTGGGCGTCGTCAAGGCCGCAACTTCCGCTAGCACAAGGACTCGGTAACCCTGCTGCGCCAACGATTGAATGCGCGCTTGTAAATCAGCTGGCACCGTCGTGAAAATAAATTCTGGTGCACCCATGACTGCCGCGTGGTCCGCAAACGCCGCCCCACTCCATTTCCGACTAGACGAAAACGGCATGACCTGAGTTGGCTGGACATCTGGTTGGCCGAGTGCTGCTTTGATTGCTTGAGCCGTTTCGTTATCATCATCAATAGCTGTGACCAATGCAGCCAGGCGGTCCTCCACAGCCTTCTGCGCTAACTGGCCCCATGGTTCGACGCGCTCAAAAACGAGTTTGCCACTCGTAATCGTCCCGGTCTTATCTAGACACAGCGTATCGACCCGCGCGAGGGCTTCGATTGCTGGCAATTCACGGACTAAGACCTGATGACGACCAAGCGTAAACGCGCCGGCAGCTAGTGCCACGGAGGTCAGTAACACGAGGCCTTCTGGAATCATGCCGACCATCGCCGCCACGGTTCCTAAGATCGCACGATTCTGGCTTTCACCGCGCATCATCGTCGAAATGAAAAGTCCGGCACCTAGTGGAATAATCGTGAACGTCAATATTTTGATAATTCGATTGATAATCGTTAATAATTGACTCGGTGTCCGCCGCTTCTGTTTGGCTGCCCGCGCCATCTGCTTGATAAAACTACCGTGTCCAACCTGCGTCGCCTGCACGACCCCGTGGCCACCAAGGATGACACTGCCGGAGACCAGTTCGTCACCGGCGCCCTTAATGACGGGATCAGCTTCACCGGTAATTTGCGACTCATCGACTTCCAAACCACTCGTTTCGCGCACCAAGCCATCAACTGGGAGCTGCTCACCACGCGTCACCAGTAATAAATCATCTTGGACGATTTCGTCCTGTGCAATTGCCAACGTTTGACCATCGCGACGGACTTTTACCTTCGTGGCTGATAGCAGCGACAACTTGTCCACTTGCCGTTTGGCCCGAATCTCTTGGAATATCCCGATTGCCGTATTGACGATGACGACGAATAGAAACAGCATGTTCTTATAGCTACCCGTCAGTAGGACTAATCCGGCTAACAAAACATTGATACAATTAAAAAGTGTCAGTAAATTGTCACGAAAAATCTGTTTGACCGACCGCGTCAAAGGCGGTAACGGCTCGTTTTTAAGGCCCGCTGTCAGGCGCTGGTCAACCTCTTTGGACGTTAACCCGTGTTCAATTGCTGATAAATAACGTTCTGACATGGCGCGCCCTCCCCGTTTACAAAAATAACGTTAACCTTATTGTAAACGATTTTTTAAAGGCGATGCGAAAAAAACGCCCGAATTTATACTTTCCATTGTAAAATTAATCTTTTCATTATGATTATGATACTGTCAAACTGATTATCATCGGGTTCCTGGGAGGTGCGCATCTTACAACTATGCAAAAACATGCTTCGTAACGACCAGCCCCATTTGGTTGTATTTCGGCACTAGGCAGCCGGGATATAGCATGCAAGTTAGCAGTCATTCTGCATTTTAAGGACTAAAAAACGACCACCCGATAAGGATAGTCGTTATCATCATTAGTCGTTGGTTTCATCTGCTGGTAAATGTGTCTGGTCAATTGCCAGTTGCATCACCTTTGTAAAACGTTCATCAAGTTCTGGCCCGTTCATTTTGAAAAAGCCTCCGATTTCTTGAATGATGAAGCCAAATAAAGTCGACCGATACAACGTGTTTTCGACCCGTGCTGAGTCGTCCAATTGTAAAGGTTTAAACATCATTTGATACAGTTGCACGATTGCTTTACGTGCGCGTGGAATCTTTAAGTTGTCATTCAAGTCCAGTAATAGTGGTGCCAAACGTTGGTGTTGCACACAGGCCGCCCGAAATTCCTGCGCAAAGGCCATCAAGGCTTCATCGCCATCCACATTGGCAATTTTTTCAGTCAACCGATCAGCCACATTCTGAACAAATTGGAGGCCGACCTGATCCAACAGATCACTCAGGCTATCAACATAATTATAAATAGATTGTGGCCGGACATCTAAAACTAACGCTAAGTCACGAATCGTTAATCCGTTAATACCCTTACTCTCAATTAACTGATTAGCTGTCGCTAATACTTTTGCTTGTGTTAGTGTTCTTCTCTTTACCATTATGCTCCCCCGTTTTTCGGTTTATTTCGTGTTTCATTATAACCCATACTGCGCAAAAACCGGGATAAAACGCTTAATTTTTATTTATTTTAAGATATTCGATGGTGTTTACGTTTAATAATTGACCAATAAATACAATTATTTACGGAGGTACTTATTGGAATTCAAACAGCTGACTTATCCACATCGAAAAAATTCACCCAAGTGTAATCTTGATGAATTGTCGCATAAGCATTTTTGTTTTTAGTGTATTAGTTGTCGCTAACTGGCTAAGGCTGATAACCAAATTGAAAATGGCTAACCAACTACATAAAATTATCGCAACACTGACGCTTACCAAGATTCCCCTATTCTTCAAATGGCACGTCATTCTCATGGCACCACTCAACGGCCATATCGTGATAGGCTTGCGCTTCAAAATCATACCATTGCTCTAATAAACCAAGTTGTTCAATTGTTGACCGAAACCTACGAAAAGCGCCTCGGCCACTGATTGCTTGTTCTAGCCGCTCCCTTTGACGATCATCGGCCACTTGATCAACATAATCCCGCACAATCTGATAATCGTGAATGTCGATCTCAGCTGGAAAACTCACATAGTCATCACGATTGTCATCAATCGCTTCTGCTAATTTATCATTGCTGTCGTCATCTGCAAATTGATCATCTACTAGCACCACAATCTCATCCGTTGAACGACGGTAGTAGTAGATCATACCATCTTCAGCATTAACAAACGGGTCAATCAGATCATCTAATTTCATTGGAAACATCCTTTCACACTCACTATAGTATAGGTCCATTGTAGCCATTTTCACGGACTATTTCTGCTAGAATCTAACAATTTATGTGATTGTGTCAGTTTCAATTACTGAGGGCAACAAGGCGTCACTTGGATTCTTAGTTCATAGTAATCATAATTAAAAAGTCTAGCTTTAATTGCTAGACCAAGTTGACACAATAATATGCTTAAACTGTCCTTGTTGCGTGATCCAACATCAGGGGGCGTTGCCAATAGCATCGTAAATATTATCCAAAAAAAGTTGAATTTTCTTGGCCGTTGTCAAATGCTTTATCCTTCAATTTCAAACGTGACTTTACAAGCCAATTGCCCTAGCAGCTTCCTCTTTAGTCATTGTTACGCCATCGTCCGAATCCTCAATTAGACGATCCATCGCTTTAGGCAACTGCTTTTTCATCTGTTTGAATTGGGTGATTAATGCTTGGCCTTCGTACCCTTGATGAACCAAATCCTGAAGAATGTTTTCGCTAAAGTCTAAGCAGTCATTATCCTGAACAAATTCATAAAAGATTCCATAATCAGTTAGATGTGGCCTAACTGTTACGCCAACACCAATCTTGAATGATTCAGGAATCGTTAGCGTAATCGCATTACCCTGACGCCTAGTTTTTGTGGTTTTCATGACTATCACCTCTTCGTGAATGATCTCATCATTTGTAATAATTGTTTATGATTATAACTGGATGCTCGCTTTTTCAACTAACTATTCCATACAAAGAAGCCAACAAAAGCCCCTATATCGAGCTGTCTTGAAACTAGAACTTCAGGTACAATCTGAGGAAAAACGTATCACGGCTATTCTCATGACGATACCTAATCGTTACGTACTGGAGAATAATCAACGAGAAAAAATTAAAGGATGCTTCCCAACATACTGTACTAGCTTCCCCCAAAACTATACGCCCGTACCGTTTTAACGACAGAACAATTTGATCAAGAAATTCAAAAAGGCTTCGATGACTTTGAGCATGGTAAGACCTACACAGCTGAACAAGTGCACCAACAATTACAAGACAAGAATCGTCAATCATGACAACCAAAAAAGTGTACCAATTCCCATCGAAAAAACGGAATTAGTACACTTTTCATCTATGATGAATGCCTTTATGCCGGTATTATCAAGCTATTTATCCTTTACGTTCCAGCACCGTCACCGATTCAATATGTGGCGTCTGTGGGAACTGGTCTACAGGTTGAACAGGTGCACTGATCTGGTACCCGTATTCCGCAAACCGTTGAACGTCGCGAACTAAGGTCGATGGGTTACAACTAATGTAAACGACCCGTTTTGGTGCCATTTCGCCAGCACTCTTGATGAAGTCGGCGTCCAGACCCTTGCGTGGTGGATCAACGACGATCACATCTGGCTTGATGCCATCCGCTTGCCACTTAGCCATCGCTTTTTCAGCGCTATCCAACACAAACTTGGCATTCGTGATTCCATTCTTATCCGCGTTTTGGCGAGCATTATCAATCGCAGCGGGAACAATTTCGACCCCATACACCTGCTTGGCATGCCGCGCCATTGTCAGTGAGATGGTTCCGATACCAGAATAAGCGTCAATCACAGTCTCATTGCCCGTCAATCCAGCACGGTCAATCGCTAATTGGTACAGCTTTTCAGTCTGTTGTGGATTGACCTGGTAGAATGATTGCGCTGAAATAGCAAACGTCAATCCTAATAATTGGTCATCAATTGTCGACTTTCCTGCTAACACGTTGTTAACTGGCCCTAAAATCACGTTAGTCTTCTTTGAGTTAACGTTTTGAATCACGCTGACCACTTCTGGTAAGGCGGCTTGAATCTCTTCTGTGACCACGTCAGCCATTGGTAGATGCTTCGTCCGAGTGACGATAACGACCATCATTTCATGGCTGTAATAGCCGCGACGAACCATAATCGTCCGAATCGTGCCACTATGGTGGAATTCGTCATAGGCGGCTTCATGATACTTCCGCAAAATGTCGCGTACAACCACGATTGCCTTATCAATTTCAGGATCCTGAATGTAATAATCTTCAATTGGCATTAATTGATGACTGTTCTTCTTGTAAAAACCAGTCGTCAATTGACCTTGAACCTGGCGAACAGGCACTTGCGCCTTGTTCCGATACTGAGTCGGATTGTCCATTCCAATCGTTGGCAGTACTTCAACATCATCCATGTGTACCTTGGCAAATAATTCAGCGACCTGATGTTGTTTGAATTTCAACTGTTCACTGTATTCTAGGTGTTGCAATGGCGCAATCCCAGTTTGCCGATAAACGCGGCCCTTTGGATTGACGCGGTGTGGGCTAACTTGGTTGATCTTTTCAACTTCCCCGAAGGCAAAATTCTTAGTCGTCTTCGTCACTTTGACCGTGATTTTTTCTTCTGGTAAGGCATTTTCAATAAAAATCGGGTAGTTATCTACTTTAGCAACTCCCATGCCTTGATACGTTAAGTCCATGATGGTGACGTCTAACACTTCACCCTTATGCACTGGTAAATTAACTTTCATTGGTTTCCTCTTGCTTTCTTTGTGGGTTCTTTGGATTGTCTGTTTGGCTAGATATAACTGTACTACCAGGCGTTCAAACGGGTCGCAGGTCGTGTTGCTAAGCTGCACATGCGCTCGTTTTGGGGTCGAAACTGCATCATTTCACTTCACATACCCCGTCCTAGCTTTACTGTCGAAACGTGTTCATCAGGACTGCCGACTCCGCTTGCTACGCTAGTTGATACTTGCAAAAACCGCAACCATCAACTAGCTAGGCAATGCTCACCGGCAAACCGTCCTGATGAACACTCTTAAAAAAATTACCGTCCACCATTGTATCGGTAAACGGTAATTTAAGCAAGTTATTCTGTTTTTTCGTCGTCCTCAGTTGCGGCTGGCAGCTGGTCGACGGCCGAAACAAAGTGCCGTTCCGCATCTTCTAATTCTGGATCAGTGTCAGTGATTGCTTCGTCAGGGATGCGGTCCGTGTCAGCAAACATTTCAATATGTTGCTTCAGATTCCGGAACGTCATCGGTGCATCACCACCGTATTCCCCGTCTAAGTTAATCATCAACCGGTCCTTATCCGCTGGCTTGGCCACGACCTTGCTCGTCTTCACATAGATAATGCTTGGATCATTGATGTGCTTGCCACCATTGAGTACTAAGGTCATCAGGTGGAGCATTTTAGCCAAATTACTGGTCTTGACGATAATCATCGTAAACTTACCGTCATCGAGCGAGGCATCCGGCACCAACTGTTCGAAGCCACCGACCGAGTTTGTCAGTGCTAAGAAGAACATAGACGCCTTGCCCTGATAATGGCCACCATCATACTTCAAATCCATCTCAATCGGCTTCACACGCGGCAATAACTCAGCACCTTTGGCCAAGTATGCGGCGTAACCGAAAATCGATTTCAATTGTGATGGCACGTCATAAGTCAATTCCGTCAACATGCCCCCAGCCGCAATGTTGATGAAGTATTGGTCACCGGCTTGACCGATGTCCATTTTGACCGTCTGGTTCTTTAAAACGACCTTGGCCGCGGCGACCGGATCATTTCGCGGAATCCGCAGTGCCCGGGCATAATCATTGGTCGTACCCGCCGGAATAATGGCCATCTTAGGCCGCCGTTTTAAGCCAGCTAGCCCGTTTACTACTTGATTGATGGTCCCATCACCACCAGCTGCTACAATCAGTTCGAACCCATCCTTGGCACACCGCCGCGCCTCGTCAGCCGCTGAATTAGGGGCTGGTGTCGTCGCAAACGCGCTGGTCTCATAGCCAGCTTGTTCGAAGATACCAAGAATTTCAACTAGATCGTGGGCGAGCGCCTCACGTCCAGAAGTCGGGTTGTAAATAAGTCGTGCCCGTTTACGCATGTTTCCTATTCCTCCGCTCGCACGGTCGAGTGTGCTGTGCTTAGTCGTGCCAACCACTGGTCATAGAATCGTGATTCAGGTCCAAGACCTAACCGACCTACCCCTTAGCACACGCTCCCGTGCCTTTTGATGCAATTATCGTGCTTTTAATGACGTCATTAATAATTGGTTGACCACTTTCGGGTTGGCCTGACCACGCGTCTTCTTCATGATTTGACCCACGAGGAAGCCGACAGCCCGGTCTTTCCCATTCTTAAAGTCGTCGATTGATTGTTGGTTATTGTCCAATACGTCATCAACGATCGGTTGTAACTTAGCTGGATCTGACAATTGAACTAAGCCCTTGTCGTTGACCCATTGAACAGGTTCTGAACCAGCCATGATCGCCTTGAAGACCTTCTTGGCGATCTTACTTGAGATCGTCTCGTCGGTGATCATTTTGATCATGCCCGCCAAATGTTCAGGCGTTAAGTCAGTCGCTGACAAGTCGACCTTGTGTTCGTTCAAGTAGGCGTTGACGTCCCCTTGCAGGTAGTTCGATGCCAACTTAGGATCCGCACCCTGTGCGACCGTGTCGTCAAAGAAATCCGACATTTCCTTAGTCTGCGTCAGAACACCCGCGTCATAGGCCGTCAAACCAAATTCGTTGATGTAACGTTCGCGCCGTGAACCTGGCATTTCTGGAATCGTTTTTTCGACTGCTGCAATCCAATCATCGTCAATGTTGACGGCTGGAATATCAGGTTCTGGGAAGTAACGGTAATCATCGCTACCTTCCTTGACCCGCATTAGAATCGTTTCACCAGTCGTTTCGTCAAACCGACGCGTTTCTTGTTGAATCTTGCCGCCAGACATCAAGACTTGTTGTTGCCGTTTTTCTTCGTATTCCAACGATTTACGGACATAGTTGAAGGAGTTCAAGTTCTTCATTTCGGTCTTCACACCGTACTTATCCGAACCTGCTGGCCGAATCGAAATGTTAACGTCGACCCGCATGGACCCTTCTTCCATCTTAACATCCGAAACACCGGTAAATTGAATCCGTTGCCGCAATGCTTCACAGTAAGCATACGCTTCTTCTGGTGACGCAATATCAGGCTTCGAAACGATTTCGATCAATGGCGTCCCTTGCCGGTTTAAATCGACATAGGAATAGTCATTTTCGTGGGTGTTCTTTCCGGCATCTTCTTCAATATGCATTTCTTCGATACCGATTTTTTTCTTCTTGCCATCAACTTCGATTTCGATCCAACCATCATGCGCAATTGGCTTTTCATGCTGCGTAATTTGGTAGGCCTTAGGGTTATCTGGATAGAAGTAGTTTTTGCGATCGAAGTACGTATGGTGCTCGATCTGTGCGTGCAAGGCAGTTGCGGCCTTGATTCCGGCTTCGACAACGCCCTTGTTCGGTGTTGGCAGTACCCCAGGATATCCCCAGTCGATCACGTTGGTGTTGGCATTTGGTTCGGAACCAAATTGCACGGGTGAAGGACTAAAGATTTTGGAATTCGTTTTTAATTCAACGTGGACTTCCAAACCAATCGTGGTTACAAAATTCATTAGTTAGCACCTCCGACTTTCGGGGTTTGCTTGTAGACTTGGGTTGCCTGTTCAAAGGCATAACCCGCCTTGTAGAGCGTACTTTCATCAAACGCCTTACCGATTAATTGCAGTCCAACTGGTAACCCGTCTGCAAACCCAGCTGGTACTGACATCCCTGGCAATCCCGCCAAGTTAACTGGAATCGTCAAGACATCATTCATATACATTGTGATTGGGTCTGAGAGTTCATCGCCTAACTTGAACGCTGGCGTTGGTGCAACTGGGCCCATGATGAGGTCATAATCTTCAAAGACCTTATTGAAATCATTAATAATCATTGTCCGAACTTGGCCGGCCTTGTGGAAGTAGGCATCGTAGTATCCTGCTGAAAGTGAGAACGTTCCAAGCATGATCCGACGTTTAACTTCATCACCAAAACCTTCAGAACGGCTACGAACATAGACGTCTTCCAAGTTCTTGACGTCATCCGCGCGGAAACCGTAACGAATCCCATCAAACCGTTGTAAGTTAGATGAGGCCTCTGATGACGCAATGATGTAGTATGCAGCGACACCATAACGACTATTTGGTAATGACACTTCTTCAACAGTCGCACCTAAGTCTTCGAATTGTTTAACAGCTTGTTCGATGACTTCGCGGACCTTCGGATCAATACCGTCGCCCATGTATTCCTTAGGCAACCCAATCTTCATGCCTTTGATGTCGCCGGTCAAACCAGCCGTGAAATCTGGTACAGCTTTTTGTGACGAGGTCGTATCATGAACATCGTTACCGGCAATCATGTTTAAGGCTGCCGCGTTATCCTTGACCGTCCGCGTCATTGGACCGATCTGGTCGAGTGATGAGCCAAACGCGATTAGGCCCCAACGTGAGACCCGACCGTACGTTGGTTTCATCCCAACGATGCCGTTGAACGAAGATGGTTGGCGAATTGAACCACCAGTATCAGAACCGAGTGCAACTGGCACTTGTCCAGAAGCAACCGCAACAGCTGAACCACCCGATGAACCACCGGGCACCCGACTGATGTCCCATGGATTACGCGTCACGTGGAAGGCTGACGTTTCCGTCGAACCACCCATGGCAAATTCATCCATGTTAGTCTTACCAACGATTAGCGCGTTGCTGGCTAATAACTTGTCAACAACGGTCGCGTTATAGACCGGCACAAAGTTTTCCAGCATCTTAGAAGCCGCCGTGGTCGTTAAGCCCTTGGTCACAATGTTATCTTTGACCGCCATTGGAATCCCAGCAAACACGTTGTTTTCATCGATACCTTTTTGGTCTAAGGCTGCAGCTTGTTGCAAGGCCTGTTCTTCATTCAAATTCAAGAAGGCCCCTAATTGTGGGTCAACCTGATTCATGGTGGCAAAAGTGGCCTTGGCTAGTTCGGTCGCACTGATTTTCTTGGCAACTAAATCAGCATGTAAACTAGTCAAATCTTGGTCGAAATAAGTCATTATTCACCGTCCCCACTTTCATCAATAATTGCTGGCACTTTGATCAAGCCATTGGCCGTTTCTGGCGCGTTCTTCAATAACGCTTCCCGTAGTGCTTCGTCACTCTTAACCGCCACGTCCTCACGTAACGTATTGGTATGGTCACTCATCCGTGACGTTACGGGTACGCCAGTTGTATCAACCTCGCTCAATTCTTCGAACATGCCGATGATTTTTTCCAATTGAGGCGTAAACATTGCCAATTGGTCTGGTGTGAATTCCAATTTTGCCAAACTGGCAACGTGTTGGACTTGTTCGGCATTAATCCGTTCTTCAGCCATCAGATTTCCTTCTTTCTCAAATCTACTTAATTATTTAATCGTCGCCCTGGTCACTAAAGACGTGGGTGTAATACGAGCTACCCTTCGCAGTCCGTGCTAAGAAACTTTGGATATCGCCATTGGCACTCTTAACCGTGATTTCCACTGGGATTCCAGATGGCAAGTACCGTTTGGCAGCGGTGGCTAAGTACTGCGTAAAGCTAATGATTTCAGTCTCACTGTAGAACTTAGTGGTAATGTTGACACTTAACTTGCTCAACGACTTGTCTTTATAGTGGGCATTGGCAGTCACACCAGACAAGTTCGGGAAGAAGTTCTGAACATGCGACTTGAATTGACTAAAGTCTGATTCATCATTACTATTGGCGCCTGAGTTCTTAGACTCTGAGGTTGCTGGGAAGACGTAATTCTTCCAGTTCAATGAGGTCCAGTTTGAAATCGATGTCGACCCATTCTTAGATACAGCGTAGGCAATCATGTCACCACCAACTAAGCTATCGTTAGACGATTGCTTATAGAGGGCTAACACGATGGGCACGCTCTTCAAAGCTGAACGTTGACGCAAGCGTTGTAAGACGGTGTTGGCCATCTTCTTCCCTTCTGCCGTCAATTCAGTCGTTGAAATGTTCGTCTCATAGGTCGCCCCATATTCAACTTTGGTATAGTAATCGACAGAGTTCATTCCGAGCCCGATCGTGACCCCACCAAGGGATAACTTACTCCCATTTTGGACCATGTAGTCCTGTTCTTCAAGCTGTTGTAAGTAAATCGGATTCCGCGTGGTTTCCCCAGTCTTACCATTGCTCTTCGGGTTCAAGCCTTCAGAATTACTGCTTGATTTACGACCTAACCAATTTTCGACCGTCGAGGAGCTTAAATATTGGCCTTCTTGGAAGACGTACTTGCTGGTTGGAAAGACCTTCTTAGAAACGTCCAAGAGGCCACTTTCAAAGCTCTTCAAGTTCATGACGTTATCATTTTGTGATGCGGCGATTCCGCGTGACTTACTCGTGCGGTACCGACCATTCTTGATCACACCTTGATAAAATTCACTGTCTGCCGTCCCAGTCGTCGTGGTCGTTTTCGTCCCAGTGGTCGTGGTACTGCTGCTACTCGAGCCAAATGATGAATTTTTTAAATTACCGCAGGCGGCTAGAACAATGGCAGCCATTGCTACTAGACCAATCGTGCGTATGCGTTTGACATTCACGCTTGTGTATCCTCCCTCATTGTTTCGCTGAACCGGGCTTCATCCCATACGGTAATGTCCAGCTGCTGTGCTTTTTGCAACTTACTTCCGGCATCGCTACCTGCAATGACGAGGTCGGTCTTTTTCGAGACGCTCCCCGTTACCGTGGCACCATGGGCCTGCAGCCATTGCGTCGCTTCAGGACGTGTGAAGCTTTCCAGCTTACCCGTCAAAACGACCCGTTTACCTGCAAACCAACTATTACTATCTTCTGCCACAGTGGCACTAGGGCCCTGATACGTGGTATTCACCTTGACGGCTTGCAATTCGCTGATCAACGTATGCACTTCGTCGCTCTCAAAATACTGAACGACGGCGTTTGCAATCACGTCACCCATCGAATCAATCGCGGCAATTTCTTCCTGACTAGCCGCCATCAACGCTTCAATGGTGCCGAAATGTTGCGCAATCAGACGAGCCACCTTCGCGCCAACGTGCCGAATACCAAGGCCGAACAATAACCGTTCAAGTGAATTATCACGGCTACGGTCAATTGCTGTCAAGAGCTTTTCAGCAGATTTATCTTTTATTTTATCTAAAGTTAACAGTTGATCCTTGGTCAGCCGATATAAATCAGCGACATCCGCAACCAAATGATTGGTATACAGTTGAGCAATAATCCGGGGCCCTAAGCCATCGATATTCATCGCGTTACGGGAGGCAAAGTGGACGAGCCCTTCTTGGACTTGTGCCGGACACTTTGGATTAATGCACCGTAGCGCTACTTCGTCTTCCAAATGAACCAGTGGTGCGCCACATGATGGACAATCCGTTGGAATTTCCAGCGGCTGTGCATCTTTCGGTCGTTGTTTTAAATCGACCGATGAAATTTCAGGAATAATATCGCCAGCCTTATGCAACAAGACGGTGTCGCCGATGCGAACGTCCTTAGCCGCAACGTAATCCGGATTGTGCAAAGAGGCCCGGGCGACCGTCGTCCCAGCCAATTGAACGGGTTCCATCACCGCAGTGGGCGTCACAACGCCCGTTCGCCCAACTGTCCATTCAACGTCTAGTAAGGTCGTTGGTTGTTCATCAGGTGGGAATTTATACGCAATCGCCCACCGTGGCACTTTGACCGTCGCACCTAATGACCGTTGCAGTGGTAACGGGTTGGCTTTGATGACGATGCCATCGATACCATACGCCAACTCTGGTCGTTCATTTTGATAATGATCGATATAGTCAAAGACTTCACTCATCGAATGGGCGACCTTAAAGTCAGGATTAATCGCAAACCCCAAGTCAGCGAACTCCGTCAACATATCACTCTGCGTCCGAGCTTTAAGCGGTTCGTAGTCGGCGATATTGTACATGAAGGTGCTCAGCTGACGTTCGGCAACGACACGTGAATCTAACTGCCGCAACGTCCCAGCCGCCGCATTCCGCGGATTAGCGAAGACTGGCTCACCAGCAGCTTCTCGCCGTTCGTTCAACGCTGCAAACGCCGCTTTGGGCATATAACATTCGCCCCGAACGTCAATCGTCAATGGCTTAGTTAACCGTTGTGGAATCGACTTGATCGTCTTGATATTGGCCGTGATGTCTTCACCGACCGTCCCATTACCACGAGTGGAGCCTTGAACCAGCACCCCGTCCTCATAACGCAAGGAGAGTGCCAGCCCATCGATTTTTAACTCACAGTTGTAATCCACCGCATGGCCAACGTTTTGTTCCAACCGGTCCGCGAATTCCTGCAATTCCGCTTGTGAAAAGACGTCGCCTAATGACAACATCGGAATCTCATGGGTGACTTTGTCAAAACCAGATTTGACCGTCCCGCCAACTAATTGCGTTGGTGAATCAGGCGTGACTAATTGTGGAAACTGCCGTTCAAGTTCGACTAAGCGTTCATACTTTTGGTCATAAACACTATCTTCAACATTCGGTGCGTCTTCATCATAGTACTGCCGCCGCCATTCGTTTAACGTTTGCCGTAAAGTCGTAGCTTCTTCAGCCGCCTGTGAGACGGTCATTGTGTTGGGTTCGTCTGCCATCAGCTAGTCCTCCTAACTAATCTTGTACTTTTTGAATCGGTGCAAACGCCGCTAATAAACGTTTGATTCCCTCAGATTTGAAGGCAATGTCTAATTCAGCATCTTCGCCAGCGCCAGTCACCTTCACAACCGTTCCAGTGCCCCACTTACGATGCTTGACCTTATCACCGATTGACCAACTATTCTTGTCAGCACCCGTTCCAGCGGCTTTTTTGACCGTTGCACGCGTTCCAACTGGGTTCTTCTTGTAGGATGGTGTAAAGGCCCGCCGTTCACGATCGTTACCAAACGGCACTTTTGGCCCAGTACTGCTGGCACCATCCAACGTATTTTCATTCTTAATTAATTCCGGTTCGATTTCTTCCACGAACCGTGATGCCGGGTTGTTTTGACGCCGACCATACAACATCCGTGAGTAGGCATTGGTCAAATACAGCTTCTTTTCAGCCCGGGTAATCCCAACGTAGGCTAAACGCCGTTCTTCTTCCAATTCGTCTTCGTCCATCATCGCACGCGACAATGGGAAGATGCCTTCTTCCAAACCAATCAAGAAGACGACTGGGAATTCCAGCCCCTTAGCCGCATGCAGCGTCATTAACGTCACGGCTTGCGGTTCTTCTTCTACGTTATCGACATCTGAGACTAAAGCTAAGTCAGCTAAGAAATCAACGAACTTATCGCTATCTTCATCTTCAGGTTGATAACTATCATCGAATTGTTTGGTAACGGATAAGAATTCTTCGATGTTTTCGATCCGCGCCTGGGCTTCTAGTGACTTGGTTGCCTTAGCATCCTTCAAGGCCTTCATGTAACCGGTCCGATTCAGGATTTCTTGCGTCAAATCAGTAACTGACAAGTATTCACGCATCGCGCGTAATTCATTCATCGTTGCTGCAAATTTGGCTAACGCCCCTTTGGCCCGCGCTGAAATACCGTTGGCCATATCGACGTTGCTGGCGGCTTCGAGCATGGAATAGCCCGCCTCATCCGCAAACAACCGGAGCTTTTCAACACTAGTCTGGCCGATACCACGTTTGGGTTCATTCACGACCCGTTCAAAGTTCATTGAATCTTGGTCATTGACAACGAGTGTCAAATAGGACAAAACATCCCGAATTTCTTTGCGGTCGTAAAACTTATTGCCCCCGACCATCGTGTAAGGAATGTTGGCCTTGACCAGCGATTCTTCCATGACCCGGGACTGCGCGTTGGTCCGATACAGAATGGCAAAATCACCGTAATTGAGGTTATCGGCTTGCATGCTCTCCTGAATCTTGGCAATCACAAAATGCGTTTCGTCACTTTCGCTTTGACCACGATAGTAAGAAATCTTGTCGCCCGATTCATTTTCCGTCCATAACTTCTTCGGCCGGCGCGTTGAATTGTTATTGATGACCGCGTTAGCAGCCGACAAAATCGTCTTCGTTGACCGGTAATTTTGTTCCAACATCACGGTGTCGGCTTGTGGATAATCCTTTTCAAAATCCAGGATATTTTCCATGTTGGCACCCCGCCAACCATAGATGGATTGGTCGGCATCCCCAACAACACAGAGATTCTTATACTTGTCCGCTAACAAGTTGACCAAGGTGTACTGGGCGTTATTTGTATCTTGATATTCATCCACGTGAATATAATGGAATTTATTTTGGTACCAAGCCAACGTCTCCGGATTCTGCTTGAACAACCGAATCGTTAACATGATCAAGTCATCAAAATCGACTGCTTGGTCGGCAGCCAGTTCGCGTTGATATTGTAAATAAACATCCGCAACAACACTTTCAAAAGGACTTGCAGCGGATTCCTTATACATTTCAGGCGTCTGCAAATCGTTTTTGGCATTCGAAATCGCGGACAGAATCGAGCGCGGATCAAACTTCTTCGAATCAATATTTTGTTCCGTCAAAATCCGCTTGACCAGCGTCCGTTGTTCACTCGTCCCGGCAATCGTAAACGCACGATTGTAGCCAATCTGCTCGATATCGCGGCGTAAAATCCGGACACACAATGCATGGAACGTGGAGACCCATACTTCCTGTGCCGATTCCCCTAACAACTTCCCGACCCGTTCACGCATTTCACGTGCGGCCTTGTTGGTAAAGGTAATCGCTAAGACGTTCCAAGGGTTGACCCCTCGTTCTTCAATTAAATAAGCTACCCGGTGCGTCAGTACTCGCGTCTTTCCCGAGCCAGCACCGGCCATAATTAGTAGCGGTCCTTCTGTGTCTAATACGGCTTCCTGTTGCTTGTCATTCATTCCTGCCAATAGGCTTTCTTTCGACACGCTGTTCGCCACCCTTTCTAAAAATCAGTCACCAAACATTATAGCAAATTTTGGGCATGATTGCTGAACTTTAAAGCCGTCATCGTGGACAAAAATACCACTCACGACCCTGGCAACCGACACACCCTAATTTTACCCCATCCTCGTGCTGACATAAGCTTTTATTAACTTTCAAATTGATTTGTTTTTGACTGTAGTTGATGTGAAAGTCAAAACCGGCAGCTATGGCCCGCTGGAAAGTAAGGCAAGTTAGCGTAAACCTATTTAGTTAGTCCGTCCTATACCGGCTTCCAGGCATTTCTGACAACGCTGGAACGCGATGGACACAGATTTAAGCCGACAACCCACGTCTTAAATGCTGGTCTTCCACGTCTCCTGCGATATGGATGAAACGTGCTCGGGTCAGACTGGGACTTCCGGTTAGCTACGCCAGAGCGCCAAGCGGAAATGCGCCGCTTAACGCTCTAGCTAGGCTAATCCTCAGTTCCAACCCGTCTGAGCCTCACACTCTAGGAGCCGCTGAGCATTGTCAGAAACACCTTCCATCCTGGGATGGTATTCGAAAGGCAGACATGTGCGTACTCAACCTTGGATAGACTGGTCGTTGGTTCTTAGGAAACCGTTGTTTTCCATTCAACTGTAAGACTAACGTTTGATAATTTCTAAGCTATTTCTCCTGTATTTTGATTCTATGAATCAGTATGTCTAGTAGTTATCAGAATTTTATTACTGAATGAGATAGCAAAGTGTTGAATAACAATTGATTAGTAATTTTCTTTGGTCGATTTTATGACTATGGCCATTTCCGTTGAAACTAGTTACAAATCTTCACACAACCTTCTCAGTATTTAGCTGCCAGAAGTCATCCTCGATGTTGTTTCAAAATTCACTTAAAAAT
This sequence comes from Lactiplantibacillus plantarum EGD-AQ4, assembly GCF_000463075.2. Classification (GTDB taxonomy): domain Bacteria; phylum Bacillota; class Bacilli; order Lactobacillales; family Lactobacillaceae; genus Lactiplantibacillus; species Lactiplantibacillus plantarum_A. The sequence goes on from NZ_AVAQ01000034.1 coordinate 63,469, forward strand.
CACACTCTTGATTGCTCAGTAGACGACTTAGAATAAGAGTCGCATTTGAAAACACAATGAACTTCTACGTGAGTTCAAATCGACGTCAAATGCGATTCAGCATCGACCAGAATGCCGGGAAGCCGGACTGGGACGTGTCAAGTACTGCAAGTTTACGCTGACTCGCCCTATTTCCCAGCGGTCCTCAGCTGGCGGTCCTGACCTGAATGTGCCACAAAAATAGCCGCCCCAAGAAGTTCAGCTCCTTGAAACGACTATGTATGATCTAGTTAGCTAGCACTGCTAACAACTAGTTTAAATTTATTGATTATTGATGACTGCACTCAAGCATCGTCTTCGGTGTCAGTTTCAGTCTCAGTTGGCGTGGATTGGTCAAAACGCCAGATACTGGTGTCCTCGATCTGTTCGAGGGCTTCTTTGACACTCGGTGCTTCAACAAGCACGTGACCAGCGACGGGTGCACGGTGCGCTTGTAGCAGCGTCCGGTGATAGAAGTTGAAGAACCAGTTGGTCTTGATCTGCCACTGCGTCCGAATGCCACTTTCTTGAGCTGGCGTAAAGTAAGCCGCAACCACTGGCATCAATTGCTTGACCGGCATTAATGGTAAGCCGGCAATTGCCCGCAAGTGTTGTTCAGCCATACTGATGTTCGTGGCCCGTTCGAAAACGTAACCCGCTTGGTGCATCGCTGGAACGACCCGTTTGACGTATAAATTGCCACTCTTCGTCAAGAAGAAGGCCACTTCGAAGACACCCGTGTAATTCAAGTTGTCACTAATTTCTTTGGTGATCCGCAACATTTCATCATTAACGGCTGAATCAATCTGAGCTGGCACGATTGAAGCGACTAGTTCATGATTCTGATAACGATTCTCGACCGTTGGGAAAAAGGCGGTCGTGTCACCGCTCTTAGCACCAAAGATTGAGAGTTCCTTATCATAGGGAATCAAGGATTCTAACAGGTAAGTCCCCCAGTCAAGTAAGTCGGCGGCCTTAACGATATCCGTCTGCGTCTTGATGACCAGTTGGCGATTCTGACCGAGACCCTTTTGAATCGGCTTCAAAATACTTGGGTAACCAATCGAGCCAATCGATTGATAGACATCGTCCAGACTAACGATGGTGGCGGACGGTGCCACGTTCAAGTTAAGTTGACTAAAGAACGCCCGTTCCAAAGAGCGGTCTTGTGTAATTTCAAGGGCATCCGCACCCTGAGGAACTCGTGTGTGAGCCGCCAAGAAATTAATGACGGACGCGTCAATGGTTTCTGATTCATAAGTCACCATATCACAACGTTCCGCAAAGTTTTGTAATTGTTGTTGGTCATTGAGGGCTCCGACAACGCGAAAATCTGCCAGTTCCATGGTCTCTGTATTTTCGTTATCGCCGTATACCCCGACATTGATGCCAGCATTACGCGCGGCAATTACTAATCCAACACCATTAGTACTACTTCCGATGATGCCAAGCGTACCACCTGGGTTTAAAATCGAGTTGTCCACTTCAGTCCCTACTTTCCTATGCTTAAAAGAATAATTTGATTATTGATTCATACTTAACGCTGATTAACCTGTAACAATCATACTTGCTGGTGCACCTGGTTGCAAGTTTATCACTGTTTTTTCCGCCGCGCATTGCGTCGCTTGACCCGTTTGAGCCAAAAGCCACCAGAGATATAGCGTGGTTCGTAAGCGATGACGAATGCACTAGGCGCCGCGTCTTTGATCAAATCATAGAGGCGCCGTTCATTCTTGCGTGGCGCTAAAATCTCTAGCGCCAATCGTTCACCTTCCAGACCATACGCCGCGTGCTGGGTGACCCCAAAGCCATTTTCCCGTAGAATCCCAGGCAAACTTGATTTCGGGTCCGGCAAAATAACTGAAATCATCGTGTAGCCCAGGGCCAGGTGGTCTTCAATCACCATTCCGACATACACACCGACCCCATAGCCGAGCGCGTAGACGACCAGGTTGATGGGATTATGCAAGCGGTCGAGCACCAATGACAGCCCTAAGACGTAAATCGTGATTTCAATCACACTCGCGAAGGCCGCAAAGTACCGATAGCCGCGCATCACCAGCAAAAACCGCACCGTGTTTAACGTAATGTAGACGAAGTTGATGACAAAAATGAGGACCAGCATCCCAACGTCAATTTGCATCATAGTCCCCCCTACTTTTTGAGTTCAAACCTACGCATCCGTGTCCTCTGAAGCAAAGTGCACGCGGTCCCCGTCAAAGGACGTAATCTGAGCCAGGGATTCCAGCCGCACACCGCGGTCGACAATCATTTGGTGACCCGTCTGGAAGACTTTTTCAATCACGATCCCCACGCCGGCAATCGTTGCTTGGGCTTGGTCACAAATTTCAAACATCCCTTGAACAGCTTGACCATTCGCTAAGAAGTCGTCAATCAAAAGGACTTTTTCACCGGGCTGTAAGAACTTTTTGGCAATCGAGATATGGTTGGACGTCTTCTTCGTGTATGAATAGACTTCAGCTGTGTATAAATCGTCGATCAGCGTGACGGATTTGTGTTTACGTGCAAACACGACCGGCACGTGCATCGCTAAACCAGCCATGACAGCCGGCGCGATTCCGGATGATTCAACGGTCAAAATCTTGGTGACGCCCGCATCTTGAAAACGGTGGGCAAATTCGGTTCCCATCGCAAACATCAAATCTGGATCGACTTGATGATTCAAAAAGCCATCCACCTTCAACACTTCACCGGGCAGTACCCGGCCATCCTTCAAAATGCGTTCTTCAAGTTCTCGCATAGTTACCTCCTAGAGTGAAATCAATGAACCACACGTTGCTCGCCACTAATATTAGTCACTAATTTTGGCAACGTCGTTTATTGATTTATTTACTCTCTATCATACCGTTGTAAGTCGTATTTTTGAATAATATTAATTAATTTTTGTGCATAACTTGGGTCAGTCGCGTAGCCAGCGGTCTGTAACGCCTTGGCTGCGGTCTTGTAATCCGTGGCCTTAATGACCGCGGCATAGTGCTGAGAATCCCAAGTCGTGCCAAACGCTAATTTCTTAGCATGATCGACCAACGAGGCGTGCCAACTATCGTAGACCGCAAAGCGCCGTTTGACGGTATGATAGGCACCGTCATAATACTCCTGAGTCGTCATCAATCGCCCCGAGTCCGATTTGACGCCAAACAGGTTATTATTTTCCGTGGCGTTCGTGCTTTTGCCCCAATCCGATTCCAGAATCGCCTGACTCAACGTGATACTCGCAAGCACGTGATACTTCTGGTCTAGCTGTTGTGCAGCCGGCGCGAGCTTTTTAATAAAGGCCGCGTGGGACGTCGCTGGGAGCGTATCAGTCGTCGAATGCGAGGTCGCTGAAGTCCAATTGTGTTGAATAAACCAGACCATGCCGCCGATTGCCATGAGCACGACTAAAATATTGAGCCATTGAAGACGCCCCTTTTTCACGAATAGTTGTGAACGCGGCCGTTTGCGTGGCCGTCGTCGCTTTTTCGCCATCCTCAATGCTCCCTTCTGACTAATTACACCCATTTTACCGACTTTTGGCTTAATTTTACATGATTATCAAGCGCGAATTTCTTATTTTTTTGCTAAAATGTAAGTGTTCACATTCGATTAATCCTAGGAGGAAATTTTCAATGTCGAAAACTTATCGTTGGGCCATCGTTGGCCTGGGTAACATTGCCCATAGCTTTGTTAAATATTTTGATCAACCCGATGGCGAGATTTACGCCGTCTGTTCACGTTCACAAGCCAAAGCGAGTGCTTTTGCCGCCGAACATGATATTCCAAAGGCTTATGGGAACTTAGATGACCTGCTTGCCGATGACCAGGTCGATATCGTCTACGTGGCAACGCCGCATAACTACCATATCGACACCATCTTGCCGGCATTACGGGCTGGTAAACACGTGCTGAGTGAAAAAGCGATTACGATGTCGAGCACCCAACTTGCCATCGCCAAAGAAGTCGCTGCCAGCAACCACCTCATCTTGGCTGAAGCCATGACGCTGTATCACATGCCGCTCTATGAACGGTTACACGACTTCGCAGCTGAACGTCACCTCGGTGATTTAAAAATGGTCCAGGCTAGTTTTGGCAGCTTTAAGGAGCCTGACCCGACGAATCGGTTCTTCAATCCGGACCTTGCGGGTGGCGCATTACTCGATATTGGTGTCTACGCCCTCGCTTTCGTCGAAGAATTTTTGACCGCCACACCTTATCTGACTGGCACCACGATGCACCGTTTCAGCAGTGGCGTCGACGAATCCTCAACTATCACATTGCGAACCGCCAATGACGAACTGGCCACGGTCGCCTTAACGTTCCGGGCCAAGATGCCTAAACGTGGGATCGTCGCGTACGAAAACGGCTATTTCACCGTCGACACCTACCCCCGCGCCGACACCGCAACCTTTACCGACAGTGAAGGTCACACGGAGACAATTACTGCCGGCGACAGCACCAATGCGATGAATTACGAAATCGCCGACATGCAGAAAATGGTCGCCGGCGAATTACGGAATACCAGCTTGGCGAAGACAACCGACGTCATGGCAATCATGACCGCCGCACGCACCCAATGGGACTTCCGCTACCCGTTTGAAAAATAACGTTATTAATGCTTAAAAACCAGCTCACAAGGGCACGGTCGTCGATGATCGTGTCTGTGAGCTGGCTTTTTAATTTGAATTTCACACCCATTGTGCTGGTTTTCTTGTCATGGATCATGATTAAATCATGCCATTTCTTAAGGTCAAAAGCAGCCAGCTGAGACCCGCTGGAAACAAAGCGAGTTAGCGTAAAACTGATGGATAGATGCGTCCTACGCCGGCCTCCAGGCATTCTGGGCAATGGCCGGAACGTGGTGGACACAGATTTAAGCCGAAGCCCACGTCTTAAATACTGGTCTTTCATGTTCTCTGCAATATTGTCGAAACGTGTTCGGGTCAGACTGGGACTTCCGGTTAGCTACGCCAGAACGCCAAGCGGAAGTTCGCCGCTTAACGCTCTAGCTAGGCTAATCCTCGATCCCAACCCGTCTGAACCTCACACTCTGAGAAACATTGGGCCTTGCCCAGAATACCTTCCAGCCGGGACAGTATTCGAAAGGCAGACATGTGCGGGCCCAACCCTTTGTTGAATTAGTCGTTGGTTCCTTGATACACGAAAATCTTGATGTTCAACTATCCGACAAGCGACTTCATTGAACTTGTCAGAATTTTCTCTAGTCGTCTGAGATTGCAAAGTCTCCAAGTTATAAGCGAAGGTAATTTTGTCGACTAAATTCAAGACTAGTTACCATTGAAATTTGTGGCATTGAGATGAGTGATTAATATTTAGATAATCCTCTCAGTACTCAAATGCCATAAAGCATCACCGATACCGATTAAAAGTTTGTCTGAAAGACCAGACACCCAATATTCAGTGGTCAATTGCACCAAGATAGGTGGCCGTTCATCTGCCATTCGAGCGGGTTCCCGACTGGAGGGGCTGGCGGACAATGCTCAAGGGCGAAGTTCTTCTTGTCCGGGTGGTCTTCCCGGGCTAGAAGAAGACTCGTATTTGAAATTGCGCAGTGATTTTCTGCGTGAGTTCAAATCGATGTCCGCCCTGTTCCAGCGTTGTCAGCCGGCCCCGGAAGTCGGAATCGGACGCACATCGGCTGACGAACAGTAATCCTAACTGACTAACAAGCTTTAATGCTAAAGACTAACTAGCACACGTTATTGGACAGATATTTAAACCCAAACCCGCCCTAGTGATTACGCACTAACAGTTCCGTCACCAGTCGCCGGATTGTCTGTTGCGTCTCACCAGCGGGTAACTGGTCGATTAAATTTAGTGCCGTCTTGGTATAGTGCGTTGCCAGTTGTTGCGCTTGGGTGACGCCACCGAGGGCAATCACCTGGTCACGGACCATCAACAGGTGTTCGTTGCTGATTTTATCTCCCGGCTGAGGCAAAATCGTCGCCAGATTAGGGTCAGCGGTCAATGCGTAAATCAATGGCAACGAGTACACGCCGTCTTTCAGGTCATTCAGCACTGGTTTTTGGGTCAAAGCTTCGTCCCCCGCAAAATCGAGGACATCGTCGAGCATTTGATAGGCTAATCCTAAGCGTTCGCCGATTTGTTGCGCGAGTTTGACAACGTTTTCAGGAGCAGCCGCAAAGTGCGCCCCCTGTTCACAGCTGAGGCTGAATAATCGGGCCGTCTTCCCCTTAGCAATTGCCAGGTAATCGTCGACAGTCGTCGTGGGGTCGTAGTTATGGGCCATCTGGTCGAGTTCCCCCTGCAAAATGGCGCGCATCGCGGCCGTGTTGATTCGAATATCATCCGACGATTTAGCCGCAATCAACACTTGATCAAAATAACAGGTAAACAGTAAGTCCCCTGCGTAAATCGCGTTTCGTTGCCCATAATCTTGATGGATCGTGGTGACATGGCGGCGTTCTGGCGATTCGTCGATCACGTCATCGTGGATCAAAGTCGCCACGTGCAATAATTCCATGGACGCCGCGCCCGCCTGCAAGCGAACTGAATCATGCTCCGTTCCAAATTGACTGAACAGATAGAAAAAGCCCGGCCGTAAAAATTTGCCACCCGCCGCTAATAATTGATGGACGCGCTGATTGATCGCAGCATTATCAATTTTAACGTTTGCTGCCAGGTACGGTTTTAAAGCTTTTAGTTCATTTGCTACGGCACTATTAGGTTGCCAAATGGTTTGCATCATCATGAAATCCCCCGTTTTTTATAGAGATGGCTCCGGGGCGTGAAGACGCCGACACTTGCAGCCAGTCACATTCTAAAATACAATCTATACTAAAGGTACAAATAACTAGTTAGGTTGTCAAACAAAAGGATGGTGTAAATCATTGAAACCAAAGGTGTTTCTTGAATTTGTCGAAATAAAATCTTTAATTGCGAGCGTTTTACCGTTCGTTTTGGGGAGTATGTACGCGTTTTATAATTATCATCAGCTGCATCTGGGCTATCTACTGCTATTTTTCATCGCGTCGTCCCTCTTTCACATGGCGACTAACGCCAATGATAACTATCAAGATTTCCTGCACGCGCCGCGTAACGACGATAATCAGGCGTTTCTCGAGGAAACCAACGTGGTCGGCGTCAACCAGATTTCAATCGGGCAAGCCCGCCTGATCACGTTTGGATTGGCTGGTATCTCCCTGATTATCGGCTTATGGCTGGTGACGCAAACAGGCTTACCACTGCTGTGGATGGGAATTTATTCCTACGCCGTTGGTTATTTCTATGCCGGCGGTCCCAAGCCAATTTCACAAGGCCCATTCGGTGAATTTTTCTCCGGCTTTACGATGGGCTTCATGATTTTCTGGATTGCCGTCTTTATTAATACTTATGACGTGGCCCCAATCAGTTGGTCATCAACATTAGGCGTCTTGATTGCCTCAGGTTTAGCCATCTTCGCGATTTCAAACATTATGTTGGCTAATAATATTTGTGATATGGACGAAGATATTGCACTGGGACGGCACACCATTCTGTATTACCTTGGCAAACCCGTCATGCTACAAGTCTTTGCCTGGAGTTATGTCGCGGGCTATGCCTGTCTAGTGATTGCGGTCATCATGGGCGTGTTACCGAAGTTCAGCCTCTTGACTTTGATCAGTATTATTCCAGTTTGGAAAAACACCCGCATTTTTTTGCACAAGCAGGTCAAACGGGAAACCTTCACAATCTCAATCAAAAATGCAACCTTAATTTGTCTCTCCTTCATCGTGTTCATGGGCTTAGGATTGATTTTTAACTAGTTTCAAGTTGTACCTTTACGCGACCAAAACGGTGACTACCGGTCACAAAAAAACAATCGCAACAAGAATTTCTTCTTGTTGCGATTGTTTTTTTGGTGCTTAAGTTCAGTAACGGCTAACTTTAAGACGCTCAAAATAATGCGAATTAATCGGTTGCACGGCAGTTGGTTGACGATTCGACCATACCAGCCTGCAACCCTCTAATTATCTGACACCCGGCTGTCATGGCCTTGGTCCAAATCATAGAGCCGTTTGAACCGTGGTGCTGTGGCGTATAATTCATCCGGCGTCCCGGCCATGTCGAACTTGCCAGCTTCCAAGAAACGGACTTGGTCGACGTGGTTGATACCAGCCAAATGGTGAGTGACCCACAAAATGGTCTTGTCATTGAGGACCCGGAAGACCGTCGCCAACAAGTGGGCTTCGGTGATTGGATCCAAACTAACGGTAGGTTCGTCCAAAATAATAATTGGGGCATCTTGTAGTAAGATGCGGGCTAATGCCAACCGTTGACGTTCACCACCAGAGAAGCGCGCCCCGCCCTCTTCCACGACCGTTTCGTAGCCATCGGGTAAACTTGTGATCAAGGGTTCGAGTTCAACCGCTTTAAGCGCGGCTTTCACCTGTTCATCCGTTGCCTGCAAGTTCCCCATCCGCACGTTGTTCATAATCGTCGTGTTGAAGAGGTACGGCTGTTGGTCCAAGACACCAAATAAGTCGGCCCGTTCATTTTGCAAGCGTGCAATCGGAATGTCATTGAGTTGAACGCTGCCAGCATCCGGCGTCACATCCCCTAAAATCAGTTTGAGCAAGGTACTCTTACCAGTTCCTGAAGGGCCTAATAGGGCCAATTTTTCGCCGGCTTTCAATGTTAAGTTAAGGTGTTCAAAAATCGCGTGACCGCCGCCTGGATATTTGAAGTCCAAATCAGCGACCCGTAAAACTTGAAACGGCTCTGTTAAGACGGTTTGATCCTGTTCGTCCACCGGCGTCGTGTCTAAGGCGTTGACCCGCTTGATTGAACGTTGATAAGTCGGCCATTCGCTGACCCCTTGACTGACCGACTGCATCGCATCAACTAACGGAAAGACGGATAAAACGAAGGCAGCAATCCAGTTGGAGCTAGCAGCATTCGTCGTCCAATAGAAGCTGCTCCAAACGAGCAAGGCGAGGCAAATCACACCGAAAATAATTTGAATGGAAAAGTCACGCCACCATTGAAACCGATGATCCTTTTTACGAAGGGCAGCAATTGCCGCAATTGGCTTAGTTTGCCGTTGATAAAAGTCGGCTTGTCGGCCCGCAATCAGCCAGTCGCCAAGACCCATGACCGAATCTGTCAGTTGAGTATAAAAACCTTGTTGAATCTGACGACTCTGCGATTCCCGCGCCCCGTTTAATAGGACTGACCAGAGCGGCATTACCACGACGACGAGTCCTAACATCAGTAGCATCAGTAAGCCGAACCACCAACTGAAATAGCCGAGCGCAATTACGATAATCAGCGTCATGAACCACGCGATCACCGTCGGAAAGACCGTCCGCAGATATAAGTTCTCAATGTGGTCGATGTCATCTGCCAAAATACTCAGGACATCCCCCGTTTGGAAGTTTTGGCGAATGGCGACCGCATGCTTAGCGACCGCTTGGTATAGCTTTTTACGAAAGTCTGACACAATCCGTAAAACCCAGTTATGACTCGTGATCCGTTCTGCATAGCGAAAAGCAGGGCGGCCAATCCCAAACGCTCTTGTGAGCACGATTGGCACGTAAATCATGAGAATGTTATACGGATGCCGCGCCGCCTTACTGATTAGATAACCAGAGTTAAACATCAGCGCTGAGCCACAGAAGAAGGTCATCAGGCCCAGAAACAGCGTCAACGCGAGTAATTTTTTGTACTTACGCAGGTATGGCATGACCCACGTATCGTGTTTAAATGTTGCTAAAAAATCTTTCATTAGATCGCACCTACCATTTCATCACGTAAGCGGACATAGGCCCCGTCGTGTGCCGCCAATTCTGCTGGTGTGCCTTGTTCAACGATTTGACCATGGTCCATCACTAACACGTAATCCATCTGATTGATCCAGTGTAGCCGGTGGGTCGCAAAGAAGACGAGGTGGTCATCCAAGACGGGCAGAATCGTCTCCTTCAAGGCCGCTTCCGTCTCAATATCCAGATGGGCAGTCGGTTCATCGAACAGCAAGACCCGCCGTGAGTCATCCAAAAAGGCCCGTGCGAGTGCAATCCGTTGCGCTTGCCCGCCACTGACACCTCGCGAGCCTTCACCAATCTGGGTTTCTAGTCCGTCTGGTAACGTGGCGATCCAGGCCGTTAAACCGGCTTTTTCGGCTGCTTGCTCAATCGCTTCACGCGACGCATGCGGCTGATAAAAAGCCAGGTTTTCGGCTAAAGTCGCGTGGAACAAATAAGGGTTTTGTGGAATGTAGAAAAAGCTCTGTTGCCAGGCTTGCTGGCTCAGATGGGTCACGGTTTGACCATTGACCTGAATCTCCCCCTGGTCCGCAACTGGGGTCAAGAAGCCGCCAAGCAAGTTAATCAGCGTTGATTTACCTGAACCTGAGGCACCAATGATTCCAATCCGTTGATAGCCATGCACATTGAGGTCAATCTTCTTCAACGCTAGTTTGTCATCATTATCATAACTAAAATCAACGTCGCGTAAGCTTAACGTACTATCCGCCTGCCAATGAATCGGTGTCGTTCCGAGTTGTTCACGATCAGTTGGAACCGGCAACGCCAGCATCTTTTGGACATCCGCAAACGCGTTTTTCCCGTTCAAAGTCGCGTGATAGTCGTTGGCAAATGTCCGCAGCGGTAAGAAGTAATCTGGTGACAACACCAGAATTACGAGCGCTGGCAACAAGCCAATCGTTCCGTTAATCAGGCCGAACCCGAGAAAGACAGCGACGACCGCAATCGACAGCGTCGTAAAGAAGTCGAGCGCAAACGTTGATAGCATCGCAATTTTAATGACCGCTAACGTCTGCTTACGGTAACCTTCACTCACTTGATAGACGTTATCCGCATAGCGTTTCGAGAGTCCCAATTGTTTGAGCGTTGGTAAGCCCCGTAGTGTATCCACAAAGTGATTGGACATGCGCTGGTAACCGACGTACTGCGCGTCAGCCTTGGCTTGAGCGGCGTAACCCAAAATAATCATGAACAGGATAATCAGTGGAAAAATAGCAAATAGAAAGAGGGCTTCGCGCCACCGCAACACCGCAATATAAATTAAAATAATCCACGGAATCACCATCATGTCGATCACTTTAATGACAACTAACATTAAGTACGTTTGAACTTTGTCGATACCTTCCAAGGCCGTTGTGACCACGTTCCCAGTCCCAGTCTTAGCGACGTAGCCCGGTCCTAATTGGTACAGTTTTTGCATGACTTGCCGGCGCATATCGCCACTGGTCCGCTCGACCAAGGGGTACATCACCCGATTTTTGATAACGACTAGTAATTGGCGACCAACCCATGCTACGGCAAAGATCAGCATTGGCCGAACAATCGTGGACAAGGCATGCAAGTGCCACAGTCCAACGATGGCGACCGATAAATAATAGGCCTGAAATACAATACAAATACCTTCGATGACCGCCAGCAGGCCTAAAATACCCGCTGCTCGGCGCATTCCCGGTAGTTTAAATAACGCTGGATCAAACACATCCGATCCCTCCCCGCTTAAAATGAACGGGGCCGCCCCCTGGCACTAGGCCAGGGTCGCGACCCCGTTGGTGCTGTTAAATTCATTGTACCACCGCACCCCGTGATACTGTTGTCATCAAGTTAAATTATGATGCCAAGCGTTTGTAAAATACCCAGTAACTCCAAATAAAGTAGATCAACATAATCGGCAAGACCGTTAAGGAGATCACCGTCATTAGATGTAACGTATATGGTGAGTTCGACGCGTCCTTGATCAGAATACTGTATGCCGAATTGTTCGCGACCATGACCCGTGGGAATAAGCCGTTGAACAGTAGAACGACCACGTCAATCAGTGATAAACCACTGCTGATGAAGGATAGCCATTCGTGATTGCCATAAACGCCCCAGGTTGCTAAAACGGTCAATAAGACTAATGCGACAACTAAAATTGTGGTCGAGATTGGCTTCTTCGTGAAGAAATCCGTATTGAAGAAGAGCAAAATTGCAAAGACCACTTCACCTGCAAAGAGGACCCAGTATAATGGTTTGGCCCATTGTAGCGCGCGTTCACGTAACGTACCGGTCGTCTTCAGGCGAATGAAATTCAACCCATGCAAGTAGCAGAGCAAGGTCACTGCGACCCCACCGACGATTGAGAACAAGTTGACGTAATCCGTAAAGTGCGCGGTCATATCACCATTGGCATTGATTGGCATCCCTTTGACCAATGCAGTGAACATCATCCCAAATAGGAAGGCAGCGAAGAAACTACCTAGTGCGGCTGCCCATTCCCAGAAGTTGCGACCAGATTCAGTTTCCATCCGGCTACGGAATTCAAATGAGACCCCCCGCATGATCAAGGCAACTAAAATCAACAAGAGAATCAGATAGAAGCCTGAGAATAAGGAAGCGTACCACATTGGAAACGAAGCGAACATTGCCCCACCAGCAGTAATCAGCCAAACTTCATTGGCATCCCAGTGTGGGCCAATCGTGTGAATCACCACGTCCCGTTCATCACGGGTCTGTGCCAGACTCTTGATAGTCATCCCAACCCCGAAGTCAAAGCCTTCTAGGAAGAAGAAGCCACTGAATAGCTCACCGACAAGTATAAACCATAAGAATTGTAAGTTACTCATGACTGAACGCCTCCTTACCATAAGGATCGTATGATGCGTCATCAGCAGCTTGTAATAAGTCATCTGGTCCTTGATGTAAGGCCCGCCGTGACAAGACGATCATGACAATTCCGAGACCGCTGAAGAGGCAGAAGTAGACGATGTTAGAAATCAATAACGACGCAACACTGACGTTTGGTGATACCGCATCTGCAATCGTCAATAATCCATAAACGACCCATGGATAACGACCGAGTTCAGTAATCAGCCAACCAGCCGTGTTAGCGGCAAATGGTAAGAACGTGCAAATGCCAAGTACCCAGAGGAACCAGCGTTGCCGTTCGATCAACGTCGATTTTGCGCGAACAAAGAACAACCCAATGATCGCAATCAACGCGAACAATCCACCAGAGACTGTCATGACCCGGAAGCTCCAGAACAAGGTTTTGGTTGGCACGTAGTAATTCATGTCCTTGCCAAACTTCTTATCGTACTTCGCGTGTAACTCTTTGTTGATCGTGTTTTGGCCCTTAACGTTCCCAGATAACTTGTGGTAACTGAGGATGTCCAGGACGTATGGAATTTCAACCGACCATTTGGCCTTATGATTCTTGGTATCCATGCCTTCAATCACTGCCCAAGAAGCTGGTGAACCGGAGTCTTTGTACAAGCCTTCAGTTGCAGCAAACTTCATCGGTTGTTCCTTAATAATGTAGCGTGTTTGTAAATCACCCATGCCGACCACACCGATTGACGCAACCAGACCAACAATCAGGCTGACCTTAATCGACTTGCGGAAGAAGGTCACGTTCTTCTTCTTCAACAAAGCGAAGGCCGCCATCCCTGCAACCACGAATGATCCAGTGACAAAGGCGCCAAACAACACGTGTGGTAATTCATACCATAACTGTTCGTTCTTAACGACGGCGGCAAAGCTCGTCATTTGTGCCCGACCAGTCTTTGTGTTGATCATAAAGCCAACCGGATTTTGCATGAAACTATTCGCAGCTAGGATCCACATTGCGGAAATCATCGTCCCAATCGACGTTAACCAGATAAACGCACAGTGGATTTTGGCATTGAAACGGTCCCAACCAAACATCCATAAACCAATAAACGTGGATTCCATAAAGAATGCCACCAACGCTTCAATTGCAAGTGGTGCACCAAAGATGTCACCCATGAAACGTGAATAATCAGACCAGTTCATCCCAAATTGGAATTCTTGTATAATCCCTGTTACGACACCAACGGCAAAGCTAAGTAAGAAAATTCGGCCCCAAAATTGTGCCATGTGTTTGTACATGATGTCTTTTTTGACAACATATACCGTTTCCATGATTGCAACAACCAAGGCTAAGCCGATTGATAATGGCACGAAGAAGAAATGAAACACCGTGGTCATCGCAAATTGAAAACGCGCCAAGGATAAGATACTTAATCCGAGATTCATAATGGTCCCCCCTTTATAAATTTATTCCCTACGAAAGCGGAAACACCTTATTCACCTTTAATAATAGCAAGTGATAAGTGAAATTTCAATCAATCTCAACTTTTATTCCCAAAATAGTCAAAGTCGCTAATTTTCAAGGCCACTATTAGTACAAATACTGGTTAGTTAGTTGACATTGCAAGTCACTAATCACGCGATAATTCACGGTTTAGCACTGTTTTAGTTTGGCTGTTGACATGACAACTCATTTGACAGCTTTAACCAATTCAGACCTGTATTTCACACTATAAACAAGTGATGCCGTTATTAAAAAAGTCATGATTTCCGCAACTTAAACCGTGGAAACGGGAACAATCGCGCGCTGACGTGCTATATTTTTTAATGTGCAACAGACTAAAACGTTACGAGGAGTAAATAATATGAAAAGGAATTCACAACCATCGGCCACCATTGATCATTATAAAATGTTCAAAGATGGCAAGCATTGGGTCTATGCCGGCATTACCATCGCGGGGCTTGGTAGTACGCTGATGCTGACAACCAATGCGTTAGCCGACACCACGACACCTGTCAGTGCCACGACGACGGCTTCCGCACCCAATACCACGACTAGTGACCAACTCAGTCAGGCTGCCGGGGTAACTGCAGCTGGTTCGAGTTCGGACACTAATTCAACTGCAGGAACTGATACGAACAGTAAGACGGCCACCGTTAGTTCTGAGGCAAGTACTAGCAACACGACTGTCGCTGATACAACAACGGCAGCGGCAGACACGACGACTACTGACGCTGATGCGGACGCAGCTAATAACACTAGTGCGACTGATACTGCGGCAACCGCTGACTCAGCCACTGATGCTACTGGTCAAACCAACACTGACACAACTTCTGCATCTACCTCGACGGATTCCACAAAGTCGACAACGACGGCGGATGCTACTAGTGACCAAGCTAGTGCTACTTTAGATTCAACTGAGTCAACAGCAGACACGACTGACACGGTAACGGACGCGGATAATCAAACCGTTGACACCAATGCTGCTTCCACGGATGCTGCGGCCAAGACGGCGTCAAGTGCAACTGATAATGCGACGACTGACAATACAGCGACTAGTACCACGACAGCTGCCGCTACAACGGATGATGCCACGACGGCCGAGAATGCCGAAACCGACACGGCCGCAACAACGACTGCCGCTACACCTACCACTACGAGTTTAACGACAACTGACGATGGCCACGGTTTGATTTATGAGACCGATGACCAGACGGGTAACCAAAAGAGCACGATTACGATTGAACAAACCGGTCCATATAGTGTGACTTGGAAAAAGGTCACGACCTCTAATAAAGACGAGACCACAACGGTTACGCTCGATGCCAGCGATATCGTTAAAATCGTCGACGAAATCAAAGATTTAACAAGTCAAGCAGCTACGCCAGCCGGGCAAGAAAAATTGGCGGCAGCTAAGGCCAAGCTCAGTACGATCGTCGATCAATTAAAGGAACTGCCAACTGACATTGCCAGCACCATCGTCGGCAACCTGATCTACCCGATCGTCTTCACGGGAAGCGGTTCAGAAGCCCTATCGAATTTACGTACTGAAATGAACGAACACCGCTACGACATTTCTAACACCTGGGAAGGTCTCGATCCAGTGGCTTACGCGACTGACCGGGCGGCTGCCGAAGAATATTACCCTGCCGCAGTCACGTGGTGGAACAACGTCACTAAAGAAACTTGGACGTTGCCAGAATATAACGACCCGACGCAAAATGTGCGGGCCTACTACATTCAAAATGGTGATTCCACCAAAACTGTCATTATTGGTCAGGGTTGGACTGAACACCTCGACTGGATCGGTTACGTGTCCAAAATCTGGTATGACATGGGTTATAACATCTTAATGCCAAGCCAACGCGGTCAATTCCTGAGTGACGGCGACGATTTGACCTTTGGTTACCAGGATAAATATGACTGGTTGAACTGGGTCAAGATGGTCGACGAACGCAACGGCGCCAACAGTGAAGTCGTCTTCTACGGCCAATCACTAGGCGCTGATACCGTCCTCGAAGCCGCTTCAGTTCCGGGATTATCGAAATCAGTCAAGGCAGTGGTCGCTGATGCCGGTTACGCCACCTTACCAGAATTAGGTGCGTCACTATACACGAAAGCCATCAATTACGTGTCAAACGCCCTACAATCAGTTGGGTTACCAGCGATTACGAGTTTGCCATTCTTATCGTATGACAAAATTGTGGCTGCCATTAACGCCCGTTTGATTAAAACCCAGGGCTTCAGCGTTGACGACTTATCCGCTGTCGATGCCGCAAGCAAAGTAACGATTCCCCTGCTGTTGATTCACACTGAAGATGACGCGTTCATTCCTTATACGCAATCACTTGAATTAGCAGCTGCTAATCATTCAGCTGACCAAGAAGTCTGGATTTTGCCCGGACAAGTTGGTGGTCACGCGGCCGCGAACAACGCGATTCTTCAGTACCAACAACATTTACGGGACTTCCTGGCGCCATTAGTCTCAGTTGCAGAAGCCGAAGATGAAGCAGTTGACGTCGACCCTAGCGCTGACTCGACGGAAACATCTAATTCGACGAATAGTACAACGAATAACACCGATACGACCGTAGATACAGACGGCAAAACCAGCACGACGGAAACGACCGACAAAACAGCTGGTTCGACTGACCCCACTGAAGCAACTAACGACGCGGATAACAGTTCAACCAACTCGACTAATTCAGCCAAAAATTCGGCAAGTGCCACCGGCTCCGCTGAATCAGCTGATGATTCCACTAGTGCTGATGACTCATCGCAAACAGATCCGGACACCACGACAACTGTCGACGATCAGGACGATGCAACGGTCACTGCAGATGGTTCAACTTCAGCAACCGTTAAAAATGGTCGGTTAGCAACGGCCACTACGACGGACGAGTCCGCTACTGGCACCTTATCGCTGGCAGAAGCTACTCCCGAAGACGTGGATATTACCGATGACCAGACGCGCGATAGTGAAACCACTGCAACCGATGCCGCAGTCACGAACAATGACTGGTTGGTTAATCACGATCACAGTGGTTCCGTGGTAACTGCTAGTCTCCGAGAAGATTTGAGTGCGGCTGACGCAATGATTGCTATGGCACCAACGGCCGTTTCGACGACTAAACCCGAGGCAGATTCAGACCTCGTCCCAGTCAGCTCACCAACGGCTAAGTCAGCAACGGCCTTGCCACGAACTGACGAAACGTCGCAATCATGGCTGACTGCGCTTGGTGCCAGCTTGTTGGCTGTCGTCACTGGTTTCTGGACACGCATTCGTCGGCGTTTTGCTTAACGCAGCGACGCAACTTTGTGGTATTCTGAATGAACAATAACCAGTAAGGAATGATAATAATGGATATTGGAACATCAGTCTCGTTCGTACTTGAGGGTCAAACCTATACCGGTACGATTGCCAAAAGTTACACGAATTCTTATCTCATCGACTTTAATAGCACTGACCCTGAAATTATTGATAAGTACCATAATAAAGTCATTATCAGTCAAAAGAAGGTTCAGGCAGTTAAATAACGTCAAATAAGCACCGCAGCAAATTACCCCGATCGAGGGTTTGCTACGGTGCTTATTTTTATTTTGCAATTATGACTTAATCTATGCTTTTTTAAAACGTAATAATGGCGTTCCAATCAGCGGCGTCAAAATTCCGGCTAAAATCGCTTCTGGTACCCCGTTTGAAGCGACGACCGCTAATAAATATGGCATTAACTTACTTAAATTGATTTGATAAAATCCGGCCGCTTGATGGCTGTACAATAGACCAATCAAGCCAAGCACTAAGATTGTGTTGGTGAAAGCGCCAGCAACTCCTGCTAACGTGAACCCAAGCGTTCGATGTTGCCGTTTTTGAAACCAGATAAAAATCCAGCCAGCGACCACCCCAATTAAAATCCGTGGTACTACTGAGATTAATGGATTGGTAAACACAATTGGCGCTAGCGCACTGGTGGGTGCAACGAATGCGCGAATCCAATCAATGATCCCCCAAATTCCCCCAACAATTGCGCCATCCCGTGGTCCCAAAACCACCGCAGCAATAATGACCGTCACGTGAATCGTCGTAATGCTCAATCCCGGCAACGGAATGTAGCCAAAAAACGGCACGATATTTTGAATGATCACAATCGCCATTAGTACCGCCAATACACTGATATGATAGGCGTTTGAACGTCTCTGCATCATCAGTCACCTCAACTCTCTTTTCCATTCAATTACGCGCTTAATTATAGCATATGACTGGTGCCAAATCGCAACCGACATCACGACAAAAAAACTAGCCCCAATACTGGCAGCTAGTTCTGAATTTATTCTGATTCTTTTTCCCGTAACCCCGCGCGAATCCGTGAGTGCCGGTAACTGTAGCTAAAGTAGATGACCGCTCCAATAACAAGCCAAATGGCGAACATGTGCCAAGTGAAAGCTTGCAAGTTGATCATCAGATAAAGACAAGCGAGAAACGATACAACCGGTAACACTGGATAGAACGGCACTTTGAAGGAACTGTTGATTTGTTGTAGCGTTTCATGACGACGTAAGAAGACGACCCCAATCGAGACCATAGCGAATGCAAATAAAGTCCCAATGTTGACTAATTCCGCAATCTTATCCAACGGAATCACCGCTGCAAAGACGCTGGCAATGATTCCAAAAATCCAGGTACTCTTAACGGGAACTTTTGTATGTGGACTGACCGTCCGAAACGCTTTGGGTAAGAGTCCATCCCGACTGATGGCAAAGAGCAACCGGGTACCCCCATACAACATGACGATCAACACCGTCGTCATTCCAACGACCGCACCGAGCGACACAATGCCCGCGGCCCAATTCTGATGAATCACAGCGAGCGCGTATGCCACCGGATCACCAACGTTTAATTGACTATAGTGGACCACCCCAACCAGGACGGCAGCCATTGCCACGTAGAGAATCGACGCCACCACTAATGAGCCGACGATCCCAATTGGCATATTACGCTTTGGATTTTTAACTTCTTCAGAAGCCGTTGATACCGCGTCAAACCCAATGTAGGCATAAAACGCGAGCGACGCGCCCTTGACCAAGCCGCTCACTCCATGTGGCATGAACGGATGATAGTTGGCTGGTTTTACGAAGAAAATGGCAACTGCGATAAAGAGCACAATCACTAAAATTTTAACAATCACCATAATCGAATTGACCCGGGTCGATTCTTGCAACCCGCCGACTAGCAGTAACGATACCGCCAAAACGACCACAAAGGCAATCAAATTGAAACCTGCGTGACTCGTTCCAGCGGTTCCAGTTGCCGCCGACAAATACGACGGTAGTTTGAGTCCAAAACCACTGATCAAATTTTGAAAATACGATGACCAGCTGACGGCGACTGACGAAACGGCGAATAAATACTCTGAAATCAGTGACCAGCCTAAAATCCAAGCTAAAAACTCACCGAAGACCGTGTAAACGTACGTGTAGGCACTCCCAGCTAACGGAATCGTCGAGGAAAATTCAGCGTAACATAGTGCAGCTAACGAACAAACCACCGCTGCAATCACAAAGGATAACATTGCAGCGGGACCGGCATACTTGGCCGCAATAATTCCGGGTGTGATGAAAATCCCGGAACCAACAATTGCCCCCACCCCCATCATTGTCAGGCTAAAGGCATTTAACGTTTTTGCGAGGCCGCCCTGATTAAAACTCGCTGGATTGACTGGCTTTTTAACCAACAATCGGCGTGACTCTTTCATATGGGGTTCCTCCTAATCAAATTCTTAATAATGCAACGTGCTTAATTCTATTAATTTTTGTGCAATTAGTCAAGTTAATCTGAAAAATTCACATAAATTATCGTGAAACGCCTTAAGATAGCGTTTTATTTGGTTAGTTACTTTAAACAAATTTATTAATTGTTCATAAGATTTGCCCATTCCAGTCTCACGCTATGCTTAATAATTCAGCTAGTACGACACCTAATGCGAGTTATTATTGAGCATTAAAGATGATTAAACCATGCTAGTTCCCAGGTTTAAAAGCTGCCAGCTGAGAACCGCTGGAAACAGTGCGAGTTAGCGTAAACGTGCAGTGGTGGATGCTTCCTACACCGGCTTCCAGGCATTCTGTGCAATGGCCGGAACGCGGTGGACACAGATTTAAGCCGACAACCCACGTCTTAAATACTGGTCTTTCACTAACCAAGCCAAAAACGCTTGCTAAGTGAAATTTCACCACTTGGCCTTGCCCAGAATACCTTCCACCCGGGATATTATTCGAAAGGCAGACATGTGCGGACCCAACCTTTTGATGAGCTAGTCGTTGATTCTTAACAAAATGTGATTTCGACATTCAACACCCAGACTACCTTCTTGAAACAACTAAACTTTCTTAGTCATATTTTAAGATTACTGACAACTTCACTGAACTTGCTTGTCAAAATCTTCTCTAACTGTCTAAGATAACAAAATTTTGAATTCTAAACGAGGACAACTTTATCGACCAATTTCAAGACTAGTTGTCCTTGAGATTTATGGCATTGAGATGAGTGAATAGTATTCAGATGATTTTCTCAGTAATTAATGCCATCAGTCATCATTCGTACCTAATAAACTTTTGCCTGAAGGTCCAGTCACTAAAATATTCAATGGTCAATTGCACCCAGATAGGTGGTCGTTCATCCGCCATTCGAGCGGGTTCCCGACTGGAGGGGCCGGCTGACAATGCTCAGTAGCCAAATTATTCTTAGTCGGAAGTGGTCTGCTTCCGGCTTAGAATAAGACTCGTATTTGAAATTGCGCAGTGGTTTTCTGCGTGAGTTCAAATCGACGTCGGCTGCGTTCCAGCAATTGTCAGCCGGCCCCGGAATCGGACTAGGGCGCGCATCGGCTGACGAACAGGAATCCACTAACTGGCATGATTTAATCATGATTCATGACGAGTTAACCAACACAATGCGTATGCACTAAAAAAGCGGCCCATCACAGGCCGCTTTTTAACAGTAAATCTAGTTTGGATTAAATATATTGAATCAAGGTCATCAAGACTGGCACAACCACGATGAACAAGACGGTACTGGTTGTAACAATGTTGGTGGCGTATTCGACGTCCCCATGTGATTCATTAGCCAAGATTGGCAATACGGCTAACATTGGCGTTGCTGATTGAACAATCAACGTTTGTGAAGCCATGGTTGGGAAGCTGGCGCCAAAGTTGCCGGCAACCATCAAGACCAAGATCATGATGATTGGTGACAAGATGAAACGACCAATCAACGCAACGATCGTATCACGGTCGAAACGAATACTCTTCAACCCGGCATCCGCTAGCACGATCCCGATGTAAATCAAGGAAAGCGGTGTGACCAAGTTACCAACATACGTCAAGGTCGAACTAATGAAATCAACCTTCATCACTGGGATGTTGAGTAATAGCACAACTAATGCGACTAAGAACCCAACCAGTGGCATCGGAATAACTTTCTTCCAATCAATCTTGTTGTGCGTCTTTTCCTTAGGCTTCGTTGGATCATCATTAGAAATCAAGAATACCCCGAAGGCCCAAGTTGAAACGGTGTTAACAATATAGTAAACCAGGAAGTACGTCATACTCTTATCGCCAAACAACGCAATGTTCAAAGGTAACCCAATGAAGATCGTGTTGGCGTTGACGATCGCATTAATGAAAATCCCTTTACGACCGGGCTTGACCCGCATCAGTTTGACCAGGATAAATGCAATCACATAACCAATGATGACGGCTAAGAATGCGTAAGCCAAGTAGCCCGCGAACGACCCTAACTGACCACGCGTCAACCGACTCAGCACTGAAACGAAAATCGATGCTGGCAGGGCGATGTTCTTGATAAACTTGGAAATCGTCCCCGCAAACTTGTCATCAAACCAACCGGTCCGCCGTAGGACAAACCCTAATATCATGATCAAAACGACCACTAGGACGCTTTGAATCGAATTCCATAAAACTGCCATGTGTACTTATACCCTCTTACAATCTCTTAATTTGCCGATGCCATTTGCGACGTTAACCTGCCAAGCTAACTCGCGGCACGGGCTTTCAATCTCTTATTTACCGACACTATTCGCTGATTGTTTTGTATTCTGGAACCCACTTCATATCAGCAACTGCTTGTTTTGCATCCGTAATTGGTTCTTTGTTTAACTTCTGATCAATCACACTCTGTGCAACGACTTCAGCTAAAGTTTGTGAAAATTCCGTAATCTTTGAAACTGGTGGTAAGACCGCTGCACCTGGCTTAGACGTATCCACGATACCGCCCAAGGCATGGCATGCAGCTGATAAGGTTTCACTGTTCAAGACCTTGGCCGTTGAGGCAATCAAACCAAATCCTAAACCAGGGTACATCAAGGCGTTGTTTCCTTGACCGATTTGGTAAGTGACACCCTTATATTCCACATCGTCGGCTGGGATCCCAGTGGCAACTAAGGCGCGACCGTCAGTCCATTTGATTAAATCTTCCGCTTTGGCTTCTGCTAACTTGGTTGGGTTAGAAAGTGGGAAGATGATTGGCCGTTCCGTATGAGCAGCCATTTCCTTAACGATGCTTTCAGTGAACGTCCCAGGTTGAGTTGACGTCCCAATCATAACCGTTGGGTGAACAGCCTTAACAACGGCTTCAAGGTTAGTTAGTTCATCAGCGTTACTAAATTCACTACGCTTACGAGTGAAGGCCTTTTGGGCTGGGGTTAAGCCTTCAGTATCGTCAAAAAGTAAACCTTGCTTATCAACGGCGTAGAAGTGTTGTTTAGCTTCTTCTTCGGTCAAACCAGCTTGCATTAATTCGTCAAGGATTTGGTTGGCAATCCCCATGCCGGCAGTACCCGCACCGAATGACAAGATCTTTTGGTCCTTGATACTTTCCTTAGAAATGTTCAACGCCCCTAAGATACCTGCTAAAACGACCATCCCAGTTCCTTGAATATCATCGTTGAAAGTTGCGATTTGGTCCTTGTACTTGTCCAGGATAACTTGCGCATTGTCACGACCAAAATCTTCAAAGTGTAATAATGAATCTGGGAATAATTTTTGTTCAGCTTCCACGAACTTGTCGATCACATCATAGTATTGTGCACCTGAGACCCGCTTGTGACGGTTACCAAGATACAATGGATCATCTAATAATTTCTGGTTGTTAGTCCCAGCATCAATACTTACTGGTAAGACTTGTGATGGGTCGATACCGGCAGCGGCCGTGTAAACCATCAACTTACCAATGGCAATATCAACACCGTTAACACCCCAGTCACCCATACCAAGGATTCCTTCAGCGTCAGTCACAACGACTAAGCGAATGTCACGACCGTCAGCCGCGTTCTTCAGAGTTGCTTCGATGTCTTCAGGGGCATCAACTGAAACAAAAGCCGCGTTTTGTGGGTCTAGGAATAATTCGTTGTATTGTTCGATTGAATCAGCAACGACCGGATCATACACGATTGGCATGAATTCAACCACGTGTTCATCCATTAAGTGGAAGAACAACGTCCGGTTTTCGTTGAACAGGTTCATTAAGAAAATCCGTTGTTCCAACCGACTTGGCTTGCTCTTAAATTGCGCATAAGCTTGAGTTGCTTGTTCATCGATCGTTTGAACCTTACTTGGTAACGTCCCAGTCAAGCCCAATGCTTGGCGTTCTTCTTTAGTAAAAGCAGTCCCCTTATTTAAGAATGGGTTATTTAAAATGGTACTTGCAGTTTTTGTCATTACTGCGACCTCCTATTTTTGAATGAGCTTTAACAAACTTCTATCAACAGGAAAAACTGTTCTTATCATTTTACATGAAATAAGATAACAGCCAGCGCGTCGTCCGTCAAACATTTGAGAATGTTGCTCGCTCAAAATCGCTTGATTGCCACCCGGTTGGTTAACAGTCAGTCAACATGCCTAAGCATGAAAACCGTTCCTATCAATTTACAAAACATACTATAGACCCCCGGAAATGTTATAGTCAAAACTATGTTATGATATAAATAAATTAAATAAGGTCGCTATAAACGCTGATTTAGAAAGGATTAAAAATGAACACAAAAGACTTAGCTTATTTTGATGAATTAATTTCTCAAAAAAATTTTTCAAAAGTTGCGAAAACTTTCAATGTGAGCCAACCAACCATTACCACCGCCATCAAAAGATTGGAAACTGAGTTTGGCGCCCCACTGGTGATTCGTGACCGCATCCAGAACACCTTACACGTCACTGAGAGCGGCGCCCAACTAGCTGAACACGCCAAAATTGTCCTTCATGAGTTACGCATCGCTCACCAGGAAATTGATAACCTCTCGCAAAATCGACTGATTTTAGGGTTACCGCCAATTATTGAAAATCATTATTTTCCAAAAGTCGGTGCCAAACTGGCGGAGGCCGGGCTACTTGCTAGTCTGGAGACCGTGGAAGGTGGCTCGATTTTCTTACGAAACGCCGTGCGGGACGGCCGAGTGGATTTGACCTTACTGGGTTCAGTCGAACCACTCGCTTATCGCACGTTGATTGCAGAAGAATTTGATCGGCAACCCTTCTGTATCTATGTTTCCAAGGACCACCCACTCGCCCAACGTAAACGCATTTACTTTAATGAACTACGCCGTGAGAACTTTGTCTTCTTCAATAGTAATTTTATCCATAACACCGCGTTCAACAAGCTCACGCGCCGGAACCATTTTCGGCCCAACATCGTCTTTCGTTCCAACGACACCCACGTGCTGATGAAGTTGATTGGCGAAAATGTTGGCGTCGGCTTTTTCACTCGAATCGTCGACCACTACCGCAAAGACGTCGTCCGCCTCGACTTGATGGATACCGAACCACCGGAGTTCATCACCAGCATCGTCTACCGAACGACTCACATTTTGACGCCCGTCCAGCACCAACTACTGACCATCCTGCACGACACGTTGTCAACTGATGAGGACGATTCGGATGAATCTTAAGTTGTTGTATTTAAAATGCATTGTGCGCGTTAATTTGTCATGGATCATGATTGAATTGTGCAAGCTATTAAGTTCAAAAGCGGCCAGCTGAGGATCGCTGGAAAAAAGGCGAGTTAGCGTAAATCTGCTTTACGGCTGCTTCCTACGCCGGCTTGCAGGCATTTCTGACAACGCTGGAACGTGGTGGACACAGATTTAAGCCGACAAACCACGTCTTAAATACTGGTCTTTCACTAACCAAGCAAAGGACGCTTGCTAAGTGAAATTTCACCACTGGGCCTTGCCCAGAATACCTTCCAGCCGGGATTGTATTCGAAAGGCAGACATATGCGGACTCAACTTTTTCTTAGATTAGTCGTTGATTCACAGTCCAAGGTCATTTTGACATTCACTGTCAGACTAGTTTCTAATGATAGCTAAGCTTCCTAACCCATGTTTTAACTTTTCGAATCAGCAGTTTCACTGAACTTGTCAGAACTTTCCTTAGTCGTTTGAGATAGAAAAGTCTCAAATTATAAACGAAGGTAATCTTATCGACTAACTTCAAGACTAATGTCCGTTGAATTTTGCGAATAAAATTCAACCGATTTTTTCAGTGATTAAGTGTAATAAAGCATTATTGATGCCAATTAAAAGTTTGCTTGAAGGACCAGTCACTTAATATTCAGTGGTCAATTGTACCCAGATAGGTGGCCGTTCATCTGCCATTCGAGCGGCTTCCCGACTGGAGGGGCTGGCTGACAATGCTCAGTAGCCAAATTATTCTTAGTCGGAAGTGGGCTGCTTCCGGCTTAGAATAAGACTCGTATTTGAAATTGCGCAGTGGGTTGCGTGAGTTCAATTCGATGTCCGCCCTGTTCCAGCGTTGTCAGCCGGCCCCGGAGGTCGGACTAAGGCGCGCATCGGCTGACGAACAGTAATCCCCAACTGGTACATTTTAATTATTTTTAATGCTAAAGAATAACTAGCACAACGTGGATTTAAAGCACGCCAGCACAAAAACTCACACGACCACAAATAGGTGATGGTGCGAGTTTTTTGTTATTATCCGAATAATTAGTCAGATTCGTTGATCCATAATGATTGGCTCACGTACAATTACGCCAGACGCCATTACGGCGAACCATCAGACGGTCATTTTCAACAGTTGGTCAATAAAGCGCTGTTCATCATCGGTCGGTAAATAGCCGGCCCGCGTCACGACCGAAATGTTGAAGCTGACGGGCAATTGGTCTTCAATATCCAGACACACCACCCCATCATCGGGTTTCACGACGTCGCGGACTAGCATGCTGATGCCGAGATTGGCTTTGACCAGTGCCTTGACCCACGAAATATCGGGCGTGCGGTAAATGACTTCCGGATGAACCCCGGCGAAATCACAGTAGGCTTGAAAGGCTTGCGGATGAACATATTTACCATCCAGACCGATAAACTGTGCTTGACCGAGGTCTTTGAAAGCGATACTCGTCTGCGATGCCAAACTGTTTTGCGGACTGACGATAATACTGAAAGGGCGCGCCCCTAAATTAACCGCGTGAACAGTCGGCAAGTCAAACGGTAGATACGAGCCCAATAATGCAATATTGATTTCACCTTTTACCAGTTTGTGTAGCAATTCGTCTGAACCGGTCTCAGTAATCTTCAATTGCTGCAACAACCCGTTTTGCAATAATTTTTCAGCAATCTGCGGGAAATACAACGTCCCGATGATCGGTGGTAGGCCAAACCGAATCTCCGCTTGCTGAGCGCTATCAATTTCTTGATGGGCCAAGCGCAAACTCGCTTGAATTTGTTGCGCGTTCTTATACAGTAGATGACCCGCCCGCGTAATATTCGTCTGTTGATGATGGCGGTCTTGAATCACCAATTTGACCGCAAATTCTTTCTCCAACCGGTGAATCGCCTGCGTCACTGCTGGTTGTGAAACGGCGAACTGACGTGCAACCATCGTATAATTCTGACAATCGACTAGTGCCCGAAAATAATCTAAGTCTCGTGTATTCATACGCGATCACCGAATTCTGCGTCATACATCGCCGTAATTTTTGCTTGCAAGTCCGCCACGGAATGCCGTCGTGACCGCGCGCAGTCCTTGGCTTCACGCCCACACAACAAACACCGTCGTTTCGGTAATCCTAAGTCAGTCCGAGACAGCGCACGTTGCGAGCCAGTTTGTAAAATGTCAATATCGTACAATCGTCCGAGCGAATCCTGCTCTTCAAATGCCACCGCCGCGCGCTTACTGGTCGCAAAATCCAGTGGCAAAATCAAAAAGCGCTCATTACCAGCAGGATGATTCCAGTCCGCCGCCAGCGTATAATCCGTTAGCTGGTCCTCAAAACGCTGAACACCAGCCAAAAACAGCCGCCGCAACGCGTCATTATTCTTGATTGGTCCTGGAATATTGAGCTTGATTGCTGCAATCGACGACTTGGGATGCGCGGCCGTCAATTCCTGCTGAAAGGCCACGCGCTGGTCCCGCGCCGCCAACATATCTGTAATCGTTTGCGGCTTTCCACTCGTAAAAATACTCGCCATACTTGTCACTTTCTTCCTATTATAAATACTTATACACTCAGCTTAACTGAAAACACGGAATTTTGAAACCGATTTTATCCGAATTTGGGCAATTTTGTCTCACGGTTTTTGAGACTCTAGCGGCAGACCTGCAAGCCCGGGACTGCCGAAAACAGTATGGGCTTGCGTAACGCTGCATTGGAGAGGACGTCAATTCAAGTCTGCGTCTCCTGCTCAAGCATTGTGAGCCAACTCCAGAAGTCAAGCGATAGCGAGTGTCGCCCAAGATTGCCACGGCTGTATTTTGAGTTATTATCAATTTCACCAAAAAAAGTTGCCCCGACAATCCATCACTGAATTCTCAAAGCAACTTTAAATTTATCAGCTCAACGCAGAACTAGCACTGGCTAAATTACTGTAAATATTTGAACATCTGTTGTCCGGCTTGACGACCGAAGATGACCGTTTCGGCAATTGAGTTACCGCCGATCCGGTTATTGCCGTGCAGCCCGCCAACGACTTCACCAGCTGCGAATAACCCGTTGATTGGTTGGTCCTGTTTGTCCAGAACTTGGGTCGCTGGGTTAATGCCAACGCCACCCATGGTGTAATGGACAGCCGGTGCAATGTGAATCGCATAGAATGGGCCTTTGGCAATATCGCGGTCCATCCCAGTCGTCCGGTTGAAGGCGGTATCCGCATGGTTAGCAACAGCTTGATTCCAATCCGCAACTGTCTGGGTCAACGTATCTGCGTCTAAACCGGCTTCAGTCGCTAATGCCGCCAAATCAGCACCAGTTTTGACCAAACCAATGTGGTCGTAGAATTCAACGGCCTTGACCCGGTCACGAATGCCGCGGTCAAAAATCAGATAAGCACCGGTACCACCGAGTTGGTCGATGGCGGCGGTCACGTTCTTACGTGTGTCCAATTCGTTGACAAACCGCTTACCTTGCTGGTCGACGAGAATCGCCCCTTCACCACGAACGGCTTCACCAATCAAGTACGCATGGTCCGTATCTTGTTGTACGGTCGGGTGTACTTGGACTTGATCCATATCAACCACCTTAGCCCCAACGGCTTCAGCCAATAAGATACCGTCGCCGGTCGCACCAGGTTGATTCGTGGTTTGATAATTTTTGAGGTCATCGCGATATTTGCCCAATAAGGCTTTGTTGGCGCCAAAGCCACCGGTTGCTAAGAGGACGGCACCAGCGTTGATGGTTACCGCACCATTAGCGGTGGTTGCCTTGACCCCGGTAATTTTACCATCCGTCTGAACTAGTTGGTCAACCTTGATATCCGTAAACAATGGTAACTTAGCCGCCGCCACTTGTTTCAACAATTCGGTGACCAGGAAGCCGCCAATTGGGGCCATGGAACTTGGGCGGTGGGTCCGCATGACGCTCATCCCACCCGTAATCGTCAAGTCGTCTAGTTTAATCCCATGGTCCGCTAACCAGTCGATGGCTAATGCACTGTGTTCCGTGAAGAACTTCAACAGTGCTTGGTTATTCAGATTGCCGCCGCCTTTGAGCGTTTCATCATAGAAATCACCAAAACTATCGACAATGTGATGATGCAGTTGGACATTGGTTTCAGCAGCATTCATCCCCGAAGAAGCCCGCGTCGTGTTACCTCCGATTTTTGGCATTTTTTCTAAGATCACCGGTTTTAAGCCGAGTTCGTGAGCTTGAATCGCTGCGGTCAAGCCAGCACCACCCGAT
The DNA here is from genome assembly GCF_000463075.2 of Lactiplantibacillus plantarum EGD-AQ4. Lineage (GTDB taxonomy): Bacteria > Bacillota > Bacilli > Lactobacillales > Lactobacillaceae > Lactiplantibacillus > Lactiplantibacillus plantarum_A. Next base: position 92,783 of record NZ_AVAQ01000034.1, read on the forward strand.
CCAATAATGACCACGTCATAGGTTGTTTTTAAATCCGCTAAAGCGGTTGGCGTAAACGTAAATTTGTCAGCCATCAAATTACTCCTCTCAATTCATCACACACCGCGTTACCGATGTGGATCGATCCATTTTCATTAAGTTTATTTTTCAAGGTAATTATCCCCGCACCCGATAAACTAGCCTTAAGCGGATACGGGCCACCATTCCACTCGCGGAACAATGACCCGTCACCAGCCTAGTCGCTGCTCGCTACAGGAGCGCTGTCACTAGTTTACCTTAATTATCAATATTGGTCATATCAATTGGAACCATCCATTCGTCGAACTGTTCCGCTGTGACTTTGCCAGACTTGATGGCCGCTTCACGCAAGGTCGTGCCCGCCTTTTCAGCTTGTTGGGCAATCACCGCACTGTCATGGTAACCAATGTGTGGTGACAACGCCGTAACAGTCATCAAGGAACGGTCCACTAATTCAGCCATCCGGTCTTCGTTGATCGTCAAACCAGCAATCATCCGGTCTGCGAAGCCTGTAATCGTACCGGCTAATAATTCGGCGGATTCCAAGAAAGCGTCAATTAGCACGGTCTTGTAAACGTTCATTTCAAAGTTACCTTGACTAGAAGCTAAGTCAACGACCACGTCATTCCCCATGACCCGGACCGCTGCCATGGTAATTGCTTCAGCTTGAGTTGGGTTGACCTTCCCAGGCATGATCGATGAACCTGGTTCGTTAGCCGGAATGTTCAATTCATCATATCCAGCCCGTGGACCACTGGCAAGGAACCGCACGTCATTGGCGATCTTCATCAAATCAGCGGCTAACGTCTTGATGGCACCGTGGACCACGTTCAAACCGGAGTGATGCGCTAAGCCATAGAACTTATTGGAATCAGCCGTAAATTCAATGCCGTACAGTTTGCTCATGGCAGCGGCAATGTTTTCAGCAAAATGTGGTGCCGCATTCAGTCCAGTACCGACAGCCGTACCACCCATCGCCAATTCGCCCAAGGTTGGGTTCAATTGCTTCAAGTAAGCAATGTCATGTTCGATGGCACTTGCCCAGCCACTGACTTCTTGGCCAAATGTTAATGGCGTTGCGTCTTGCAAATGGGTCCGGCCAATCTTAACAACGCGCCAGTACTTCTTTTGTTTAGCTTTTAATTCATCTAATAAGTGTTCGGCAGCCGCAATCAACTTGTCGACAGCAACGGCAGCGGTGATGTTCATGGCGGTTGGGAAAATGTCGTTTGAACTTTGACCATGGTTAACATCGTCGTTTGGTAAAATTTCAACGTCTGGGTTGAGTTTGCCAGCCATATGGGCAACGACTTCGTTCACGTTCATGTTGGTTTGAGTCCCTGAACCAGTTTGATAAACAACTAATGGAAAGTCCTTCCGCAAGTCTTCATCGTCTAACGCCAACAGTTTATCAATGGCGGCTACGATCAAATCAGCCTTTTCGGCGGTCATTGCTTCAACTTCCTTGTTCGCAATGGCAGCGGCCCGTTTGATTTGCAAGAGTGCCCGGATAATTTCTAGTGGCATCTTCGTACCAGTTGGGAAATTATGGCGACTCCGTTCAGTTTGGGCGCCCCATAGCGCGGTAGCTGGAATTTTAACTTCGCCTAAAGTATCTGATTCTACACGATATTCTGTCATGTTAATAACCTCCAATTAATGTGTTGGTAAGCGCTTACTAAATGTGTGAAAAAAATAACATTTAATTCATAAATTAAGTTTAGCGCCCAGATATGACTATAGTCAAACGCCAATTTAGTTATAAATTTTAGTTATGAGGTTGATGTATCAGGTGTTAAGTGCCCATAATTTGGTTCAATGGCAATCACGATAAAAATGTTTATTTTTTCACATGTTCTAATTTATTTACGCTGATTAATTTTACTGAAAATCAGCACTTTTTTACTTTTCTCACAGCCAAAAGCGACGAGAAATCACGTCAGCTGACGGACAGTCCTTCAAACAATCGGACCATTTCAATCATGAAACATGTTCTTGCTAATCAGACACAAAACACCCCCTACTCAATTCACACCGATTCACCTTAAATAAAAATGACCCAGCTGGCAATTGACCAGCAAGGTCATTTTTATCATCAGTATAGGCTAGTCCTTAACCGCTTTGATCGTATCAATAATCGTGCCGTCGCGATATTCAATCAATGCGACAGTCCGGTCTGTGAATTCAAGTGGTTGTGGTTGACCGACTTTCTTTTCGGCCATTTGTTGAAGTTCTTCAATCGTATAAACGGGCACACCTGGGACGTGGCTCAATGCCTTGACCAAGTCTTGGCGGCGTGGGTTGATGGCAATCCCATATTCAGTGACCACGACATCAATCGAATCGCCTGGTGTCACGACCGTCGTAACATCCGGCACGATCGTGGCTAACCGGCCCCGAACGAGTGGTGCAGAGATGATCGTCAATTTGGCCGTGGCAGCGTCTTGGTGACCACCGATTGCGCCCCGAATGACCCCATCAGAGCCAGACATGACGTTGACGTTGAAGTGGGTGTCGACTTCTAAGGCACTGAGAATGGCGACATCTAATTGATCGACCATCGCACCCTTGTTGTCAGGATCCGCGTACCAGGAAGCGTCGATTTCTTGTTGATTGGGGTTGGCGTGCATCGAAGCCGCGGCGCCCTTATCAAAGTCTTGAACGTCCATGACTTTGTCGACTAACCCTTCTTCGAGCAAGTCCGTGGTTGGTTTGGTAATCCCACCGAGTGCAAACGATGCTTTGATTTGATTATCGAGCATAGCTTGGCGCAAGTAACGGGTTACGGCCAACGCTGCACCACCGGAACCAGTTTGGAATGAGAAGCCGTCCTTGAAGTATGGTGAGTTGACGATGACATCATTGACCGTCTGGGCAATCTTCAATTCCTTTGGATCCTTGGTAAAGCGCGTTGCACCAGAACCAATCTTGTCTGGATCACCGACCTGGTCAACTTTGACCACGTAATCGACTTGCGTTTGCTTGATTGAAGCTGGCGTATTTGGATAGGCAACTAAGTTATCCGTGAGTAAAACCACTTGATCAGCATATTGCGCATCCATCAATGCATAACCTAATGAACCGAAGACTGCTTTACCAGCCATCCCATTCGCATTACCTAACCGATCCGCATTTGGAACGCCCAGGAAGGCCACGTCAATCTTAATATCGCCGTGTTCGATGGCCCGCGCCCGATTACCGTGTGAACGGAAGATGACCGGATTCTTCAAGCCACCGTGTGAAACAAAGTCGCCGAGTGAGCCACGCATCCCAGAACTGGTGATGTTGGTAATCGTCCCCGCTTTGATGGCTTCAATCACCATATCGTTCATGACGCCCGTTAATGAGGAAGGTGCCAAAGTCAGGTCCTGAATACCGGCATCAATGATTGCCCGCATGACTTGGTTGAAGACGAAATCCCCATTCCGAAAATGGTGGTGAAATGAAATTGTCATGCCATCTTTGACCGTGGCCTTGACCACGTCTTTAATTGAATCAACGACCTTATCATCACCGGTTGAAACGTGGACTTTTGGAGCGACCCGCTGAATTTCGGGATGGCCGATTTCAGTGGATTTGAAGCCCTGGTAGTTTAACTTCGACAATAATTCATCTGGTAATTCACGGTTTACGCTATTTTTCAATGTAATTGCCCTCCTCATCAAGTAAGTTGGAAACCTTGGCTAACTGCATGACCCGCTGTGCACGCAAGACGACTGGCCGGTCGACCATTTGACCATTCATTGAGATGACCCCGGAGCCTTTGATGCGGGCTTCTTCGATGGCAGCAATCACTTTTTGAGCCTTAACAACTTCATCCTTAGTTGGTTCGTAGACCGAGTTGACCATTGGAATCTGCCGTGGGTTGACCAGTGACTTACCATCAAAGCCGAGTTGATGGATGTGACGCGTTTCACGGTAGAAGCCATCTGGATCAGCCATATTCGTGAAGACCGTATCGAAGGCGGCAATCCCAGCGGCCCGTGCAGCGTGGAGGACCATGTTGCGGGCAAATTCGAGTTCGGCGCCATCTGGATAACGGTGCGTCTTCATGTCAGTGGTGTAATCTTCAGCGGAGAGCGCAATCCCAATCATTCGGTCCGAAGCAGCGGCAATCGCCGGCGCATTCAAGACCCCTTTGGCACTTTCGATGGCGGCCATCAAATGAGTCGTGCCAACCGGTAAGCCAAATTCAGTTTCTGCGGCAGCCACGTCTTTTTCAAGTTGTTGAATCATTTCAGCCGATTCGACCTTTGGCAACCGAATCACGTCGATGCCTGCCTTGACCATCGCTTTGACGTCATTGGCGTAGTATGGCGTATCCAAGCCATTGATCCGCACGACTAATTCGGCATTGCCGTAATCTTGCGTTTTAAGCGCTTCATAGACTAGAACCCGGGCCGCATCCTTTTCAGCCATTGAAACGGCATCTTCCAGGTCAAACATGATTGAATCGGCGCCATAGATTCCCGCGTCCTTGACCATGGCCGGATTATTACCGGGCACAAACATCATTGTCCGCCGTAAGCGTTCTTCTTTTTCAGCCATTATAAGACCTCCCATGCTGGTGTCGTTTCTTCCAATGCGCGTTGGGCAGCGGTAATCGTCCGTGCTTTGATGACACAATCTAACGCACCCTTATCCACTGCCTTGACCTTAGCATTTTCGATGCCGAGTTGTTGCAGCGTCGTCGTGATGACTTGTTTGATTTGGGCCCCAAATTGCTTGATGACATCTGATTCCAAGTCAATCTGAATCCCGGTGCCTCCCGCAGCCAACATGATTTGAATATCGGAAGATTCCAACGTTCCGGCCACAGCCGTAGTCTTAATTTCCATTAATTTTCATTCCTTCCTGAATACGCTTCTGTAATGTTGCTAAATGAGCTTTAATAAAACGCGCCGTCGTGGACGGTACGAGTTGGTCTAACTGAGTTAACTCGCCAGTTTGAATCACCTGGCGAACGGTCCGGGCTGAGATGGGCTCAGTTCCGACCGTTTTACGCGGAACCACCTGTAACGCCACTTTTGGCGGTAACTCGCGTTGTAGGACCTGATTATAAATGCCGGTCGTACGCGACGTTGGCTCTGTTCCAACGAACCGGGTCGCCAGATGCAGCCGTGGCGCTAATTGGTCGCGGAAGAGCCTTGCATCCAAGGTGGTTTGCGCCTTGATGGCACTGTCCGCGGAGTCTAAGAAATAAGCGGGAAAGGTGGCGGCGCTCACGAGATAGTCGCCACCACTGACGACCCGGACGTTGGCTAGGTCCGCGGTGCCCTGTCGAACTAAATCAAGCCGTTCGGTGGTTTTGAATAAACTAGCATCGTTGGCGACCACGAAGACGTACACCAAGTCACAGGCCGCAGCCGCTTGAACGACCAGTTCGCGATGTCCACGAGTAAACGGGTTAGCGTTCATCACGATCGCACCAATGCGCTTGTTTTCCTGGTCCGGAATCGTCGGTAATTGCTGGACAAAGTCGGTAATATCCGGCGTTCCATTTTCAAGTACCGCCGCTTCATCCGAGTGGGCCAGTTCTTTAAACCCCACGTGTTGAAAGCTCTGCGAATACTTAGCTTTCGTGAAGACCATCAGATGAAATTGCTGAGCTTGAAACGCGCGACTGACTAGTGCGCTCACGATTTGATTGAACCGCGCTCCCGGCTGACTATCGCGGTTACAAACGCCAATGTATTTGAGGACGTTCCCCGCTAAGGAGCCGGTCCCAACTAACTGGTCGTCTTCCATCAGGCCCAAGGTCAAGTCAATTTGGCCCACTTCTTGATCACTGAAATTAGTGATGTCCAGCGAGCTTAAGAATTGTTGCCACTGGGTGCGTTCGCGCGAATTATTCAGTTGTAGCTCAACGACTTGCGCTGTCATCTGGAACCCTCCTATGCTTGACTCGTCTCAGCCGAAGCGGCGACCGCGGCCGTCACATTTGGGACGACGGCGGGATCGAACACGCTTGGGACAATCGCCTGCGCGGTCGGATTTTTGACCGTCGCTGCCAATGCCTTGGCGATTTTCACTTGCAGGTCATCATCGACTTGTTTGACCCCATTTTCGAGGAGTCCTTTGAACAACCCTGGGAAGGCCAAAATATTATTGACCTGATTTGGATACTGACTCGAACCAGTCGCAATCACCGCCGCACCCGCTTTTTCAGCGACGGCCGGATCAATTTCTGGAACCGGGTTCGCCAACGCGAAAATGATTGGATCATGATTCATCAAGTGCACGGCGCCGGCGGACAACACGTTGGCATCCGACAAGCCGATGAACGCGTCTTGGTTGGCCATCACCTTCGCCAGTGGTTGGCCCTTCAACGCTGCCGGTGTGCCGAGCTGCTTGGCTAAGTCCCGTTGATAGCGGTTATAGCGCGAATCATTCGCAGTCACGACGCCGTATACATCGACCAGTGTCAGTTGTTTGACACCGACTGCCGCCAGCAAACGGGCGGTGGCCAAACCAGAAGCCCCGACGCCATTCACAACGACTCGCAGCTGTTGCAAGGATTTGCCAACCACGTGGGCGGCGTTGATCAATCCTGCCAACACCACGATGGCCGTCCCTTCTTGGTCGTCATGGTAGACCGGAATGTTCAACTCAGCTTTGAGCGCGGCTTCCAATTCAAAACACTTGGGCGCCGTAATATCTTCAAGATGAATTCCAGCAAACGAGAGTGACAGGTTCTTGATGGTCTTGACCATTTCAGGAACGCTGACTTGATTGAGTGCTAACGGAATCGCGTTGATACCAGCTAAGTTTTTATAGAGTAGCGCCTTACCTTCGACGACCGGCAGCCCACCAGCCGGGCCAATGTTACCGAGTCCCAGGACGGCCGACCCATCCGTAATCAGGGCGACTAATTTGCCGCTCATCGTGTACTTCGCCTTTAGTTCGGGATGGGCCGCAATCAGCTTTGAAATCACTGCGACTCCCGGGGTATAAGCCTGTCCGAGTTCTGCTTTGTCCGTCACTGCCAAATCCGATTTGACTTCCAACACACCGGTATGTGCCGCGTGCAGCTTTAGAATTTCATCTTGTTCAACCATCTTGTCATGCCTTCTCTTTCGTCAAAATACCGTTCATCTTTGTTAAATTCAGTGTACGACCATTTTTAAAAAATATCAAATTTAATCTTTATTTTTTAATTTTTTAAAATGCCGTTTATCTGGTATAATGAACTTATCTTTAAACGAAGAGGTCATCGATATGGACGATATGAACCATCGCCGCCTGCTCATTGGGATTGCCCATGATTACTACTTATCGAAAATCAACATTGCTGAAATTTCTAAAAAATATCAAGTCAGTCGTTACTTGATTTCCAAATACTTGGACGAAGCAATGGCGACCGGTTTAGTAAAAATCAGCATCAACACCCCGATCGAGCGCAATGGCGAACTAGAAACCAAATTCAAAAAACAATTTCCGATTGATCACATTTACATCATTAAAGATGCCGATACGACCAGTGATGACGAACGCCACGTCATTCAATTCGCTGCAGAGGAGATTCAACATCAAATCTTGCAAAGCCAGATCATCGGCGTGGCATGGGGTGGCACCGTCCTCAGCGTCATCGACAACTTTCAGATTAGCACCCGCGACGACTTGCTGTTTACGCAATTCATGGGTGACAACCTGAAAACCAACGCTGCCAATGGGTCGACCCCACTGGTCCAAAAAGCGGCGGCAAAATTCAGTGCCAAGTACGTGACGATTCCGGCACCACTCTACCTGTTTAATGACCGGGCACACCAGGCACTGGCTCAGGAACCCGCCATTACCCCGGCCATCAGTAATTTTGACCGGATGGACATGTTGTTTGCGGGTATCGGGACCCTGGCGTCGATCGACTCGATTCCAGTGTGGAAAGCTAATCGACAAGCCATCTTAGGTGGCGCGGATCCTGAAGCCGTCGCCGGTATGCTTTACGGTCGACCTTACGATATCAACGGCCGGATTTTGAACACCGACCACGACAAGTTATTCGGCGCCAAGATGACCGCCATTTTAAAGGTGCCCCGGCGCTTTGGGGTCATCAAAAGCAAGTTTAAGAGCAAAGCCTTGTTAGGTGCACTGCGGGGACATCTGCTCACAGACATCATCATTGACGAAGCGGTGGCCAACCGCGTTTTACAAGAAGACCAAGCCACCCCACTTCAGCCGTAATCACATCTTATTAAAACAGGTACCAACGCTGACCGGTTCACGGCAGCCTGGTACCTGTTTTTTCATTCGTTCAGCCTACCAAATGCCAATCACTTTCATCCAGAGCGCACCAATGCCACCCCAAACGACTAAGTAGAAGAGGCCGAGTACGAAGTTCAACTGCCACCACTTACCCTGCGTCACATAACCCGAACCGAAGAGCACACTGGCTGGACCGTTGGCGTAATGTGTCGTTGAGGCAAAGATTGACCCGGTAAAGCCGAGCATCAACGCTGAGAAGGCCGCGGGCGCACCGGCAGAAACGGCTACCCCGAGCAACGCGCCGTACATGGCGGACACGTGGGCGGTCCCACTGGCAAACAAATAATGACTGTAGAAGTAGAACAGCACTAACGCTGCCAAGACAATGCCCCAGCTGAAGCCTTTCAGTGCACCACCAATGGCACCTGATAACCACGGAATAAACCCGAGTTTGTTCAACTCATTGGCCATAAAGATCAAAATTGAGAACCACACCAACGTGTTCCAAGCACCAGTTTCGTGCAGGACATCGTCAACGGACAATACCCCAGCAACTAACAGTAATGAAACGGCCATGAAGGCAACTAATGAGGCTTCCAAACCGATAAAGCTTGATAACATCCACAAAACTAAAGCTAATAAGAAGACGCCGCCCATGATTTTTTCTGGTAAGCTCATCTTGCCCATTTTGCTTAACTCATTGTCAGCCCATTCCTTGGCATTGGGCGTATCTTTGATTTCTGGTGGATACATTTTATAAATTAAATATGGCACAACCAACAAACAAATAATGCCGGGAACGATCCCTGCTAGGAACCACTGCATCCATGATAAAGTAATGTGAAGACTCTTAGCTAAGGTAACAGCCACCAAGTTTGGCGCCATCGCTGTCATAAACATCGTACTGGTAATCAAATCGCCGTGAAATTCGGCGAATACCAGAAATGACCCAATTTTACTCTGAGTGCCATCTTTCGGATCAGACCCAAACGTTTCAGCTAGAGATTGAATAATTGGATAGACGATCCCACCGGCACGCGCCGTGTTACTTGGCGTGGCGGGTGCAGTGACCAAATCGACCCCAATCAGGGCGTAAGCCAATCCAAGGGTTCGTTTACCAAACAGCCGCACAAACACTAGTGCGACTCGCCGACCTAAACCGGTGTTGATGAAGCCCCGGGACATGAAGTAGGCCATGGCGATCATCCAAACGGTACTACTTCCAAACCCTGCGACCGCCGTATCCATGGGCACCACGCCCAGCAACACGGTCAGCGTCAAACCAATGATGGCGACACCGGCAATTGGCAACGGCCGGGTAATACAGCCAATAATCGTGGCCACGAAAATGGCTAAAATGTGCCAGGCGTTCATCGAAACGTCCGCTGGCTTGATGGGACTGCTAAACCAGATAATCAGGCCGACAATCAGCGGCGCTAGAAAATCCCGGTATTTGACTTTGTTGAGTGTCATCTCAATTCCTCCTACCCACTAATTCATTCTTATGATGCGACGTTCATCATATCAAGCATCTTGCTGGCAAAATGCTGCATCCGGCCGCGTTCGTCATCGGACAAGTCGGCTTCAATCACACGTTCAACCCCATTGTGATTAATGATGGCTGGTGATCCCAGATACAAATCATGAATGCCGTATTCCCCAGCTAATGGCGCTGAGATAATCAATTCGGTATTTTCGTCGTTCAAAATTGCTCGGCAAATTTGCATCAAACTAATGGCCACGCCATAGAAGGTCGCACCCTTTTGTTCAATAATCTTGCCACCCTTACCACGAACAGCTTGTTCGATGTCAGCCTTAAACTGGTCATCGACGGTCGTGACAGTGTTCAGTGGTTGATAAGCAATTTCGATTTCATCGAAGTTGACGATGGACGTGTCGCCATGTTCACCTAAGACGGCGGCATCGACGGCATCCGTCGTGACGTTCAACTTCTGGGCCAAAGCGACTCGGAGTCGGGCCGTATCAAGCGACGTTCCCGTTCCGATTACCCGGTTACGTGGGAAGCCAGACAACCGTTGCGTCATGGAAGTCAAAATATCGACCGGATTGCTTGAAATGACGAAGCAACCGTTAAAACCGCTAGCCACAACTGGTTTGACAATCGATTCCAAGATTTTGGTATTCCGATTGACCAAATCAAGCCGACTCTCACCAGGCTTGCGGGGCACCCCAGCCGTAATCACCACGATGTCGGCATCATGGGCATCCGCGTATTCACCCGTATGAACATTGGTTGCATTCGTGAACGCGGCAACGTCTTCTAGATCCTTAACGTCACCCTCAGCATGTTGCTTGACCAAATCAACGATCACTAATTCATCGAGCGCACAATTTTGGACCAACGAAAATGCAAATGAGGAACCGACTGAGCCATCACCGACGATGACAATTTTGCGTTGCTTCTTATCCATATCCATATCCTTCTTCCATTGAGCTTCTTGTTGTGAGATATCTGAAACACTTAGTTACTTAACTCACAAGTATTATAACGCAACCGCTCACATTTTTGTTAATTTTTTAAAAATAAATTATTTTTTGAAAAATTTAAACAAAATTATGGCTATAAACGTGATTGTACCGGGGTTCAAAATATTTTAGTTTGTGAACCATTTCTAAAGTGTTGGCTTTGTGAAAATATGTTCGTAAGCGATTACATTCCGAACGTTTTGTGTGAGCGCCACCTGCTTTCCATCATGCCTGGTCCGGTCAGCAGTTTGATGAGATTTATACCAGCTAAATTCAGACCAGCGTGGTATATTAGAGGTACGGCTCAACGAAGAAAGGAACACAATTTTGGATAACGAAACACTAAAAACATACCTGGCTGATAACTCCCAGGTCATCACTATTTTTATGGACAAGGCGACCGATTTTCTCAATCGCCAAAATGCCGACCGGGCACCCGCTCGACAATATAATGACGCTGAAATTGCTCGGCAAGCTGATAAAATGTTGGACGAGGTGATTGCTAACATTCATGACAAGATCGTCCCCCACACCCGCGAACAAACACCGGCCGCCTGGGAACAATTCTTGAGTGAAAATGACGTGCTCGACGACTTAGAACTGTCAATGACGGAATTGTCATTTGAATCGGAAGACTAAGCTATCGCCGCTATTTTGATTGAGCGTTGATCTCGATGCTAGTCAAAAAGGACCGCGAATTCTCATTTAGTTGAGAACTCGCGATCCTTTTTTGGAAGGCGTTAAGAACTTTTGTTAATTGTTGTGGCGCCGACGTTTAGTGAAGCCTAATGCGCCGACCAATCCAATTAGACCAGCCATGAGTGCGGCCCACTTGAACGGTGCTTCATTCGTTTGTGGCAATTTTGCTTGGGATTGACCTACGCTCGCAACAGTGCTTGCTGCTGCAGGTTGGATGTTAGCCTTCGCACTTGTTTCGGCTACTTTGACTGCCGGTTGCTCTGACGTGGCGCTTACACGTTTCGATTGACTGGGTTGCGTCGCTGGACGTACTTGATTGGACCCAGCATTGTCGTTCTCCCCATTTGAGTCAGCATCACCACTCAAATCTGGCTTATCAATAACATCAGCCTCACCATCATCAGTGACCGGTTGCTTATCAGGAATAGTCGTGTCGACATTATCATCGGGATTGGTCGTATCCCCACCATTACCGGGGTCAGTACTAGGATCATCTTCGCCTGGGTCAGTAATGTCATCACCTTCACCAGGATCGGTTACATCGCCACCATCACCCGGGTCAGTTGTACTGCCACCGCCGTTATCAGGGTCAGTCGTGCTGCCACCATCGCCTGGGTCAGTTGTACTACCGCCGTTATCAGGGTCAGTTGTGCTGCCACCATCGTCCGGGTCGGTCGTGCCACCGCCGTCACCTGGGTTAGTCGTGCTGCCACCATCGTCCGGGTCGGTCGTGCCACCGCCGTCACCTGGGTTAGTCGTATCGTCAACAACGGTGATGAGGGCTGTTTTGGTTAACACGTTGCCAACCGCATCCGTATACGTGTAAGTCACCGGATATACCCCGGCAACACTCGTATCTACTGATTTAGTCACCGTTAGCTGATCAATGCCAACCGCTTGGCCATTTTGATCAATGGACTGAACCAGATTGTCGCCAGCTTGCCAAACACTACCGACTTTAACTTGACTATCCTTCACCTGCAGCGCCGCTTTCGAAGCAATCACGTTAACGGTGGCTGTTCCGGTAATTAAGTTTCCGGCAGCATCGACGTAACTCAACTGCAAGTCATACTGACCTGGAACTTGCGGATTTGGGGTCAAATCAGCCGTCACCTCAGACCCGTTGGCCTCAGAAAGCGGTTGGCCATCACTCCCGAAGCTCTTGGACCAGTCGACACTATCGCTTAACGTCCAGTCGGTTGATGGACCAGCAATGATCGTGACATCTTGGCCAACCAACTGAGCCTGTGATTGAGTAGTCGTGACAATTGTCCTGACCTGTTGCGTACGTCCAAGGTCGTCCACGTATGCCAAGATAACCGTTTGTGGCTGACCAATGAATTCGGGACTCAAGTCAGGTGAGCTGATGATGCTAATCGTTGCTTGATCGACCTCAACAGGATTGCCCAAACTATCCGTCACGCCGGCAACACTCATCCCGTAGTGCCACTGCGCGTTTGGTCCAGCTACCAACTGAACAGACGTCGTCTTCAGTTCTGCTAAATCAACCGTAACCATTGCTACTGCGGTTACTTTATTGCCTACCGCATCCGTATAGGTCAATGTAATCGCTTGTGGTCCCGCCTGCGTTTTATCGATCGGTGTCATGGCAACGTTGGTAAAATCAGTCACGACCTGACCAGTCGCATCGGTTACTTGCTGAACCAAATCCGCTACTGACAGCTTGGCGACTTCTTGCGGCCAAACCGTTTGTGGCGCTTTGGCCGTCATGCTGGCCTGACTTGCCACCACTGTGACGACTGTTGTGGCCGTCAATTCGTTGCCTTGATCATCAGTGTACGTGAACGTCACATTCTGAACACCCGCAGTGGTTAAGTCTGGCAGGGGCGTCACGTTCTTAATGGACAAATTGCTCCAAGCACTAGACTCAATTGCGTTGCCATCATAGTCCGTCACGCTGGCAATATGATCAAGATAATTCCAGTTCGCAGTGGGGCCCATCACAACTTCGCTCGGTTTAAACGTCAGCTGGGCTTTAGAACTCGTCACTGGCTGGTAAACGAGTGCGCCGGCAGCGATGCTAAAATAGTCGATCGGATTGCCCGCAGCATCCGTATAATAGCGCTTCCAAATTCCGTCGGCATAATAAAAGGTCCCATAAATCAAGTAGCCATTATTGACCTTCGGATTAACCAACGTATATTTCCAAACTTCATGAGTGGTGCCGTCTGCGTCAGTGACGGTCGCCAGGTGAGCATCGGCCTGCACGAGTTTGCCATTGGTAGTCCCGTCATCTTGATAATACCGGGTCGTATAATTCAATGATTCACCTTGAAGCCCCGTCAGCTCTGAGGTAACCTCGACAGTGTCGCCGGGTCGATAGGAGACCTTATTCTGAAGATAAATATTCTCGAACAACCCAGTCACTTGACCACTCTTAGTTGGCACCAATGACTTCAAAGCACTAAAATCACTGATTCGATTACCCGAAAATCCAATCATTTGCGATGCCTTGCCGCTGTTTTCAATGGCAGCTTTAACAAACGGCACCAAGATATTAAACTGGCGGTTCGTCATCCCGTACGGATTGGATTGATATTTGTTTGGTGAAGAGAATTCCAGATTATGGATCTGACTCGGATCCAAGCCAGCAAGCAGCTGCAATTGCGCATCGGTCACGGCGCCCCAATAAAAGGTGTACAAATTGAGGTCATATAATTGAACGCTTTGTAGTGGTGAAAAGTCAAATTGCGGTATTTCCCGATAATTCGCCGCAATTTGTACCGTCACGCTCGTCGTCGTGCCAGCTGGTAAGTTAGCTAATAGCTGCAATCCCTGTAAACTGGTTACTGGTTGATAATCGCCAGTACCATCACTATTCCACTTAATTGCCTGAACTTTGAGATCTGCGTTTTTGTATGCTTTGATGGAATTGATTGTCAATTTGTCTTGAGCCGTTAATCCAAGACCGTTACGAACAGCGGTCAATAAATTGGCATCGACAAATTGAGAACTAACATCCTCATCATTGACGTCGGTCGCAGTAGCTGCGATGGTTGGCGTCGTGGTTTCTGATTGTTTGACAGTCGATGTGGCATTGCTATCCGTGGTGGTCGAATTGTCGGCTGATACTGTTGACCTACCTGTCTCCTCAGCGCTATTATTCGCTGTTGTTTTCGTGGCTAGATTAGTGCTCGTATCTGAGATTGTTTCCGCAGTCTGTTTCGTGTTCGATGTCGTTCCCGCGGCTTGCTCGGTGTTGGTATCTGAAGTTTTTTCAGCGGTTTGAACAGCGTTCGTGTTCTGCGCCTTGCCCACTGTTTGTTCAGTGTCAGTGTTCGATGTCGTTCCTGCGGTTTGATCAGTATTCGAGTTAGACGTTGCAGCCGTCGTTTTATCAGTGTTCGAGTTAGACGTTGTCTGCGTTGCACTAGTCTGCTGATTTGATTGTTCAGCTGTTGCCGCCGTTGACTGAGTTTTCGCAGCCACTGCTTCAGCATTTTGAGTTGTATTAGCTTTCTGCCCGGTATTTTCAGCAGTCGTAGTGACTTGCGTGACCGACTGATTTTCGGTTGCATCTGTCGCGGCTGATTTCGTCGTCACTGCCGCATTATTTGCTGAACCTTTCAAAGCCACGGTGTTACCAGTGCTTGTTGATGTGGCAGACACGCTAGTTTGAGCCGCCGTCACAGCATCATTCGTATCTGCGTGTCCAATCATCGGACTTACCCCAGCACCAAAAACCATGATCCCCGCTACAACCCAAAAGCGTCCACTTTTGTACATCTTATAATACCGTTTTTGTTCCTGTAATCGTTGCATTCTTGCACTACCCCCCGAGTAATTATCAAATCCGAAGCAACCAACAACTGTTCGTCAAGCTCCTAAACCCCTCCTCAATAGGAAAACGCTGACAGGCAATTATCATGACATTTGATTACAATATTAATAAAGCAGAAACATTGTTATCGTATTTAACTATCTATGTACTACTATTACAGATTTTATATATTTAAGCAAGGATAACTGTATGCTTCTATAAATAAAATTAAAGCGCTGTCACAGTTTGCATTTCAAATATTGGACACTTCCAACTTAATACTACCTGATTTCAATGGCGCTGACTGCTGTGATGCGCGCGTTTAGCATCCGTAATTCGATATCAATAAATTGATAAACATTCGGGAATCAATATTGAAATAGCGGTTTGTTAACCTTCTTCATTAATCAGTGACGCTACTGCAAAGATGGGACAAGTAATTAGCCGCTAAGCTATTTTCTGGGATCGCATCATCCTGATATTTTTGGGGGCACGCTGCTTAATATTAGTCACACATCAGGTCACGTGAGTCGTGGCTTGGACCATGCCAATCGGATCAACTTCTAAAAACGAGGCTAAAAAAGGCCTAGCAGAGCAGACAAGCCTTAAACTTCGACTTATCTTCCCTGCTAGGCGTCTATATTCAAGCTAATCACCAATTAATAGCTCAATAACACTCGGGTCTTTTTGAATAACTTCTAACAACCGACAAGCGGTCCGGCTAGGGCGTGAACGACCAGTTTCCCATGCTTTGACCGTGCGTGGCGAGACCGCCAAGACTTCGGCTAGCAACAGTTGGCTCAAGTCAACCGCCTTGCGAATGGCCTTAATCTCTTGGGCTGAATACTGTGGGGCCGGTTGACTACTAATCTCATGGATTGAGACATGTGAATAATCACCATCTAGGGCGGCCATCATCTGATCAACACTGTGTTCTAAATGCGATTGCTTTTCCGTCATAACAAGAACCCCTTCCGTTGTAACTGTTGAACGAATTTTAGTTTAACCTGTTCAGCTTGAGCTATTGACACTTGATCATACTTCCCGTAAATCCCAAAAATACCCCTATCCAAGGTAGACAAGCGTTAATTGTTAGCCTATCACCCTCGGTAGGAGTATTCCTTTAATGATTAATTAATTGCACTGAGCTCACTACGGTTGTACTTACGACCGAGTCAGTCCAGCGTATATCTTATCTAGGTTCCACTTCAACATCGAGTAGTACGTATCACCTGGTTTACCTTTAGCTGCCAGTGAATCGGTAAAAATCGTGCTGGCAACGGGGATGCCAGTCTCTTGCGACAACTTGTTCATGGATTTCGGTGAGACTGAGGATTCGACGAACAAACTCCGAACCTGGGTCCCTTCAATCTTCTTCAAGGCTGTTCGCATCTGAGCAGGTGTCCCCTGTGATTCCGTGTTAACTTCCCAAATGTAGGCAGCGGGCACATGGTAGGCCGCTGAGAAATATTTGAACGCACCTTCGGAAGTGACCAGCAACCGTTGTGAAGTCGGGATTTGCTTGAACTTCGTCTGTGCGGTTTCATGCAAACGAGTCAACTTAGCGACGTAACGGTCCGTATTTGCTTGATACTGCGCGGCATGTTTGGGATCCTTAGCCTGCAAAGTCCGATTAATGTTTTTCACGTACTGAATCCCATTGGCGAGATCCAGCCAAGCGTGAGGATCAGGTTCGTTCACATTCGTCGTCAAATACTTCACTTTGATGCCCTTACTTGCCGCAAAGACGTCGTGGTCAAAATCTTTCTTCGAGGACGTCACTAACTTCTTAAACCAGCCGTTTCCACCAGTTTCCAGATTCAAGCCGTTATAAAAAATCACATCGGCTTCGGCAGTCGCCGCGATATCGGTTGGACGTGGTTCATACTCATGCGGGTCAGTTCCCCGCTTCACGATACTATAGTTCTGAACGTACTGACCACCGACATTCTTGACCATATCATCTAAGATTGAATTGGTGCTAACCACCCGGATTTTAGTACTCGTGGTCGTTGCACGAGCACTTTGTTGGCGTTGGTTCAAGAAAATCGCCATCCCAGTAATCATCGCAATCACACCCACGAGGGCAATTAATTTCGTTTTCATGCAGTTACCCGCCGCGCTGCGGCTTGCCCTTTCCATAAAGTTGGCAAGAGTGCTTGCTTTGGTGACACAATGAATGAGATGCCAAAGAAGATTGCGGCCACTAACACGATTGCGGGACCCGATGCCCAATTAAAGGTGTAGCTGAGATACAGCCCAACCACTGACGATAAGACCCCAATCAAGGCGGACAAGCCTAACATGATTGCCAACCGTTCGGTCCATAGAAAGGCGGTTGCCGCTGGTGTAATCAACATCGCAACCACCAGAATAATCCCAACTGTTTGCAATGCCGAGACCGTCACTAATGTTAGGATGAGCATCAAGGCATAGTGCATCAATTGCACTTTCAAACCGTACGTCTTGGCGAAAGTCGGGTCAAAGGACGTAATCAAGAGCTCCTTATAGAAGAAGACAACAAATAAAATCACTAAGCCTAACACGACCGTCGTTGTCATCATATCGGTATCACTAACGGCTAAAATATTACCAAACAGAATGTGGTGTAAGTTAGTTGAACTTTCAGCTAATGAAATCAGAATGAATCCCAAGGCATAAAAGGCACTAAAGACGATTCCAATCGACGTGTCGGTCTTGATCTTACTGCGACTCGCCACAAAGCCAATCAGGCCTGCAGCGAGAATACCAAAGACCGAGGCGCCAATCATCACGTTGATGCCTAGCATGTAGGCAACGGCCACACCCGGTAGCACCGCATGCGAGATGGCGTCCCCCATCATCGACATGCCACGTAAAATAATAAAACTCCCAATGATTCCAGACATGACCCCAACCATGATGGCGGTAATCAGGGCGCTTTGCAGGAAGTCATACTTCCCTAACGCCGCAATAAAAGTTGTAATTGATTGCATTATTGTTGACCCTCCTTCATAAACAGTACGGCCGAAAGATCAGCGCTAAACGTGCGTTCAATATTGGCGGGCGTGTAAACGTCATCCACGGGACCATAATCAACGATACCGTGATTCAAGATGACCAAGTCATCAAAGTAACGTGAGACTTTGTTTAAATCGTGGTGGACGACAATAATCATCTTGCCGGCGTCACGCCATTGGTGCAAGATTGTCATGATAGCCGTCTCACTCTGTAAATCAATTCCAACAAACGGTTCATCCAAAATAATAATGTCTGCTTCTTGGACGAGGGCGCGCGCAACGAACACCCGTTGCAACTTTCCCCCTGACAATTGGCTGATCTGGCGGTCTGCTAAATCAGTCAGTGCTAACTGTTCAAGGGCAGCTTGGCACCGAGCGCGGTCAGCCTTGCTCGGCTCTCTAAAAAGGCCCAGTTTGCCATAGGTCCCGGTCAAAACGACATCAAAAACATTGATTGGAAAGGTTAAATCGAGATCCTTACGTTGTTCAACGTAAGCAATCTGTTTTTGAAATTGTTTTAGCGCACGACCTTGATATTCGACGGTTCCAGATTGGGACTTGATCAAGCCTAACATGGCTTTGATCATCGTTGATTTGCCCGCACCGTTGGGACCAATGATTCCAGTAATTTTGCCGGCGTTAAAGTTAACGGCAACATCAGTAAAGACTGGTGTGTCACTGTATGCCACGGTGAGGTTTTGTACTTTTAGCATCAAATTTCCTCCGTTCATCGCGGTAGTCGGTTTTCTACATCGTCATAAGCATACCTGATAATTAACTGTAATGCAAATAATTGTTAGGTATAGTTAACTTTTTAATATTTAGCATTAAATTTTTCGTAATCACGATTTTAACTTTGCGACTCCAACCAGGTCTATCACCACTAGAATTAGCACATATCCGCATGAATCGCTCGCTCCGTATCAACAGACAATATCCAGATAAAATTCAATTCGCATAAATATTAGATATTAAAAAAGCGCCATCGCCAACCGCAATGACACTCATGATTATGCTAATATTCCCGCCTCGAGTCCCATAAAAATTGTCAAAATCAGCAAGTCTGCTGATCCACCCAGACTATAATTATGCACCAAGAATTCCTGATTGAGGTCCTGTAAGAAAGCCATTCCTTCTGACGTTTGGCTACCGCCCAATTCAAAGTACTTGGCGGCCTGCGCGTGTGCCCAATCAACGACGTGCGAATCATTGGCTCGTTTGACCAAGTTCGTATCGACCGTCGCCTGAACGATGGCCATCAGCGTATCGAGCAACCGCTGATTGATGGTGCCCCGACTGCGTTTGAGTGCCGGCAACGCCACCTGCATGACTGTCGGGTAACCGGCTTCCGCTTCGCCACGAATCCCTTTGATGCCGTATATCAAATACTGCCGTTCTCCCGCTGTCAATTCCGATGGGTCCTTGTCAGCTAACCCACTAAAATCGTTGGCTGTCAGTCCTGCTAACATCGCTTGAACAATGGGCACCAATGACTCTGCGGGCTGTTGTTGCTGATAAGCGGCAGCCGTCACCAACACACCTAGTGAAAAAACAGCGCCTTTATGAGTATTGACACCGTGCGTCGCCGTAAACATCGTCTGCTCAGCTTCAATGCCAACCGTCCGAATCTGCTGAAACAAGCCGATCAGGTCGTTATCGGTATAAGTCGCGCCGGCACTTGCACAAGCGGTAAAATAAGGTTCCAAGCTCAAGGCGCTGTCAATGAACATAAACGCGTTCATATCAGGGTGTGGCCCCGCCGACACGGGATCGACTAAGCCCGGCTTCGGGTTGACCGTCACTTCATACAATAAGGCACGCAAGGCGTGATTGACAATTTGTTGTTGCGTCACAATTTTCCCACCATTTCATTATTAATTGCTCGTGATTTCAAAATCTGATTGGCTACACGCACGATCACACTAACATTACCAGTTTGCGCCAGTAACCTTAGTGATTGTGCTTAGCCATTGTTCGGCCGGCTTTTATCTCAGCCAACCTTATCCGCTAAAATTCGACGTATCTCTATCATAACGTATGATGAGCAGGTGATACCAGCTCCTTTTCTAATGACACTGTTCAAATCATCTCAAAACAGGTAAGCTAAAGTAAACGGATTCATGGTTTCATTCAATGATATTTGGAGGTGATTTTCAATGTTATCTAACCAGCACTTTCAATCGACACCCGCGGTAGACTTCGATTTACTCGCCTATACGATTGGTAGTTACCACTACAATTGGCATCCGCAAATCGAATTATTTTGGCTCCTGCAAGGCCACGTGGAGGTCAACGTTGACGGCCGTCGGTTTGATTTAAAGGCCAACGATTTAGTTTTAGTCAACGCCAACTGCGGTCACGCCACGTTTGCCCTGGAGCCAGAATGTCTGGCGCTGCGCTTACATATCGCCCCTGCATTCTACACCAGCCAAGGACTCGACTTGTCACACGGGGCGTTTCACCTAAACAGCGTGACGACACCGCAACATCGCGACTACCAGACCATCCGGCAAATTCTGGCACAGCTTTATACCGGACTGCATCAATCAAATTGGTCCGCATTCGAACTAAACGCGGCCTATTTTCAGCTGACCAACTTGTTATATCATGACTTTTTCGACACCCAGGCAACGATTGCCTATCCGCAACCGAAAAAGCAAAGCTTGCTCAGCCGGGTCATCGACAATCTCAATCAGCACTACGATCAGCCCGTCACGCTCGAATCGGCAGCCGCCATCAGTCACTACTCCACGGCCTATTTGTCCCGTATTTTTAAAGCCGAACTCGGCATCAATTTTTACGAATACCTGACGCGCTGCCGCCTGCAACACGCGATTGCCGACTTGGAGGACCCTAATCGAAAAATTGCAGACATCGCACTCAAAAATGGGTTCCAGGAGGTCAAGTCATTTAATTTGATGTTTAAACGGCATTTCGGTCAGACACCTTCGAACTACCGTGAGCACCTGTCTCAAGGGCCGCGTTCGTCATTCAAACAACCACTGACGCCCACACAAACCGCCTGGGTCCAAGCACAAATGACGCACTGGGCGCAACTGGCAACGGTCAACCAACTGAGTGCCTGTGAGAGCTGTGCTTACAAATTGCACTTTGAAGAATACCAAGCACTCAAAACCAAGGTCGCACAATTGAAAAATCTGCTCAATCAATAATTAATGGCATAACAATTTTTGTGATAATGATTGGTCACACTTGTCGGTCCGAAATATATTTTTATCGCTCAGTACCAGCCAAATTCAGCATCTACAACTGAATTAGACTGGTACTTTTTTGTCATCCCACATGCCAAATTTGGTTGATTGCGTGGTTTTTCACAACGCCTCGTGCTGTCTAAATCATCATCTAGCGGTTAGTCTGGGTGCCCAAGGTTGCCTACAATGAAGCTGTAAATTGATAGGAGGAAATCAATCATGGATACAATGACTTACGACTATACCGAACCCACACTATCGACCAAGGGGCAACGGATGCGCGACATCTTGGCCGACTACATTGCCCTCATCAGTCACCGTTTGCCCGATGACGTGACGGCCAAACTCGAAGAACTCAGCAAAATTGAAGTCGATCCCTTACAAAAGCTCGTTTACGATACGATGATGGAAAATCAGTTACTCGCCAACAAACTGCAGCGACCCAGCTGCCAAGATACTGGGGCGTTACAATTCTTCATCAAATGTGGCGCCCAGTTCCCGTTACTCGGTGAATTGAACCAGATTTTAAAGGATGCCGTTTATCGCGGCACGAAGAAGGCCCCACTGCGGCACAACGCCGTTCAAACGTTCGACGAATACAATACCGGCATGAACATTGGTGACGGCATCCCGTCGATTTTCTTACAAATCGACGGCAACGGCACGGACATTTCAATGTACGTTTACATGGCCGGTGGCGGTTGTACCTTGCCTGGCGCGGCCAAAGTCCTGATGCCTGGTGAAGGCTACGAAGGCGTCGTCCGGTTTGTCATGGATCGCATGACGAGCTACGGAGTCAACGCTTGCCCACCACTACTCGTCGGCGTGGGCGTGGCGACCTCCGTCGAGACTGCCGCTCTGAATTCCAAACTTGCCTTGATGCGTCGTGTCGATAGTGAGAATCCAAATGCGAACGCCGCTAAGTTGGAACATCTCTTGGAAGACGGCATCAACCACATTGGTCTCGGACCACAAGGCTTTGGTGGTCAAAAATCAGTTATGGGTGTCAACGTCGAAAACACAGCCCGGCATCCATCAACGATTGGCGTCGCCGTCAGCACTGGTTGCTGGTCCCATCGGCGCGGTCTCATTAACTTTGACCAAGATTTAAATTACGAGTTACCACTGAACAAAGGAGTCGAATTATCATGAAAACTTACCATTTAACCACGCCCATCTCAGATGACGACATCAAAGACATCCGAATCGGCGACATCGTTTACCTGACTGGCTCACTCACAACTTGTCGTGATGTCGCGCATCGTCGGCTGGTAGAAGAACACCGGCCCTTACCCGTCAACGTTACCGACCGAGCTATTTTACACGCTGGTCCAATCATCAAGGATCTCGGCGACGGCCACTATCAGATGGTTGCGGTCGGCCCGACCACGAGTATGCGGATGGAAAAATTCGAAGAAGCCTTTGTCAAGGAAACCCACGTTAAATTAATTGTTGGTAAGGGTGGGATGGGGCCCGGGACAGAACGCGCCTGCAAAAAATATCATGCCCTGCATCTCGTATATCCCGCAGGTAACGCGGTATACGCTGCGCTGCACGTCGAAAAAATTGTTGATGCTCAATGGAAGGACCTCGGCATGCCCGAAACACTCTGGGCTTGTGAGGTCAAAGACTTTGGTCCATTGATTGTCTCAATCGATACGAACGGTGACAACTTGTTTGAAAAGAACAAAGTCATTTTTAATGAACGCAAGGAAGCGGAAATCAAGAAAATCAACGAACAAGTCAAATTTATCAAATAAGGATTACGCCCCCGTCACAGTGGCTGTCATCGCCGTGCCGGGGGCGTCATGCAAAGGAGGCCATTTCACATGATTAAGACTAAGCCATCATTTAAGGAAACGGCGTTAACCGCCTTACGAACCGTCATCGACCCAGAACTCGGCGTGAACATCGTCGACCTGGGGTTAATTTACGACATTACTTATGATGCCGACCTTCAACTGTGCACCGTAACAATGACGCTCACCATTATGGGCTGCCCACTGACGGGCTATCTGGACGATCACATCAAGGCAGCACTAAGCACGTTGGATGATGTTGACCAAGTGCTCATTAATCTTGTCTGGGAGCCCGCATGGTCAGTCGCTAAGATGTCACGGGCTGCCAAGTTAGAACTTGGTTTACACTGACAGGTCTACTCTGAGGACTGATTGGCTAGTTGAACATTCAGTGATGACCAAACTACTGGTAAGTATGCCAGTTGTGATTGATCCCCCACAGCCTGACCGAGCCAGTTCAGACTAGCGTGCCTCAGCTGAAGTTAATTGAAAGGCGGTTTTACGTATGTCACATTTGAATCCAGTCAACTATCGAAAACTCATTTGGCCGCTCAGTTGTGGCCTGATACTTTGGCTGGCTGCCCCACTTCGTCCCAGCAATTTGAGTTTGCTCGGATGGCAAATGTTAGCAATCTTTGTCAGTACCATTATCGGTTGCATTACCCAACCGTTACCCATCGCTGGGGTCGCAATCATTGGCTTAACCTGTTGTGTGCTATTGGGCGTCACGCCGATTGATACTGCCATTGCAGGATTTGGGGATAGTACGGTCTGGATGATTGCGATGGCCTACTTCTTATCTTGCGGTTTTGTCAAAACAGGGCTGGGTCGGCGAGTCGCGTTAGTGTTCGTCAAATGCTTCGGCAAACGAACCCTCGGACTGGCCTACGCACTAATTGGTGTAGATTTAGTCACGAGTCCCGCGACACCGAGTAACACGGCGCGTGCTGGCGGCATCGTCTTTCCGATTATCGAATCGCTCGCCAAAGCGTATGGTTCCGACCCGCAACAAGGGACCCAGCGCAAAATCGGCGCGTTTCTCATGATGACGGCCTTTCACGGCAACATCGCAACCAGCGGTCTATTCATGACAGCTATGGCGCCCAACCTAGTCGCAGTTGCTTTAGCGGCCGCTCTGCACGTTCAGATTACTTGGACTGGCTGGCTACTGGCCGCCCTGCTGCCCGGTCTCATCAGTCTGATTTGTGTTCCTGCCATCATTTACAAACTTTATCCACCTGAAATCAAAGATACGCCGAACGCCCAAGCCTGGGCCCATCAAGAATTAACTAAAATGGGACCGATGCAGTTACCGGAAAAATTCATGGCGTTGATTTTTGGCTTGGCGCTTATTCTCTGGATTCTCGCCAGTTTGATTGGCTTGGATGCGACCCTGGTGGCATTTATCGCCGTGTCCCTCCTCTTAATTACCGGGGTTCTCAGCGTTAATGATTTATTGCATGAAACTGGTGCTTGGAACACCCTGGTCTGGTTCTCAATTTTGATTTTCATGGCCGGACAGCTCAACCATCTCGGCTTTATCCCGTGGTTATCGGCCGCCATTGGTCAGGCATTGCACGGCGTCAACTGGATGTGGGTCATGGCAGCGTTGATGCTGGTCTACTTCTACACCCATTACCTGTTTGCCGGCGCAACTGCCCACGTCTCAGCCATGTACGCCGCATTCTTAGGTGTTGCGATCTCAGCCGGTGCACCACCGATGTTAGCGGCCCTGTTACTCGGCTTTGATGGTGCGATTTTCAGTTCAACGACACACTACGCCAACGGTCCCGCATCCATCATGTTTGGCCCGGGCTACGTCACTCAAGCAACTTGGTGGCGCTTGAATTTCATCTTGGGGGGCTTCTACCTACTCGTTTGGGGTGTCGGCGGAACCCTCTGGATGCACGTGCTGGGATATTGGTAAATTGTCATGCTGTGCTCAAATCAGTAGTGGCAAAACATGCTCCAGCCGATACAAAAACTCGGTCAGCAATGCTGAACCGAGTTTTTTGTGTTTAAGCGTACGACACGTTGTGAAGCTTATTATTTCGCATTCGCCTTAGGCTAATCCTGGCTCATAACCAACACTTTTTTAAGTATTAGCGTGAGGACACCTATCGTACAGAAATCTGAACATTCAATTTTCTGTACGACTTTCTCAACCCTCTTGAGGTTGGCTTTCAGTCGGCACTACCGCCTCATCTGCTGGTAACTGCCACAAGGGCGCTACCCAGTCTGAGAGTTCTGCAACCGCCACCGGTGCTAATTTAGGTTTGCCAATTGCATCCAAGTAGACCCAGGTTAACGCGCCGTGATGAATTTTTTTATCATGTTGCATCGCTGCCACGACTGCTGCGGCTGACATTGCTGGTAGCTTCGTTGGTAACCCGACCGCGCTCAACCGGGCAGCAATCGTTTCTGTTAACTCTGTCGGTGCTAACCCGTGCATGGCGAATAATCGACTGACTTGCACGAGGCCAATTGCCACCGCTTCGCCATGCATTAAACGGCCGTGTGCTAATAGTTCGACAGCGTGGCCAATCGTGTGTCCAAAGTTCAAAAGTTGCCGTTGACCTTGTTCCTGTTCATCCGCCATCACGATTTGGGCTTTAAACGCCACGCTGGCCGCAATCAACGCTGGGGCTGCCGGTAAAATTGCGGTGACATCAGTAATCGCTTGCACTAATGACCAAAAATCACCACCGACTAATGCAGCACACTTGACGATTTCACCGTATCCTTCCGCTAACATCCGCGGTGGCAATGTTTTCAGCGTGTCCGGATCAATGACGACGAGGTCCGGCTGATAAAAACTCCCAACCAGATTTTTACCCGTTGGCAGGTCGATTGCCGTCTTACCACCGACCGAGCTGTCGACCTGCGCTAACAAGGAAGTCGGCACCTGAATCAGGCCAATGCCCCGCATATAAGTCGCCGCGACAAACCCAGCTAGGTCACCCACGACACCGCCGCCGAGTGCCAGTATGCCATCGCTACGCGTAAAGTGGGCGCGGCTCAGCTGGTCGATCAGTCGTTCAACTTGCGCCCAACTTTTACTCTGCTCACCCGCTGGCACTGTCAGCACCTGCACCTGAAACCCGGCTGTCGTTAGCGCCGTGACCACTGACTGGGCGTAGTGCGGATGCACGTTGTTATCCGTGACCACGGCAACTTGACCCGGTTGCCAGACCGTTTTGACCAGGTCGCCGAGCTGCGATAAGGCGCCAGTCCCGATTTTGATGGCATAAGATTTGGTTTTAGTGGTAACGTTAATTGATTTCATAAGCGTGCCTACGCCCAAGTCTGCATCAAATCGTGTAATTGGAAGGCTTGGCGCGCCATCTTCAAGTAAGTCGCGGGCTTGAGTGCCTGAGGACCGTCCGACAAAGCTTTTGTTGGTTGGTCGTGGATCTCGACGATCATTCCACTAGCCCCCGCCGCAACCCCGGCCATGGCCATTGGCGTCACCAGCTCCCAAGTGCCGACCGCGTGACTGGGGTCGACGATGACCGGGTAGTGCGTCAGGGATTGCAAGACCGGCACGGCCCCTAAGTCAAACGTGTTGCGGGTGTACTTATTATCAAAGGTCCGGATGCCCCGTTCTAGAATCATAATTTGATGATTGCCACCCGCGGCGATATATTCCGCTGCGTTGAGAACGTCATCGATGGTCGCCGACATGCCGCGTTTTAACGCGACTGGAATTTGAGTCTGCCCCACTGCTTTGAGTAACGAGAAGTTTTGCATATTGCGGGCACCAATTTGGAAGATATCCGTGTATTTTGCAACCATGGCAACGTGTTCGTCATCCATGACTTCCGTAATCATATCGAGCCCGTGCTTGTCAGCAGCAGCCCGTAAGTATTGCAGCCCGGTCTCACCGAGTCCCTGGAAACTGTATGGTGAGGTCCGCGGTTTGAAGGCGCCACCCCGGACGATCGTCGCGCCACCCTGTTTAGCTACGGCGGCCATCTGATCGACGTGTTCAGCACTCTCAACCGAACAAGGGCCGGCCATCATGACGAACTGATCGCCGCCAATCACACTATGGGGTGTTTTAATAATCGTATCTTCGGGATGAAATAAACGACTGCTTTGCACGGCGGCGGGCACATCCGTCAAAATTTCGGTACTGGCAGCTTGGACATCCGCTGGCAATTGGTCAGCTGTGATACCTTGAATCGCGATGCGCTCGTTGTGCGTGAAAATCTCATGGTCGGCGCCGAATTGGCTTACTAACTTGGCCTGCATGGCCTGGGCAGTTGCTGGTTTTAAAATAATAATCATGATAATTCCTCCAATATCAATTCTCAAATTTTGGGTCTTAAATGTTGATGCGTTAGGCCCGCGCCGCAATCGGCTGGGTGGCTTGAATACTTGCTAACATATCTTGTCGGACTGCTTCGACTGGCATCGGCTTCCCCGTCCAGAACTCAAAAGCCAGGGCACCCTGCCAGATCAACATGCCGAGCCCATTGTGAGTGTGACAGCCCTGTTGACGAGCAAGTCGCAGAAAAGTCGTTTCCAGTGGTTGGTAAATCACGTCATAAACCGTCTGTTGTGGTTTTAACTGCCGAATCGTCTCAAGTGGTAACGGGATGCCAGTTGTTGTCATCCCGATATTCGTCGCATTAATAATCAGGTCACTGGCCTGCGCCACTTCTTGCATCCGCTGATAATCTTCATAAGCGACTAATTTCAACTCAACGCTCGTCGTCTGGCTTAGCTGTTCGAGCCAACGTTGGACCGCGGTGTAACGCTCATTTTGACGTTTAAAGACCGTCACGCTTGTCACGTCATAATCCAGTGCGGCGGCGATAATCGCTTTGCCGGCCCCACCCGCGCCGAGCACCATCACCCGTTTGCCGGTCAAATGTAGGCCTTGATGTTGTAAATCTTGAAAAACGCCGGCACCATCCGTGCTATCACCAATCAACTTGCCATGAACGTTCTTGATCGTATTGACCGCTTGAATCCGCTGTGCGCGCGGCGTCAACTCATCCAACAACGGGACAACGGTTTGCTTGAAAGGCATCGATAAGTTGACCCCGGCGATGCCCATGCTGCGAATCCCCGCAATCGTGCCTGCCAACTGATCGGGAGCAACATCAAACGCTAAGTAGCGGGCGTTGAGCCCCCAGTGATCAAAACTCAAATTATGCATCCGCGGTGAGCGACTGTGCCGTGCGGGATGTGCGATAAAACCAAATAACGCCGTTTCTCCATCAATCATGTGACGACTTCCTTTCTAAATAACACGTAACTGTTGTGTCGTATCAGCATGCAACCGCTGGTAGGTCTGTACGATAGCCTCAGTAGTAAATCCGTTGGCGGCCAAAACCTGTGCGGCCGCGCCACTTGCGCCAAAATGGTCGATACCGATGACCGCGCCATCCAGTCCAACGTAGCGTTCCCAACCGAGGGTCGCGCCCATCTCGATGGCGACGCGTCGCCGAACTTGTGGTGGCAAGACTTGTGCTTGATACGTCGCTGACTGCCGCGCGAAATTCTCCATCGACGGCATAGAAACGACGCTGACGTCTGCGCCCTGCGCTGCTAATTTAGCTTGAGCTTGCAACGCTAAAGCCACTTCGGACCCGCTTGCAATCAAAATGCCCATCGGCTGTTTGTCATGTTGCGGTGACAAGACGTAACCGCCACGAGCCACCCCGGTCATCGCCAACGACTTAGAATGCGGTAACACCGCCAAGTTTTGCCGGGTCAAAACTAACACAGTGGGATGATCCGTCGCGTTAACAGCCTGCCACCATGCGGCCACGGTTTCATTCGGATCAGCGGGTCGAATCACCGTCACGTTTGGTATCAACCGCAAACTCATCAGTTGTTCGATTGGTTGATGGGTCGGTCCATCTTCACCGACCGCAATCGAATCATGCGTGAAGACGTAAGTGACGGGTAACTTCATCATCGCCGCCAGTCGAATCGCCGCGCGGGTGTAGTCAGAGAAGACAAGGAAGGTCCCACCAAACACGCGTATGCCGCCATGTAATGCCAATCCATTCAAGATCGTCCCCATTCCAAACTCACGAACGCCAAAGGCAATATTGCGCTGTTCAGGACTCGTCGGTGTGGCTAATTGGTCCGTTTCAATGGTCGTTTTGTTCGAACTCGCGAGGTCCGCCGCGCCGCCAACCAAGCCCGGCAACCGGTCAGCTAATTGTTGAATCACCGTATGACTGGTCACGCGTGACGCTTGTGCACCCTCGTCAAAGGTTGGCAGGCTCGTTGCTAAATCGACCGGCAACCCATGATGCAGCTGTTGGTCAAACTGGCGCTGAGTCGCAACGGGTAACTGGTCGTGCTGTACTTGCCACTGGTCACGAGCGGCTTGACCACGCTGTTGAATCAATTCGTGCGCGCGTTTGGCAACCGCTGGTAAGACGGTAAACGGGGCGGCATCCCAGTTCAAATTGGCTCGCAAACTTGCTAAACCGGCAGCACCTAATGGATTCCCATGAACGGCGTTAGTGCCGGCTTGCGGTGCGCCGTAGCCAATCGTTGTTTTGACGGCGATTAGACTCGGGCGCGTCTCCTGCTTAGCCCGTTCGATAGCCGCGTTAATAGCGGCCAAATCATTTCCATCCGCGACCGTTTGTGTAGCCCAACCGTAACTGTCGAAACGTTGGTTGACATCAGTGCGAAACGAGCGGCTGGTCGGTCCATCCAGTGAGACGCTATTATCGTCGTACAACACGATGAGTTTACTTAACTGCTGATTACCAGCAAAGCTGGCGGCTTCGTGTGAGACACCTTCCATCAAATCGCCATCCCCAACCAACGCGTAGGTGTAATGGTCAACCAAATGTGGTGCACTCGCAAACTGAGCGGCTAGGTGGCGTTCTGCCAGTGCCATCCCGACTGCCATGCCTAAGCCTTGTCCGAGTGGTCCGGTCGTCGCTTCCACGCCATCAACTACCCCTAATTCCGGATGTCCCGGCGTGTGGCTACCAAACTGGCGGAAGTGCTGCAAGTCCGCCATCGTTACCTGAAAGCCGCTCATATGTAACAAGCTGTAGAGAATCGCCGAACCATGCCCGGCCGATAAGACGAGGCGGTCACGGTTAGCCCATTGCGGCTGCTGCGGATCAAGTCGTAAGTGGCGGCTCCACAACGCCCATAACATCGGCGCTGCGCCCAGTGGCAACCCTGGATGCCCGGAACCAGCGCGTTCAATCATTTCTGCGCTCAATACCCGTAAGTTGGTCACTGCCAAATCATCAATTTCATCAAATTTTTGCATATAATTCGCTCCTTTTGCGTGTTCAGTCGAATGTCGGTAACATATTAGGTAACATATTAGGTAACATATTAGGTCGAAAAAAAGGCTCACAGTTTTCACCAACTGTGAGCCTTTTGCCTCGTCCCCGGGTATCCAAATCGACACCGCGGCTAAGAAGCCGGAAAGTCACACAGTGGTTGTTCACAACACTGATATGACTTTCCATAAATTTTAATCATGTTAAAATTTACTGGTCACATCCGTTGCGAGGGCGTGCCTCGCAGCAGATGCCGAGGCACTAAGTAAACCAGTAATAATAATACGAATTCAATTGTGCATTGCTCGTAATCGTCATAATTAAAATCTCCTTAATTTCTAATGTGTATTTGATGATTCCAAATATACGGCTAACCGATAGAATTGTCAAATGATTTTTGCAAACTTTTTCTATCAATCGTCTAAAATGACGGCTATCACACTCAATTTAATCAGCAATCTGATCAATCACTATCGCCAATCAGCACTGACAAATCAATATTCTTGAAGCCACTGTTCATGAGACGATTTTTGAAATTATCTTCCAGAATTGTTTCAAAAATAAATTTTAGGACGGCGTTTATCGATGCTCACGTGCGAACTGGTCCGGACGTGCCGACTATTCCACTTCAAAGTGGCCAGTTTCAACCCACAAGTCAGTATCATACCGGGCCATTCCACCAAGCATACCGCCAGTTTCAGTCGTTCATCTTAATTGAATGACTTGTCCGAGCGACTGTTCAAATCGTCCCTCCGCATTCCTGTATAACGCAATCAGCGCGACGAATTCATTTCGCTCCCCATCACCGATAACCAGCCATAGTAACCAAAAATAGTGTGGTCGGCATCATCATTCGATACCGACCACACTATCATCAGTCTACGTGACCTGAATTTTAATCACAATAATTGCTTCAGTTGCACTAGCCTAATCCTTCACGGACGCCTTGAGCGCTGCGGGAACCGGCACGCCAAATTGCGCACCAACTTGTTGCATTTCCGTTAACGTCTGCGGATCGATGCTGACCCCTTGTACCAGATTTTCATCATAATGCCGGTATTCGCGGTCACCAGGAATCATGATCTTCGTTCCTGGCAAGTGCTTCAAGTGCCGAATCCGGTCAAACATAGTCGTCACATTGGCCTTTAACACGTCGGGGTCGCCAAACAGTGCCGGGTCGATCGTCATGAAGAACTGACTGAAATCATGTTTACCCGTATTAGTGTCCGCTGATAACGACCCTTGCGCCAGGATCCCGGTCAGTAACTCGATAATTAACGAATTACCGAAGCCCTTGTAGTTGGAATTGACCTCATCTGGGCCACCCAGTGTTAGAACCCCCCCACCAGGACGGTCTTCCGAAAAGGCAATCTTGGCTAAATTATCCTCGACCGTCTGCGCATCGTGCAACACGTTGCGGTGCTCATCTACCGCCCAATCGCCAGGAATCTGCGCACCTTTTTTCGCGAGCACTTGAATTTTCCCACTGGAAACGACTGCCGTGGCCCCATCGAAAACGAACGGATGCGGGTCTGCCGGGAAGGTAAACGCTAAGGCATTCGAACCTAAAAAGGCTTCCGTGGCGTTCGTCGGCACCACTAACGGACGCGTGTTAGTCGTCGAAATTCCGATCAAACCAGCTTTGCAAGCCATCCGCGAGTAATATCCCGCAGTACCAAAATGGTTTGAATTGCGGATAACCGCTAAGGAGACACCGAGCTTCTTGGTTTTCTCAATCAATTTGTTCATTGCAAAAGCGGAGGCAATCTGCCCCATGCTCTGATTGGCGTCAATCAGCAAGCTGGTCGGCGTTTCATTCAAAATTTTCGGTTGATGTGCTGGCTCCAACGTGTGATCCTGAATCATCCGCGTGTACCAAGCCAAGCGTTGAATACCGTGTGAGGAGATTCCCCGCAAGTCGGCATCCACTAAGGTATCAGCTAATAACGCCCCATCCTTAGCACTAAACTGTTGCGCTTTAAACACCGCTTCCAAAAATTGTCGTTCTGCTTCTGCACTAATTCGCATATGATGTCATCCTCCATAATTAAGGCCGCATACCAGATGAGTTGCCGGTCGTTTTTATACCGACTATTATCCGGTTGTTAATTAAGAATTTCAAGAGAATATGTAAATATAATTAAATTAAAATGTGAGCCAGTTTCATTTTAACAACTTTTGGATTTTACCTCATCACTCATTTTGTTATTTAACTAACCTTCTGCTCATGCCCAATCTGTCCGGGGTCCCATGCTATAGTATGACTAAACAACGCTTGGGGGGCGAGGTTATGCGAAATCATCACTATTGGGGCTTGGGCTGCTTCACACTAATTACAATGATCACGTTAACCGCATCGACCGCGGCTGCTAGCCGAGTACGGCCTGTTTTGCCGCCCCCTTTTAATCCGAGTCGCACCACGTCGACCACTGCCGTCTTTTCACCAACGACCTTGACTCAAACGATTCAGCGTTATCCGGACTTAGCACGGCTCATTTCATCCGGCTCGCCGCTATCTCCAGCCACCGCAACCGTTCAGCCTGGTCTACAAGCCACCTTGACGCGTAACCTTCATAACGGTGCGTTAGTCACGTCTCCGAATATGATTCCACAGGGGATGGCGCTGGCTGGCCGCTATCGTCTCATCACCGCATATGACGCCACTGGTCAAACACAATCGGTGATTTACGTTCAAAATCGCCACACCAATCGCTTGGAAAACACCATCCTCTTACGCGGCAAACCACACGTTGGCGGCATTGCGTATGACCCACGTCACCGCCGTATTTGGCTATGTAGTCACCGTCGTAATCACGGCATCATCGTCAGTCTGCCATTAGCCACCGTCCGTCACTTTAATCCACTTACGATGCGGGCCGTGCATTACCAACAGCGCTGGTTACTGCCAAACTTATCGAACGCCTCGATGCTGACGTATCATCACCAGGCGCTGTATGTGGGGCAGTTTAAATCTGGCCAGCCAACTCTGATGGCCCGTTTTCCATTAAACGCGGCTGGACACCCGGGCGCTGCAGTTCAAACCGCGGATTCAAATGCACCGTACACATACCGATTGCAGCGCGCTATCAGCGACTGGCAAGGCAATTTACCTGCCAACCTCCAAGGCATTACGTTTTATCGTCAGTACGCCTTATGCTCACAATCATACGGTCAGCACGCATCAAAATTAGTGGTACTCAAAATGGCCGCTGCATCAGCAGTACCATCCCCGTCCGTCATGGTCACGTATCGGTTACCGCCGCAGCTGGAGCAAATCACCGTTCACGGTCATCGGTTACATCTGCTGTACGAAACTGGCGCCGCGGCGTATCGCCAACAGCAACCCGACGCCATCGACCGCGTTTTGACCATCAATTTGCGGCGACTACTTGATTAGGTTCAGCCACCACAAATTCTGTCTCAATCATCATTATCGCGTCTCGTTTTCCCTTGTAGTTAGCACCAGTATGCCGCGAAACTTTCAGAAATAACTGCCGCATTTTCATGATAAATCCCACACGCCACCGTAAATAAGCGTACAATATAACGGTAAGACTATTTAAGGGAGAACGCATATGTATCAGTTATTAACAGATTCAACCGTTGATTTACCATATCAACTGCTTCAAGACAATGACGTGCACTTTGTATCCATGAACGTCACCATTAATAACCAGGAATACGTGGACGATCTGGGACACCATTTTAATTTAGATCAGTTCTATCAACAAATCGGTAACGGCGTCATGCCTTCGACCGCCCAAATCAACATCGGCCAGTTTGTGGAATTCTTTAAACCGTATGTCCAAGCCGGAACACCAATCCTGTACCTCGGCTTTTCATCCGGCTTGAGCGGGACGTTTAACAACGCTGAGCAAGCTAAAACAATGCTCATGCAAGACTACCCGGACGCCGAAATCTATCTGGTCGACTCCTTAGCGGCTTGTTGTGGTGAGGGGTTGATGCTCCTCGACGCCATCGACAAACGCAATGCCGGAATGCCAATTCACGAACTCGCAGCCTGGCTGACAACTAACCGTCTGTACTATCATCAGTGGTTTACGGTCGATGATCTCAACTACCTGTATCACGGTGGGCGCGTGTCCCGGACATCAGCCACGGTCGGTTCGTTACTGCAGATCAAACCAGTGATGGACGTCGACACCCAAGGCCATTTGCGCCCGGTTCAAAAAGTGCGTTCACGCCGTCGTTCATTGTCAGCCCTTGTGAAAAACACACTTGCCGATTGTCGCAATCAGGACAACCCACGCATTATCATCGCCACTAGTGATGATAATGAGGCGGCACAAACGGTTCGTGACCAGATATTGGCCAAACTCCCAAACGCCGAAATCATTCTCGCCAACATCGGGCCGACCATTACGAGTCATACTGGTCTGGGTTGTGTCGCGGTCTTCTCTTTTGGAAAAACTAAACGTCAATAAATTAAAAATCACGTTCAGCCTAATCCGACAGTTGTGTTGGTGGGTGAACGTGATTTTTTAGTTTGGATGTGAATTGCAGTCGCGATGTTGTGCAGTTAGGTAACTGAGCGATGGGTGATTTCAAATAATGCTGCCAGCGACGCACTTATTTAGAAATTTGCAGGGCCTAAATTTCAGGACAACATAACGTTATCCTAAAAATTGTTTTCTTCCTGCTTTTTATGGGTATTTGAGAGCGTCCTTAAAAAGGATATTAAAATTCGAGAGTTAATTTTCTACCCTATATACTATAAATATCAGGGAATATAGTATATAAGGAAGTGTGCGCAAGCACGAATAATTTGCGGACACATCAGCATGATTTTCCAACATTTACTTAATCTTGTGTTTTTTTTGTGGTTTTCTTCGCCAAAAAAAGCACCCGTCCGCAGACAGGTGCTTTCTCATATAGCCAGAAAATGTTGTTATACCAACGTTTTTGGATAATATTAACGTTTTGAGAATTGTGAAGCTTTCCGGGCTTTCTTCAAACCTGGCTTCTTACGTTCCTTCATACGAGCATCACGAGTTAAGAGACCCGCGCGCTTCAAAGGAGTACGGAAATCTGGGTCAACTTCGAGCAAAGCACGAGCGATCCCATGACGAGTTGCGCCGGCTTGACCATGGAAGCCACCACCATTAACGTTAACTAAAACATCATATTGATCAGTTGTTTCAGTTACTTCGAATGGTTGTAACAATTCCTTGCGAATATCTGCAAATGGAATGTAATCTTCAACAGATTTGTCATTCATAACAATTTTACCAGTACCTGGTACTAAGCGTACGCGGGCTACTGAATCTTTACGACGGCCTGTGCCGCGATATTGTACTTGAGCCAATGTAGTTTCCTCCTTAGATTAAGTTAGTGATGTCCAAAACTTCAGGCTTTTGCGCTTGTTGCGTATGTTCTGCACCAGCATAAACATGCAACTTCAAGCCCATCTTGTGGCCTAAAGAGTTGTGAGGAAGCATACCCTTAACTGAAGTTTCAATCAATTTAGTAGGTTCCTTTGCTAAGAAGTCACCGGCAGTCCGTTCCTTTAAACCACCAGCATAAGCAGTATGATGATAATAAATCTTCCGTTCTGCTTTCTTCCCAGTTAAAGCGACCTTGCTTGCATTAATAACGATAACGTTATCACCAGTATCCACGTTAGGGGTAAAGGTAGGTTTGTTCTTACCACGCAAGATTGATGCGACGACAGTTGAAAGACGACCCAAAGGTACATCGGTTGCATCAACTACATACCATTTACGATCAATTTCACCTGGTTTAGCCATATATGTTGTACGCACGTTGTGTTCCTCCATTTTCTGTGTTTGTTTGACACTCAATAAGATTTCCGGGGCTTATCGTGGGGCAAACAATACCAACGATTAGTTTACCTAACTTAGCCATAGAAGTCAATACTTAATCAAATCTGCTTGTAATTCATTTTGTTCATAATACACTTTTTTCATATAAAGTCCAGCAGCTGGTGCCGTGCCGCGGGCTTGTTCGCGGTCCTTAGTCGCCAGCAAGTCTGGAATACAATCGACTGAACGCCGGCCTTGCCCGATTTCCATCAGGACGGCCACCATGATGCGCACCTGATTATACAAAAAACCACTGCCACAAAATTCGAATTGAATCTCATCCTCATCCGGTAGCGCCCATGCTTTGGCAGAATAAATCTCCCGCACGTGGTCGTGGGCTTGCGACCCAGAGGCCACGAAGGTCGAAAAATCATGGCGCCCTTCTAGATCACCAATCGCCTGTTGAATCCGGTCAATGTCGGCATGGAATTTGAAGTGCCCCGTATAGTGGCGTTTAAACGGATCGACAAATTCATTCTGGTAGGCCCGATACCAGTAGCGTTTACCGACAGTATCATAGCGGGCATGAAAGTCCGGCGCTACGATTGAAACAGCTTTGATAATCATGTCTGTGGGCAACATACTGTTTAACCCCCGTCGGACCCCTTCCGGCTTGATTTCATATGGCAAGTCGAAGTGCAAGGTCTGGCCAAAGGCGTGCACGCCAGCATCCGTCCGCCCAGCACCATAGATCACAATCGGGTCGGCCGGATCCTTCGCCATTTTATTGACCGCCTTGGTCAGGACTTGCTCGACCGTCCGTTGGTGTGGTTGGCGTTGAAATCCTGCAAAATTAGTTCCGTCATACGCTAAAACAACTTTATAACGCGTCGTCACAGTATCCCTCCATCATTTAAAAACGTGGGCCGCCATCGTCTGACGCCCACGTTGAACTGACTTATTTAGGCTCGTAAAAAGACTAATACGACTGTTAACACGGCAAAACTCACAGTCGCCCAAGTGTCACGAGCATGCCACTTGAGAATTCGATACTTACTGCGGCCTTCACCACCCTGATAACCACGGGCTTCCATAGCTGTGGCTAAATCTTCGGCCCGGTTGAACGAGCTGACAAATAGCGGAATCAGTAGTGGCACAATGGCGCGCATTTGTTGAAAAATATTGCCTTCACCAAAGTCGACACCGCGCGCACGTTGGGCATTCATGATTTTCTCAGTTTCGTCCATCAATGTCGGCACGAAGCGTAACGCAATCGACAGCATCAGCGCCACTTCATAGACTGGAAACCGCACTGCCCGCAATGGCATCAGCAGATACTCAATCGCATCCGACAATTCCAGCGGTGGCGTCGTCAGCGTCAAAAGCGTTGACATGAAGATGATCAGCACGAACCGGAAGAAGATGTAGACCCCATTCACGAGTCCGAACTGGCTAATGGTGATAATGCCCCATTTGAAATAAACGTGGCCACCACTAGCACTGAATAGAATCTGCAAAATCACCGTGAACAGAATTAGCCAAATCAACGGTTTAACCCCATTGATGAAAAACGACCATTTGACACCTGATAAATAAATGGCAAACAGCGTAAAGGCAAACAACACCGCGTACGTCAGCCAATTATTGGCGATAAAAATGATCCCAATGAAGTAAAAACTCAGTAGCAATTTGGCGCGTGGATCCATATGGTGGACCACTGAGTCACCGGGAATGTAGCGCCCAAAGATCAATTTATTCATCATGGGTCGCCACCCCCTTCGCTAAAGCATCCGGCGGTAGTTGTTGCATCAAGTCGTGCGCCAACTCATCTTCCGTCAGTGGTAGCGTATCAAACTGCCAGCCTTGTGCTTGCAAAGTCCGGGCAAAAGCGGTCGTCTTCGGTAATCCCAATTGATGCGCCGTCAACCATTCGGGGTCTTTGAAAATGTCCCGTGGCGTGCCCGTCTTCACGATTTTTCCTTGGTCCATCACGATGACGTTATCGGCGTAATTGGCAACATCATCCATCTGATGGGTAACTAATACGACCGTTAAATCGCGCTCGTGGCGCAGTTTGGCGAACATCTCCATCATGTCCAAGCGGCCTTGAGGATCCAAGCCGGCAGTCGGTTCATCCAACACCAGCACTTGGGGCTGCATCGCAAGGACACCGGCAATCGCGACCCGCCGCATTTGGCCACCAGATAGGTCAAAAGGCGACCGCGACAACAATGACTCATCCAGACCGACCAAATTCAGCATCTCTGCAGCGGTCTTCAAGGCATCCGCCTCACTGACGCCAAAGTTCTGGGGGCCAAAGGCGATGTCCTTTTCAACCGTCTCTTCAAACAGCTGACTTTCTGGGAATTGAAACACGATGCCCACGTGTTGTCGGAGTCGCTTCAAATCCTTGTTACTCGTCGTTGGCGTAATCACCCGTTCGCCAATCGTCACGGTCCCACTAGTGGGCTTCAGTAAGGCGTTCAGATGTTGCAGCAAGGTCGACTTGCCGCTACCAGTATGTCCAATCAGCGCCGTATACGAACCGGTGGGAATCGTGACGTTGATGTCACTCAACGCCTTAGTTTCGAACGGCGTACCCGGTTGGTAAGTAAAATCTACTTGTTTGAACGTAATTGCCATAACCAGTCCGCCATTCCTTTCTCTGTTAAATACTTGGTGGGCACTTGTAAGCCTTGACGTTTCAATGCCGCTTTTAGCCGTTCCGCGTACGGCATATCGAGTCCCATTTTGATCAACGCTTCACCGTGTTGGAAGATTTCAGCGGGCGTGCCTTCTTCCTTCAAGCGGCCGTCATTGATAACTAACACGCGGTTAGCGCTCGCTGCTTCGTCGATGTCATGTGTGATCGACAGCACGGTCAGTTCTGAATTGGCCTTCATCTCGCGAATCGTCGCCAAAACTTCCTGCCGGCCGCGGGGATCCAACATCGAAGTCGCTTCGTCTAAGATCAAAATCTGTGGTCGCGCCGCAATCATCCCAGCCAGCGCCACCCGTTGTTTTTGACCACCAGACAGCCGGGCTGGTTCTCGCGTCGCAAAATCTTGCATATTGACTTGAGCCAGCGCCGTTTTAACGCGGGTCAGCATCTCTGGTCGTGGAATGCCTTGATTTTCCAGGCTAAAGGCAACATCGTCTTCCACCGTGGCCCCGACGAACTGGTTGTCCGGATTTTGAAAGACCATCCCGATTTCTTTACGAATATCCCAGACGGTGGCTTCAGATAACACCTGCCCGTCGATTTTAATCGTGCCTGCTGCTGGTGCGAGTAGGCCGTTCAGGTTCTTAGCCAGTGTCGACTTACCCGAACCGTTATGGCCGACAATGGCGACCCACTCACCCGGCATGACTGTAAATGAAATATCATGTAACGTTAACTGGTCCGCCGCCTGTTGCGGGTAGCGATAATCTAGATGTTGAACGTCAATAATCGGATTCACCATTGTCCCTCATTTCCTTAAAATTCATGGTTATTATCATAACATATCTCACGCGCGTTGGTTGAAGCAAACCTCGCACAACCCTACTTTAAATCACTCGTTGGGCCAAATTTATAGCCGTTGTCACCAAATAGCGTGAATTTCTTCTTCAGATTATTAGAAACGTAGACCTGCTTGTCTTTCGTAATAAAAATGGCGCCGATGCCTTGGTCTGCTTTACTGTTGATGTACTTCATCCCACTGCGCAAGCCCTTATCAAACGTGGCCGTCGACAGCGCATCGCCATCAACTGACTTTTTCGAAATGATGGAAACACCCATCAAGTTATTCTGATAAGGTGCACCGGTTTGTGGATCCATCAAATGGCTGTAGACTTTACCATTCTTCTTCAGGTAACGTTCGTAAATCCCAGAAGTCACGATCGACATATTTTTAGCCGGTAATGAGCCAATCGCGGTACCCCGTGACGCTTTGGGATCTTGAATGCCGACCGTCCAATCACCCGACTTAGTGCCCTTAGGACTATCACCCAAGACGTAAATATTACCCCCAAGGTCAATAATGGCCGTGGAAACGCCGTGGTCTAGTAAGTAGGTCTTCACTTGATCAGTCATGTAGCCCTTCGCGATGCCACCCAAGTCGAGCTGCATGCCCTTCTTCTTCAGGTACACGGTCCGCTTTTTGTCGTTCAATTTAACTTGGCGATAGTCGACTAGTTTGACGTTAGTCGCAATTTCTTGTTTCGTCGGCACCTTCGCATCCGAAAAACCGATGTGCCACAGTGACGTAATCGGTCCGATCGCTAAATCAAAGGATTCATCCGAATTTTCACTATAGTAGTAAGCCGCTTTGATCATCGGATAGATATCCTTGCTAACGGTGACTGGGTGCTTACCAGCGGCCGCATTGATTTTGTCGATTTCGGACCCTTTTTGATTGACCGTAATCTTTTTAGCCTCAGATTTCAGCAACTTAAAGGCGCCATCCAAAACCTTGTCTTTCCCTTTATTATAAATCCGTAGCGTCACCACGGTCCCCATCATGAACTGGGTATCTTCAATCGGTGTCTTGATCACCTTGGTTGGTTTCGGTCGACTGCTCGCGTTCTTCTGTTTACTGGAAGTGATTCCACAAGCAGACAACGGTAAAATCAGTACTGCAATTAACCCAATTTGAATCCATTTTTTTAGCTTCATGCCCAATACTTCCCCTAGTTTATAATCTCAATCGTCATTATACCAAAAATCGCACTAATAATTATACTAGAATTGACAGCATCCGGTCGCGCTGATTCAGTCGCGATGACACTTTTTGAGGTCACCTCAACTTCAACCTTCATCAAATGTCGTCTCATCTCGCTTAAGTAAAATAAAAGGCCCTCAGCATGCGCTTCAGGCCTCAAAAATTTAATCGTTAACTTGCTTATTCAGAGAAAATCATGTTGTCAACCGTGATCGTGCTCGTGTCACCCTTTTGTGCGGCATTTTGTAATTGTTCCGCATAAAGAATGAAGGTGTTGGATGATTCAGTGGCACCCGTCACAACGTCAACCTTAGTTGGATCACTGCTCTTGACCAAGGACTTGTTCAAAGCTGGTTGATAGGTCTTAGGATTGGTCTTAGCAACCTTCTTCATCTGCTTGTTGTAAGCAGCATCGTCAACTTTGGACTTGCCGTTCTTATTAACTTGGTTATATTCAGACTTGGTAATCTTGTTGTCCTTGACCGTGATGGCAAAGGTGACTTTATAACCATGTGAATAATTCTTTTCGTTCAGCTTGTAAGTGCCGTCCTTCATCTTAGCGCCATTGTTGATCTTGATGGTGGACTTGTTACCCGCTTGCGCAGCTTGAACGAGTTGTTGCGTGTAGTTTTGGAACGTCTTGGAAGACTCAGTTGCACCCGTGACAACGTCGATAGAACCAACGTTACCAGTGGCAGCGGAGCCGGTCAACGTCTTGTTCAATTTAGGCATGTAAGTCTTAGGATTGGTGCCGGCGATCTTCTTCATTTGCTTGTTGTATGACGTATCGTCGACTTTGGACTTACCCTTCTTGTTCACTTGGTCATAACTGGACTTCGTGATCTTACCCTTATTGTTAACGGTGATGCTCATCTTAGTCCGGTAGCCATGTGAATAATTTTGTTCTTCGAGGGCGTAAGTACCCGCTTTCATTTTGCTGCCGGCAGTTAATTTAGCAACCTTCGTGGTCTTAGCTGAAGAACTTGAAGATGATTTCTTCGATGAACTTGAGCTCGAACTAGAAGAGCTGCTACCACAACCTGCTAAAGCTAATGCGGAAATTGCCACAACCGAGGCACCCGTAATAACTGATTTGATTTTCATGATATCCCACTCCTAACCTTTTTGTATGAAAATTCACATTTATCTTAACGTTTTACCTGCAAATAGTCAATCCTATTTCATTAAATAAATGATATTTAAGCCCGATATTGGCGCATTTGGTAACGTTTTTACGCAAAAATACAACACGGCATTTTCCAGGCGCTATATAATGTGATTTATTATTCATTCTATCCCATAATCCATAGACAACCGCTTACATTATCGTTATAATTGTTAGTGGAATTATCTTTTTACACTATTTATTCAAGGGAGTTGTTACGCAATGGCAAAGAAAAATATTGTCGTTGTCGGTGCGGGGTTTGCTGGCGTTTACGCAACCAAAAAACTGTCCAAGCATTTTAAGAAAAATCCGGACGTTGAGATTACGTTAATTGACCGACATTCATACTTCACGTATATGACTGAATTACATGAAGTTGCCACGGAACGGGTGGAACCTGAGCATATTCAATATGATTTGCAACGGTTGTTCGCACGACGCAAAAATGTCCGTTTAGTTACGGATACGGTTACCGGCATTGATAAGGATGCCCAAACGGTCACAACTGAGCATGGGAGTTATCAATATGACCAACTGCTCATTAGTCTTGGTGGTGAATCCAATGACTTCGGCACACCAGGGGTTAAGGAACACGGTTTTGAATTGTGGTCCTTCGAACAAGCCATGGCTTTGCGGTCACATTTATCAGCAATTATTCGGCGGGGTGCGGCAGAACTCGACCCTGCAAAACGCAAAGCAATGTTGACGTTCACCGTCTGTGGTTCCGGATTCACAGGGTCTGAACTAATTGGGGAATTGATTGAATATCGGGACGTCTTAGCACGGGACAATAAGCTCGACCCGAGCGAGATCACCTTACAATTAGTTGAAGCTGCCCCAACCATCATCAACATGCTCAATCGGACGCAAGCTGGTAAAGCTGAAACCTACATGAAGAAGCATGGCGTGGATATCATGACTAACTCCATGATTACGGAAGTTTTCGAAGACCACGTTAACTTAAAGGGCAAAGATCCGATTCAGACTTACACGTTGATCTGGACAGCTGGTGTGCGGGCCAACAGTATCGTTAAGAAGTTCGGCATCGAAACCAATCCACGGGGCGGTCGGCTGGTTGCCAACGAATTCATGCAAGCTAAGGATAGCGACAACATCTTCTTAGCTGGTGATTCGACGAGTTACCAAGAACCTGACCAACCACGGCCAGTTCCACAAATCGTTCAAGGTGCTGAAGAAACAGCTGCTAAAGCGGTTGAAGGGATCATCAAGAACGTCGACAAGACCGATGTCACGATCAAGCCATTCAAAGGCGCTTACCAAGCATCCGTTGACTCAATTGGTTCTAAGTACGCCGTAGCTCAAGTCCTCGGTAAGTGGAATGTTTCAGGGTTTATTGCCGTTCTATTGAAGCACGCGATCAACTGGCTGTATTATGTTCAGATTTTCTCTGGCTACTACCTATTCCAGTACTTCATGCACGAATTCTTCCGGACACGCAATAACCGCAACGTCTTTCGCGGCTGGGTCTCACGTGCTGGTAACGTCCTCTGGAGCGTGCCACTCCGGTTCTTCTACGGTGCAATGTGGTTGTGGGATTGCTGGACAAAAGTTCAGGGTTCTGAATCGTGGTTCACGGACAAATTACGCTTACCATTTTCCTGGCTACAAGCTGCTGCAACCAGTGGCGCTTCAGAAGCCACTAAGGCTGCTGCAACCAGTGGCGCTTCAGAAGC
Source organism: Lactiplantibacillus plantarum EGD-AQ4 (assembly GCF_000463075.2). Taxonomy (GTDB): domain Bacteria; phylum Bacillota; class Bacilli; order Lactobacillales; family Lactobacillaceae; genus Lactiplantibacillus; species Lactiplantibacillus plantarum_A. The sequence goes on from NZ_AVAQ01000034.1 coordinate 136,605, forward strand.
GGCTTCATCAACTGCGACAGCTGCTAAGGGCGTCTTCAGTCTCTCTTATATGTATGGTAAGGAACCGCTGATGGTCTTTGATAAAATGCCACACTGGTTCGAATCAATCACCAAGTTCTTCGTACCAAACATGCAAATGGCGCTCTTCTTCCAGAAGTTTATGACCTGTGTCGAAATCGTCATCGCCCTTTGCATCTTCTTCGGACTATTTACTTGGTTTGCCAATGCAGTCACCATCGGCTTAGTCGTTGTCTTCTGCTTATCTGGCATGTTCTACTGGGTCAACATCTGGATGGTCTTCGTCGCACTCGCTTTGATGAACGGGTCTGGCCGGACATTTGGTTTGGACTACTGGGTCGTTCCGTGGATGCAAAAGCACCTCGGGCACTGGTGGTACGGCAACGTTCGTTCGCACTACGACGGTGTTAAAACCCGCTAGATGCGTTATAATTAATTAAATCCTTTCCCGATGGTTCGAGGGTGATTATTTTCCCTTGAACCATTTTTTACGTGATTGACTGGAGGGTTGACGATGCGTAAATTACGGTCAATGATCCGCACGTTCAAACGCTACGGGGATATGATCAAACCGTTTGATATCATTATTATTGTTGCGTTGATTATCCTATCGTTCACCCCACTAGCGATTTTTTCATATCAGCAAAAACAGCAGGCCGACCGCGCAGCCTTAGTCGCCAAAAAGCAAAAAAGGGCCAAGCAGCAAGCGACATATACCGCCGTCGTTTCACACGATGGTACGGTCCTCAAGCGCGTCAATATTACGAAGCTAAAACGAACGACGACCTTCACGTATCGTGACAGTCATGGTCATTACAACACCATCACTTTTGCCCCCAAACGGGTCGCCATCACGAAGGCCAACTGTTCTGATCAAGTTTGTGTGCGCCGGGGATGGATTCATAAACCCGGCCAGACGATCGTTTGTTTGCCGCACAAACTCTTGGTTGAGATCAAGTCCAGCAATGGTCACGTCAAATCAGGTGGCAACGGGCTAGTTACGGAGTAAAGCATGCATAATTCATTTGAACAATCGAATAAAACTCATCGCAATATTTATATTGCACTGCTCGTCGCCCAGGGGGTCATTATTGGGATTCTGGAACGGCTGATTCCCTTCCCGTTTGCCTTCGCGCCGGGTGCCAAACTAGGACTGGCTAACCTCATTACGATCGTCGCCATCTATACGCTTTCGTTACGAGATGTCATCACTCTGACTTGGTTACGGCTGATTTTAACGGCCCTGATTGGCGGCACCCTGTCGACCTTCCTATATAGCTTTGGCGGTGCGTTTCTCAGCTTGTTCGCGATGCTAGCCGTGAAACAATTAGGGCCACGACGCGTAAGCATCATCGGCATTTCTGCGACTGGGGGCGTCATGCATAATGTCGGCCAACTGCTCGTCGCTAGTCTTATCGCCCAGACTTGGACGGTAATGCTATACTTGCCGATACTATCGATTATCGGCTTGGCAGCTGGTATCGCACTGGGTATTGCAGCCAATTACTTGTTCACGCACGTGACGACGCTTCGTTATCTCAGATTCAATCGGGAACACCTCTCAGGTCAAAAAAAGGAGTAACACTTTATGCCATCGACAACGCAATTACATCTAATTTGGCGTGATTATCCGGCGCTGCAGCCTGAATTGCAAGACGTCATGCAACTGATGACGACGAACATCAACATCCCGGATAAGGACATCAATGACGCCATTTTGGCAATGATTCATGGGGGCGGCAAACTGCTCAGGCCGGCTTACTGTCTCCTATTCTCACAATTCAAGACGACCGACCGCCAACGTATGGTTGCGCTCGCTGCCTCACTTGAAACGCTGCATACCGCGACACTGATCCATGATGACATCGTGGATGACGCGGCACTGCGCCGACACCATGTCACGATTCAAAAACAGTTCGGCAAGGACACGGCTGTTTATGCCGGTGATTACCTGTTCGTGGTCGTCTTTAAAATTCTAGCGCACTACTCGAGCAGTTTTAAGAGCATTCAGCTTAACTCGGAAAATATGGAAAAAATTCTGATGGGCGAGGTCCAACAAAAGGATCGCCACTATCACGTTGACATTACCATGGCAGAGTACCTGCAACAGATCCAAGGCAAAACGGCGGAATTATTCGCATTGAGCTGTTTCTTAGGCGCCTATGAATCCGGTCAAAGTCAGCGGTTCGCACAGCGGGCCCGCCAAGCAGGACTTGCAATCGGGATGGCCTTTCAAATTCTGGATGACATTTTAGATTACCAGGAGAGCCCAGCCGAGACGGGTAAACCAATTCTCGAAGACGTCGCTGAGGGCGTGTATACGTCGCCTTTAATCTATGCCCTCCAGACAGACGCAAGAGCTGATTTATTGCCGCTAATGAACTTACAAGGGGCAATCACGCCCGCTCAACGCCAAACGGTCCAACAACTGGTCATTGATGCGGGTGGCGTGACGCGGGCACAGGAATTAGCCACGAAGTACACGCAGGAAGCACTCGCGTTACTAGAAAAGCTGCCTGATCAACCTGCAAGAACTGACTTGATCAACTTAACGCAACAGCTACTGAATCGCCATAATTAGCCCTAATACGGCTGTCGTAAGCATTCAGCGCCGGCGCTGATCTCTAACTCCAGCACTTCGACTCGCAACACTAGTAACATAACGTTACGTCCCAGGGCTAACTAAGCGTGACACGTTGGTAACAGCACCGTCAATGTAGCCTTGATTGACAGGCAGTCTCATGTCACCACTGAATCACATTGACGAAGACTGGCTCTTAGCAGCTTCAGATGTGCAAGCTCAAAATCGCCTTCTCAGGGTCTCATTCGAGACTGGAGAAGGCGATTTTTTTGTCGTGACAAAAAAGGCCGTTGACCCGGAAAAATCCAGATCAACGGCCCTTGTAACTAGCACCAAAAAAAATCACTTAGAACTGCGATATGCCATCTATGTCTAACCATAAACAACTTCCGAACTAGACTTAGTTACTATTCTGCAAGTAACCACCATCATAGCGTCCGTCAATCATCAGTCCCAGTGATCCGTAAAACAATTTTAACTAGTCAACGAGTTCCAAGACAACCATTTGTGCACCGTCGCCACGACGAGGCATAGTCTTGTAAATTCGAGTGTAACCACCATTGCGGTCAGCGTATTGAGGACCTAAGTCACTAAATAGCTTTTGCAATGCAGTTTGTACAGCCACGTTGTCGCCATCTTCTTTAACATCGGCAACGACGTCACGCATGAACGTAGCGGCCTTACGACGGGCACTTAAATCACCCTTCTTAGCCAATGAAATCATCTTGTCAGCAGTTGAACGAACTTCCTTGGCACGGGCTTCGGTCGTTTCGATCTTGCCGTTAACGATCAATGACGTGGTCAAATCACGTAATAATGCACGACGTTGTGAACTTGTACGTTGTAATTTACGGTAACTCATGAACGGATATCCTCCCTTGTATTAGTCTTCTTTGCGTAATGATAACCCAAGGTCAGCTAATTTTGCTTTAACTTCCTCGAGTGACTTGCGTCCAAGGTTGCGAACCTTCATCATATCAGCTTCAGTTTTGTTAGTTAATTCTTGGACCGTGTTGATACCAGCACGCTTCAAGCAATTGTATGAACGGACGGAGAGATCTAACTCTTCAATCGTCATTTCTAACATCTTTTCCTTATGCGTTTCTTCCTTCTCGACCATCACATCAGTGTTTTTGGCTTCATCAGTGAGATTTACGAAGATTGAAAGGTGATCAGTCAGGATTTTGGCTGATAGACTAATGGCTTCACTTGGAGTGATTGAACCATTTGTCCAAACGTCTAAGGTTAACTTATCGAAATCATCACGTTGACCAACCCGAGTCGTTTCAACTTGGTAGTTGACACGTTCGATTGGAGAATACAATGAATCAACAGCTAAAACGCCAATTGGCATGTCATCTTCACGATGTTTGTTATCCTCAGCGGAAACATAACCACGACCAGTATTTGCGGTCATACGCATATGGAAGTGTGCCCCGTCTGCTACGGTACAAATTGGTAAGTCAGGATTTAAGACTTCTACATCAGCATCGCCAATGATATCACCGGCAGTCACGTTTGCAGGTCCCTTAACGTCGATTTCCAACGTCTTGGTTTCGTCTGATTCTAACTTAAGTGCAATCTTCTTAACGTTCAAGATAATTGCGGTAACGTCTTCCGTCACGCCTTCTACCGTTGAAAATTCATGAAGAACACCATCAATTTGAATACTAGTAACAGCAGCGCCAGGTAAAGAAGAAAGAAGAATCCGACGAAGTGAATTCCCTAAAGTTGTACCATAACCGCGTTCAAGCGGTTCTACAACAAACTTACCATAGTTGTCGTTTTCATCAATTTTATGAATGTTAGGTTTTTCAAATTCAATCATTCTTATCTTTTACCCCTTTCAAAACGCGTGGTGTTTAGTAGTTGTGCGTACAAAATGAAGTTTGCCCTCAAAATGAACGTCACAGATTAAACACGACGACGCTTTGGAGGACGAGAACCATTGTGAGGCACTGGCGTAACATCGCGAATGGCGCTAACTTCCAAACCAGTAGCTTGTAAAGCACGGATGGCGGCTTCACGACCTGAACCAGGGCCCTTAACAGCGACTTCAACAGTCTTCATGCCATGTTCCATTGATGCCTTAGCAGCAGCTTCTGCAGCCATTTGAGCAGCAAAAGGTGTTGACTTACGGCTACCCTTGAAACCTAATGAACCAGCTGATGACCATGCAACGGCGTTCCCTTGCATGTCAGTGATCATAACAAGTGTGTTGTTGAACGTTGAATGGATGTGAGCCACACCAGATTCAATGTTCTTCTTTACCCGACGACGACGGGTTGTCTTTCTAGTTGCCATAAAATTCGAAAACCTCCTTTATTATTATTTTTTACGTCCAGCGATGCTGACCTTTTTACCCTTACGAGTACGAGCGTTGTTCTTCGTGTGTTGACCACGAACTGGTAAACCACGACGATGACGCATACCACGGTATGAACCGATTTCTTGCAATAACTTGATGTTCATACTTACTTCACGGCGTAAGTCACCTTCAGTTTTGTAACCATCGACAACGGCACGGATCTTATCTTCCTGGTCAGGAGTTAAGTCACGTACACGAACGTCTTCTGAAACACCGGCTTCAGCAAGGATCTTCTGTGCAGAAGTGTTACCGATACCGTAGATGTAAGTCAAACCAATGACAATACGCTTGTCACGTGGTAAGTCAATTCCTTCAATACGAGCCATTAATATTTCACCTCCAACTTAATTAAATTATTTGCCTTGACGTTGCTTATGCTTTGGGTTAGCAGAGCAGATAATCATCACGCGGCCTTTACGACGAATAACTTTGCAGTGTTCGCACATTGGCTTTACAGATGGTCTTACTTTCATGAATTTTTACCTCCTATAAGGTACGTAGACCGAACCTACTTGAAACGGTAGGTAATCCGGCCCTTAGTTAAATCATAAGGTGACATTTCAACTGTAACCTTGTCACCAGGCAAGATCCGAATGTAGTGCATCCGAATTTTACCTGAAACGTGTGCCAAGATTTCAGCGCCGTTTTCAAGTTCAACCTTAAACATCGCATTAGGCAATGTTTCTTTAATGGTGCCTTGAATTTCGATGACGTCTTCCTTTGCCAAATACTGTCCCTCCTTATTCTCAGATTCCGTGCTGCCACGTATTTGGTCCTTTTATGAACCAGTCATTGTCTAATCATAACATTAAGAAAATATTAAATCAGTCAACGGCTAAACCTGAATAAGTTTATCACAACGGCCTTTGAAAAGCAAACGCCGAAGCTTAGGAATCCTAGCTTTAGAGGTTATCAAGAATGTGCTTGATATCTTTGTAGACATCATCAATGTCGCGATCACCGTCGACATTGTAGAGTAACTTCTCTTGACCGTAATAATCGATCAATGGCGTGTTCAACTTGACGTTGACATCCAAACGATTCTTAACGGTTGCAGGCTTGTCATCATCCCGTTGATAGAAATCATGACCGCCACAGACGTCACAGGTTCCTTCTACCTTCGGCTTGTTGTACAACTTATGATAAGTTGCGCCACAAGTCCGGCAGATAAACCGTCCGGAAAGCCGTTCAACCAATACATCGGGTTCAACATGAATGTTGATAACCCCATCTAAAGGCTTGTTGAGCTTCTCGCCGATTTCTTTTAAAGCATGAGCTTGGTCGATGTTACGTGGGTAACCATCTAATAGGAAGCCATTTTTCGTATCCGCTTCAGCCAACCGGTCTGAGACGATGCCGTTAGTGACTTCGTCTGGAACCAGGTTACCAGCATCGATATACTTTTTAGCTTCCAAGCCCATCTTTGTTTCGTTCTTAATGGCTGCCCGGAAAATATCTCCAGTTGAGATATGTGGAATATCAAAATCTTCAAGAATTTTCTGAGCTTGGGTCCCTTTACCGGCACCAGGTAGTCCCATTAAAATCAGGTTCATTGTTGACATGTTTTTCCCTCCAGAATGCACAAATGTGCTGAGTCTCCCCAACACATTCGCTGATTAACGAATGAAACCGACATAGTCTCGTTTCATCATTAATCCTTTAATTTGACGAATTGTTTCAAGGGCAACCCCGACAACGATCAGTAAACTCGTCCCACCTAAACCAATGGATTCATCCAGGCCCCAAATATCAGAAGCTAATAATGGAATCAATGAAATCAACCCAAGGTATAGGGAACCGACCGTACTCAACCGCATTAACAATTTTGAAACCCAGTTTTGCGTATCTTTACCTGGCCAAACACCAGGAATATAGCTGCCTTGCTTTTGTAAGTTCTTAGAGAGCTTTTCAGGATTGACCTGAACAAACGCATAGAAGAACGTGAAGAGCACGATTAGAACGGTATAAAGTATCGCACCAGTCGTTGACTGCATATTGAAGATATTACTCAAAACGGTGTACCAAGTTTCGTCACCATGACTGGATTGGAAACCAAGCAAAATCGTTTGGGGCGTTGCAATGAAGGAACTCGCGAAAATGACAGGAATAACCCCGGCAACGTTCACCTTTAATGGTAGGTAACTACTGTCAGGTGCACCAGCTGCACGTCGAGTATATTGAATTGGAATTCGGTCGTTCGCTTGTTCGACCCACGTTACAAACATAACGATAATCAACACAAGCAGCGCTAAACCGACAACAAACAATCCACTCTTCCACCAATCGCTCTGTGAAACATTAACGAACTGTTCTTGATAAATTTGATAAATCGACGTTGGCATACGGGCGATGATCCCGGCGAAGATGATAATGGAAACCCCATTACCAATTCCACGGTCCGTAATCATATCACCCATCCAAGTGGTCAACATTGCCCCACCAGTCAGGATAACCCCTATGGTCAGGTAAGTCGAAATACTTGGATTATCAACCAGCTTAAGTTGACTCAATGAGTTAAACCCAGCCGTGATCCCAATCGATTGAACAAAGGCCAAGACGATCGTTAACCAACGCGTCGCTTGATTAAGCTTACGCCGACCAACTTCACCTTGTTTGCCCCATTCAACAAATTTCGGAACGATGTCCATTTGTAACAATTGAACGATGATTTGTGCAGTAATGTAAGGGGATACCCCCATAGCAAGGATGGAATAATTTGTTAAACCGCCACCACTGAATGTATTCAACATACTTATCAGCCCCGAAGATGCCACCGACTGAAGTGCCTGGGCATTGACTCCGGGAACTGTGATATAAGAGCCAAGACGAAATACAATCAAAACGCCCAATGTGAATAGAAGTTTATTCCGAATATCCTTTACTTTGAGAGCGTTCTTCATGGTAGTCAGCAAATTAGATCACCTCAGTTTTACCGCCAGCAGCTTCAATGGCTGCAACCGCCGTTGCAGAGAACTTGCTTGCCTTAACTGTTAACTTTTTGTTGAGTTTACCATTACCAAGAACTTTAACAGCAGAACTCTTCTTAACTAAGCCAGCTTCCTTTAATGATTCTGGTGTAACTTCGGCACCATCATCAAAACGGTTGAGGCCGTCAAGATTAACAACCGCATATTCTTTACGGTTAATGTTAGTAAATCCACGTTTAGGAATCCGACGGTACAATGCAATTTGGCCACCTTCGAAACCTACACGAACCTTACCACGCGCCTTTTGACCTTTTTGGCCACGACCAGAAGTCTTACCTTGGCCACTTGAGTCACCACGACCAATCCGACGACGTGAAAAACGTGAACCTTCACTAGGTGTTAATTCATGTAACTTCATTTAGTAGGCACCTCCTCTTTGAAAATTTGAATTACTTGATGATTTCGACATCGACTAAGTGTGCGATGTGGAAGATTTGACCGCGAGTAGCTGCGTCATCAGGTTTAATAACGGAACTGTTGATCCGGCCTAAACCTAATTCCTTAACGATTTTACGTTGCTTAGGAAGACGATGAGCAGCACTGCGTACTAAAGTGATCTTTAATTGAGCCATGTTGTTTGTCCTCCCTATTCAGCTAAATGTTCGGCTGAAACGCCACGTAAAGCAGCGACTTGTTCAGCAGTCTTTAAGCTCTTCAAGCCTTCGAACGTTGCACGAACAACGTTAACTGGCGTGTTTGAGCCTAATCGTTTACTAGTAACATCATCCACACCGGCTAATTCCATGACGGCACGAACGGCGCCACCAGCGGCAACACCAGAACCTTCAACGGCTGGCTTAAGCATGATGCGGCCACCACCGTAAACACCAAGTGCTTCATGAGGAATGGTGGTACCAACCATTGGTACAGTGATCAAGTTCTTTTTAGCAGCTTCGGAAGCTTTCCGAATTGCTTCTGGAACTTCTTGAGCCTTACCAGTACCGAAACCAACGTGTCCTTTGTGGTCCCCAACGATTACTAATGCAGCAAAACGTAAGCGACGACCACCTTTAACAACTTTGGTAATCCGGTTAATGGCAACAACATTATCGTCAAGATCTAATTTTGATGGATCAATGAAAGTCATATGGTATTATTCCTCCTTTGTTAGAATTTAAGTCCGTTTTCACGAGCGGCTTCAGCCAAAGCTTGAACCCGACCATGATATAAGTAACCGCCACGGTCGAAAACTACATCAGTAATTTTCTTTTCAGCAGCCCGTTTAGCAACAACTTCACCGACAGACGCAGCTTGTTCAGTTTTGTTGTTACCCTTAACTTCGCTATCTAAAGTTGAGGCACTTGCGAGCGTTACACCCTCTACATCATCAATAACTTGAGCGTAGATGTTTTTGTTTGAACGATAAACATTTAAGCGTGGGCGCTCAGCAGTACCAGAAATCTTACCGCGAACACGTGCGTGACGACGTTGACGTGTTTTGTTTTTATCTGGTTTGGAAATCACAATAGTCACCTCTATATATTAGTATGGACAGCTTTAAGCTGCATTATTTACCAGTCTTACCTTCCTTACGACGAACATATTCATCGACGTAACGAATCCCTTTACCTTTGTAAGGTTCAGGTGAACGAACGGCCCGAACTTCGGCAGCAAAGTCACCAACAGCTTGCTTACCAATACCAGAGATATTGATATGCGTGTTATCAGGAACTTCAATTGTCAAGTTTTCTGGCGTTTCGAATTCAACAGGATGAGAGTAACCAACGCTTAATACTAACTTCTTGCCTTGCAATTGGGCACGGTAACCAACACCGACCAATTGAAGGTTCTTAGTAAAGCCTTTAGTAACTCCTTCAACCATGTTGTTCACATTAGCACGGGTAGTACCGTGTAATGCCTTCATCTTGTAGTCATCTGATGGACGAGTGAATTTAACTTCGTTACCTTCAACCGTCATCGTAATATCACTGGCAATGTTGCGCGTCAAAGTACCCTTAGGACCTTTAACCGTAACGACTTCACCAGCTTGTGATACTTCTACCCCAGCAGGTAGTTCAATTACTTTATAACCAATACGACTCACTTACTTGCACCTCCCGTCTTAATTAATGATTACCAAACGTAAGCTAATACTTCGCCACCAAGCTTCTTGGCGCGAGCTTCTTTATCAGTAATAACACCTTCTGAAGTTGAGATGATAGCAATCCCTAAACCGTTTAAAACCTTAGGAACAGCATCAGCCTTGACGTATGAACGTAAACCTGGCTTTGAAATACGCTTCAAGCCACTGATTACACGTTCGTTGTCCTTACCATACTTCAAGAAGACGCGGATGATGCCCTGTTTGTCATCATCGATATATTCAACGTCGCGAACAAAACCTTCATTCTTTAAAATTTCAGCAATGTTCCGTTTGATTTTTGATGCAGGAACTTCTAATGAATCGTGGCGTACCATGTTAGCGTTACGGATACGAGTCAAGAAATCTGCGATTGGATCAGTCATCATGAAAGTTTAACCTCCTTTAACTTGGGTTTGTTTTTACCAGCTGGCCTTTTTCATACCAGGGATTTGACCTTTGTGGGCCAGGTCGCGTAAGCAGATACGGCACAAGTGGAATTTACGGTAAACTGAATGTGGACGACCACAACGTTCACAACGGGTGTAGTTTTGTACGTTAAACTTAGCACCGCGCTTTTGTTTAGCAATTTGTGATTTTTTAGCCAACTTCGATTAACCCCCTTCGGTTATTTAGCAAATGGCATGCCAAATTGAGTTAACAACTCACGTGATTCTTCATCACTATCAGCTGTCGTAACGATTACAATGTCTAAACCGCGAACACGGTTAACATTATCATAGTTGATTTCTGGGAAGATCAATTGTTCACGGACACCCAATGTGTAGTTACCGCGACCATCGAATGAACGAGTACTTACACCATGGAAGTCACGAACACGTGGTAATGAAACATTGATCAACTTGTCCAAGAAGTCATACATACGTTCACCACGTAAGTCAACCTTGGCACCGATTGCCATACCTTCACGAAGACGGAAACCAGCGATAGATTTCTTTGCCCGGGTAACCAATGGCTTTTGACCGGAGATCAAAGTTAATTCTTCAACTGCTTCGTCTAAGTTTTTAGCGTTGGTAACTGCATCACCAACACCCATGTTCAAAACGATTTTAGCCAGCTTTGGCACTTGCATTACTGAAGTGTAGTTGAACTTGTCAACTAATGCTGGAACGATTTCTTTTTCATATTGAGCTTTTAAACGGTTTTCCATGAAACTTGCTTCCTCCTTTCAGTCAGTCTTAGTTTTCTAAGTCTTTACCAGACTTTTTAGCGTAACGGACACGCTTGCCATCTTCACGACGAACACCTAAACGTGTAGGTTCGTTGGTTGATGGGTCAAGGAACATAACGTTTGAAGCATCGATTGGTGCTTCGATGTCCACGATACCGCCTTGTGGGTTAACGTTCGTTGGTTTTTGGTGTTTCTTGATCTTGTTAACACCTTCAACAACGATCCGGTTCTTGGCAGAGATAACCTTTTTAACAGTACCTTCTTGACCACGATCCTTACCGCTGATTACTCGAACTTTATCACCAGTTTTAATCAACATTAGGTTGCGCACCTCCTTATTTACGGTGTGTGACTAGAGTACTTCTGGCGCTAATGAAACGATACGCATGAAGTCTTTATCACGTAATTCACGAGCGACAGGGCCAAAGATACGAGTACCTTGTGGCGTCTTGTCATCACGAATAATAACTGCAGCATTTTCATCAAACTTGATGTATGAACCGTCAGCACGGTGAACACCAGACTTAGTCCGGACGATTACGGCTTTAACGACATCATGAGCTTTGACAACACCACCGGGTGTTGCTTGTTTGACCGTAGCAACAATGATATCACCGATGTTAGCAGTTTTCCGACCAGAGCCACCTAATACCTTAATAGTAAGGATTTCACGGGCACCGGAGTTGTCAGCAACTTTTAAACGACTTTCTTGTTGGATCACAGTAAGTGTCCTCCCTTCATGTAATTTTATTCAGCTAATAATCTAGATAATAACAGCTTTTTGAACAACTTCAATTAAGCGGAAACGCTTAGTAGCTGATAGAGGACGAGTTTCCATGATCTTGACGATATCGCCAGTTTTGGCTTCATTCTTTTCATCATGAGCCTTGAACTTCTTTGAATAACGAACACGTTTGCCGTAAACCGGATGGTTCTTGTAAGTTTCGACAATAACAACAATGGTTTTGTCCATCTTATCAGAAACAACGCGTCCTTGGATCACCTTACGGCTGTTACGAGTATCTTCACTCATTCGTGATTGCCTCCTTTATACTCTACTTGTTTAACTCTTGTTCACGCAACGCAGTTTTAATACGCGCAATGTTCTTACGAACTTGTTTTAAACGAGCGGTGTTTTCAAGCTGACCAGTGGCCAATTGAAAACGCAAGTTGAAAAGTTCGTCTTTGTAAGACTTTTCTTTTTCGAGCATTTCAGTAGTGGACAATGCCTTAATTTCCTTAGCCTTCATCTGATTCGCCACCTACTTCCTCGCGCTTAACAATCTTAGTTTTAACAGGTAACTTAGTTCCAGCCAAGCGTAAAGCTTCGCGTGCAACTTCTTCAGGGACACCGGCAACTTCAAACATAACCTTGTTACGTTTAACTGGTGCTACCCAACCTGCAGGAGTACCTTTCCCATTACCCATCCGGACACCAACACCTTTTTCAGTGTAGGACTTGTGAGGGAAAATCTTAATCCATACTTTACCGCCACGCTTCATGTAACGGTTCATAGCAACACGGGCAGCTTCAATCTGCCGGTTGCTGATCCAGTGTGATTCAAGGGTTTGCAAACCGTAATCACCAAAAGCAACTGTTTTACCGCCTTTAGCTTCACCGCGCATTTTACCACGGTGAACACGACGATACTTAACCCGTTTAGGTACCAGCATGTTTAGTTTCCTCCTTTAGCAGATTTCTTTTCTGGCAAGATTTCGCCACGGTAGATCCAGGTCTTAACACCTAACTTACCGTATGTGGTCCGTGCTTCGACCCATGAATAGTCGATATCGGCACGTAACGTATGCAATGGGACAGTACCATCTGAGTATGCTTCAACACGAGACATGTCGGCACCGTTTAAACGGCCAGCAACTTGTGTCTTAATACCCTTGGCACCGGAACGCATTGTACGTTGCATTGCACCACGCATTGCACGACGGAAAGCAACCCGGCCTTCCAATTGACGCGCAATACTTTCACCAACTAATTTAGCATCTAAATCAGGCTTCTTGATTTCGATGATGTTGATGTGTACTCGCTTACCAGTTAAATTGTTTAATTCTTTACGAAGTGCTTCAACTTCAGAACCACCCTTACCAATAACCATCCCTGGTTTTGCGGTATGGATTGAAATGTTGACGCGGTTAGCCGCGCGTTCGATTTCAACGGTGGAGACGGAAGCGTCGGCAAGTCGTTGTTCGATATACTTACGGATGCGTAAATCTTCGTTCAAGTAGGCAGCAAAGTCTTTTTCAGCATACCATTTTGCTTCCCAGTCGCGAATGATTCCTACACGTAATCCGGTTGGATTTACTTTTTGACCCACGCGTTATCCCTCCTATTTTTCAGTAACTGTGATCGTAATGTGGCTAGTCCGCTTGTTGATTGGTGAAGCAGAACCCTTTGCCCGTGGACGGAACCGTTTTAAGGTTGGTCCTTCGTTAACAAAAGCTTCGCTTACAACCAAATCTTCACGATCTAAGTCAAAGTTATTTTCAGCGTTAGCAACAGCAGAAAGCAAAACCTTTTCTACTACTGGAGAAGCACCCCGTGGAGTGAACTTCAGGATTGCTAAAGCTTCGGCAACACTTTTACCTCTGATAAGATCGACAACTAGGCGGACCTTACGAGCGGCAATACGAACAGTTTTTGCAGTTGCACGTGCAGATGTTACTTGTTCAGCCATTCTTTATATCCTCCTAACTATTACTTCGTTTTCTTATCGTCAGTTCCATGACCATGGAACGTCCGTGTTGGTACAAATTCACCTAACTTATGACCAACCATGTCATCTTGGATGTAAACTGGGACATGCTTGCGACCATCATAAACAGCGATTGTGTACCCAATGAAACTTGGGAAAATTGTTGAACGACGTGACCACGTCTTGATGACAGATTTCTTGTCAGAATCAGATTGTGCATCGATTTTCTTTAATAAATGCGCATCTGCGAAAGGTCCCTTCTTTAAACTACGACCCATCGTGTGACCTCCTCTCGATAACTACAGTAAATTCAAATTTTATTAATGCTTGCCTGGACGACGACCACGAACGATAAGCTTGTTTGAACGAGCCTTCTTGTTCCGAGTCTTCTTACCAAGGGTCTTCTTACCCCATGGAGACATTGGTGATGGATGACCGATTGGCGCTTTACCTTCACCACCACCATGAGGGTGATCGTTAGGGTTCATTACAGAACCACGAACCGTTGGGCGTTTGCCTTGCCAACGTGAACGACCGGCTTTACCTGAGTTGATCAATTCATGCTGTTCATTACCAACAGTACCAACAGTGGCACGGCTAGTTAACAGAACTAAACGAACTTCACCAGAAGACAAACGAACGATTGCGTACTTGCCTTCCTTACCAAGTAATTGAGCTGAAGTACCAGCTGAGCGAGCCAATTGGCCACCCTTACCAGGCTTCAATTCGATGTTGTGAATAACAGTACCAACAGGAATGTTAGTTAATGGCAATGCGTTACCAACCTTGATGTCGGCTTCGGCACCTGATTGTACTTGCATACCAACTTCCAAACCTTTTGGTGCTAAGATATATGATTTAACACCGTCAGCGTAAACTAATAATGCAATGTTGGCTGTCCGGTTAGGATCATATTCGATTGCCTTAACGGTTGCTGGAACTTCGTCCTTAATCCGCTTAAAGTCAACCAAACGGTATTGTTGCTTATGACCGCCGCCACGATGACGAACAGTAATGTGACCATAACTGTTACGACCGGCAGTGTGACTTTGTGAGTCTAATAATGACTTTTCTGGCTTCGTCTTAGTGATTTCTGAGAAATCAGAAGCAGTCATATTACGACGGCCGTTAGTGGTTGGTTTATACTTCTTAATACCCACTAGAGTTACCTCCTAAATTAGATTTATTGTTGATCGTCGTTGAACAACTTAATTTCGTTAGAATCAGAACTTAAGGTAACAATCGCCTTACGACGCTTCTTAGTGTAGCCGGCGTAACGACCTTGACGCTTAAGCTTTCCTTTAACGTTCATAACGTTAACTTTAACGACTTTGACATCGAAGATTTCTTCGATTGCTTTTTTAACTTGCGTTTTTGTCGCCTGTACGTTGACATCGAATGTATAGCGCTTGTCGTCCAAGTCAGCCATTGATGCTTCAGTAACGACAGGGCGTAAAATTACATCGCGTGCTTCCATTATGCGAGCGCCTCCTCTAATTGATCGAGGGCTTTTTGGGTAACGACTAATTTGTCACTATTAGCGACATCTAAGACGTTAACACCTTTGGCTTTTAGGATCTTAACATTTGGTAAGTTACGACCTGCCAAAGCAGCCTTTTCATTGTCCTCTTCAACCAAAACAAGAGTCTTGGTATCGACGTTGAGGTTGTTTAACACATTTACAAATTCCTTAGTCTTTGGTGCGTCGAAAGCTAAGCTATCAACTGCAACTAAGCTGTTGTCTAAGACCTTTTGTGAAAGGACAGACTTCAAAGCTAAGCGCATAACCTTCTTAGGTAATCTGTAACTGTATGAACGAGGGGTTGGTCCGAAGACAATCCCACCTTTACGCCATTGTGGTGAACGGATTGAACCTTGACGCGCACGACCAGTACCCTTTTGACGCCATGGTTTACGACCACCACCGCGACGAGCACTACGGTTCTTAACTGCGTGAGTTCCTTGACGCATTGATGCACGTTGCATCAAGATGGCATCAAAAACCACGTTTTCGTTTGGTTCAACACCAAACACAGCGTCGTTCAAAGTAACGTCACCATTTTGCGTACCGTCTTGTTTAAATAATGCTACGCTAGTCATGTATTATGTCCTCCTTCCTTATTTACTCTTAACTGATGTTTTAACTGTAACAAATGACTTGTTAGCGCCAGGGACATTCCCTTTAATTAATAAAACGTTGTTTTCAACGTCGGCACGAACAATTTGTAAGTTTTGCATCGTCCGTTGGCGATTACCCATCCGGCCTGGTAATTTCTTACCTTTGAAGACACGGTTGATAATAGCACCCATTGAACCAGGACGACGGTGGTAACGAGAACCGTGAGCCATAGGTCCACGACTTTGGCCATCCTTATGGATATTACCTTGGTAACCATGACCTTTAGTGATACCCGTAACGTCTACGGCGTCGCCAGCTGCGAAAATATCCGCTTTGACTTCGTCACCTACTGTGTAATCTCCTAGCTCAACATTACGAATTTCACGAATGAAGCGCTTAGGAGTCGTTTTTGCTTTTGCTGCATGACCTTGAGCAGGTTTGTTCGTCAAGACTTCGCGTTTGTCGTCAACACCTAATTGAATTGCTTCGTAACCGTCGTTTTCAACAGTCTTAACTTGCAACACAACGTTAGGTTGAACTTCAACAACTGTAACGGGAACTAATTCGCCGCTTTCAGTGAAGACTTGCGTCATTCCTACCTTTTTCCCTAAGATTCCTTTAGTGGTCATGAGTACACCTCCAATTAATTGATTTTAGTTTTGTAAATTAAAGCTTGATTTCAATATCTACACCGCTAGGCAAGTCTAACTTCATTAATGAGTCGACCGTCTTAGGCGTTGGGTTAACGATATCGATTAACCGCTTGTGAGTCCGCATTTCGAATTGTTCACGTGAGTCCTTAAACTTATGTGGTGAACGTAGAACGGTATAAATAGTCCGTTCAGTAGGCAATGGAATAGGACCTGAAATAGTAGCACCAGTTCTCTTTGCCGTTTCGACAATCTTGTCAGCTGACTGATCAAGAATGCGGTGTTCGTATGCCTTTAAGCGAATACGAATTTTTTGCTTTGCCATTGTTGTGACCTCCTTCGTCTATTTTGAAAATAAGACTAGCTCCGTGAAAATTACCGCCACGTCCCATGACAATGTGGCCGGGCGTGTCGCAACCTTTCACATCAAAGCTAACTACGACTACTTGATGATGGGGGTATAGCTATCCCCTTCTAAATACCAAGCACAATCTATAATAAATGAAAAGCTCTGTAATAGCAAGTGTTTTCGCACTTTTTTTATAGCCATCGCCGTAAACCGTGTTACCTTTTTTGAACCAGCTCAATTAATGTAACATAAATTGCTGGCAATTAATAGCGTTTGTGCTTATTTTTTTCGTTACTAACGATGTTCATTGTTTTTCTGACGTCACCAATCTAAATTACCACCCCTCACATCAAATACTCAGCACATGCTTACCTAATCGAGCTCACCCTCTTGGTTCTTATCTGCTCACATCTGTGCTGAGTCGTCTCGATTTCATGACTAGGTATTATATATGGAAGCAACTTGTCGAAAGTAACGTTACTTAAGCTTAATTTCCTGCAATTGTCAGCCGACCCTGGAAGTCGGACTAAGATGATCTCCGGCAGACGAACAACGAGCCTTCCAAATGGTGGCATTAATCATCTTTAATGCTAAGTAATCACCAGCACAACGTATTTTACTTTGCTATTCGCTCTACGTTACCCCCCTGCCCAACGAGACCTCGTAGTGTCCTTTTTGAGCTGTCAGTCGCATTCTATACTCTCTTTACCCCTGCTCATCAACCGGTCCTTAGCACGCTCACAAGCGCGATTAGGCCACACCTTAACCCGTTGTGACTAAACCAAATACCACACATCAAAAAAGTGCAAAAAAAGAACGCTCAGCCCAAGCTGAACGTTCTTCATATCATTAATCAAGCTTAGTTGGCTGGAGTGCCGCCATTCTTCTTGATAATATCTTCTTGAACTGACTTTGGAACCTTTTCGTAATGATCAAAGGTCATCGTGAATGTCCCACGACCTTGAGTCGCTGAACGAAGTGTGGTTGCATAACCAAACATTTCAGCCAAAGGAACGTAAGCATGAACTTCTTGGGCATTCCCACGTTCTTCCATACCTTCGATGTTACCACGACGGGCAGTAACGTGACCCATAACATCACCTAAGTAATCTTCTGGGGCAACGATATCAACCTTCATGATAGGTTCAAGGATAACAGGGCCAGCTGACTTAACGGCATTCCGCAATGCTAATGAAGCGGCAATCTTGAAGGCAGCTTCACTAGAATCGACATCATGGTAAGAACCATCATAGAGCTTAGCCTTAACGTCAACTAAAGGATAACCAGCTAACACACCGTTAGCCATAGCTTCCTTCAAACCTTGTTCAACTGAAGGAATGTATTCACGAGGAACAACCCCACCGACGATGGCGTCTTCGAATTCGAAGCCTTTACCTTCTTCGTTAGGAGTGAATTCGATCCAAACATCCCCATATTGACCTTTACCACCAGATTGGTGAACGAACTTACCTTGAACTTGAGTGCTCTTAGTAAAGGTTTCACGGTATGAAACTTGAGGCGCACCAACAGTGGCTTCAACGTTAAATTCACGCCGCATCCGGTCAACGATGATATCCAAATGCAATTCACCCATCCCGGCGATCAAAGTTTCACCAGTTTCAGGGTTAGTTTCAGCCTTGAAAGTAGGATCTTCTTCAGAAAGCTTTTGTAAGGCAACGTTCATCTTATCTTGGTCAGCCTTAGTCTTAGGTTCAACGGCAACCTGGATAACTGGGTCAGGGAATTCCATTGATTCCAAGTGGTATGGATGGTCAACAGAAGTCAATGAGTCACCAGTCGTGGTGTTCTTCAAACCAATCGCAGCGGCGATATCACCAGAGAAGACTTCTGGGATTTCTTTCCGTTGGTTAGAATGCATTTGAAGTAAACGACCAACACGTTCACGCTTGTCCTTAGTGGCATTCAAGACGTATGAACCAGATTCCAAAGTACCTTGGTATACCCGGATGAAAGTCAAACGACCAACGAATGGGTCAGTAGCAACCTTAAATGCTAAGGCAGCGAATGGCTTGTCATCACCGGCGATCAAGTCAACTTCTTCGTCAGTTTCAGGATCAGTGGCCTTGTAAGGCTTAACATCAAGTGGTGATGGTAAGTAGTCCACAACGGCATCCATTAACATTTGAACACCCTTGTTCTTGAAGGCTGAACCAGCTAATACTGGGAAGAATTCAAGTGCTAACGTACCCTTACGGATAGCAGCTTTGATTTCTTCTTTGCTGATTTCTTCACCGCCAAGGTACTTTTCCATGATGCCGTCATCAATGTCAGCTAAGGCTTCGATTAAGTCATCACGAGCAGCTTGGGCTTCTTCTTTGTATTCATCAGGAACGTCAACCGTATCCCATTCAGTACCAAGTTGATCTTCATCATAAAGGTCAGCCTTCATTTCGATTAAGTCAATGACCCCTTCGAAATTGTCTTCGGCACCGATTGGTAATTGGATAGCGTGGGCGTTAGCTTGTAAGCGGTCATGAATCGTGCTTACAGAGTACTTGAAGTCCGCACCAATTTTGTCCATCTTGTTAACGAAAACGATCCGGGGAACGTTGTACGTTGATGCTTGACGCCAAACTGTTTCAGTTTGAGGTTCAACACCAGATTGGGCATCCAAAACGGCGATGGCACCATCTAAAACCCGAAGTGAACGTTCAACTTCAACAGTGAAGTCAACGTGTCCTGGGGTATCGATGATGTTGATCCGGTGGTTCTTCCACTGCGCAGTCGTGGCAGCTGAAGTAATGGTAATCCCACGTTCTTGTTCTTGGGCCATCCAGTCCATTTGTGAAGCACCATCATGGGTTTCACCAATTTTGTGAATCTTACCAGTGTAGTACAAGATACGTTCAGTAGTCGTGGTCTTACCAGCATCGATATGGGCCATAATACCAATATTACGGGTCTTATCGAGTGAGAATTCTCGTGTATTAGCCATTAGAAAATGTGTTACTCCTCTCAATTTAAATGGAATTAACAGTATAAAGCTTATTTCAAAAAATGACTACTATATGCGCACATATAATAGCCACCTTTTTTGTGATTAGTTAAAGGCGACCTTTAACCATTTCACGGATATATTACCAACGATAGTGAGCGAAGGCCCGGTTGGCTTCAGCCATCCGATGCGTATCTTCACGCTTCTTAACAGAAGCACCAGTATTGTTAGCAGCATCCATGATTTCACGAGCTAACCGGTCGGACATGGTATGTTCGCCACGTGAGCGAGCATATTGAACGATCCAACGAAGGCCAAGAGTCGTCTTACGATCTGGGCGAACTTCGATTGGAACTTGGTAGTTAGAACCACCAACACGGCGGGCCTTAACTTCAAGTACTGGCATAACGTTCTTCATCGCTTCTTCGAAGACTTCCAAAGGATCGTTACCAGTTTGTTCTTTGATTTGATCAAAAGCATCATACAAAATAGTTGATGCAGTACCGCGCTTACCATCTAACATTAAGTGGTTAATTAAACGCGTTACTAATTTAGAGTTATACATTGGATCTGCTAAAACTTCGCGTTTTGCAGGTGCACCTTTTCTTGGCATTTAACTTACCTCCTTATTATTTCTTTGGCTTCTTGGTACCGTACTTGGAACGGCTTTGGCGACGATCTTCGACACCGGCAGTATCCAAGGCACCACGGATAACATGGTAACGAACACCAGGTAAATCCTTAACACGACCACCACGAATTAAAACAACACTATGTTCTTGGAGGTTATGACCAATACCAGGAATGTAAGCTGTAACTTCGATTAAGTTTGATAAACGTACACGGGCATACTTCCGTAAAGCTGAGTTAGGCTTCTTAGGAGTCATGGTACCGACACGAGTAGCAACCCCACGCTTTTGTGGTGCTGGGTTCTTAGTTGCAACCTTCTTGTAACTGTTATACCCAAAGTTTAATGCTGGGGAATTTGATTTTGATACTTTAGACTTACGGCCTTTACGAATTAATTGGTTAATTGTTGGCATGTTCTAAAGTGTCCTCCTTCCAAAAATCTGTATTTTTAAGTCCACACATCCAGGTGGTTCTTTTTTGAGTAAAAAGAAAAACCCGAATCATGGTTATTGTGCGCTTAGCCGACCAGTCAGCATGTCTGTATTCCTGATACAGGAATCTGTCTGCAAAAAGCACCTTTACTAGACTATCATGACATCCCGAAGTTGTCAATAAATGTCGCAGAAAAATAATTTGCGACCGGTTTACGTAACTACTGATATGAAAGGTGGTTTTATCATGTTAACCCTGTTCCACTTCATACTCGGTCTGTGCCTAGGTTCCTTTATCGCCTGCACCGCCGAACGACTATCCAGTCATCAGCCAGTCTGGGGGACGCAACGTTCGATTTGTCCTAATTGTCGACACCAGCTGCGTGCTTGGCAACTCATCCCGCTACTAGGTGTGCTCCTACAACGCGGACGTTGTCACGACTGCCAACAGCCGATTCCACTGCAATCGAGTCTAGTTGAGCTAATGTGTGGCAGTTTGGTTGTGACGAGCACCGGGCCATTGTCGACCGCACTGCCCCTTATTATCGGCTACCTCGTCTTAATTTTCAATAGTCTGACTGATTACATGAACTACGACGTCTATCCATTGACGCTCATTCTGCCAGCCGGGCTCGGTCTGTGGCGACAACGGCCTACCCCCGACATTGGGTTTTATATTTTGCTCGTCTTAATTATCGCACTCTACTTACTCGCCCGATTAACACCAACATTTGGATTGGGGGACGTTGATATTTTGTTGATGTTAGCTTGTTTAGCGACGGCGAATGCGATTCTCACCAGTTTGGCCTTAGCATCGACCGCCGCACTCATCTTCTTTATACTGGGTTCATCCAAACGGCGGCTCCCATTCGTTCCATTTATCAGCTGGGGCTTTATTCTAGTGACACAAGTCGTTGGTCCAAGCTGAAGTTGAAGTGTGTCTGGCGATGACTGAAATTCTGATATGCGTCTTGTCTCAAACACATCCCAATCAGCAGAAACAGCTCACACAATAACGACACTACCGGATTGCTTACGGCTCGTCAATCAATGCGTGTGCTAGTTCGACTCTGCAACCAGTCAACGGGTAACGCTGAACCACGGCTGCCATCACTTCGAACTCACTTGTACCCCACGGCAGATACCAATCAACACTGGCACCGCAACCCAACTGTCCCAAAATTTGGCCAAACAAAAAGGACGACCACAACGGCCGCCCTTTTCGGGAACAGTTAGCAATTACTTGCTAGCATCCTGTTCTTGCATTTGTTTTTCAAGATCACTGATTGAGTAAACCCCATCAGCAACGTTGCCAACTTCCTTAGGCTTGATATGACGGTAAACCGGCATACCAGTACCAGCAGGAATAATCTTACCGATGATAACATTTTCTTTCAGACCGATCAGTGGATCGTTCTTACCACGAATAGCAGCATCAGTTAAGACCCGCGTTGTTTCCTGGAATGAAGCAGCTGACAAGAAACTGTTCGTTTCAAGAGCGGCTTTGGTAATCCCAAGAATAACTGGCCGTGACGTTGCAGGAATACCACCAGCAATCAAGGTCTTGTAGTTCTCATCCTTGAAGTCTGCAATATCCATCAACGTACCAGGCAAGACATCGGTATCGCCCGGATCCATGACCCGAACTTTACGTAACATTTGCCGAATCATGATTTCAACGTGCTTATCGCCGATTTCAACCCCTTGCATCCGATAAACCTTTTGAACTTCACGGAGCAAGTAGTTTTCAGTTGATAAGACATCACGCACTTGAATTAATTGCTTAGGATCAATTGACCCAATGTTCAACGGAGCACCACGGTGAATAAAGTCGCCTTCACTAACCGCCATCCGTGCTGTTAACGGCAATGTGTAAGTCCGAGTATCGGTTTCACCCTTAACTGTGACTTCCTTAGTCCGTTCCGCTGGATTTTCTTCAATCAATTCAACCGTCCCAGTAACTTCTGAGATTTCGGCACGCCCTTTAGGATTCCGTGATTCCACAATTTCTTGCACACGAGGCAACCCTTGGGTAATATCGTCCCCGGCAACACCACCGGTATGGAAGTTCCGCATGGTCAATTGAGTACCAGGTTCACCGATAGACTGTGCGGCAACTGTCCCAACAGCTTCACCGACTTCAACTTCATCACCAGTAGCCATGTTACGGCCGTAGCAATGTTCACAAACCCCGTGCTTCGTGTTGCAAGTAAATGCAGAACGGATCGTAACTTCCGTAACACCAGCATCAACGATTTTATGAGCTAAGTCTTCGTCGATCAAGACGTTGTTACCCACAATTTCATCATGTGTTTCAGGATCGAAGACCGTCTTCATTGTGTAACGACCTAAAATCCGATCATACAATGGTTCGATGACTTCGTTACCTTCCATGATTGCGTGAATCCGCAAACCACGGTCAGTACCACAATCCTTTTCACGAACGATAACATCTTGGGCCACATCAACCAGACGCCGAGTCAGGTAACCTGAGTTGGCAGTCTTCAAGGCCGTATCGGTCATCCCTTTACGAGCACCGTGGGTTGAAATGAACATTTCCAAGACAGACAACCCTTCACGGAAGTTAGAAAGGATTGGCAATTCCATGATCTTACCGTTAGGGGCAGCCATCAAACCACGCATCCCAGCCAACTGAGTAAAGTTTGAAATGTTACCACGCGCACCGGAATCACTCATCATGAAGATTGGGTTATCCGCGTTGAAACTTTCAATCAGTTTTTGTTGGATTTGGTCCTTAGCGTCGTTCCAGACACCAATGACCCGTTCATAACGTTCGTCGTCAGTAATTAAACCACGACGGAACTGCTTCGAAATCGTATTAACTTGCTTATGGGCTTCAGCGACGATTTCTGGTTTTTCTGGTAAACCAGTAATATCGGCAACCCCAACCGTCAAACCAGACTTAGTTGAAATGTTGTAACCTAAGTCCTTCATCCGGTCAAGCAAGAGTGACGTTGCAGTCACATGATATTGCTTGTAAACTTCGGCGATAATGTCAGCCAAGAAGCCCTTCTTGAACGGTGGAATAATTTCCTGTGCATCCAAGAATTGATGAATATCTTCACCAGGCTTCAAGAAGTACTTGTCAGGTGTGCCAGCAATCAAGTTATCATTGGTTGGTTCGTTCAAGTAAGGGAACTTACCAGGCAAGATATCGTTGAAAATAGCTTTCCCAACCGTCGTCACTAAGACAGCGTGCTTCTGTTCGTCAGTAAATGGCTTGTCAGGCATTGATGAAACTTGAATTCCGACCCGGCTGTGTAAGTGGACATAACCAGATTGGTAAGCCTTTTGCGCTTCGTTCAAGTCTTTGAAAATCATGCCTTCGCCTTCACGACCAATTTCTTCAGTCGTCAAGTAGTAGTTACCGATAACCATATCTTGTGATGGCGTAACAACGGGCTTCCCGTCCTTAGGTGCCAAAATATGGTGGGCAGCTAACATTAAGAGCCGTGCTTCAGCTTGCGCTTCGTCTGAAAGCGGCACGTGAATGGCCATTTGGTCACCGTCAAAATCGGCGTTGTAGGCTTCACAAGCCAATGGGTGTAACCGCATCGCTTTACCACTAACTAAGACGGGTTCAAATGCTTGAATCCCTAAACGGTGAAGCGTAGGGGCCCGGTTCAACAGTACCGGATGCTCCTTGATAACGTCTTCCAACACGCCCCAGACATCGTCGTCAGCATGTTCGATCTTCCGTTTAGCATTCTTAATGTTAGAAGCTAATTCACGTTTAACCAATTCCTTCATGATGAATGGCTTGAACAATTCCAACGCCATTTGACGTGGTAAGCCCATTTGGTTCATCTTCAAGAAAGGCCCAACATCGATAACCGAACGACCAGAGTAGTCGACACGCTTACCAAGTAAGTTTTGACGGAACCGTCCTTGCTTCCCTTTCAACATGTGTGAAAGAGACTTCAATGGCCGGTTACCAGGACCAGCAACTGGACGGCCACGACGACCGTTATCGATCAACGCATCAACGGCTTCTTGTAACATCCGCTTTTCGTTTTGCACGATAATCCCAGGTGCATTTAAGTCCAACAGGCGCTTCAACCGGTTGTTACGGTTGATGACCCGCCGGTACAAGTCGTTCAAGTCAGAAGTGGCGAAACGGCCACCTTCCAATTGAACCATTGGCCGCAAGTCCGGTGGAATGACCGGAATTGCATCCATTACCATCCAAGCAGGTTCGTTACCAGATGTCACGAACGCCTCGATGATATCAAGCCGACGAACGGCACGTGTCCGTTTTTGACCAGAAGCATCCTTCAAAGTTTCCTTCAAATCACGGGCTTCTTTTTCAAGATCCACGTCATTGAGTAACCGTTTGATAGCTTCAGCACCCATGGCAGCTTCAAATTCGTTGCCATATTGGGCCTTCTTCTCACGGTATTCACGTTCAGAAAGCAATTGCTTCTTTTCAAGTGGCGTGTTACCTGATTCGATAACAACGTATGAAGCGAAGTAAATGATTTCTTCAAGTGCACGGGGACTCATGTCCAAGACTAAGCCCATCCGGCTAGGAATTCCTTTAAAGTACCAGATGTGTGTCACTGGTGCGGCAAGTTCGATATGACCCATCCGTTCACGACGGACTTTACTACGTGTCACTTCGACACCACAACGGTCACAGACAATACCCTTATAACGGATCCGTTTGTATTTACCACAAGCACATTCCCAATCCTTAGTAGGACCGAAAATCCGTTCGTCAAACAGACCGTCTTTTTCAGGTTTCAATGTCCGGTAGTTAATGGTTTCTGGCTTTTTGACTTCGCCATATGACCAGCTGCGGATCTTGTCTGGTGATGCCAGACCGATCTGCATGCTTTCAAACTTGTTGACATCGATCAAAGGACCGACCTCCCTTTTTATTGATTATCTTGCTGAGCTTTGGTTGTTTCGGAAGGCTTTGCGGCTGCGTCAGCTTTCGCCTTTTCAGCGGCCTTCTCGTCTTGTTGTTGTTTAAATTTGCTAAGGGCATCAACGTTAACGACATCATCGTCATCGTCGTCCATGTCACGTAGCTCGATTTCTTTGTCGTCAGAATCTAAGACTTTCATGTCCAGACCAAGTGCTTGTAATTCCTTGACCAACACACGGAATGATTCCGGTACGCCAGGCTTAGGAATTGGTTCGCCCTTAACGATGGCTTCGTAGGTCTTAACCCGACCAACCACGTCATCAGACTTGTAAGTCAAGATTTCTTGCAAGGTGTAAGCAGCACCATAAGCTTCCAAGGCCCAAACTTCCATTTCACCGAACCGTTGGCCCCCAAATTGCGCTTTCCCACCAAGTGGTTGTTGCGTAACCAGAGAGTAAGGTCCAATTGAACGAGCATGGATCTTATCGTCAACCATGTGACTAAGTTTCATATAGTGCATGACCCCAACAGCGACCCGCTTATCAAACGGTTCACCAGTCCGACCATCATAAACGATCGACTTGGCGTCAGAATCAACACCGGCTTCACGAACAGCGTCCCAGATATCTTTATCTTGAGCACCATCAAAAACAGGCGTTGCCATGTGAATACCCAATTTACGAGCAGCCATCCCCAAATGCAATTCGAGCACTTGCCCGATGTTCATACGGGAAGGCACACCCATGGGACTCAACATGATGTCGATTGGGGTACCATCTGGCATGTACGGCATGTCTTCTTCAGGAACCACGATTGAAACGGTCCCTTTGTTCCCATGCCGGCCGGCCATCTTGTCACCAACTTGGATCTTCCGCTTTTGCGCGATGTAGACCCGAACCATCATGTTAACACCAGGTGATAATTCGTCCCCGTTTTCACGAGTAAAGATCTTAACATCCTGGATGATACCGCCGCCACCATGAGGAACCCGCAATGACGTATCACGAACTTCACGGGCTTTTTCACCAAAGATCGCGTGGAGAAGCCGTTCTTCAGCTGATAATTCAGTAACCCCTTTTGGCGTTACCTTACCGACTAAGATGTCGCCGTCTTTAACTTCGGCACCAATCCGGATAATCCCATCTTCGTCGAGGTTCTTCAAAGCGTCTTCCCCAACGTTAGGAATTTCACGGGTCATTTCTTCAGGTCCAAGCTTGGTATCACGCGCTTCTGATTCATATTCTTCAATATGGATCGACGTGTAAACATCTTCACGGACCAACCGTTCGTTAATGATGATGGCATCTTCGAAGTTATAACCGTTCCAAGTCATGAAGGCAACTAATGGGTTTTGTCCAAGGGCAAGTTCCCCACCTTCCATTGCTGGACCATCGGCTAAGACTTCATCGTTATCAACGTGGTCGCCAACCTTAACGATTGGACGTTGGTTGTAGTTCTTACCACCGTTTGAACGACGGAACTTCATTAACTTGTAAGTGTCTAATGAACCATCGTCACGACGAACACGAACTTCACGTGCATCGACGTATTCAACGGTCCCTTCATGACGACAAATCAACGCGATCCCGGAGTCATGGGCAGCTTTGTATTCAATCCCAGTCCCAATCAATGGGGCGTGTGGATCAAGCAATGGCACAGCTTGCCGTTGCATGTTGGCACCCATCAAGGCCCGGTTCGAGTCATCGTTTTCCAAGAAAGGAATACATGCCGTTGCGACGGCAACCACTTGTTTAGGCGAAACGTCCATGTAATCGACATTTTCGATTGGCGTTTCCAAGTTTTCTTCCTTGTTACGAGCCAAAACAGTGTCTTCAACGAATGAACCGTCATCGTTCAATGGTGAGTTGGCTTGTGCAATCACGAATTGGTCTTCTTCGTCGGCTGCTAGGTAGTCGATCTTGTCAGTAACCTTATGCGTGGTCCAATCAACCCGCCGGTATGGCGTTTCGATGAAGCCGTAACGGTTAACTTTGGCATATGAAGACAAACTGTTGATCAACCCAATGTTCGGGCCTTCAGGTGTTTCGATTGGGCACATCCGACCGTAGTGGGTATAGTGCACGTCACGAACTTCATAACCGGCACGATCACGAGTCAAACCACCAGGTCCTAAGGCTGATAAACGCCGCTTATGCGTTAATTCACCTAAGGGGTTGGTTTGGTCCATGAATTGTGACAATTGTGATGACCCAAAGAATTCCTTGATTGAGGCCACAACTGGACGAATGTTGATCAATTGTTGTGGCGTTACCGTAGCAGCGTCTTGAATTGACATCCGTTCACGAACAACCCGTTCCATCCGGGATAACCCGATCCGGAATTGGTTTTGTAATAATTCACCCACGGAACGAATCCGCCGGTTACCCAAGTGATCAATATCATCAGTTGAGCCCAGACCTTCTTGCAAGTTGTAGAAGTAGTTAATAGAAGCAATGATATCAGCAGGCAAAATATGCTTGAACTTCAAATCAATGTTGCCATTACCAATCACGTTAACGACCTTTTCAGGATCGTTTTGTGAATAAACTTTAACCACTTGTAAGACCATTGGGTTAGTGACAACCGCTTCATCAGATGGTGTGTAAGTAACCGTCTTGAAGTCGTCACGTTCCAAGTATGGTGCTAACTTCGCCATGACGTTCTTGTCAATGACCGTATCCTTTTGCGCAATAACTTCACCAGTATCTGGGTCAGCCAACGTTTCAGCTAAGGTTTGGTCCATCAAACGGGTCTTCATGCTTAACTTCTTGTTGACCTTGTAACGACCAACAGGTGCGAAGTCATAACGCTTTGGATCAAAGAACCGCGCCGTTAACAAACTCCGTGAACTGTCAGCAGTCTTAGGTTCACCAGGACGTAGCCGTTCGTAGATGTCCTTCAAAGATTCTTCGACCCGTGAGTCGTCAGTATTCTTATGAACATCTTTTTCCAACGTTAACATCAAACTGTCAGTTTCACCTAACATGTCAATGATGTCATCATCCGAGCCGTAACCTAATGCCCGTACTAATTCAGTCAATGGAATCTTCCGTGTCCGGTCGATCCGAACGTACGAAACATTCTTAGCGTCAGTTTCAAGTTCTAACCAAGCGCCTCGGTTAGGAATAACCGTGGTGCCGTAGCTAGGACGCCCATTCTTATCTAATTCTTCATTAAAGTAAACGCCGGGTGAACGAACCAATTGTGAAACAATGACCCGTTCGGCACCGTTGATAATAAACGTCCCTTGTTCAGTCATTAATGGAAAATCACCGAAGAATACGTCTTGCGACTTGATTTCACCAGTTTCGTGGTTAGTCAAACGTAGGGTAACGTGCAATGGTGCCGAATAGTTGGCATCATGTTCACGAGCTTCTTCGACGGTGTACTTTGGTTCTAATAATTGATAGTCGACAAATTCAAGTGAAAGTTTTCCTGCGAAATCGTCGATCGGCATAATATCTTCAAACATTTCCCGGAGACCTTCATCCAAGAACCATTGGTAGGAATCGGTCTGGATTTCGATCAAGTTAGGCAAATCAAGAACTTCCTTGATACGTGCATAACTTCTACGGGTACGGTGTTTACCGTATTTTACTAAATGTCCGGCCAAGTTGTTCACCCCTTCTTATTATTCCGGAACCCGGCCCGCTTTCAGCCAAATATTACATTTGTGTTACAAATGCATTTTTGACCGAATTTTAGGCATAAAAAAACCAAAAATAGTCGCTTAAGTTGACTATTTTTGGATTTATATTAACGAGCCGCACAGACAATAGATTGCGCGATCGCTCGAGTTCACGGTTACAGACAAGTTATAATATACAGCCTTTTACTCAGGTTGTCAACCCAGAAACTCGTGACACTTATTGGGCATCTGGTTCGACTGCAACCCCATATAAAATCATCTTCAACAACGTTTGCACCCGGGTCCGCTCATCGGCATGCGGATCACCGATGCGGTGGAACGTGTTAAATAGTGGGCTCAAACTAGTGATATAAAAACTGGCGGCCATCTGCGGCGTGACGCCAGCATGTAATTGCATGGCCGGCTGTTCGAACACGGCTTGAATCGGTTGTACATAGTCAGTCGCAAAGACCCCACCTAATTCACGAATGTGGTCGCGCGTCAGTGCCTTAAAGCTGGAATGAATCAGCGTGAAGACATCGGCAGGATGCTTATGCGTCAGTAGTAATGACACTTCCGTCAATTGTTCGAGTGGCGACCAATCCGTGCGGGCCTGAATCGCTTCAATCCCAGCTTTGATTTCTGCGCCGACCGTTGTGATCACCGCCAGAAAAATAACTTCCTTATCTTTAAAATGGTGATAAAGTGCTGGCTGAGTGATTCCAATTGCATTGGCGATGTCACGCGTACTCGTCGCGGCGTACCCATTCTTCAAGAACAGTTCCCGTGCCGTATCCAAAATTGCTTGGTGCGTCTTCGCCATTTGTTCGGCTCGCGTCGTCATGTCATCATCTTCTTTCATCTTTTATTTCCTATTATAATTTACACCAATCAGTCACGAACCACCAGCCGCAAAACTCGCTGAATACATTCAGATGGGCATGATGGTGAATTTTATTTTGCAAAAGCTAGCGCCGTTCAGAGGGCCTTTAATAGCCACTGACATCAATACCGCCGTCAGATCGTGCCGGCACAAAATGAAACGATGGGCAACGCAACTACCCACAATCCGTGTTGGCATACTCGTTCTACTATCAAAAAAGACGCCTGAAGCCTATTCCGACTCCAAACGTCTTTTGTCACATATTCACCTATTTTGATGAGACTGTCGAACGACCGTCTGTTTTCGGTTGATTTTTAATGTTAATAGTAATGGCACCTTTGCTAGCACCAATTGTGACTTGGTCATCGACCTTGATTGCACCCGTTAATAATTCTTCACTTAACCGGTCTTCAATCTCAGTTTGCAATGCCCGCCGAATTGGCCGTGCCCCGTATTCAGGGTCAAAGCCGGCCTTGGCAACCACATCAATGGCTGCTGGCGTGATTTTGATCTTGATACCTTGTTGGGCAACCCGATCCACGATTTCTTGTGACATCAACTTCACGATTTCGTGTAACTCTTCCTTGTTCAATGAATGGAAGACAATCGTTTCATCGATCCGGTTCAAGAATTCTGGCCGGAACGTCTGCTTCAAGGTTGCACGAATCGTCGCTGCAACAGCGTTGTAATCGTTAGCCTTGTCGGTAGCACCAAACCCAACGGACTTTTCATCCCGTAAGGTCGTAGCCCCTAAGTTCGACGTCATGATGAGAATCGTGTTCCGGAAGTCGACTTTGCGACCCTTGGAATCAGTCAAGTAGCCATCATCCAAGACTTGCAACAGAATGTTGAAGACGTCTGGATGCGCCTTTTCAACTTCATCAAACAGCACGACTGAGTATGGCTTCTGACGAACCTTTTCAGTTAACTGACCGCCTTCATCATAGCCAACATAGCCCGGTGCTGACCCAATCAAACGACTGGTCGAGTACCGTTCCATGTATTCAGACATATCGATCCGAATCATGTTGTCCTCTGACCCAAACATCGCTGCAGCTAAGGCCTTTGCTAATTCGGTCTTACCAACCCCAGTCGGGCCAAGGAACATGAAAGAACCAATTGGTCGGCTTGGGTCTTTCAACCCACTCCGCGCCCGACGAATGGCCCGTGCCACCGCTGAAACAGCTTCAGGTTGACCAACGACCCGTTCATGCAAAATCTTTTCCAAGTTAACTAAGCGTTCGCTTTCAGATTTTTGCAACTGTGTCAGTGGCACACCGGTCCATTCAGCCACCACTTGAGCAATATCTTCGCCCGTCACTTGTAAATCGTAGTGTGGTGTATCGCCTTCAGTAATTTGCGCTTCTTCATCAGCTTCGATGCGATCCAAACGTTGCTTGAGTTGCATCTCCTGCTTGCGAATATCCGCGGCTTGTTCGAAGTCTTGGGCCTCAATCGCCGTTTCCTTGTCTTCGCGCAACTTAGCGAGCTTGTCCTGGTTCTTGGATAACTTGGTTGGCTGATCCATCTGATCGATACGGACTTTCGCCGCTGCTTCATCCATCAAATCAATCGCCTTATCCGGCAAGAACCGGTCACTAATGTAACGACTGGATAACTTCACCGCCTGATCGACTGCTTCATCAGTAATCGTGACACGGTGATGTTCTTCATACCGTGGCCGCAAGCCATCGAGAATTTCGACCGCTTCATCTTCGGTCGGTTCATTGACCATGACCGTTGCAAACCGCCGTTCGAGCGCAGCATCGGATTCAATGTACTTTTGATATTCGTTTAAGGTCGTTGCCCCAATGGTTTGGAGTTCGCCCCGTGCTAATGCCGGCTTCAAAATGTTAGAGGCATCGATGGCCCCTTCAGCACCACCAGCACCAATCAAGGTATGCAATTCATCGATGAACAAGATGACATGCCCATCGTTGTAAATTTCGTCGATCACTTTCTTTAAGCGGTCTTCAAATTCACCACGATACTTGGTTCCGGCAACGAGTGACCCCATATCGAGCATCATCAGTCGTTTGTCAGCCATATCAGTCGGCACGTCACCAGCAACGATCTTTTGTGCCAAGCCTTCAGCGATCGCCGTCTTACCAACGCCGGGTTCACCAATCAAGACGGGGTTATTCTTCGTCCGCCGTGACAAGATTTGAATGACCCGCTTGACTTCTTTGGAACGGCCGACCACTGGATCCATTTCTTGTTCACTCGCCAGCTGCGTCAAATCACGCGCCAAGGAGTCCAAGGTTGGTGTGCCTTCCGTCTTCTTACCACCACGGTTAGCTGCATTGCCCTTACGCTTACTCATGGCATCACTGACACCAAGTTTGCGTAAAACAACTTTGCGCGTTTGGCTCAGGTCTAAGTTTAAATTCATCAAAATACGCGAGGAGAGGATACTTTCATCAGAGAGCATCGCTAACAAGAGGTGTTCAGTCCCAATCTTGTTGGCGCCAAGTCGTTTGGCCTCATCACCAGCAACGGATAAAATCTCCTTAGCCTTTGGTGAGTATGGCAAATACGTATCTTTGCCAATATTGCTCAACGTCCCGTAGCCAGTGAACCGTTCAATTTCTTCACGGATGTCATCTTCACTCACAGCGTACTGTTGCAAGACTTTATTAGCAATACCGTTCTTTTCGATGGCTAGTGCTAATAACAAATGTTCCGTACCGACTGCCTGATGCTTAAAATATTTGGCCTGTTCCTGTGCTAGTACTAGCACACTTTTGGCACTAGGTGTAAATAAGTTATCCATTGCGATTCCTCGCTTTCTTTAGCTTTCGTAACGCAAGTGGTTCAAAATCCCGATAATTATTCGAGCCCGGAGACTATTTTCAAGGTCTCGGTCCGTCAGCCCTAACGTGTCGTGATCGATTGCCACTAATATCAACTGCGCTTCCCTACGATTTAAAACGTCGTCCTCATACAGACTCTGAACAACTGCGTAGGCATCCCGTTGTGTGATGGAATCGCCGATCACTTGAATGAGGGCGTCCAACACATCAGCATCATCGACCAAATTAACCTTCTCAATGCGAATATAACCGCCACCGCCACGCTTACTTTCAACTAAGTAACCGTTTTGGATCGTAAACCGCGTTTTAATCACATAATTAATCTGTGAGGGTACCACGTTGAAAAGGTCGGCAATTTCTGAACGCCGAATTTCAACATGCTCCGAGTCCGCCAAAATACTTTTTAAATACTTTTCAATAATATCCGAGATATTTTGACTTTGCATGTGCTTCACCCTTTTCATTATCTTTGACTAATATTGACTTTTATTATACGAGGATAATGGAAAAAAGCAAAGAATTTCACCCAACTGGCGACCCTGCATGTGCTTAACGGTTGTTACAGCATAGCACGCTAGGCACTTGCTTTCAATTGATTGGACCGGATTTTCGACCCTGATTCGTTAACTTTGTTAGGCCTTCATATTCATTCAACTACCTATTTAAAATATGTCAAGTGTTGGCGTCTGAATTTGGTCAACTTTGCGACGATTCGTTCTCATCCAACAGCTTGAGTTTCTATACTACAGGTTGTCCGCTTGAATTTCGACTAATACGCCACTTGTTTACTAATATCCAATTATCCTTAATTTCATTTCGACCAGAGACTTCATATATACATCGTTCGTCATGAATGATGATTTAGACGTGCCAGTTGATCGGTTTACTGTTCGTCTGCCGAGTCGCGTTCTATTCCGACCTCCGGGGCTGGCTGACACCGCTGGAACAGGGCGGACATCGATTTGAACTCACGCAGAACCCCACTGCGCAATTTCAAATACGAGTCTTCTTCTAGCCCGGGAAGTTCACCCGGACAAGAAGAACTTCGCCCTTGAGCATTGTCAGCCAGCCCCTCCGGACGGGAAGCCACTCGAATGGCAGATGAACGGCCACCTATCTAGGCACAATTGACCACTGAATATTTTGTGACTGGTCCTTCAGGCAAACTTATAATAAGTACCGATAATGCTTTACGGTATCTGAGTGCTGAGAAGATTACCTGAATATTATTCGCGAATTTCCATGGCAACCAGTCTTGAGTTTAGTCGATAAAATTGCCTTCGCTTATATTTTTGAGACCTTGCTATCCCAGCTGATTAGAGGAAATTTTCATAATTTCAGCGAAATAGCATGTTCGACGTATTAAATCATGGGGCAGGATGCTTAACTGTTGTTAGAACCAGTCTGACAGTTTAATATCAGATGATCCTGTATCATGGAACCAACGACTAATTCAACCAAAAGTTGGGCTCTCACATGTCTGCCTTTCGAATCATATCCAGGCTGGAAGGTATTTCTGACAATGCTCAGTGGTGAAATTCCACTTAGCAAGCGTTTTGTGCTTGGTTAGTGGAAGACCAGTATTTAAGACGTGGTTTGTCGGCTTAAATCTGTGTCCACCACGTTCCAGCATTGTCAGAAATACCTGGAAGCTGGCGTAGGAAGCATCCTTCACAGCAAGTTTACGCTAACTCGCACTGTTTCCAGCGGATCTCAGCTGGCAGCTCTTGAACTTAGAAATAGCATGATTTAATCATCTTTAATGCCAACCACTTAACACAAGGCGTACTGCTGGTGAATCCCGCTCGTTTCATTTAGTGAAGCAACTCGAGTACCCTTTAGTTACCACGCCTCAGCATCAGTCAAAACATGGCAGCACCCGACACGCTAAAAAGCGGGCATAAAAAAATCCAGTCAAATGACTGGATTAGTTGGTTTAACCGTAATCGGGAAAACAGGATTTGAACCTGCGACCCCTACGTCCCGAACGTAGTGCTCTACCAAGCTGAGCTACTTCCCGAGAAAATTAAATAAAAAGCCTTAGTAAGCACTAAGACTGTTGTAAACGATCGGGAAAACAGGATTCGAACCTGCGACCCCCTGGTCCCAAACCAGGTGCTCTACCAAGCTGAGCTATTTCCCGATACTAATGCACCCAGTAGGAGTCGAACCTACAACCTTCTGATTCGTAGTCAGACACTCTATCCAATTGCGCTATGGGTGCTTATTTAAAATGCCGAGGACCGGGATCGAACCGGTACGGTTATCACTAACCGCAGGATTTTAAGTCCTGTGCGTCTGCCAATTCCGCCACCCCGGCAAATTAAAAGCGGAAGACGGGATTCGAACCCGCGACCCCCACCATGGCAAGGTGATGTTCTACCACTGAACTACTTCCGCATAATAAAGCTATTCAATTGTAAATGCCGACTAGAGGATTCGAACCTCCGACCTCCTCATTACTAGTGAGATGCTCTGCCAACTGAGCTAAGTCGGCATGTGCGGGTGAAGGGATTTGAACCCCCACGTCGTAAGACACTAGAACCTAAATCTAGCGCGTCTGCCAGTTCCGCCACACCCGCATGATATTAACCATGCCCGTTGCCGGTCTAACAGTTCTTACTGGTATGCCATGACAACTATTTAACTTTATCATCTTGTTGAATAGTTGTCAACAACTTTTTCAATTAATTGGATAAATATACTTTTTCAATGGATAAACAAGTTCTATTTTTCCGACAAGAAATATTATAGCACGGTAGCCTAAAATAGCAAACCCTATTTTCAAAAAAATTCTGATTAATTTCAACAAAACCACTCAAGTCGCCCTTTTACGACTGAAATCTGCTTGTAAATTTGCGCTAAAAATTGACCATTATCTCAAATATAGCCTGCCTAACCTCAATTTCACTGCTGATACCGGTCAATTTTATACTCATAAATTATGCAAAAACGCGGACCCGCATCTCTGCGAATCCGCGTTTGACTAAATCGTTAGTCCGATTTAACCTTGTTTTTCAATTTTAGTCTTACCATGCATGTAAGGAACTAAGACATCTGGAATCGTGACCGTGCCATCTTCATTTTGGTAGTTTTCCAAAATAGCTGCGACGGTCCGACCGACTGCTAAGCCACTCCCATTCAACGTGTGGACGAATTGGAGTTTGCCATCATCATCACGATACTGAATGTGTGCGCGCCGTGCTTGGAAATCAGTACAGTTTGAACAACTTGAAATTTCACGGTACTTGTCTTGTTCTGGGAACCATACTTCCAAGTCATGCGTCATGGCGGCCGTGAAACTCATATCGCCAGTTGTTAACGTAATGACGTGGTATGGCAAACCGAGCTTCTTCAATAATGATTCAGCATTATTGGTCAGCTTTTCAAGTTCATCCCATGAATCTTCAGGCTTCGTAAACTTGACCATTTCAACCTTATTGAATTGGTGTAAACGAATCAAGCCCTTAGTATCGCGTCCGGCACTCCCTGCTTCTTCCCGGAATGCTGGTGATAACGCCGTGAAATAAACGGGTAGTTTTTCTGCTGGAATGACTTCATCGCGGTAGTAGTTGACCAATGGTACTTCAGCAGTTGGGATCAACGTCAAATCTTGTGTGGTAATCCGGAAAGCGTCTTCCTTAAACTTAGGGAATTGGCCGGTACCGTACATTGATTCATCCGTCACCATGTATGGTGGCAAGACTTCGGTATAACCTTCTGCTTCATGTTGGTCCAAGAAGAAGTTGTAAACGGCCCGTTCGAGTTTGGCACCATCACCAACATAGTATAAGAACCGGCTCCCTGAGACCTTGGCGCCCCGTTCGAAATCCAAAATACCTAAATCTTCACCAATGTCCCAGTGGGCTT
This sequence comes from Lactiplantibacillus plantarum EGD-AQ4, assembly GCF_000463075.2. Taxonomy (GTDB): domain Bacteria; phylum Bacillota; class Bacilli; order Lactobacillales; family Lactobacillaceae; genus Lactiplantibacillus; species Lactiplantibacillus plantarum_A. The sequence goes on from NZ_AVAQ01000034.1 coordinate 173,759, forward strand.
TTGGTGTAAAGTCAAACTTCCGCGGCGTACCAATCCGGCGTAATTCAACCGCGTCTTCTTCCTTCAAACTGACTGGAACGTCTGGATGCGGCATATTTGGTAAATGTGCTGCCATGTCTTGGACTTGTGCGTCGATCGTCCGACGTTGTTCATCCAATTCCTTAACTTCAGCACTAACCTTTTGCATTTCAGCAATTTCAGCACTGGCATCTTCTTTATTGCGCTTCTTCTGTGAAATTTCACCCGAGACCTTGTTCCGCGTGGACTTGAGTTGTTCACTCTTCGCAATCAATTCGCGGCGTTGTTTGTCCGCAGCTAACAAATCATCAATATCACTGGCAGCAACGCCCCGATGACCAAGTTGTTCTTTGACAAAATCGGCATTTTGCCGAATCATTTTAACATCTAACATAACGACGTCTCCTTTGCACAAATTAGTTGTAAATAAAAACAGTCTCTCCTCCCATATTGGGACGAAGAGACTGCGATTCGCGGTACCACCCAAGTTCAGGATTAATTGTTAATCCCACCCTTAAACGGATAACGGCCGTGCCGTGCAGTATTACCTGCCCACATTGTCGCGTCGGAGTTTCGACTGCCGGTTCACACCACCCACCGGTTCTCTGAACGTCTACTTAAAACGCGCCGTGTTTACTATTCACTGTCTACTATAAATCATTGATGTCCAAAAGGCAACTAGCCGAGACTCTTAACCTTTTCATCAATTAAGCGAATAACTTCCTTGCGGGCACTTGGATCCGCAACGAAATCTAATTGGTCGCCATCGATTTGCATCTTAGGGCTGTGGTCATAGTTCGCGTACCAGTCCGTATACCGTTCATTCAACGTTTGATAGTATTGATATAAGTCTGGATCTTGGTCGATCTGTTCATATGAGCGGCCCCGCTTTTGAATTCGCTTAAGCATCGTGTCGAACGAAATATTGATGTGAATTAACAAGTCTGGGCTCTTTTGATGCTCAGCTTCGGGTAATTCTTGCATCATGTTATTCAATAGCGAATCGTAAATGTCAACTTCGGTGTTGGTCGCCCGTCCCAAATCCCCGTTCAAATGGAACAGTAATGAGTCTTCGAAGATTGAGCGGTCCAAGACGTCCAAGTCATTGGCAAACGCTGATTTGATGCTATCTAGCCGTTTATTTAAAAAGTAGATTTGTAATAAGAACGCATACTTCTTAGGGTCCTTATAAAATAACGGCAAAATGGGATTATCATCAACTGATTCGTAAAACGCTTTGGAGCCGAAATGTTGGGCTACTAATTGCGTTAAACTCGTCTTGCCGGCACCGATTGTTCCTGACATTACAAGCATGGGGCGTCTCTCCTTTTAGTCACGTCAAAATTTTGATTATCTTTAAAAGCAACACTACATATTGTACGCACCCACGTCCTAAAATGCAATATCTGGTGAGTCAATTCCATAAAAAACTTAGTTCGGCTTAATTTGTCTTGGGAGCGTGGTTAAATTTTCAAGTTCAAAAGCGGCCAGCTGAGGCCCGCTGGAAACAAAGCGAGTTGGTGTAAACCTCTCGTGTTGTTCGTCCTACGCCGGCTTCCAGGAATTTCTGACAACGCTGGAACGCGATGGACACAGATTTAAGCCGACAAACCACGTCTTAAATACTGGTCTTCCACTAACCAAGCCAAAAACGCTTGCTAAGTGGAATTTCATCGCTGAGCATTGTCAGAAACACCTTCCAGCCGGGAATAGTATTCGAAAGGCAGACATTTGCGTACTCAACTTTTAATTCAATGGTCGTTGATTCTTGGCAAACAGCCATCCTAACACCAACTGTAAGACTAGTTTCAGATAGTCTTTCAGTTATCCAACTCGGGTTTTAACGCCACTAAATTATCAGTAATATTTAACATTGTCAAAGTTTGGCTGAAGGTCCTGTCACTAAATATCAGCTACTAATTGCACCAAGATAAGTAGCCGTTCAGCCACCATGCGATTGGCTTCCCGGCTGTAGCGACGGACAAGCACTAAGCTAACTAACTGTCACGTTTTAATTTCATGCTAGCTGATCACCGAAGTAATTTCTAATTTCATCCCACTAAAAAAGGCATCCCCAGATTGGAGACACCCGTGAAAAATTGATGATCTAAAACATCCGACTTAGGTTCAGTGAAAACCAAAGTGTGTTTACGGATGCAAGCCACCAAGTCACGTTCCTAAGCGAAGTATTACTTAGCCGCCTTTTCACGTGCCTTAAGCAAGCTGACGTATTGTTCCAAAGTCAGGTTGTGTTTGGTCATGAATTGGGCACTCTTCTTGCCGACGTAACGGAAATGCCATGATTCATAATCAATCCCGGTTGACTTGGTCCCGCTCTTCGTAAAGCGTAGGACGAAACCGTAGTCTGGCGCGTGCTTGATCAACCATTGTTGCCCCTTGTTCTTGTCTGATGACGAAAGCAACTGGTTGCCATGTGTGTTATACCAGTGCGTGTTCATGATATCAGCGGCTAAGCCAGTCTCATGTTCACTACCACGTGGTACCGCCACGTATTCCTTCGTCAGCTTCAAGGCTTCTTTGGCCGACTTACCTTCGTTCTCATAGGTTTGAATCGATTGACTCCATACCTCTTTTTGATAGGCAACGGACCGATAGCCAGAAACGATGGTTGCCGGGTATCCGGCCCTCTTAGCGCCGGCCATGAAGGCTTCCAGTGGCTTGACGATCGACGTGCGGACATCGATCCCATTGACACTCGATTTACTGAAACTCATTTCTGAGCGCTTGTTCCACTTGTTGACGACCACCAAATCAGCATCCGTCGACTTGACGCCCTTCGGCAATTCACTGATCAATCGTTGCCGCTTGGTCTGTGTCTTGGTCGTTTTAGCCGAACTACTTGATGATTTTGACGCACTCGACTGGCTGTTAGCGCCGCAGCCACTCAAGACGCCGACTAATGTTACTAATGCTAAACCTCTTACTAAATTACGCTTCCACATTTCTCTCGCTGCCTTTCTCTGTCCTAGCTTAGCATAGGGTACTGATCTAAAACTTGTTTTCCAGTCGATATTTGATAATTTTTAATGATTTTTTCATTTAAAACATTCGTTAGGACTCACACCATCATATCTAAACCGGTTGATTGCTAGCTAACTCCCCGTTCGACAAAAAATGCGCCTAACTCCAACTGCGAGTTAAGCACATTCTTAATACGAGCTAATCTTTACCATGATGATGGCGAGTTAAGTCAACCTTATCCAACGGAATCATCTTCGTATGATGACGAATCTTGTAGTAGACATATAACACAATAAATAATGGGATACTCATATAAGTGACCCCGATGGCTTGCCAATCCCACGTTGCGAAGGAATGCAAGTCTTGGCCAATAATGACGACCAAACACAGGATAAATGCGAACCACGGACCAAATGGGAACCACTTCGCATGGTAGCGCAACTCACTGAGTTGATGTCCCTGTTTGACAAACGCCCGCCGGAACCGCAAATGCGAGATGGCGATGCCTAGCCAGGCAATGAAGCCGGTCAACCCACTGGCAGATACCAAGAAGATGTAGATTCGTTGACCGAACAAGCTCGACAAGAACGTCAACAGGCCAATAACCGTGGTGCCTAATAAGGCCATGATGGGAATCCCACGTCGGTTGACCCGCCCAAACGTCTTCGGTGCGTAGCCTTGCAATGACAAGGAGTACAGCATCCGTGTCGACGCATACATCCCTGAATTAGCCGCCGACAAGACGGAGGTCAAAATGACCGCGTTCATCACGCTGGCCGCCGCTGCCAACCCGGCCCGTTTGAAGACCAAGGTAAATGGACTGATGGCAATGTCACTGGCTGATGAACCCAGCAAATCCTTAGACGTATAAGGAATAATGGCCGCAATCACAAAGATGGCCAAAATGTAGAACAATAAAATTCGCCAGAAAACTTGTTTGATGGCCTTTGGAATACTCTTCTCCGGCGTTGCAGATTCGCCCGCAGTAATCCCAATCAATTCGGTCCCCTGGAATGAAAAACCAGCGACAACGAATACGCTGAGGATCGTTGGAATCCCGCCAACAAATGGGGCCTTTTTATACGAGAAGTTGCTGAGGCCCGTCGCGTGACCACCCATGATGCCGACAATCGTCAACACCCCGATGACCAAGAAGATGAGGACCGTCACAACTTTGATCAGTGACAGCCAGTATTCCGTCTCGCCAAACGACCGTACCGACAAGGCATTGATCGTAAAAATCAAGACTAAGGCAATCAGACTAAAGACCCAGCCAGGAACGGTCGGCAACCAGAATTGCATGACGATTGCCGCCGTACTAATATCGACCGCCAGCGTAATCGCCCAGTTGAACCAATAGTTCCAGCCCATCGCAAAGCCTAACGCTGGGTCGACAAACTTAGTCGCGTACGTTGAGAATGACCCGGAGACCGGCAAGTACGTCGCCATCTCACCCAGACTCGTCATTAAAAAGTAAACCATGATACCGATGCCGACGTACGCCAGTAGCGCGCCGCCTGGTCCGGCCGTTGAAATCGCAGAACCGGACGCCACGAACAGGCCGGTTCCGATACTGCCACCTAGTGCAATCATGGATAAGTGCCGGGTCTTTAGGGACCGGTGCACATCCTGATGTTGTTCTTCTGCCATTGCAGAACCTCCAAAAATCGATTTATATCTAAAAGTGTTCACACCGATTCAGGTTTAGCACAACCAAAATAAAAAGCCTTCTTGCAACGCGAAAACGTGCGCAAAAAGACTTTAATCAGATTGATTGACATAATTGCTGATTTCATCGTCGATAGCGCCCCGCAACTATTCTAGCTGCGACAGTCCTTGATTTATTCAACCAAGGCCCAACGGATGAATCGGTCATAGATCCATCTATTTCGGCGGTTGCCCCGTTCGCTGACCTTCACTAGTGATGACCCACTTCTAGTCAGTTACTATTGTTAACCGCGTCCTCTTCTTTCGATATACTCAACCATTATATCCGACCAGTCCTCGTTTGACAACCGGTCTTAATCGTTAATTTTAATAAAATTGATCTGGCAACATCGTTTGACCTAAAGCCTTGTTGTCAGAGTAGTCGATTGGAATGTCCACAACGACTGGACCATCCGTAGCAAAGGCCTGATCAAGCACCTTTTCTAGGTCAGCTGGTTGGTTGACCCGCAAACCGGTGGCACCAAAACTTTCAGCATACTTGACAAAGTCGACTGGACCAAAGTGTACGGCGGCATCTTCACCGTACTTCATCTCTTCTTGGAACTTCACCATATCGTAGGTCCCATCGTTCCAAATCAAGTGGACGATGTTTTGCTTCAAGCGCACGGCCGTCTCGAGTTCCTGAGCGGAGAATAAGAACCCACCATCACCTGAGACCGAAACGATTTGCGTGTTTGGTCGAACTAATGCGGCAGCAATCGCCCATGGCAACGCGACACCCAAAGTCTGCATCCCGTTACTGAACAGTAAGTGGCGTGGTTCATAACTCCGGAAATGCCGTGCCATCCAGATGTAGTGACTCCCGACATCGACGGTGACCGTCATGTCATCACTGACCCGTTGTTGTAAAGCTGCAATGACCGATAGCGGATGATTTAACTTGGACTGTTTGTCAATGTTCGGCACAAAGTCCCGCGTTTGCAGGCGTTCTTGTAATTCGCTCAGATATGATTGGGCATCATCACTGATGTTATACCCCTTCATGTATGGTAACAAGAAGTCCAAGGTTTGCGCGATGTCCCCAATCAATTCCGTCTCTGGTTGGAAGTTATGGTCAAGTTCTGCACGCATGGCATCAATCACCACGATGCGGGCCTTACCTTCTGCATTCCAGTTACGTGGTTCGTATTCGATTGGATCGTAACCCACCGCAATGACCAAGTCAGACTTCTTTAACAACATGTCCCCTGGTTGGTTCCGGAATAACCCGACCCGACCAAAGAAATGGTTGGCTTCCAAATCACGCGAAATCACACCGGCTGCTTGGAACGTTTCAACAACTGGTAAGTTGGCCGCCGTCACGAGGTTGCGAATCGCCTTAGTGACTTCTGGTGAGGAAGCACGCATCCCCACTAATAAGACGGGTAACTTAGCTGCCTTGATCTTTTGCGCTAATAACGTGGCTTCCACTGGACTAGCTGGTCCTAATTTTGGTGCTTGGATCGGTGTGATCACTGGTGTGCGAACGATTGAGTCCGTCACGTCTTGTGGCACACTGACGAAGCTAGCACCCTGCTTAGCCGCCGTGGCTTCCTGATAGGCATTCGCTAACACTTCAGAAATATTTTCAGGTTCTTGGACTTCAGCACTGTACTTCGTAATTGGTTTGAACAACGCCGCGTTATTCATACTTTGGTGGGTCAAACGTAACAAGTCGGCCCGTTGAACTTGCCCAGAAATCGCGAGCACTGGGTCCCCTTCAGCAGTGGCGGTCACTAAACCCGTCGCTAAATTACTAGCACCGGGACCAGAAGTCGTCATAACAACTCCCGGTTTACCGGTGATCCGGCCAATCCCAGCCGCAATAAAAGCCGCGTTTTGTTCGTGGCGCGTCACGATCAGTCGCGGACTCTTAGGGTTAACGGGATGTTCTAAGCGTTCAAACACCCGGTCGATCTTGGCACCGGGAATCCCAAATACATACTTAACATCGTGGTTTACAAGGCTATCGACGATTGCGTCGGCCCCATAGTACTTTTTATCAGCCATGTTGATCTCCTCTATCTTGTGAAATTCATTGTTAGAATACCATAATTAATGCCTTAATAACAGCAATTTCCGCCTTGTGAAATAAAGTATATCTGATTGAAAATCAAATCCAAATACTAAAAGCGCGTCAACATTGATTTACCGAGGGAAACCGCTCTCAAAATTTCTTAAGTTTGTAGGATGGCTCACTTGTTCGTTCGCATCCGCGCCAACAATCCGTTTAATTGCGCCATTTTGTCATCAGAATAGTTGGTCCAATCTAGGACCGGAATCTGCTGGACGGCTAACAATTCCTTGATAAGCGTGGCGAGTTTTTGCTGGGCCAAAAAGTTCAGCCACAGCTGGTCAGCCTGCGAAAAGATCCGATTAACGACCTTGGTCCCTTCATGGGCAACGGGTTCCACGTCCTTGAAGACTTGGTCAAAATAGCCATAGTTCGGAAAGGTCTGCAACGTTCCTTCAATGGCCGCGACCACGTCAGTAATTGAAATATCTTCAGCCGGTCGCGCCAAGTGGACGCCCCCGTTATTGCCACTAGTGGAGGTCACCAGTCCAGCCACGACCAATTTACGAATGATTTTGCGGATATACGACGCGGAACCACCAATCCGTTCGTGGAGCACATCCGCCGTTAACGGAATTTCCGGCTGCTGTGTCGCTAGTAGTACGAGCACACAAGCCGCCTGTTCAAATGATTTTGCGAGTTGCATCTACCCATCTCCTAAACGTTTAATGCGACACAGTCATAAAATAATTCAGTCTGTCCGGGGCCAAATGGCGCGTACTCCGGATGCCGGACCGAATCATATTGGCGAAAGTTCGCATGCAACAGAATTTGTTTGGATGCCAGATTGTTGGCTAAACAACTGGCTGTAATCCGTCGCAACTGTAGCGTTTCAAAGCCATATTTCAAAATGCGTGCCACCGCAGCGGTCATGATGCCCCGCTGCCAATACTGTGCGTTTAGCATGTAGCCTAGATCCATTTCCTTAGCGGCCGGCTCACCGGTATTGGTCATCCGTTCGTACAGACCAACACTACCAATCACGTGCTTGCTTGCATCTAGTTCAATCGCAAAGATCTGTGAGAGCTTTGCTTGTTGCTTTAACAAAAATTCGGCCTCCGTTAGACTGTGTGCCGGTGTAAAGCCCGCCGACGCCGCAATCCGTGGGTCACGAACTAACTCATAGTAATCCGCGGTATCCGCTAACGTAAATGGTCGTAGCGTGAGTGCTTCGCCTCGTGCCGTAACCGTAACCATGCCCATATCTGTTCCACCTGACTTGCGTTATAATAGTTATGTTAACCATATCAAATTGAGGTGATTGCATGCAAGTTATAACACAAAAATTAACACCAAGCGCGCAATTGACCGGTTTTTTGCATCAACCGGATGCTAACGCGCACCAAACGACCCTACCGGCAGTCATTATTGTTCCAGGTGGGTCTTACACGCACATTCCAACAGCCCAAGCTGAAAGTCTCGCGATGGCGTTTGCGGGTCACGGCTATCAAGCTTTCTACCTAGAATATACGTTACTTGGTGACCAACAACCTTTAGAATTAGCCCCCGTTCTCGACTTAGGACGTGCGGTGGCCTTACTACGCAGCCACGCCGAAGAATGGCAGATCGACCCTGACCAAATCACACCAGCCGGGTTTAGTGTCGGTGGCCACATTGTCGCACTCTACAATGATTATTGGCGGACTGAGGTGGCGACGACTCTCGATGCTGAACCAGCCACGCTGAAACCCAAGTCCGTGATCTTAGGCTATCCCGTAATTAGCCCCAAGCTCGGATTTCCTAAGGATGACGCCACGCTTGCGACTTGGACGGCCACTCCAGACGTGCTAGCAGCAGACCAACACGTTACGGCCGACAATCAGCCGACCTTCATTTGGGTGACAGCCGACGATCCAATCGTGCCTGCCGCCAATTCATTGGCTTACACGACGGCCTTAGCGACTGCCAAAATTCCATACGAACTACACGTCTTCAAGCACGGTCCCCACGGTTTGGCACTCGCAAATTCCCAAACTGCTTGGAAGCCAGATGCGGATCAGCCGCACGTGGCTCACTGGTTGACGTTAGCTCTCGAGTGGTTGGCGGATAATCGTCGTTAGTCACACGGCCAGTTGTGCCTCATTTTAACGACAATTCAAAAATAAAAAAACGTTTGTCCAGATTTCAACTCGATTACACAGTTGAAACGGACAAACGTTTTTTAGTTAATTAACGTAACGATTTCGATTGACGGCTACTAACAAATCAAAAAATTAAATTCGTTAACATACCTTATAAATAGGAGCGATAAAACAACGGCCATTTAAGCAAGCCAGGCGCCCAAAAGACGTAAAACCATTGCATCACCTGGCTCCAGCTCCATGCTAACAAGACGGCACCCAAGGTATCGGTCGGGTAATGGGCGTTGAGATAGATCCGCGAGAAGATGACCAGTAACAGCCACACCACACTGCCCCATTTTACAATCATCGCAGCTCGATAGCTCGGTAATTCCGGTACAATCAGCATGATGATGACACTCACGAGAACAAATGTGCCAAGCACGTGCCCACTCGGAAAACTATAGCCGGTATCTTGGGCCAGATGACTGATAGGCCGATCACGACCAACCAGGTGCTTAATGATAAATCCGAGAATCATTGCGCCCGCCATGTAGGCCAACGCCCAGAACGCCTGAATTTTGTACTTAAACCCATACATTAGAAAGGCCAAAATCAGTATCCACAGCACATCCATTCCCGGCGAAGCCAACCAAGCAATCAGCTTGTAAAACACCGTCCAGATCCCGCTATTGCTAATTTGGACGAGCGACGTCAGGGCCACATCTAATAAATCAATTCCAATCGCGCCGTCACTAATAAAATAGCTGAGATAGGCAAATAGAATTACCCCAATGACAAACTTGACCGGCCGACTACGCGACTTATCGATCATCAAAACAAGAACCCCCATTTAATATATAAATTACCAAAATTATACCATAGTCTATTAATCGACTGAACGAATCCTTAATATCCACGGCCGAACCTTAAAAAAAAAGAAAGAAGTCGCAATTTCATCACGCTTTATTAACAAAAAGGTTATGATTAATTTGATAAATCATCGGTCAAAATCCCAATTCTTATGCAGATTCGGTATCCGGCCGGTGAAAAAAATGCTAAACTATGAATAACTATTACCATTGGAGGAAGAGTTCATGGAAGACATGCCAAGTCGCTCAGAAATGCATCGTGACAAATCGCAGGGAAACAATTCACAGGGAAACGGCAAGGGGCCGAAGAAAAAGCACCCTGTTCGTAATACGATTTTAATCATTATTGCCGTCCTATTAGTCGGAACCGGCGCTTTTGCCGCACGGACCTACTTTAATGCCAAGAACGCTGCGAACACGGTGTTCAAAAGCAGTGGGATCAAGAAATCTCGTAATACCAGCGCCGTTTTGAATGGTAAAAAGCCTGTTTCGATTCTGTTACTCGGTACGGATACCGGGGCGCTTGGCCGGAACTATAAAGGTCGGACCGATACGATTATCCTCGCAACCATTAACCCGAAGACCAAGACGACGACCTTGATGAGTTTGCCACGTGACTCCGAAGTTGCTGTTTCAGGATTTGAACAGGACTTCCCTACTAAGTTAAACGCTGCTTACGCTTATGGTAGTGCCGGCACCACCATCAAGACGATTCAAAAATGGTTGAACGTACCGATTGACTACTACGCCCTGATCAACATGGGTGGAATGAAGAAAGTTATCAATGAAATCGGTGGCGTGGACATCACCCCAATTCGGACGTTCACTTACGAAGGCTACACCTTCACGAAGGGTCAAAAGGAACACATGAACGGGGCCAAAGCTTTAGCCTACTCACGGATGCGGTATGACGATCCGCTTGGTGACTACGGTCGTCAACAACGGCAACGGCAATTGATCACCGCCATTCTCGGTGAAAGTACCAGTGCTTCCAACTTGTTGAAACAAGACTTCCTCGATTCATTAGCTAAACAAACTCGGACTGACTTGACCTTCAGCAACCTGACCAGCATCGTGACCAACTACCGGAGCGCCACGAAGAACATCGTTTCCGACCACGCTCAAGGAACTGGCAAGATGATCGACGGCCAATCCTTCGAAGTTGTCTCACAATCTGAAAAGCAACGGGTCACCAACGTTCTGCGGAAATCACTTAACTTGAAAGCCGCTAAAACTGGTGAAAAATTCGCTAACCAAAACTAATCACTTCAATACTGATTATTGATTCAAAAAGCGCTACTCACATTTATTTAGAGATGTGAGTAGCGTTTTTTATTGTCTGGATGGTGATGTTTAAAGCCAACTCGTTGATGATCTAACAAGATCGCATACAGATTGGACTTGAATCATGATAAAAACGTGCTGGTTGGTTTCCTGTTCGTCTGCCGATGCGCGTCTTAGTCCGACTTCCGGGGCCGGCTGACAATTGCTGGAACGTAAGCCGACGTCGATTTGAACTCACGCAGAAGACCGCTGCGCAATTTCAAATACGAGTCTTATTCTAAGCCGGAAGAAGACCACTTCCGACTAAGAATAATTTGGCTACTGAGCATTGTCAGCCGGCCCCTCCAGTCGGGAAGCCGCTCGAATGGCAGATGAACGACCACCGAATTAGGTACAATTGGCCATCGAATATTAGGAGACTGGTCCTTCACGCAAGCTTAAAACCAGCATCGATGATCATTTATAGAGCTTGAAGACTTGTCTGATTTAAATGCTGATACGATGGTATCAAGATTATGCACTAATTTTAGAAACACTATCCTTGAAATCAGTGTGTAGAATTAGGTCTCGTTTGGTAGCTCAGACTTTGTTATTTTACGCGAGTAGAGAAAGTTCTGAAATATTCAGTGATACTGTTGACTCCTACGATCAGGACGTGAGGTTAGGATAGCTTTTGCCCGAAACAAACCTTACAGTTCAATACCAAAATGACCGTTTGCTATGAATCAACGACTAATTCAACAAAAAGTTGAGTCCGCATATGTCTGCCTTTCGAATACCATCCCGGCTGGAAGGTATTCTGGGCAAGGCCCAGTGGTGAAATTTCACTTAGCAAGCGTTTTTGGCTTGGTTAGTGAAAGACCAGTATTTAAGACGTGAGTTGTCGGCTTAAATCTGTGTCCACCACGTTCCGGCCATTGACCAGAATGCCTGGAAGCCGGACTAGGACGCAGCTACAACAGAAAGTTTACGCTAATTCGCACTGTTTCCAGCGGTCCACAGCTGGCCGCTTTTGAACTCAAGAACCAGCACGTTTTTATCATCTTTAATGCAGCATCGGATAATAGCCGCAGATACGCATACAGCGTTACGATTCCAAATGCTGTAAACGCCACTGGCGAATGCAAAATGCAATTAATCGATTCAATAATTCTGCTAATAAGAAGCCTAGTGCGATGGCACCCGTAATCATGATGACTTGTAGCGTAAAGGCAACAGCTTCACGGTAATTGCCCAACGCAAAGTTACGAACCATCTGATAGGCCTGGCTTCCGGGCACGAATGAGACCAGGCTTGGAATGTTGAAAATAATGGCTGGCATCTTTTTATAACGGGCCGCTAAACTACTCAAAACACCGATGCCAACCGAGCCAATCAAGCTACCGAGCACGACACCGCCATCAAACGCCTGCACAATCAGATAACTCCCCCACGTCAGGGTACCAATCCAACCAGCGACATTTAAGGCTTGGTGCGGAATATTAATAATTAGGCCAAAGCCCAACACTGCAATGTATGCCAGCACTAATTGTCCAATTGTTCCCATCACTTACAACCTCCTACACGCAATCAAAATAACGTAATGACCACGGCAATGCCGAAGCCCAGGGCGGCTGCACTCAACATGGCTTCCACTCCCCTGGCCGGACCACTGACGAAGTTGCCAGCTAAGGTATCACGGACCGCGTTGGTCAACGGTACCCCAGGCACAAGTGGCATCAGCGAGCCAATAATAATATCATTCACGTTGGTCCCCCAGCCGAGCTGGCAGACCCACTCCGCACCTAATCCAATCAGCAGCGCAGCCGTCAATTCACTCAAAAATTTGATTTTAAGATAGCGATTCAATAAGTAAAAGACCAAGTAACCCACCGTTCCAATCAACACGGTCGGCCACGTATTGATGGTTTCTTGTCGAAACATGATCATCAGTGGCCCACTGACTAGTGCGGCTCCGACGAGCTGGAGCCATAATGGAAACGAACGAGAGGCAGCATCCAGCTGATTCAAGCGGCGATATAACGTCGGCAAATCAATCGTTGTGGCCGCAAATTCTCGCGACAATTGGTTGACCTGCGCCACTTTTTCCAGGTCGATCGTCCGCTGATTGATGGCGGCAATCTGCGTTGCATTGCGCCCTTGAATCGACATCATGACACCGGTAATCGTCACGTACGTATTCGCCGCAACGACACCCGCATTTTGTGCAATTCGCATCATCGTATCATCGACCCGCGAAATTTCCGAACCATTCTCGACCATGATTTTGCCGGCTTTGAGGCAAGTCGCAATAATCATTTCATCCGTTGTCATTTGAACACCCCCACACATCACATTTCAGATTTAGTAACTTAACTGTAGCCAAAGTCGCGCCGTTAGTAAAGCCTTATTTCACAACCACCCCATTCGCACCATTGGTCGGTAATCACGCGCAACCAACCGTGCGTCACCTTCCTTAAAAGCGCGCAAAAAAACCGGCGATGAGCATTTAATCTCATCACCGGCTTAAGCCATTTAAGCGTTAATTAGTCTTTAGTAACGTTAACTGCTTGTGGGCCACGATCGCTTTCTTCAACGTCGAAAGTTACAGCTTGGCCTTCTTCAAGGCTCTTGAAGCCGTCTTCTTGGATAGCTGAGAAATGTACGAATACATCGCTACCGTTTTCGCGAGTAATAAAACCAAAACCCTTATCGGCGTTGAACCATTTAACTGTTCCGTGTTCCATAATAAAAAATCCTCCTAGTGCATTTTGCACGTATAAATTAATGTAAATCATGATTCGGTACAAATGGGGATAGTTTATTGAAACGATCTGACCACAATTACCTAACCAAGCTACATGAGTAATTGTAGCATATTGTTTCTAAAAAAGGTAGTTAAACACTAGTTTTTCCACGAAATGTTTATGTGATGATAAATGAAACAGAATAACTAACTAATAATTAGTAATTTTGTTCGGATATGACCACAAGTCTTATTTAACAAACACATTGTGGGCTGCTTTGAAGCTAACCGGGATCTCTTCACCAGTACCCTTAATGGAAACGGTCACAGGGCCTTCAAACGGATCGTGCTTCAGAACCGTTACGTCTTGGCCAATTTTCAATGGCGTATCATGTAAGTAAACTAACAAATCATGGTTATCGATAAAGCGTTCGATGGTGACGTCTTCACCATCCGCCGTATCCGCCAAACTCGTATGACTATCTTCTTGGTAGTGGCCGTCCTTATCGGGAATAGCACCACCGTGTGGGCAGTGCGTTGGGTGCCCTAAAAAGGCTTCCAAAGAATCGACTAGGCGCTCACTGGTAACATGTTCCAATACCTCGGCTTCGGTATGCACATCGGGCAAGTCATAGTCGAGCTTATCGACTAAGAAATCTTCCCAGATCCGGTGTTTGCGCACCAAAGTCTCCGCATACCGAATGCCCTTCTTCGTCAGCGAAATTCCCGCATATGGGGTATGTTTGGCGAGACCTTCCTGCACTAATTTGCCGACCATTTCCGTTACAGAACCAGCCGCGATGTCCAAGCTTAATGCAATCTGCTTGTTAGACACCTTTTTCTTCGTACCACCAAGCTCGAAAATAATTTTTAAGTAATCTTCCTTCATGGGGGTCATGAATATTCTTCACCTCAACTAAATAGTTACTGCTTTTGATTAATCTATCGTATGACAAATCTCATTTAAGATAATTCTACCATCTTACTACAATTAAGACACCAGTTCTAGCCCTAATCAACGACAAAGCTTTGAAATAATGGCCTAATCGTGACATAATTAATTGTAGCGCAAAATAACCCATTTGGTTACTAATTTAGAAACGTGCTTGTTCAACTAAGGAGGAACCGCATCGTGAATGATGATGCTCAATTATCAATTACGCAATTGGATGATGCTTTACAACATAAAGCCGTCGAAGATTTTGCTAAATTCTACGTCCCACTGTTTGACGCTAACAACCTTGAAGTAATGTCAAATTTTGACGTTGCAGCGTACATGACGGATATCAATGAACACCTTACTTATGGTCGTTACATGACCAAAGCACAGCGTTTGAGTGATACGGTCAGCTTTTCGTTTACCGCTTACCTTAACCTGATCGACCGTCTCGACCAGAAATACTACACTAGTGGTAACCCGGCCCAACCATGGGACGAATGGCTCGCCACCCAATTTGCTCAAATCGCAAATTCATAGAGCACCCGCAATTTTATTTCACACTTGAGGATTGAGTTAGGCTCAACCCTCTTTTTTAATGCCATTTTTCAAGTGTGCAACACTCTCACAGCAGCTAACTGGCAAAATTACCTTCACTGCAGCCCCTCGACAATTCGTCGTATCAAAAAAGCCCCAAGCTTTCCCGCAGCACTTGGGACCTCTGGCAAGTATCATCACCGGGCGATTGAAGACTACTACTAGTTTCAATTACACGTTGTTTTATGCACGATTACTACCTAGCCGAGCTAGGCATCTCTCAGCGCTTATTCGCGCTCCGTTGTAAATCCTTTTGCAAAGTTAAACTTCAAAACACGACCAACATGACAACGGTCAACCCAGCCATAAGATCGGTTGACGAACGGGAAACTTAAATGCCCAAATGACTTGCCGATACTTACCAACTTAAATTTAACATTAATTAACCGGTTACACAAGCTGAAGGTCGCTAACCTTCCGATTTTGCCGGATACAGTCGATAATGCGGCTTGCCATCTAAAATATAGCAGTACAACTGTTGGGTCTGGTCTTCATCAAAGTAGCCGAGCTTGACCATATGATGCCCGTCGCGTTCTTCGATTCCTTGAAAGGCCGTCATCATGAAGATGCGCATCATCTCCATCTGATTACTATAGCCATTGGCCCGTTCGACCGCAGCCGCCAGTGTAAATCCTTCATCTAACATCATCTTTACAAAATGCACGCGCATTAACGTGCCATACGAATACCGGTGAGTCGTGTTCTTCTCGCCTGTCTGCAAACTATGAATGTAATTTTTCTGTTCCCAGTAGCGTAATTGGGTCTGGGAGACCCCCGTCATTTTCGCTAAATCAGTGATGCCAATTGTAAACTGGTGCTTGCGCAGTTGGTCTTTGAATTTTTTGAAAAATACGCCATCTTCTTGATTATCCACGGGTCAACCTCTTTTCTAACATTTTCAATACTCAGTATATGGTTTTTAATATTAATGTCAAGTTTGTTGACAAAAGCAATAAATCCGATTATATTAGACAACGTACTTTTTTAGAGAGAAGGGATTTACTTGTCAACTCCTGTTGATACGCATGGGAAGCCGTATAATCGTGGCTTGCTCATTGCAGTTTTGTTAGTCGGTACTTTTTGTACCGTCCTTAATCAAACGATTTTAACCACTGCCTTCCCAACGTTGATGAAAGATTTTGATATTACAACGTCGACCGTTCAATGGTTAACAACCGGGTTTATGTTAGTCAACGGGATTATGATTCCCGTTAGTGCTTGGTTGAGTTCACGTTTTTCTACCAAGTGGCTCTACCTGTCAGCAATGGCGATTTTTGAAATTGGAACCATCATTTGCTGGACCGCACCCAACTTTGGGACTTTACTTGCCGGACGACTCATTCAAGCCGTCGGTGTTGGGGTCACGATGCCGTTACTTCAAACCATCATGTTATCGATCTTCCCCGCTAGCAAGCGTGGTGCTGCCATGGGGACTGCCGGAATCGTTGTCGGCTTAGCCCCAGCGATCGGTCCAACCTTGTCTGGGTGGGTCATTGATAACTTATCATGGCGTGATTTATTCGGTTTGATCGTCCCAATCGTGGCAATCGTCTTGATTGCCGGCCTGTTCTTCATGGCTAACGTGCTTGAAACGTCCAAACCAAAATTAGACTTTGCCTCACTTGTTTTATCGACGATCGGGTTTGGGAGCCTGCTCTATGGTTTCTCATCCGTTGGTGACAATGGCTGGACTTCCACAGTCGTCCTCTCAACCTTGATCATCGGGGTCATCTTTATTATTGGCTTTATCTGGCGTCAATTGACGATGGAAAATCCATTCCTACAATTACGCGTCTTCAAACATGCTGAGTTTACGATTGCCGCTGTTTTAAGTTCCGTTGCCAACATGGCGATGGTCGGGGCCGAAATGGTTATTCCGCTCTACTTACAAATCATTCACGGCTTCTCCGCATTTGAATCTGGACTGTCACTCTTAGCTGGTGCCCTAATGATGGGGATTATGAGCCCAATTACTGGCCGGGCCTTTGACCGTTTTGGTGCCAAACGTTTGGCTATCTTAGGGATGTTCCTATTAACCATTGGGACGTTGCCATTCGCCTTCATTACACGGAATACGGCCACCGTTTATATCGTGGTCTTGTACGCCGTGCGGATGTTCGGGATCGCCATGGTCATGATGCCATCAACGACTGCCGGGATGAACGCCCTGCCTGTTGAATTGATGGGACACGGGACTGCCGTTAACAACACGACCCGTCAAATCGCTAGTTCAATTGGGACCGCCATTTTGACTTCTGTATTGTCTAACGTGACGGATGCTACCAAACCAGCGCACAGCTTAATCAAGAGTAACCCACTCGGCTACCAAGATAGCTATTACAATGCCACGTTGAATGGTTATCACGCCGCATTCTGGGTTGCCGTGGGCTTCTCAGTCGTTGGTTTGATCGTTGCCTTCTTTATGAAGAACAAGCAACACTCCGTTAAACCAGTGATGAACAACACTAAGGAGGTGAACGACTAATGATTCTCGTCTTACTCGTTGCCAGCGCAGTTGCGCTCTTCCTATCATTTATCTACGTTCACCGAACCAGTTTGCGAATTAGTTTGTCAGTGATCTTCGGAATTTTGCTCGTTGGCTCGATCTTCTTCATTTCCTTGAATGACGGTCAGCACTACGGGATGGTCAAAACGACCACGACGACCACTAAGTCCTTGAAATCAGCTGGTAGTAGCAAACAATTAGACTTGTTACTCTACCAAAGCGTCGGGACCGCCGACAAACACCGCGTTTACATTTACAAAAACAGCACGAACCAGAAAAAAGTGAGCCATACGTCTGCAAGCGTCAAGACTGCTAACCAGGTCAAAACGACGACCGCAACACCGAAACTGGTCACTAAGACCACACGGTGGACGTATCAAAGTAACGCGATGAAGTTCTGGTTCGGCTTAGCCAACAATGATAAACAGTTGATCAAGCGCACCAATTACTTCTACATCAACAAGAGCTGGGTCGTCTTAAGCACCACTCAAGCCAAGCAATTCAGCAAGTTGATGAAGCAACAACAAGCCACCTTAAAAGCACGTGCAAAAGTCTACGTCGCTAACCAAGTCAAAGCTGCAATGGCTAAGAACCCATCAATGACTAAGGCCCAACTAGCCAAAGTTGAAAAAGCCGCTGCTGCCCAATACCAAGCCAATGCGATCCAAAGCATGGTTAAAACGGTCAAGGCTAGCAAATAGGGTTCATTAATAGTTGCATATCGACACAAAAGCCCCGGCAGGTCCGGGGCTTTTGTTGTCTCTCGAATGATTTGGACGAGCATTTACAAAACCTTCATACTTATTTTCCAAAACAACACACAATGTTTACTGAAAACCCGTTTTTGTTGGAATCCGCAAATGATAAGATGATGACACATCAAGTTGCTGGACCTAAGCAGTTACTGTACCACACTATCAAAATGACATGGCACTTAATCTAGCTGGTTTTTATACAATGCACGTGTTTGCCTAGACTAATTGCCTCAAAGGAATGATTATGTGCCCAACTCAACGCCAGTGTGGCTTTGGCTTCTGATTATCACCATAGTCTATGTCACACTCTATATCGCAGGTAAAAAATACGCTGATCGTTTTATCTTTAGACAGCTACGCCGCTTTGGTTGGCTAATAGGCTTGGGTCTCCTAGCCTATTTTATTCTCAGACAAGTCCAATACCCGGCCGGCCTATTAGGATACATGGTCATCATCGTGATGGGCATTCTGACAATTTGTCTGTTTCGACTCCGTACAAAGGGTAGCTGATAATCGCTAATCAGTACCAAATAAGCACTGATTCAGTGAACGATTACAATCCGATCAACAAAACGAGCGCCCCGGTTGGTCACTTCAGACCAGCGTAGACGCTCGTTATTGGATCAGATATGAATGTTGGATTTCAACTTAACTACTATATATTTAACAATTTACGCAAACAATTGGTCTGCTAATGAAGATTCAGTCGGTACTGGCTTAATAAGACCCTGGGCGTCGTCGTAATCTTCATCGTCATCATCCTCGTCTTCATAATCAGTATCATCATCAGATTCAGTATCAGAATCGTAATCGTCATCGTCTGACGCAGCGCCATCATTAGCGTAATCATCGTCAGTTTCAGATTCTTCATCACTATCATCCTCGTACTCGGAATCACTAGTGTCGTCTCCGTAATCATCATTTGAATCTTCATCGCTATCTGACTCATCATCATCAGTGTCACTGTCAGTATCCCAGTCACTGTCGTCATCCGCATTTGAATCGGCATCGTCATCATCGGTGTCCGCGGTATCTTCATCAGAATCATCCGTGTCGTCATCGGAATCGTTCGTTTGGGGTTCACTATCCGAATCGGCATCGCTATCGTCGTACTCGTCATCTAACCAGTCGGCCGCATCATCGACATCACTGTCGTCTGCAAAAAGTGCTAAAATCAGCCAGTCTGGCACGTCGGCTAATGAATCCATATCCCACTTATTTTTAGCAGCGGCAATCTTCCGGCGCAATGCTGCCGCTCGCTTTGCTTCGGCCGCACTAACTTTCAAGTTTGTCTTGGCCTTCTTGGCGGCAGCTAACAACTGCTTGACCTTAGGCTTCAGTGCTTTCAAATAAGGCTTTTTATGCCAATTAATGGCTGCACAGCGTTTGAGCACATCCGCTGAATACTTGCCGTTTTTGACCTTTAACTGAGCCTGAATATCATCCGATAATTGCTGGTATTCCTGATAATCACTGGTGACGGTCGTTTTTAACCGTTTCAACTTGGTCTTCAAGCTAGTGGCCCCGTTTGCGATGTTGACCCCTTTATCCACCGTCGTTACCGCTGCTTTGATCTCCCCCGACTTCAACTTGGCTTTAGTCGTCAAATAGGCCTGTGTTTGATCGCGGTAGGCCTGGGCTTGCGCGTCTTTGGGCTTCTGCGTTAAAGCGTTATCAAAATATGTCAGCGCTTTTTGATACTTGTTTTCAGCGACCGCGTTTAGTCCATTCTCAATTGACCGTGAATAATCCTTATTACGGCAGCCAGCCAACCCAACCACCATCAAACCTAACAGCATTAATAATGCAATTTTATGCTTCCCCGTTTTCATCCCTGCTTCACTATCCTTTTGGTTGAAGATTATGCTCAAATAAGTATACCGTTAGTCCCTGGATACTGCTAGCTATTATTAATTTATTTGTATTTGATTTGAGCAACATTTTATCAACCAGTAACACCGCTGCGGATATGTCAGCTGCGACCTACAGCCAAAATAATGGCGGACGCGTCAATACCTGATGCGTCCGCCATTATTAGTTATTTCAGTCCATTAAAAAACAATCACACCGATTCAAGCAAGCCTCGACGTGATTGTCATGAGTTCATTATTGTGCTGCACACTGTTCACAAAGTGGCATTAAATCTTTCAAATCCTCAACGGATGAGCCATTTTCTAAGAAGCAATTGACCATATCTAGCCAATATTCATCATCGGCACTAAAATGCGCGTTGACATCTTTGCAAGGTAATAACCCGGCCTTGGTGTAGGCGATGATTTTATCAGCAGCGACCCCACTATGGGCTGCTAATTGTTCCAGAGTCATTTCTCCCACCATTTGTCCTTTCAAAAAATCAATGTGATTATGTTACGCCCGCCACTATATAAATGCAAGCAAAAGTTTTATGGGCAATTAATTAAATTTCAGTGATAATTTTCTTCATTATTTTCACCAACTATAGTACACTGAAATTTAACCGTCCCTGCATCTAATGACATGACCTGGTGAACACTCGTGACCGCTGGCAATTGCGTGGTCCCTGCTGGCTATTCACCGAGCAGCCACGTCATGCTGCCGACTTGTCCTATCTAAGGCTGTTAACAGCCTGCGAACGTGCCATTCAAATTAACGTCGCTCGGACCGTTTAACTCAAACATCGGCCAATCGCATTCTCCGAATCATCATCGAATGCCACTGGTCACACGTTTATACATAGGATTGTCGCCATCCGCGCACTACATCAATATCGAATTAATTATTAAAATTGGAGGTCAACGTGTATGGATTCTAGTTTATCTTTTCGTTCCGGCGTCAAGGACGTCATCCCAACCGTCTTTGGTTATATCGGCGTCGGCCTAGCGATGGGGATCGTCGCCAATACCAGCCACCTATCCGTGTGGGCGGTCTTATTGATGTCGCTGATTGTCTACGCCGGTTCAGCGCAATTTATTATTGTCAGCATGCTCCTCGCTGGCAGTCCCGTCTCAGCCATTGTCCTGTCGACTTTTTTAATCAACTCACGAATGATTCTGATGAGTATGTCGGTCGCCCAGTATTTTAAAAAAGATTCCCTATTGCAAAACGTCGGCCTGGGGTCACTCCTGACTGACGAGACGTTTGCACTCAGTATGAACAAGCTCAACCAAACCGATCAACAACTCAAGCCACACTGGTTACACGCCGCTAATCTCGTCGCTTATTTGGTCTGGGCCGCCGCTACTGTGGTCGGTTGTTTACTCGGTAACTTGATTAGCGACCCCAACCAGTTTGGACTGGACTTCGCCGTTGTCGGCATGTTCATTGGCTTACTTTACTTACAAATCATCACCGACCGCAGCAAATCACTACCGACGCAGTTATGGGTCGTGTTGTTCGTGGCACTCGCGATGTATTTTTTGATGCGCTGGGTCCCCAGTAATCTAGCCTTGATTTTTGCGACCCTCCTCGGTTGCGGCTTTGGAATGGTGGTGAATCGAAAATGAGCAGTTATATTCTCATCACGATTTTACTCTGTGGTCTCGTCACGTGGCTATCGCGGATCGTCCCGTTTGCCATCATTAAGAATCTGACGGTGCCCCACTGGATGATCAATTTTTTATCCTTTGTTCCGGTCGCCATTATGACCGCCATTTGGGTGGAAAGCCTACTCGTTTATCATGCCGGGCACTGGCCGGGCTTCAACTTACCTAATATTTACGCCTCGATTCCAGCCATACTCGCGGGCGTGCTGACTAAGAGTCTCCTAGCAGTCGTCATTACTGGAATCGTCGCCATGGCCGCCCTCCGCTTCGTCGGTTGGGGCTAAGCTGCACAATCAATGCCATCACGCCATTTGGGTGTGGTGGCATTTTTAGGTCAAATATCATTCAATCTGGACAAACACTAAGATTTTGGTGAATGAAAGCGTTCACTGCATCGTCATCGCTTTAACTTATGAATTAAAGCAAGTATAATGGTGAAAGTGTACGTTGCGATTGTCTACCTTAGCATTGGTAAGAATCCGTTACAATTGGCCAGATTGCTTTACTTTCGCCATTAAAACGGGTAAATTAACAACGAATCATCTGTACACAAGTTGAAGAGAACTGTCTAAATTTTAAAGAATGAGAGATGAACAGACATGTGCGGTTTTGCTGGTTGCTTAACAGATCGGACCAAAGCGGATAACGCTGCATACGATCAAACCATCCATGAAATGACTAAAATGATTGTCCATCGGGGACCCGATGACGACGGTTATTTTGCTGACGACAACATTACCATGGGGTTTCGGCGCCTGAGTATCATTGACTTAGCCGGTGGTCACCAACCTTTATCTTATGATAATGAACGTTACTGGATGACATTTAACGGTGAAATTTATAACTACGTTGAATTACGTGAACAACTCAAACAAGAAGGCTACGAATTCAAGACGAGTTCTGACTCCGAAGTTATTCTTGCGATGTACGCCAAATACCATGCCGACGCTACCAAGTACTTACGGGGAATGTTTGCATTCGTCATCTGGGATAAGCAAGAAAAAACGTTATTTGCTGCCCGCGACCAGTTCGGTATCAAACCGTTCTACTACGCCATCAGTGGTGATGACTTCTACTATGCTTCTGAAAGTAAAGCCATCTACAAAATCTTGAAGGACAAGACGTTTGACGAGAATGCCCTGCAAGATTACATGACGTTCCAGTTCGTTCCCGAACCTGAAACTTTAACCAAAGAAATTAAAATGTTGGCTCCTGGCTGCTCATTAACGAAGCAACTCGGTTCAGCTCCTCGAATCGAACGTTACTACCACCGGGAATTCCACCCAGTCCAACGTTCTGAAGAAGATTATGCTCAAAAAATCAAGGACGCCTTGATCGACTCCGTTAAGATTCACATGCGTTCCGATGTGCCCGTCGGCTCCTTCCTATCTGGTGGGATCGACTCGTCAATCATCGTGGCGATTGCGAAGAACTTTAATCCGCACCTCGAAACGATTTCTGTCGGTTTTGAACGTGAAGGTTACAGCGAATTAGACGTCGCTCAAGAAACGGCCGAAAAACTGGACGTCAAGAACTACAGCATGACGATCACCCCAGAAGCCTTTATGAAGGCCTTCCCCCACTTTGTTTGGAGCATGGATGATCCGTTGGCTGACCCGGCCGCTGTGCCGCAGTACTTCTTAGCCAAAGAAGCGGTCAAACACGTCAAAGTTTGCTTGACCGGTGAAGGCGCGGATGAACTCTTCGGTGGTTACACGATCTATCACGAACCTGAATCATTGAAGCCATTCCGTTATACGAAACCAATCAACGGCGCCCTCAAGCAGATCGCATTGATGATGCCTGAAGGGATGCGCGGTCGCTCATTCTTAATGCGTGGGACCACGCCACTTGAAAACCGTTACGTTGGTAATGCCTTTATCTTTGGCGAACAAGAAAAGCAAAAGTTCTTTAAGCATTACAATCAGAACCATCCGTTCCAGTCCATCACCCAACCGTTCTACGATGAATCGGTCGACTATGATCCAATCAGTCGGATGCAATTCATCGACATGCACACTTGGTTGAATGGTGACTTGTTACACAATGCGGACCGGACCACGATGGCGCACAGTTTGGAACTCCGGACCCCATTTGTGGACCGCGAAGTCTACAACCTGGCCGCCGAGATTCCTGCTGACCTGCGTATCAGTCACGGCACCACCAAGTATATTTTGCGTAAAGCCGTTGAAGACATTGTGCCAGCCCACGTTTTGCATCGTAAAAAACTTGGGTTCCCAGTGCCAATTCGTTTCTGGCTCAAAGATGAAATGTATGATTGGGCTAAGCAAATCATCACCGACTCACAAACCGACCAATACTTCAACAAGGACTACTTCTTGAAGCTCTTGGATGACCATCGCGCCGGTGTTCGCGATAACTCACGGAAACTCTGGACCGTCTTGACCTTCATGATGTGGCACAAGTTATACGTGGAATCCGACCACCTGATGGATAGTCCTGAAGCCAATGCAGTGGCCGAAAAAGTCGAGGAGTTTTAGTCCAATGGAAATTATTGTTCAAAAATTTGGTGGCACTTCCGTCAAGGATGAGGCCGCTCGTCTTCAAGCCCTCAAGCACGTCCAATATGCGGTCGACCAGGGCGATAAAGTCATCGTCGTTGTCTCCGCGATTGGTCGTAAAGGCGCACCATATGCGACCGATTCACTCCTTGGATTAGTTGGCGCTGAACATTCCCGCCTGACAAATCGGGAATTGGATATGTTAGTCTCCGTTGGTGAAACGATCTCAACGGCGGTGTTCACGGAACTCGCCCGCAAACAAGGCTTGAACGTGACGGCGATGACGGGTCAAGATGCCGGCATTGTCACCAATGATGATTTTCAAAATGCCAAAATCTTGCGCGTTGATCCAAAACCAATCACCGATGCGTTCATTGATGCTGACGTGGTAGTCGTCACTGGTTTTCAAGGTGCAACTGAATCTGGTCACATCACGACGATTGGCCGCGGCGGTTCTGATACGTCCGCAGCCATCTTAGGAGCGGCCCTCAAGGCCAAACGCGTCGACATTTTTACCGACGTCAACGGGATGATGACCGCTGATCCACGGCTCGTCACGCACGCGCGGTTCATCAAAGCAATCAGCTACGAAGAACTCGCCAACATGGCTCACGAAGGCGCCAAGGTCATTCACCCGCGGGCCGTTGAAATTGCCGAGCAAGCCCACGTGCCAATGCGGATTCGCTCGACTTACCAGGAACCCGATGAATTGGGTACCCTGGTCACTGACCGTACGACGACGCAAATCGAGCATTATCGGACCGTCACTGGGATTGCGCATCAGACCAATCTGACCCAGTTCACGGTGCCAACTGACACGTTGAGTTCTAGCGAAATCTTTCAGCTGATGGCCCAACATGGGCTTAGTGTTGACTTCATCAACATCACGACCCATCAAGTTGTCTTTAACCTGGTGAACGGTGATGCGGATGTCGCGAAGAAGCTGTTGACGGATGCTCATGTACACTGCCAGGCAATCGCCGACTGTGCGAAAGTCTCAGTTGTCGGTGCTGGAATCACCGGGACTCCTGGTGTGACCGCACGCATCGTTACGGCACTGGCTGCTCAACATATTGACATTTTGCAATCAACGGATAGTTACACCACGATTTGGGTGCTCGTTAAGCAAGCTGATTTAAAAGCTGCGATGAACGCACTTCATGATGAATTTTTAGGCATTGAATAAGTAACCGTCGAATAAACGGACGTCGCCACAAGGATTAACGGTTAATTCTTGTGGCGACGTTTTTGTTTACTGTCAATTCGAGCTAAGCTTCTGAAGTCGACAATCTGTTGCGCTATTTTCAGCTGTGTGTTCAGTGGGAATATTCAGCGCTTGAGCTCAGTTTCGCTTAAACTTCATTTCCTGAAACCCGCTGTTTAAATCGACAGTTCATGAAACTGCTGTTTGAGTCCTCATTTCCGGAAACCAGCCGTCAAACCCGATTAATGTCGCGTTCAGTTATCGCCAGTTGCAAATCGTTCAGGTGGATTTCTGTCCTCATTTAGGGTGACAATTGCCGCATTTGCATGTATTCTAGAAACAGTAACTTTATTGAAAAGGACGCTAATACTATGCAAGCAAGTCAATTAATTAATAGTTTAAAATTTAAGCAGGTTCGCCCCGCCCTAACCACGGATTTTGACGTGACCATGCTGACACAGGATACGCGCGAAGTTCAACCAGGCGCGATGTTCATCGCCGTCGTCGGTTACCACGTTGACGGTCATGACTTGGTCGGCCAAGCCATCGAAAAAGGGGCCAAAATCATCGTCGCCTCTAAACCACTCGATGTCGAGGTACCCGTGATCTACGTTGAAAACACCGAACGGGCGATGGCAATTTTAGCCGACGTCTTCTACGGTGCACCTAGTCAAAAGATGCGGATGATTGGTGTGACCGGGACTAACGGGAAAACCACGGTCACCCATTTGATTGAACAGATTTATCGCGACCAACAACAAGCCACCGGCCTGATTGGGACGATGTATCGCAAGATCAAAGATGAAAAGCTGCCAACTGCCAACACGACCCCCGATTCAATTACGACGCAACGAACCTTGGCCGCCATGCGCGATGCCGGCGTTGAAACGGTCGCCATGGAAGTTTCCTCAATCGCGCTAGTCCTCGGACGGGTCTGGGGCATCGATTACGATATCGCCGTCTTCACTAATTTGACCCAGGATCATTTGGATTTCCACAAGACGATGGCCAAATACACGGAAGCCAAAGCCATGTTATTCGCTCAACTTGGCAATAAGTACAGCCCAGATGGTACCAACAAGGTCGCCGTTTTGAATACTGATGACCCCGTTGGCCGCGAGTTTGAACAGTACACCGCTGCCCACGTTTTGACGTTTGGTCTCAAACCTGACGCCATGATCAACGCCCAAAACGTCGAAATCAAGAGTCATGGCACCGAATTTGACCTTTCCGTCTTCGGTCATGTCACCCACGTCACCATGCAATTGATTGGTCAATTCAACGTTTACAACATGCTGGCCGCCTTTGCCGCCGCCTATGCCAGTGGTATTCCAGAAGACCAGATCATCAAGTCTCTGGAAAAGGTCACCGGTGTTAAGGGTCGGTTCCAATCGGTTCCTTCACACACCGGCGTCAGCGTGATCGTGGATTACTCCCACACGCCAGATGGTTTATTGAACGCCCTTGAAACCATTCAAGACTTTGCGACGAAGGATATTTACTGCGTCGTCGGCTGTGGTGGTGACCGTGATAAGACCAAACGGCCGAAAATGGCCAAAATCGCCGTGGAACACAGTACTAAGCCAATCTTCACCTCGGACAATCCACGAACTGAAGACCCGACCATGATTCTCAAGGACATGGTTGCAGGGGTTCCTGATGCCAACGTGCCTGTCTACGAAGACCGCCACGAAGCGATTGCCAAGGCGATTGAAGCTGCACAACCCGGCGACGTCGTTTTAATCGCTGGTAAAGGCCACGAAGATTACCAAATCATCGGTCGGACCAAGCACCATTTCGATGACAGCGAAGAAGCAGCTAAAGCACTCGCATTGAAACCAACGATTGACTAAGATTATGGTTATTTAAAAGACCCAAGCAGAATTATTGTTAATTCTGTTTGGGTCTTTTTTCGTCGACTGCGCTTCGGTTAATGCGTTTCGTACGCCGACAGTTGAGACTGGCTGACAACGTGATCAACCACTTTTTAAGTGCTGAGTTGGAAGCTTAAATCTGTCCAGCGTATTCCGGCATTGTGATCAATGCGCCAAAGGTATCGTAGGTGAAGTCGACCACTGCGGCTGATGCTGACTCAACCGTTTCCGTTTGGCCAAGCTGGCAACTTTCGACAACGAACCCAGCCCCTCTCCCGCTAGTCAGCCCCAAACCCGCATGACACCCGCTTCGGTTATTGACTGGTCAAACTATCACCTTTCTTTGACAATTAACCTAATTGGGAAATATAATTGTGATGATAAAAGGGGTTAATTATCATTACAAATGTGTGTTATCATTTCAACGCACAGTCTTCTTTGTCTGTTTAGGTTTAATTTGTTTGTTGGGGATTAAAACAGTTTGGGGGGATTATTATGTCGATTTTTCAAACTTGGAAACGGCGAATTGCATACGGTTCCACGGATATGGCCGGAAATATTATCTGGCAAATGGTCAGCACTTACTTACTATTCTACTATACGACGGTTGCGGGCATTTCTGCGGCGTTTGCGGGGACGTTGTTCTTCGTAGTTCGGTTTATTGACGCCTTCGATGCCTTGATTTATGGCTACTTGATCGACCATACGCATACTAAATACGGGCAGTCACGGCCGTACTTTGTGTGGTTCGGGATTCCATTAGGCTTACTGGCGATGTCACTATTCATGATTCCATCATTTGGTGGCAGTACCACGATGCGGCTCGTCTACATTTCAATCACTTACACGTTCTTTAGCTTGATTTACTCAGGCGCCAACACACCGATTACGTCGATTCTGCCGAGTTTGACCGATGACAGTGTTGAGCGGACGAAACTTGCGAGTGCCCGGATGGTCATGACCACGATTGGGACCAGTGCGGTTGCGGCGATTACCTTACCAATGGTTAAAATGCTCGGTAACGGCAATCAATCCAAAGGGTTCACCTTATGGGCCGTTATTTTAGGGTTAGTGATCATGGGCCTCTTCATTTTCGCCTTCTTCAACCTTAAGGAAACTAACGGTGCCGAGAATCCAAACAACGCGGGTGAAAAGTCCGAATCACTGTCCATCTGGCAAAGTTTGAAAGGTGCCGTGCGCAACAAACCATGGCTCCTACTGGCATGTTCATTTATTTTACTGCAAACCTTCTGGATGTTACGCGGAAACTCCGCCATCTTCTTTATCAAGTATGTGTATGGCAAACCAGAACTGGCACCCATCTTCCTCGGAATTGGGTTCGTCTCCGTTATCGGGAACCTCTCCGTGCCATTTCTTTCACAACACTTTAAGAATCGCAACGTCTTGCAGTTCTCGCTAATTTTGGGCGTAGTCGGTCAGCTCTTCTTACCGGTCGCCGAAAAGATGCAGAGTGTCAGCTTACTGATTGCCGGGTCCGTCATCTTCTTAATTGCGATGGGGATTACCTTTACGATCGTCTTTGCAATGCTGTCCGATACAGTTGACTATTCGACGAAAGTGCTGGGCTTAAATGAAACCGGATTCTTGTCCGCCGTACCAATGATTGGGGCTAAGCTCGGGATGGGGATTGGTGGCTACCTCGCCGGTCAATTCCTGGCATGGGGCCAGTTCAACGCCAAAGCAGCCGTTCAATCTGGTCGCACGATCACTTTTATCAACCTGGCCTTCATTTGGATGCCAATCATCTTACTAGCCGCCATGATCTTCATGATGCAATTCTACCGGCTAGATGAAAAGCAGCTACAAGCTAATGACGAGTCCGCAACGGTGAAGACTGAAAAGGAGGAAGTTCAATATGATGCCAACAATTAATTCAGTCAAAACCACGGTCAATGGCGTGACCAAAATCGTTAAACCATTTAGCAATGAGGTTAGTGGCGAACAATTCGATCCACTCGTGCTCAAAACCCTGACCGCGTTTGAAAAACCCGCAATTTTGGAAGACAACTTGGACGACTTACGTACGGGGAGTTTAACACCTGCCATCGCTGATCCGGTGGGTCAAGCAGTGAGCGTTAAAACTCAGAATATCACTGCCCTGAATCGGACGGTCAGTGTGGAATGGCTCACCCCACAAAATGTGTTGAGCCATCACGTGCTCGTCTATTTTCATGGTGGTGCCTTCTACGGCGGTGTTCCAAGCAACAATACCGTGTTACTCAAAATGGTGGCGGCGCAAAGTCACTGCGAGGTATTGAACGTCGATTACAGTCTGGCACCTGAGGCTCCCGCACCCGCGGGAATTCTGGATGGGCTCGCTGTCTTCCAATACTTGGAACAACGTGATGCGGAAACGATGATTACCGTGGCTGGTGATTCGGCTGGTGCCAACGTCATCATGGCGGCGACCAATCTGAATCAGCAACTGGGTAGCAATCGGATCAATCAACAACTGCTCTTGTACCCGGTCACTGCACCCAACGCCGACCACGCCGGACCGTTATGGGACCTCGCCGCATTTCCAATTATTGACTCACAGAAGACGATTTTAGCCAACTATCATGACCTCTTCCGGCAACTCGATAGCATCATGACGGCTTATTACGTTCCAGACAACTTTGATTCGCATTCGCCACTGATTTCACCACTACGTCAAGACAACTTTACGCTCACCCCACCAACCACCATTATGGTCGGTGAATTCGACCCGTTCCGGCCGCAAGCCTGGGCGTACGCGCAACGGTTGGCAGCGGCAGACACCGCGACGACCTTCATCCAATATCAAGGGTTGAACCATGCCTTTGCGCCACTCGTTGACCAGTACTGGCAGAGTTGCGATGTGGCGGATGTGATGGCCAAAGCGCTCGTTTAGATTATTCAGAAACTCTTAGCGGATTTCAATCCGTATAGCCAATTAAAACTAGTGACTGGCAGGAATGGTGCTGGCGCTAGTTTTTTTGCTCGGCCATGCCAAGTGTCTCGTCGTCCAACTTGTCAGATGCCGAACCTACAGCACTGTGCTATACTGCTCGCAGGGGGAGGCGTCACACATGAACAACCATGAAAAAGCACAACGGCTGATGGCCCAAATTGACACGGCCTACAATGATCCTGAAGTAAAACAAGATGAACAGGTGCGCGCGGAACTGTTACGCTATGCCATCGAACTGGATAAAAACGGCAATTATTTGTTAATCGCCACCAAAGTCAACGGCATGGCTGCCCGTGTGATCCGCGAACACATGCAACAGCCACTCGCTGCGATCAATACGCTCTACCAGCAGACGGCGCGGACTTCCGAATATTATTGGGGTGTCGCCGCTGCTAGTATCTTTAGTGGCTTGTGGTGAGTTGCGTCATCCATTACGGTTATTACGTTATTGGTCATCAAAAAAGACGTTGCACTTTGTTCGTGCAACGTCTTTTTTGTGCCGCCAGCTGGATGAGGCTGATTTATGTGTGATTACAAATTAGCGAACCAGTGCAGGCCGTTTGGCATCAAACTGCCAATTTGGAATCAAGTATTGCATTGCCTTTGCGTCATCCCGTGCCCCTAAATTGTTATCCACATATAATTGATGCGCACGTTCAATGGCAGCCATATCCACTTCAACACCCAGACCTTCGTTAGTCCGTGGCACTGTCAATTGGCCATTCTTGATTTCATAAGGATGCTTCGTCAAATTCTGACCGTCTTGCCAAATCCAGTGTGTATCAACATCATAAACATTGCCTGGCGCTGCCGCTGCAGCATTCGCCACCATTGCCAATGAAATATCAAAATGATTATTGGAATGAACACCCCAATTTAAGTTGAATTCATGGCAAAGTTGTGCAACGCGAACCGCACCTTCCATCGTCCAGAAATGCGGGTCCGCTAGTGGAATTGAGACCGCGTTTAAAGCAATCGCATGTGACATCTGCCGCCAATCCGTATCGACCATGTTCGTCGCAGTCGGCATGTGTGTAATCCGTTGAAATTCGGATAAAATTTCACGTCCAGAGAAGCCATTTTCACCACCGCATGGATCTTCGATGTAGTGTAACACACCCTTGAGTTCATCCGCGTAGTGTAGCGCTTCTTTAAGCGACCAAGCACCGTTCGGATCTAGGTCTAGCTTGGCATCCGGAAAGGCTTCATGCAATGCTTTGATAGCAGCAACTTCAGTCTCACCGTCAAAAACACCACCCTTGAGTTTAAACGTCTTAAACCCATACTTATCGTAGGCCGCTTGAGCGAGCTTAACTAAGGCATCCGCATCCATAACGGGCTTGCGGCGTAGTTTACCCCACTCGCTTGTCTCGTCATCATTTTGCAAGTATGGGAGATCCGTCTTGCTACTATCCCCAACCCAGAAGAGATAACCGAGGACCCCAACTTTTTCACGTTGTTGCCCATCACCTAATAATGCCGCAACTGGAACGTGGAAATGCTTGCCGAGCAAGTCTAAAAAAGCGGTTTCAATTGCAGTTAAAGCATGGACCATGATTCGTTGATCAAATGTCTGATTACCACGGCCACCTTGGTCAAGGTATGAAAACTTGGCCCGAATCTTTTGTAAGGCGGCTTTGTAATTACCAATCGATTCGTTGATAACTAGGTCTTTGGACGCGTTCAGTGTCTCCGTGATTTTCTCACCACCAGGGACTTCACCGACCCCCACTTGACCATTATCCGCCTTCAAAATGACAATATTTCGCGTAAAGAACGCACCATGTGCCCCACTTAAGTTTAATAACATGCTATCATAACCGGCAACTGGGTAGACTGACATGTCGACAATTTTTGGAATACTCATTTTTAACGACCTCTTTTTGTGATTTTTGTAACAATGCTTGATTGACTTTATTATATGGTCCGGTCAATAATTAGAACAGTACCAAATTGTTCGCTTGCTGAACCAAACGTTCACTTGCCACTAATATCCGTCTGAGGAGGAACACTTTATGGAAATTAACCGTTTAAAAACGTTCTTAGTAATTGCCAAAAATGGTAGTTTTAAATCAGCTGCCGAATTACTATTCTTGTCACCACGTGCCGTTTCCAAGCAAATGGATCAACTGGAAAATGAACTGGGTGTTAAGCTCTTCATTCGCCGCCATAACAACACTGATTTAACCCCAACTGGGTCCAAGTTCGTGATTGCAGCTGAAGATATTGTGAACACCTACAATGATGAACTAATTCGCATCCAAACGGAACAACAAACGAAAGAAAAAAGACTCAGAATTGGCTTTTCTTCTTCCAATCAAGAAATCACCGTTCAAAAGATGCTCATCCCACTACTTAAAACGGATACCGGCATCAAACTAGAATTCCGTCAAGAAAGTGGGCAACGACTGCAACAACTCGTTCATACTGGTACGTTAGATATCGCAGTATCGCCCTACTATTATATGAAAACTGATATGACCGACCCGAGTCTTTCAAGGATTGATCTGGCCAAAGGAAATCTCGTCGTTGGTATCAGCGCACTTAACAAATTGGCTCACGCCAACGCTGTCAGTTTGACTGATTTACGGGGACTTGAAGTACTGTATTATAGTCCGTATGCGTCGCACTACCTGAAAAAGATTTTCTATGAAAAATTTGATCAAGCCTTTCCAGAACAGCAAATCAATCGGGTCTCTTCACTTGAGCTACGTGACATGTTGATTGCCGCCAATCAAGGAATCGGGTTTTATCCAAGTCCTTTCCTGGCACTAGAACAGCGTAAAAATCCACTGATCAAGTTCTTGCCAATCACTGATGACGTTAACACCGCCTATTCTTCAACATTATTTTATAAAAAGAGTAATCAGAACCTGATCCTCCAGCAGTTGATTCAACAGCTTTCAAAAGCCAACAGCACCGATTCAATTATTGTTTAGCCTCTGCTTGATGGTCAATTTAGTTCACCAGCTGTCCATTTCGGTACTGTGTTTTAGTGAAATTAATCACTAGAATGTAGTTGTAAGCGATTTACTAAACTATCATCATCTGGGAGGACACGATTATGAAAAAAGTTTTGCTAAGTGAAAAAATTGATGACGCTGGAATCGACTTGTTAAAAAAGAACAATTTTGACGTTCAAGTCGCCCCAAATACCGACGCAGATTCCATGAAAGCCGCAATCAAAGACGCCTACGCAGTTATTATGCGCTCATCCAAGTTGCCAGCCGATGTGATTGCTGCCGGAAAAGAATTGAAAATCATTTCACGTAATGGGACTGGGATCAACAATGTTGACGTTGATGCAGCAACTAAACAGCACGTTTTAGTTGCCAAAGTGAACGGCGCCAATGCCTTTTCCGTGGCGGAATACGTCATGACCACTATGCTGAGTCTCAGCCGGAGAATCACTAAATCTGATACGGCGTTACGCGCTCACAAAGCTGAGTTGAGCGGTACCTCGCTTCCTGGATTTTCAACAGACTATGACTTGAACGGCCATGAACTGCGTGGTAAGACACTCGCAATTTTAGGCCTCGGCAAAATTGGTCAACAGTTGGTTACCTTGGCCGAAGCTTTTGGCATGAACGTCATTGGCTATGATCCCTACATCAAGAATTCGCCAGTAAAACTTTATGACCAGTTAACCGATATTTATCCTTTAGCTGACTTTTTATCCGTTAACATGCCGTTAACACCAGAGACGAAAAATATGATCACAACAAAAGAATTATCGTTGATGAAACCAACGGCTTATATTATTAACTCAGCACGTGGCGGCATTATTAACGAAGCCGATTTGGCAGACGCGCTTAACCACGATCGTCTAGCCGGTGCGGCGATCGATTCATTCAATCCGGAACCCCCTGCTCCTGACAACCCACTCTTTGACAGTAAAAACACGATTTTGACCAGTCACATTGCCGGGACAACCAAAGAAGCTAACGCTGCGTTGGGTATCGGTGCAGCACAAGCAATCATTGATTTTTCAAATGGCAAGCTCCCACAATTCCCAGTTAATCCCGACGTTTTTGACAACTAAGGTAGGTAGCCATTATGAAACATACTAAATGGATTGCGGGCTTAGTTGGTATAATTCTGGGTTTGATCATTACCTTCGCGATTCCGACGCCCCACGGCCTGACCCACGCTGGGATGGTTGTCTTGGCATCGCTAGTCACCGCCAATATTTTTTGGATTTTTAATGTCATTCCCAGCTTCGCCACCGGGCTCTTGATGTTGTCTTCCTGGGTTATTTTAGGTGCAACTGACTTTCCAACGGCTTTCAATATTTTCTCAACCACAACGATGTGGATCATCATCGGTGGCCTGGGATTAGGTGCTGCCGCGACTAAGACCGGATTGATCAATCGGATCGCATTGAAAATCATGTCGTGGTTTCCCGCGAACTTTAGCGGTCAGACTTTAGCACTCTTCACTGCTGGGACAATTATTTCACCGATGATTCCAAGTGCTCATCCTAAAACGGCGATGAGTACCCCGATTGCCCAGGGGATCAGCAACGCACTCGGTTATAAACCAATGAGCAAGGGAAGCTCTGGGCTGTTTTTAGCCGCTATCTGGGGGTTCCTTGTCATGGAAGCCAGTTTCCTGAGTGCGACAGCTCAAAACTACGCTTTTAAAGGATTATTACCAAATAAATTCCAATCAGTGTTAAGTTGGGGTAATTGGTTCATTATGATGTTGCCATGGACACTTATCGCACTAGTTGGTGGTTTCTTCCTCTTGCGGTTCTTATTCAAACCACATAACGATCAGACCGTTTCTAAAGCGTTCATCAATCAACAGCTTACGGACCTAGGGCCAATGTCGCGGGAAGAAAAAATCACTGGTGGTGTCATTCTCGTTGCAATCGTCTTCTGGATTCTTGAATCGACCGTCAACATTCCGGCTGCTGTCACTGCGCTTGTCGGCGTCAGTGTCTTAGTTGCCACGAAAGTTTTGACGCCCAATGACTTCAAGACCCGTTTGAGTTGGAACACGATTATCTTCATCGGGACCGTGATGGCTTTAGGAAACGTCATGCAAACGGTCGGCTTAACCACCTGGCTGCGTGTCATTTTGAAACCAGTCATCAGCCCAATCTTAGGCAACATCTGGATTACCGTCATTGCACTGCCAATCATTATCTACATCTGCAAGTTTGTCGTGGTTTCCTTAATCTCCACAGGGACATTAATTATTATCGCACTACTGCCATTTTTCCAAACTACCCCGTTCAATCCAGCTGTTATCGTCTTCATCGTCACGACCAGTGTCAATATTTGGCTCTTGTCTTACATGGATGCACCCTTCCTAACTGGATCAGCGGCGGTCAACAACTCAATGGCCTCTAAAAAATCATTAGCCACTTCTTCACTCGGCTACATGGTGATCAACATTGTTGGCTTGCTCTGTTGCGTGCCTGTTTGGCAATTACTTGGTATCGTTTAATCTGATATCCGATACTTCATACTCGTTTAGCGCTATTGTGGCTAAACGAGTTTTTTTGCGGTGTTATTAATTCAGACCAGGTTCATGGTGTGAGACGCCGGTATTATTTAGTATTAAAG
>NZ_AVAQ01000035.1 GCF_000463075.2 Lactiplantibacillus plantarum EGD-AQ4
TGTAGGAAGCATCCACCACAGCAAGTTTACGCTAACTCGCACTGTTTCCAGCGGGGTTCAGCTGGCAGCTCTTGAACTTAGAAATAGCATGATTTAATCATGATTCATGACAAATTGACTAGCACAATGTGTATTCGCGTATGAGTAAAACACTTAGTCGTGAGTGCATAACGCACCCCTTGAACGGTTGTTGATTGAACCGCTCAAGGGGTGCGTTGTTTAGTTGGGAGGGTGTTTTGAAACTTTTTAGCCGCGCTCAAATTAAATGGTGCCGGCTGTTGAACAGCTGGCGGTTGCGTTCCAGGTGTTGATGAATATGGTCAAGCAATAAATCATGGGACAGTGGGGTGGTTGTACTCAATGGTGGCAACGGGAAACGCTCGTCAATGTCAATCGTCTCTGGATTGATGGCATCATTGGCGACCAGGGCCACGGCGAGACTAGTCGGGGTATGCTGGTACATCAAATCGTTGCGAATTGCGAATCGAATCTGTTGTTGATTGGCGAGTTTGATATATCGATTCAATATGTCCTCATCAAGGAGGCCGTGTAGTAGCAACTGGTAGTCGGGGTGGGCATCCATCTCAGCTTGCAGTTCAGCTGAATAGTCGCGCATTAACGCCTGTGTAAACGTGATACCCAGGTCGATGCGTTCATGAAACGTGCCGAGGTTGCGGTGCTGTTCATCAGGATGCAAGACGGGGGTTCCGAAAAGAGCGGATTGTAAGTGTTTGTCGATTTGGTCATCTGTGCGGGTCATTTCGGTCAAATCCTTTCGCAGTCATTAACAAAATGATTAATTAGCTTTTACTACTATTGTAATAAAGAAAGCGCTTTAATCAATAGTAACTTTGATTAAAATTTCACAACGGTTGTCATGAACATGCCTAAAACGCGCCACTTCTTAATTTTAGAGACAGCCCACTTGGAACCGATGGAAACAGCGTCGGTTTGCGTAAACTTTCAGTAGTAGATGCTTCCTTTTTTGATTTCCGAAAATCCTAGGTAATCGGGTAAATCGAGTCGCGGTGACCGCAATCAACGCGCCATCACGTGAATCCATTGATACACGACCATATTATCTTAACTAAGCATGCGCGGTTGGCAAGATAGCCACGTGAAAAACTTTCGGTTATTAAAGCTGTTTTCTGAAATACTTCATGGTATGATACTTACATAGCTGGTTTGTAAACTTAGCTTATTAAATTAATTAGAGAAACGGATGGTAACAGATGCCAAGACATTTACGTAAGCGGCGCCGTAATTGGACGCTACTCATAATTGCCATGGTGCTTTTGGGGGTTATAGGATTCACCAGTACACAGGTTTCCGACTGGATCGACGCATCATTCACGAACCGGCAAGCGAATCAAGCGGCGGAATCTAGTTCACAATCGAAACCGAAAACGGTCAATCAAGTTAAATTGAATGTGCCGTTGGTCAATCAGATGACAACACCACGTTTATACAATGGTTGTGAGGTCACATCACTGACGATGTTGATGAATTACGCGCATATCAACGTGACTAAGAATCAGTTAGCGGCGAAGATTACGAGTGTACCACTCACTTATTCAGATGGGGAACATGGGAACCCTAATTATGGCTTTGTCGGTGACATTACCGGTAACCAGCCTGGCTTAGGCGTTTATCACAAACCAATCTATCAATTGGCGAAGACTGAGACGAGTCACGTTAAGGACCTAACGGGGTCCAGTTTTAGTACGGTCCTGAAGCAATTAGAATTGGGACGCCCGGTTTGGACGATTACGACGGCGTCATTTGCGCCCGTCAGCACAATGCAGACCTGGCAAACGCCACAAGGGTCCGTGAAGATTACATACGACATGCACAGCGTTGTGATCGTCGGGTTCAATCGCGCTAAGAAAGTGATTTATATCAACAATCCATACGGCCACAAGCAACAAGCGGTCAGTTGGAAGAATTTCGAAGCCGCGTACAATCAGATGGGCAAGCAAGCCATCGTGTTAACCTTGCCACACTAAATAATTATCGACCAGTTAGGCCGGCCCAAGAATGAAGCGTTAATTCTTGGGTCGGCCTTTTTTGGTTATCGCCACAGTTTATGACTGCGGGAATGACTGGTCGGTCACCATACGAAGGTCATGGTAAGTTAAGGGTCAAAATCAACATCAGCTCAGTGGGTAAAATCAACAATCAGTTAACGCCTAAAAGTAAGGATAATTCTAGCAAAATAGGTGCTATTTCTCGTTGACACCTGACTAAAATATGCGGCTGTAACCTGATTGTAACAAGCATCTCGAGGTTTCCAGACTTGTTCATACAATTAACCATATAGGGGCGGTCGGTTGTTAACAAGCTGTAACTTAAATGAAACCGAATTGACGTCCTTTTTCGTTAAAATTGGCCTATGATTGGGTAGGATAAGAATGTTAATATTGAGTATAATAAACTGTTGCTAGCAGGTTGATGGCCGAACTTGGGGAAGTGGGTCATTGACAACTTTCATTGCTTCATTGCGGATTCAAGTATGGGGAGAGGGGCCGCATCATGAAAATTAGCAAGTTAGGTTGGGTCGTTGTTGTTGCTGTTGCAACTAGTCTCAGTGGGAGTCTCACTGCAAAAGCGCAGGGGCAAGCCGTCGTTGATATCTCAGAATGGCAGGGCCGTTTGACGCCCAGTCAGGTTCAGGTGATGAAGGGGCAAGTCCTGTTTGTCATCAATCGTCGCCAATATGGGATTGGTTACGTGGACCGTGACGCGGCCAATAATACGGCGCTGTATGTCCGTTATGGCATTCCGTTTGGTGAGTACGATTTTTCGCAATTCACGGATGCAGCGAGTGCGCGACAAGAAGCGCAGGCTTTCTATGCCCGTTCGAACAAAGCCGCCCGTTTTTATGCGTTGGATTTTGAGGTCGACACGGTCCGTTCGGGGTCAACTAATGCCGCCGTTGCCGCATGGTATCATGAGATGCGGTCGCTGACGAAGAAAAAGCTGATTTTTTATTCGTACGCGTCCTTCGCATTAACGTATGCCAATCAGGCGCGGCAACACTTTGATGCGCAGTGGATTGGCGCAATCACACGTAATCCACCGATTGTTCCGGCGGCGTTGTGGCAATATACCGACCGTTACCATCTGGCCGGGTTAGCTGCGCCGGTCGATAACAGTCGCGTGATGACGGGGGTT
The DNA here is from genome assembly GCF_000463075.2 of Lactiplantibacillus plantarum EGD-AQ4. Lineage (GTDB taxonomy): Bacteria > Bacillota > Bacilli > Lactobacillales > Lactobacillaceae > Lactiplantibacillus > Lactiplantibacillus plantarum_A. The sequence goes on from NZ_AVAQ01000035.1 coordinate 3,175, forward strand.
CACCCGGTCTCGTGGTGGTTGGGTACAACTAAAGCAGCTGTTCACCACGTTGCCAGTAAACGAGCCACCACGCCCACGGTTGCGGTCTATCATCCACGGTCAAGCCAGCCGGCACGCCAACCTGTGATCAAGCTGTCAGTCAAGCCGACGCGCAGTTCGTCGTCGCCAACCAAATCAGCGCAAGCTAAGCGGCAGCCCAGGCCAGTAGTACGAACAACGCGTTCAGTCCAGCGCCTGCATCGGGTGAAACGAACCAGTTCGCAGTCGTTATCGAAGCAACGGACGACTAAGTCACGAACCAGTCAACATTCGGTGCAGCCCCTGGTGAACAAAGCGGTCGCTAAGCCGGTGGTGAAATCGGTGATGCCGCTTCGTCATAAGCCGGTAAAAACCATCCCGGCTACCAAGCATAAAGCCGTTACTAAGTCCAAGCGAGTTCGCCGTGTCGCCAAATCGAAACGGACGCACCGTTTGAATAAGTCACGGTCGAAGGTTAGTAAGCGTAGGGGCCCCGTTAGTTTGAAGCGGGTCAGCCGTGCTAAGCGTACAATCAAGTCTCGGACCAACCGTCAACGGCGAGTTGTCAAGCAGAACCATGCTGTACATAAACCAATGCGGAACACTCGTCGTTGATGGTTGGTGGCGTTTCAAGCAGTTGACTGGATCATAGCATTGAGATTAGGTGTCACAGTGGTCAAGATTTAAATTGTTGGATAAATCAGGAGGGTATTTTTGTATGAACTTTAAACGTAAGATTCAATTGGGGATTGCAAGCGCGACTGGGCTATTAGTCGTCGGTTTGTTTGCAGCTCCTTCAGTTACGAATGTGTTGCACGCGGCGTCAGATACGGTTACATCAGTTAGCCAGACTGCCGCCCCAACAACGGTCAAAGGCACTGATCAAACGGTGAAGGCGACCGCTGCTAGTGGGACGAAGGGTAATTATAGTGTGAAGTATACCAAGGCCGGCACGAGTTCGACCACGGCTACTTATCGCCAGACCGACTATAACAACTCGACCGATGCTAGCAAGCAGGTCAGCGCGGTTGCTGATACGCAGGGGGATAGCGTCAAGTTAAGCTCGGGTACTGCAGCCACCGTTCAAGGGACCATGGGCAAAGTCTATGTGCACTGGAATACGGGTAGTTGGTCGGTCACAACGATTGCGAACACGCAAGACGTTGCAACAAATCCGACTAAGTTTGCCAACCAAGTCAACACGCAATTACAGAAGCAAGACCTGACGGATAAAACCGTCACGAGTGGTTCAGTCACGGTTTACGACACCGCTCAAAATGGGCAAGCTAATTCTGTAGAATGGCAAAATGGGGCGAAAGTTTCCAAGGTTCAAGGCCAACAAGCCAACACGGTGATCAAGATTGCCGCACAAGCTAAAACGAACTAAATCAATTATGGACATCAGTCAGTCATGGGAAGATCGCATGATCAGCTGATGTTTTTTGTTAGTCTGAAATGAGCCGCATGCGACTGAACGGAATTTTTTGCTTGGACTGATGAGCGACGTCGATTGGTTGCGGCACATCATAATGTCTGCCCCAAACTAAGATATTCTGATGCCAATCATAGGCGGTGGTGACTGGCTGGATCGTGGTGATGACTGCCAGTTTGACGACTGATTACCGGAACAAGGTTCAGTTCAGTCTTGAATGAACGGACCTGACAAAACGTGATTGACATTTGGTCAATGAGTGCTTATGATGAGAGATAATAATTAAAAGTAGTGATCGTTAATTAGTAGTCGTCGACCCAACAGTTAAGCGACTCGGTGGTTGGTGCGAACCGAGCTGTGGTCGAGGATGAATTACATAACGTGAACTGCCATTGGCCGGATGATTTCCGTTACGAATCAATGAGCGATCACATTTGGTGATAACTTGGGTGGTAACGCGGAAAACTCGTCCCTGTTTTTAGACAGGGACGAGTTTTTTCTTTTTATCCGGGATAACGACTTAGGAGGAACAGCATGAATATTATTGATGATTTAAAGTGGCGCGGCGCCATTAACCAACAGACCGATGAGGCGGGGTTGAAGGAACTCACTGAGACTCAATCTGTTTCGTTATACTGTGGGATCGACCCGACTGGTGACAGTATGCACATCGGTCACTTGATTCCGTTCATGATTTTAAAACGATTCCAATTAGCTGGACATCACCCATACGTTGTCGTTGGTGGTGGGACTGGTGCGATCGGTGACCCATCAGGTAAAAATTCGGAACGTAAATTGCAAACGATGGACCAAGTTAAGCATAATCAGGATGGCTTGAATGCGCAGATGCATAAGTTGTTCGGTTCTGATGAAAACTTTTCAATTGTCAATAACTACGATTGGTTGTCGAAGCTTTCATTATTAGACTTTTTACGCGATTACGGGAAGTTGTTCAGTGTGAACACGATGCTGAACAAGGAAGTCGTTGCCAGTCGGTTGGAAGTCGGAATTTCATACACGGAATTTACGTACCAAATCTTGCAATCAATCGACTTTTTGCACTTGTACCGTGCAGAACACGTCCAATTACAAATTGGGGGTGCTGATCAGTGGGGCAACATTACGGCCGGAACTGATTTGATTCATCGTTTGGAAGGTAATGATGCGAAAGCATATGGACTGACGATTCCATTACTATTGAAGGCTGACGGGACTAAGTTTGGTAAAACTGCGGGTGGTGCTGTCTGGTTGAACCCTGAACGGACCTCCCCATATGAATTCTACCAATTCTGGATCAATCAGGATGACCGGGATGTGGTCAAGTATCTCAAGTACTTCACATTCTTGAGCCATGAAGAAATTGATCGGTTGGCTGAGACCGTTAAGACTGCACCTGAAAAACGGGAAGCTCAACGTCGCTTAGCTGAAGAAGTCACGGAATTCGTCCATGGCAAGGAAGCGGTCGTTGAAGCTGAAAACATCACTAAAGCATTATTTACGGGTGACGTTCAGAGTTTGACCGCTGACGAAATCGAACAAGGCTTCAAGGGTGTGCCTTCTGCGGATGTGACGGCTGAAAAGCAAAACATCATCTTGTGGTTAGTGGATGCAACCAAGTTTGAACCATCACGTCGGCAAGCTCGTGAAGACGTTAAGAATGGTGCCATCCGGATCAACGGTGAAAAAGTGACGGATGTCGATGCCGAAATCGATCCATCGGCTGCCTTTAATGGTAAGTTTGTGATTGTTCGTCGCGGGAAAAAGCGTTATTTCTTAGCGCGTGTTAAGTAATTTAAGTTAGTTGACTGACCAGACCTAGTTGGGCCTGGTCTTTTTCTTATTATCGTAAGTTGCAATTGGTGTACACTAATTGTAAGTCTGTGATTGGCGGGGAGTCGAAGTATAGGCATAATAATTTGGGAGGATGAGTTATTTGGTAGAGACTAAATTCAATACGCGGACGGTCGCAACCTTAGGAATGTTGATCGCCCTCAACGTCGTTATTTCAATTTTCTTTCATATTCCGATTCCGATGACGCACGGCTATATTAATTTGTGTGATGCGGGCATCTTTATTGCAGCGTTGCTCTTTGGTCGTCGTGGCGGCGTAATCGTTGGTGGTGCCAGTGGGTTGTTGCTGGATTTATTATTAGGTTATCCGCAATACATGTTTTTCTCACTAATTGCCCATGGCTTAGAAGGTTGGTTAGCTGGTTATTTGGGTGCTGGCAAATCACATGGTCGCCAGATTGCGGCATTGGCAACTGGGGCAGTGGTGATGGTACTCGGTTACTTTATTACCGATTCACTACTATATACATTAGCAACTGGTTTAGTGGGCGTACCTACTAATCTGATTCAGGGGGCTGCTGGGGCAGTCTTAGCCTTCCCAATCGTTGCTGGTATCAGTCCGTTCGTCAAAGCACGTTTAAAAATGTAGCGTTAAGGATAGCTTATTTGAATGAGTTATTAGGAAGTGTCGTTCCCATCATATCGGTGGTGACGACACTTTTTTGATGTGATCCGTGATTGAAAATAAGTTCGATTTTTGAACGACGCTTTCAACTTTTTGAAAAAAGATTCGATTTATTGTTGACAGTTTCAATGCCAGTTGGTATATTAGTAAACGTTGCTGCTACGGCAGGCGCTAATTACCACCAAATAATTATTGAAATTAGTTGTTGACAACTTCTTCGGTAATTGGTAAAATAGTTTCTGTTGTCGCAACGGCAACCATGACAAATTAATCAAGTTACTTCTTAAAAAAAGTTGTTGACAAGATATTGGTTAAGGTGTTATGATAATTAAGCTGTGTCAAGCGATTGACACACGGAATTAGATCTTTGAAAACTGAACAAAGTTTCGACGAATCAAATGTGTAGGGTCTCTTGATTTTGAATCGA
>NZ_AVAQ01000036.1 GCF_000463075.2 Lactiplantibacillus plantarum EGD-AQ4
AAAAATGGTGCGAATCAATTATTAAGATGAATAGTTCGTTAACAAGCTTTATTAACGTTATTATTATTACATAATTACAAGTTTTACACAAATAACTTTTACTGCAGGTAACCGTTGAATCTAGCAAGGAACCCGGCCATCCCTTGTCAGTACAAGCATTCTACGTTGCACAGTATTAATATCGCAAAAATATTAAATTTATATTTCAAGTTAACATGAGTTAATTATAATGGTTATTAATTAATAAACTTATCAGATGACAACTAAAAACGGACGGCTAAGCATCCGCGCTAGCCGTCCGTTTCAATGCGTTTATTCAGAGAATTCCGTAATCAAGCCAGCGTCAATTGCTCGCTTGGTGTAGATGGGAACTTCATCTTCAGTTGCCCGGACAAAGTGTCCTGGGGCAATTTCAACCATCCGGCGTTTCTTGCCATCATGTTCAGTCGTCTCATCGTAAGGTACTTGCTTACGGTTACGTTCGAACTCAGGGTCTGGCACGGGTACCGCTGAAATCAGACTTTCAGTGTACTTGTGTAACGGATGATTATAAACTTCATCAGCTGGACCAATTTCCAGAATTTTTCCGTAATGCATGACGCCAATGCGGTCACTGATGTACTTGACCATCGACAAGTCATGGGCGATGAACAGATACGTCAAGTTCTGCTTGACTTGGAGTTCCTTCATCAAGTTAACCACTTGGGCTTGAATCGAAACGTCCAGTGCTGAGATCGGTTCGTCAGCGATGATGAATTTCGGTTCAACGGCCAACGCCCGGGCAATCCCGATCCGTTGCCGTTGTCCACCAGAGAATTCATGCGGATACCGACTGGAATGGTCCTTGTTTAGACCAACCGTTTCCAACAAGTCTTCCACTTGCTTGGTCCGGTCGTCGTCATCCTTGGCTAAGCCGTGAATATCGATCCCTTCAGCGACAATATCCTTGACCTTCATCCGTGGATTCAGTGACGCGTACGGATCTTGGAAAATCATCTGAATCTCACGCCGAAATTCATGCCGTTCTTTTTTCGTGCGTAATTTAGAGACGTCTTTCCCATTAAAAATAATTTCACCATCGGTCGGTTCATATAGATGAATGATTGAACGGCCAGTCGTGGTCTTCCCTGAACCGGATTCACCAACTAGACCGAATGTTTCACCTTCATAAATGTCAAAGGAGACGTCGTCAACGGCCCGGACTTCATCTTTTTTGCCGACATTAAAGTATTGCTTTAAATGGCGAACTTCTAGAATTTTCTTACGTTCTTCAGGCATGTCTACTTACTCCTTTGCTGCAGGATCTGGAATTGGGGGTTGTGGCTTTTGCATCGCCGCAAACTTTTGTTGCCGCCGGACGATTTCGGCCGGTGGCGTAACTTTAGGTGCGTCTGGATGAAGCAACCAGGTCGCCGCATAGTGGGTGTCCGATACCTTGAAGAACGGTGGTTCCTTTTCAGTATCGATCTTCATCGCGTAGTCACTCCGGGCTGCAAAAGCGTCCCCGACTGGTGGTTCCAGTAAATCAGGTGGTGTCCCTGGAATAGCGGATAACGAGCCACTTTCCGTATCCAACGTCGGCATCGAGTTCAATAAGCCCCAGGTATATGGATGTTGGGGATTGAAGAAGATTTCATCGACCGTGCCGTATTCCACGATTTTACCCGCGTACATAACGGCCACTCGGTCAGCCATCCCAGCCACAACACCCAAATCATGAGTGATGAAAATAATGGAAGTATCGATACGGTTCTGTAAATCCTTCATCAAATCCAGAATCTGTGCTTGAATCGTCACGTCCAACGCAGTGGTTGGTTCGTCAGCAATCAGCACTTCTGGGTAGCAGACCAGCGCAATCGCAATCACGATCCGTTGCCGCATCCCACCAGAGAATTGGTAAGGATAATCATTGATCCGGCCTTCGGGATTAGTGATCCCAACCAGCTTCAACATTTCCAAAGCTTGTGCAATGGCTTCTTTTTTCTTCAACCCTTTATGCTTCATCAACGGTTCGGCGATTTGCATCCCAATCCGCATCGTCGGGTCTAGTGACGTCATCGGGTCTTGGAAGATCATGGCAATATCCTTACCACGAATATTCTGCATTTCCTTTTCAGACTTCTTAATAATATCTTCACCGTGGAACATGATCGATCCACGTTTAATTTCAGCATTTGGTGCCAGTAGTCCCATCAGTGAACGGGTCGTCACTGACTTACCAGACCCTGATTCACCAACAATGGCCAAGGTTTCACCCTTACGTAAATCAAAGCTAACGTCACGGATGGCTTTAACTTCGCCCGCATAAGTGTGGAAATTGATTTCCAAGTTACGGACTTCAATGACATTTTCCGGTTTATCCATAGTTCTGCCGTCCTCCTAACGTTTCGACTTTGGATCAAACGCATCGCGCATCCCGTCACCTAACAAGTTGAAGGCGAGCATCAGGATAATCAGCACGATGGCTGGGTACCACATCTGGTATGGCAAGAATTGGAAGTTCTTCTGCCCATCGGAAATCAACGTCCCCAATGAAGCTTGTGGTGAACTGATCCCAATCCCGATATAACTCAAGAACGCTTCGAAGAAGATCGCACTTGGAATCGTGAACATCGTTTGAATGATAATGACACTTGAAAGGTTTGGTAACAAGTGTTTCCAAGCAATTTTGAGTGGCGACTCACCTAAGGTCCGCGCCGCCAAAATAAAGTCTTGGTTCTTCAGTTGCAACGTCTGCGCACGAGTCAAACGAGCCATCGTGGTCCACCCAGTAATCGCGATCGCCGCGATGATGGAAGCCATCCCGGTCTTCGTGAAGGCCGTTGCCATTAACACCATGATAACTAATTGAGGGATGGACGAGAGGATTTCAATCACACGTTGCATGAACAAATCGACTCGCCCACCTTTCCAACCGGAGAGTATCCCGAACCCGACACCAATCGTCAGGTCAATCAAGGTGGCAATCAACGCAATTTCAAGGGAAATCCGCGTCCCATACATAATCCGCGCAAGCAAGTCCCGACCTAGATAGTCAGTCCCTAAGATGTAGTGCACATCAGACTTAGCACCCGCTGCGGCATAGGCATCGACATCCTTACCAGATTGCGTCAAGTGACCATTCAACCCATGAATGTTCACACCCGGAATCTTCGGTGGTAAGTTAGCGTACTTGGGTGCTTGGGCGTTCGGGTCAACGTGATAAATCGCCTGACCACCGAAAGCCACTAAGAACAAGAACACTAACACGATAAAACTGACAAAGGCGGTCTTATTAGATTTCAGCCGCCGCCAAACGTCTTGGCCGAAAGTCAGTGAAGGCGCTGCGATCCGTTCATTATCAGGACCCGCTTGCTTGTCTAACGGCTCGAAGTCGCCGGGCTTAATTTCAATACTACTTGGATTTTCTGCCATTAACTAGTCCCCATTTCCACTTAAACGAATCCGCGGATCAATAATTCCGTAGACGATATCGGTCAACAATAATAGTAAGCAAAGCAGTGCTGAGTAGAAAATCGTCACACCCATGATGGTTGGGTAATCGTTAACCAAAATCGATTTAACGAATTGTTCCCCAATCCCGGGTACTGAGAAGATGTTTTCAACAACCATGGAACCGGTCATCAACGCTGCAGCCAGTGGTCCAATCAAGGTAACCATTGGAATCAAACTATTTCGCAAGGCATGGTGATAAACGATGCCAAACTTTGATAGTCCTTTCGCCTTAGCAAGTTCAATATAATCTGAACTCAGCACATCGACCATATCGGTCCGGATAAACCGCGCCGTTTCGGCCAACGGGCTTGCGGCCAGTGCCAGTGTTGGCAAGATCGTGTAAGCAAATCCTTCCCAACCAGCAACTGGGAACCAACCGACTTTTAAGCCCAGGTAATACTGTAGCAAGATGGCTAAGACGAAACTTGGTACCGCGATGCCTAAAATCGATAAAATCGTTGCTAAGCGGTCAGCCCAAGTATCTTTCTTGATGGCTCCCACGGCACCCAGGATAATCCCTAAGATAATCCCAACGACCAGTGCTTGGCCACCTAACTGCATTGACGGGCCCATCCGACTACCAATCAGATAGCTGACAGCTTGGTCAGAGAACTGGAAGGATAACCCCAGGCTCCCTTTGAAAATGCCGCCAATGTAGATGAAGTACTGCAACCAAACGGGTTTGTCCAACCCATATTGGGCTAAAATCGACGCTTTTTCACTCGGCGTCAATTTAGCTTCATTTTGAAGCGGTGTCCCAGGCATTAACTTCATTAAGAAGAACGTGGCGGTTGCCACAATGAATAATGTCAGGAACAAGTAAAATATCCGCTTTAAAAGATACTTTCTCATGAGAATTCCTCGCATTCTATTAAAATCGACTTAAAAAATAATGACATCCCTCATTATAAAACAAAATGGTAAGGATTAACAATGTGTCAATCCTTACCCCTTTGTTTCACATTCGTTCAGTTAAAGCACACACATTTTATTACTGTAGATTTACATCATTATTTAACAGACATGTACTTCAAGTTGTAGTTGGAGCCCGCGGTGTTGTAGATGATGCCTTTCAAGCTTGTCCGTGTCAAGTGAGCAGTGGCTTGTTGATAGATTGGGATGACCCCTTGATCATTCATCAATTGCTTTTCAGCAGCAACCATATCAGCCCAACGTGCACTTGTGTTGTTCGAATCTGAACCTTCCGCCTTCTTCACAGCTGAGTCGTATGCAGCACTGTCATACTTCCCATTGTTGTAGGAGTTATCAGACGTAAAGAGTGACAAGAATGAAATTGGGTCGGTGAAGTCAGCATTCCAAGCAGAAAGTACGGTATCAAAGTTTCCACTTTCAGAACGTGACAACCGGGTCTTGAATGGCACGTTTTGGTTCGTAACCGTCAAACCAGGTAATTTTTCCCAAGCCCCCTGGATGAATTCGGTTGACTTCTTGGCACCATCAGTATCATCAGAAAGCAACTTGATGTTCAACTTGCTTTCACCGATTTCCTTCATACCTTCTTTCCAAAGCTTCTTGGCCTTGGTTAAGTTGTACTCAACGGCAGATGGAACGGCGGCGTCAGTCGTAAAGTCTTTACCCGTCTTCGGATTCTTAGCTAAGTCTTCAGAAACGTAACCTTTAGAAACGGTTGACCCGTTACCCAACGTATTGTTGACGTAGGACTTCCGGTTGATAGCTAATGACAAGGCTTGACGAATCTTCTTGTTCTTGAAGGCCTTTGCTAAGGTTGCGTTACTATCATCACGGTTAAATTCGATGTAGAACGTTGAAGCGGTCTTCCGAACTAAGTAGTTCTTGTCGTTCTTGTAGTTCTTAACTTGTTCGTTAGAAAGAACAGTATCATCGATCTTGCCTGAGTTGAATAAGTTCAAACCAGTTGATGCTTCCTTAACAACTTGGTACTTGATAGAAGACATCTTGACATTCTTCTTGTCCCAGTAACTGTTGTTCTTCTTCAAGGTCCATGACAAGTTCGTCCCAGTCCAACCAGTCATCTTGTAAGGACCATTGTAGACCATGGCTGAACTGGTCGTCCCATACTTAGAACCATACTTCTTAACCGCATTTTCATTTTGTGGGAAGAAGTTAACAAAGCCCATCAACTTCTTGAAGTATGCGATTGGCTTATCCAAGGTAACAGTCAACTTGTAGTCGCCGTCAGCCTTAATGCCTAAGCTTGAAACTGGCTTCTTGCCATTAGTAATGGCGTCAGCGTTTTTGATGCCTGAATATAAGTATGCGTATTGTGACGCGGTCTTAGGATTAACGGTCCGTTGCCAACCATAGACAAAGTCTTTAGCGGTAACTTTATCGCCGTTACTCCATTTTGCGTTCTTCCGTAAAGTGAACGTATATGTCTTACCACCGTTAGTAACCTTAGTTGCCTTGGCAATCCCTGGTGTGACTTTCCCGTTCTTACCTAAACGGTATAACCCTTCATTGGTATTGTTCAACATATCTGAACTAACCACATCAGTTGATTTTGAAAGATCCATCGTTGGTAATTCAGCAGATTCTGTTAAATTAGCCGTTTGCTTCGACGAACTTGATGAGCTCTTGCTTGAGCCACAAGCCGCTAAGAATAAGACGGATGCGCCAGCAACGACGGTTACTTTTGCAGCTGTTTTAAAATTCATAAAACCCAACCCCTAACCTTAAAATGATTTGTGTGTGCTTTTCCCTCGAAAAGTTAAAGTAATTGTATATTATAAATAAATTAAAATCAATCCTAAACTCTAATTTTTATCATTATTTCGTCATAATTATCTTAACTGTTCTGTTTTTTCTGTATTATCTCCATTGATATAGCAGCTGACAAACGCCGTCTTATCAGGATTTATCATCGCACAGGCGCGTTGGATTAGCAAGCGAATACAATCGGCAAATTTTCTTAATAAATAATTCTAATTTGGCAATTATTGCCCTCAAATTGACTTTTTTGCGTTAGTCAAAACAGCTAAAAGCCCTGAATCAAAAAAAGAATGCTGATTTTTATCAGCATTCTCTTAATAATTATAATTGTCCATATTGTGCTAGTTAATTGACTATGAATCACGGTTTGGATTACTGTTCGTCAGCCGGTGCGCGCCTTAGTCCGACTTCCGGGGCTGGCTGACAATTGCTGGAACGTAAGCCGACATCGATTTGAACTTACGCAGAAACCCACTGCGCAATTTCAAATACGAGTCTTATTCTAAGCCGGAAGGAAAACACTTCCAGCTAAGAATAATTTGGCTACTGAGCATTGTCAGCCAGCCCCTCCAGTCGGGAAGCCGCTCGAATGGCAGATGAACATCCACCTATCTGGGTGCAATTGACCACTGAATATTAGAAAACAGGTCCTTCGAGCAAACTTTGAATCGATATTCCGATGATGCTTTACAGCATTTGTGTACTGAGATGATCCCTGAAATATAATTCAATAATTTCGATGGACTCTAGTCTCAAATATAGGCGATAAAATGGGCTTCGTTGATAATCCACCCTTTGCTACCTCAAACGACTGGGTAAAGTTCTAAATGTTCGGTACAGCTACTAGTCAGAAACCTTAAGCATTGGTAAAAACTTAGCTATTGCTAGAACTAGTCTAACAGTTGACTATCAAAATAACCGGGTGCTAAGAACCAACAACTAATCCAACAAAAAGTTGGGTCCGCACAGGTCCGCCTTTCGAATGCAATCCCGGCTGGAAGGTATTCTGGGCAAGGCCCAGTGGTGAAATTTCACTTAGCAAGCGTTCTTTGCTTGGTTAGTGAAAGACCAGTATTTAAGACGTGGTTTATCGGCTTAAATCTGTGTCCACCACGTTTT
>NZ_AVAQ01000037.1 GCF_000463075.2 Lactiplantibacillus plantarum EGD-AQ4
AGCATTGTCAGAAACGCCTTCAAGCCGGGGATGGTATTCGAAAGGCGGACATGTGCGGACCCAACTTTCGATAAACTGTTCGTTAATTTTAAGTGAACGATCATTTTGACAGTTGCTGTAAGAAAGCTTCCAGTAATATTTAAGCTTACCCTTGACTTAAAGCTATGAATCATCAGCTCTGAACATTGGCAGAACTTTGCTTCGTCGACATGTATGCTAAAGTCATAAGTGCTGAATAAATGGCAATCGTTGGTCTGATCGTAAGCCTGACCTCCATTGAATTAGGCACTAATCTTCAGACAAATTGTCAGCAATTAAATGCCATGAATCATCATAAATACTGATTTACAATTTGCCTGAAGAATCAGTCGTTTAATATTTCAGTGGTCAATTGTACCCAGATAGGTGGCCGTTCATCCGCCATTCGAGCGGCTTCCCGACTGTAGGGGCCGGTTGACAATGCTCAAGGGCGAAATTCTTCTTGTCCGGGTGGTTTTCCCGGGCTAGAAGAAGACTCGTATTTGAAATTGCGCAGTGGGTTTCTGCGTGAGTTCAAATCGATGTCCGCCCTGTTCCAGCGTTGTCAGCCGGCCCCGGAAGTCGGAATAAGGCGCGCATCGGCTGACGAACAGGACGCCAACTTGGCACGTTTTAACCATAATTCATGACAAATTAACTAGCGCAATACATGCTCCTGACGCTTATGAGTCAGATGTCGTTGTTCCATCGTTGAAATTGATCAGATGACTTAGATACTGACTCGTCAGTCCCGGCGTTTGTTTGACAATATATGTCGCTAACGGTGAGTTGTTCATCTGTGTTTGGATAAAATCAGTCTTGACCAAGTTAGCCAGGGACAGAACGACGAAAATAACCAGGTACGTAATCACAAACGCGACCGCACCACCGGCAACACTGTTCACTTGTTTGATGACCGGTAGCCAGGTGATGCTGCGTGAGACGCGCCCAAGTAACCGAATCACGGACCACCCCAGCGAAATCAACACGAAGAAGGCAATCAGATTGATAATTAGGGTACTCATGGTCGAACCCTCAATCAAATTCAAGCCAGTCAGTAAATTACTGATTGCTGCGCCCACTGGTTGATAGAGCAACCGTGCAAACAGCAAGACCACGACAGTCCCAATCAGGTGCAACATTTCAATCACGAATCCGCGGTGGAAGCCTCGGAAAATGGCACTGACTAATAATAGTAAAATCACGATCGTAAATATCATCTCAACCCCCACTTTCCGTATTCTAAGTACGCCTATTTTACCAGCTTTCAATCGTTATTTGCCACTTTCAAACTCGGCTAAAGTTTATCTTAAACACTTGACGCACCAAGCTTCTTTCTGTAAAGTGAACAGTAATGGTTACGATTTAAAGAGAATGGGGTAACAAGACATGATTAAGCGACGTAGATGGCTGTTTTTGGTCCTGCTATTAGGCATTGGTAGCTTATTAGCAGGCTGCCAAAGCACCACCACATCAAGTCCAACGAGCAATAATAAAATCAATATTCTGACTAGTCTCGATTTTTATGGTCAAACGGCCAAGGCGGTCGCGGGTAAGTATGGTAAAGTTACGGCCATCATTGACCGTCCCAGTGTCGATCCCCATGACTACGAGCCAACCGTCAATACGGCCAAACAGGCTAGTAGCGCGCAACTCATCATTTATAACGGCCTCGGCTACGACGATTGGATGGAAAAGTTAACTGTCAACAAACAAGCCGGCGCCCACGTCATCAACGTCGGAACCTCGGTTGCCAAGAAGGCGGACGGCGCCAACGAACACGTTTGGTACGATCCCACGACGATGCCCAAGTTAGCCACCAAAATTGCGGCGGACCTGTCGAAGATTCAGCCGCAACACAAGCGTTACTTTTACCAACAAGCCCGCAAGTATCAGTCTAGCACCCGTGCTATTACAACCAAAATCAAGCAATTGAAACAGCAGGCTAAGGGCCAGCGTGTTGCAGTCAGTGAACCCGTCTTCGACTATTCGCTCAAGGCAATGGGCTATCACATCACGAACAATCATTTTGCCCGGGCCATCGAGGAAGGCACCGACCCGTCCCCGAAGGATATTCAACAGATGCAACAGGCCATCAAGCACCACCGCATCGCCTTCTTTGTTGAAAACACCCAAAGCGACAGTAACCTGGTCACGAACATGGTCAAATTAGCTAAACAATACGACGTTCCAGTCCTCAAAGTGACTGAAACCCTACCAGCCAACCAGACATATGAAAGCTGGATGCTCAGCCAATACAACCAGTTGGCAAAGATTCAGAAAGCCGCGAAGAAATAAGTGGCTAAATAATAAGGCCATCAATCCCAGGAGATGAGATTGATGGCCTTATTTTGTGTTGTGCCGAAAATGACCTGAACCATTTTTGATCACAACCTGTTGTTTAGTTTTGAAAATCTGAGCATACTCTGAACAATCGATTATTGCCAGATTTAGCTATATGAACAAAGCGCGTCTACGCCCTCAGCTAAGCACCACTAGCAAGCCCATCAAGCCTGTTTCCGCCCATCACGCAACAATAACGCGAGAACTAGCCCAACGATTTCGATTCCGAGCATCATCCAAAAGACAGTGTGGTACCCGGTCAAATTAGCGGCTAATGTCGAGGCGCCGGCTTGCTTCTGCGACAAGGTCACGTTCGAGAGGACCAAGGTTGCCACTGCGACACCAGCTGAGCCTAAAATCTGTCTAACTGTCGTAATAACGGCGGTTCCGTGTGAAATCAACTCGTTTGGTAATGAGTTGGCACCTAAAGTGACCGCTGGCATCATGACAAAGGCATTGCCGCCTTCAATCAACGCTGCCAACAGAATCATCGTGAGCAAGTTGAGCTTGGCATTGACCAACGCTAAAATCAGCCAGCCCAGGACGATCATCGCCATACCCAGTAGCATAATTTGTTTATAACCAATTTTTTCAGCGAGTTTCCCTGTCAACGGGTTCAAGATACTGAGGAGCACCGCACCAGGAACCAGCGACATCCCAGAAACGAACGGTGAAACCTTCAGAACACCTTGATAGTACAGTGGGAAGATAATCGTGACCACGATCAGGGCAACATACGAAATTGCAGTCAGAAAAATGGCTAAGTCGTAGTTAAACGTCTTTAAAACCCGCAATTCCAGTAATGGGGTCTCCAAATGGAATTGCCGATACGTGAAGTAGGCCACTGCCAGGATGGAAATAATCAATAAAATCCATGCATAGGTCCAGTTCACACCAGCCTTACCAATTTCATTAACCACGTACAAAATCCCAGCAAAACCAAGTAACGTGACGATTGAAATCAGGTCTAATTTCGATGGCTTATTCACCATCACATCCTTGATCGTCGCAAAACTAATCAAAATCAGTAATGTCGCAACGGTAATGAAGACCATAAACAGGCCGTGCCAATCAGTAAACTTCAGAACGACCCCTGAAATGATGGGTCCTGAGGCGAGCGCTGAACCCATGACCAGGCCAGCGACCCCCATGGTACTCCCACGCTGTTCTTCGGGCGTAATCGTGAGTAAAATCGATTGATATGACGGAAACAGCACACCGACAGCGGCCGCTTTAATCAACCGCCCAATCATCATGACACCAAAACTGGGTGCAAAGTAAATAATTATTGAACCGGCATCAAATAGGACCAGCACCGCTAAGAATAATTTCTTAAAACCAATATTATTAAGTAACCATGGACTAATGGGCATCATGACGACCATCGTCAACATAAAGCCAGTCGTCAGCCATTGCACCGTCGACGCCGAAATACCGAAATCACGCATAAACGTCGGGTAAACGGTCGATAGTGACGATTGACTGATTGACATCGTCCAAGTCCCCAACAGTAATGTGAAGATGAACCAGAACCGCCGCCGTCCGGTTAACGTTGTGTTTTGACCAGTTGTCTGCATCAAAAACTCCTCCTTCTTACTTTAGAACTATTATCAAGTACTAATATCTATTGTACCATTCTCAACCGCGTTGTACAGGTGATTCGCGAAATCAAAAACAAAAAAGTTTGCCAACCCAAATAAAACAACGTGCACAATTAATAAGTGTTGCTTACCAACTCACAAATTTTGGCCAAAATAAAAAACCTTGTCCAATATCTGGGCAAGGTTTCATTCATCATCTCTGTTATTCAGCCAGCATCGCAGGGCTAACGGCTTGTAATTCCTTAGCTTCGCCTGCAGTTGGTTTGGCAATCTTCATTTTCTTAAGCGCAATCACCGCACGATATTGTAATTCCGACACATTGATATCATCGCGGACATCGTAGTGTGTAATGGTGACAAAGGCGGAGTTCTCATAAATCTTTTCAACTTTAGCATAAAAATCATAATCGGTATTGCCGTTTTTCTGGCACTTAACCCGATCCCCCACAGTAATCTGAGCCATAACTATCACTCCACTTCGTAAAATATGCTAATAACATAGCATGTAATTGGAAGAATAACAATTATTGCTCCCGAATTTACATGATTTTTACATGGTTGCGACAGTCACCGTCCAAATTAAATGACCTTAGTCCTGTGTCAGTACTTGATCTGACTAGATACGTCCGACAAACTATTCGTAGACGGTGGTTATATTCATCAGTCAACGAGCGATACTTCAGTATTTTCCAGTCACGCAATAACAATGGCTGTCGCAGTCATGACGAGTCAGTTAAAAGACGTACGGTCCTAAATGATTAGGAGCTGCCTCACAGCAACCGGTACTTAAACCGGCTACCAAACGACTTTACTCGTGATTAGTGCATAGACAATCGCTGTTTACGGTCGCATTAAACCACCTTACTAGCAGTTGTGTTGGTCAAACTCCTGATACCCGCTCTAAATCAGTCCTTAATTCAGAACCTGCTCAACAGTCGTACGCACGTCACACGAGGTCATTCTAACCCAACTAACTTCCTTTGTTCATAGACTGCTGCCAGCGAGATATAATCATCAACAAGGTGAATTTCTGCTTCCGTCCCTTCCCGATATAACACGGCAAAGCTACCGTATTTTCTAAAAACAGCAAATGCTTTCTGCTTGTCCTCATTTAGTTTTTTTAAATCCATTTTATGTGCGACCATTAATCTGGCATCTCCTTTAACGAAATTGCTGCTTCAGCGGTGACAGTGCTATATTTTGGCGCTTCATTAAGTAAAGCTGATGGAATCTTTATGGCGTATCAATTTGAACACACGTAGAAGACGACGGTGTAATTTCAAATTTTGTACGCCAAGTGCCCGTGCCACAGTCGGTAAAGCAAATTTTCGTTTTATCTTTAACCGGAACTTCGAGAC
>NZ_AVAQ01000039.1 GCF_000463075.2 Lactiplantibacillus plantarum EGD-AQ4
TTCTGTGTTCGACATGGGAACAGGTGTATCCTTCTCGCCATCGTCACCACACTATTGAGAAACTTGTGCTCTCAAAACTAGATAATATCAAATAATTCATATGAACCGGAACACCAATTACTTGGTTAAGTCCTCGACCGATTAGTATTAGTCCGCTTCATGCGTCGCCGCACTGCCACTTCTAACCTATCTACCTGATCATCTTTCAGGGGTCTTACTTCCATAAAGGAATGGGAAATCTCATCTCGAGGTGTGTTTCACACTTAGATGCTTTCAGCGTTTATCACATCCATACGTAGCTACCCAGCGATGCGCCTGGCGGCACAACTGGTACACCAGAGGTATGTCCATCCCGGTCCTCTCGTACTAAGGACAGGTCCTCTCAAATTTCCTACGCCCGCGACGGATAGGGACCGAACTGTCTCACGACGTTCTGAACCCAGCTCGCGTACCGCTTTAATGGGCGAACAGCCCAACCCTTGGGACCGACTACAGCCCCAGGATGCGATGAGCCGACATCGAGGTGCCAAACCTCCCCGTCGATGTGGACTCTTGGGGGAGATAAGCCTGTTATCCCCAGGGTAGCTTTTATCCGTTGAGCGATGGCCCTTCCATACGGTACCACCGGATCACTAAGCCCGACTTTCGTCCCTGCTCGACCTGTCTGTCTCGCAGTCAAGCTCCCTTGTGCCTTTACACTCTGCGAATGATTTCCAACCATTCTGAGGGAACCTTTGGGCGCCTCCGTTACTTTTTAGGAGGCGACCGCCCCAGTCAAACTGCCCACCTGACACTGTCTCCCACCACGATTAGTGGTGCGGGTTAGAGTGGTCATACAGCGAGGGTAGTATCCCACCAACGCCTCCACCGAAACTAGCGTTCCGGTTTCTATGGCTCCTACCTATCCTGTACAAGCTGTACAAACACTCAATATCAAGCTACAGTAAAGCTCCATGGGGTCTTTCCGTCCTGTCGCGGGTAGTCCGCATCTTCACGGACAATATAATTTCACCGAGTCTCTCGTTGAGACAGTGCCCAGATCGTTACGCCTTTCGTGCGGGTCGGAACTTACCCGACAAGGAATTTCGCTACCTTAGGACCGTTATAGTTACGGCCGCCGTTTACTGGGGCTTCAATTCTGAGCTTCGCCGAAGCTAACCCATCCTTTTAACCTTCCAGCACCGGGCAGGCGTCAGCCCCTATACGTCATCTTACGATTTTGCAGAGACCTGTGTTTTTGATAAACAGTCGCCTGGGCCTATTCACTGCGGCTGATCTTGCGATCAGCACCCCTTCTCCCGAAGTTACGGGGTCATTTTGCCGAGTTCCTTAACGAGAGTTCACTCGCTCACCTTAGGATTCTCTCCTCGACTACCTGTGTCGGTTTGCGGTACGGGTAGTTAAGTACTCACTAGAAGCTTTTCTCGGCAGTGTGACATCAGACGCTTCGCTACTAAATTTCGCTCCCCATCACAGCTTGTCCTTAAAGTGAAAAGCATTTGACTCTTCACAAGACTTACTGCTTGGACATTCTAATCCAACAGAATGCACATCTTAGCCTCCTGCGTCCCTCCATTGCTCAAACGCACTTAACTAGTACAGGAATCTCAACCTGTTATCCATCGTCTACGCCTCTCGGCCTCGACTTAGGTCCCGACTAACCCTGGGAGGACGAGCCTTCCCCAGGAAACCTTAGTCATTCGGTGGATAGGATTCTCACCTATCTTTCGCTACTCATACCGGCATTCTCACTTCTAAGCGCTCCACAAGTCCTCACGATCTTGCTTCACCGCCCTTAGAACGCTCTCCTATCACGCGACCTAATGGTCGCATCCATGGTTTCGGTAGTATGCTTAGCCCCGGTACATTTTCGGCGCAGGATCACTCGACTAGTGAGCTATTACGCACTCTTTAAATGGTGGCTGCTTCTGAGCCAACATCCTAGTTGTCTATGCAACTCCACATCCTTTTCCACTTAGCATACATTTAGGGACCTTAACTGATGGTCTGGGCTGTTCCCCTTTCGACGGTGGATCTTATCACTCATCGTCTGACTCCCGGACATGAATCAATGGCATTCGGAGTTTATCTGAATTCAGTAACCCAAGACGGGCCCCTAGTCCAAATAGTGCTCTACCTCCATGATCCTTAATCCGAGGCTAGCCCTAAAGCTATTTCGGAGAGAACCAGCTATCTCCAAGTTCGTTTGGAATTTCACCGCTATCCACACCTCATCCCAGCAATTTTCAACTTACACGGGTTCGGTCCTCCAGTGCGTTTTACCGCACCTTCAACCTGGACATGGATAGGTCACCTGGTTTCGGGTCTATAACCTCGTACTCAAATCGCCCATTTCAGACTCGCTTTCGCTACGGCTCCGACTTTTTAGTCTTAACCTTGCACGGGATCATAACTCGCCGGTTCATTCTACAAAAGGCACGCCATCACGCATTAACGCGCTCTGACTTATTGTAGGCACATGGTTTCAGGAACTATTTCACTCCCCTCCCGGGGTGCTTTTCACCTTTCCCTCACGGTACTGGTTCACTATCGGTCACTAGGTAGTATTTAGCCTTGGGAGATGGTCCTCCCGGATTCCGACGGAATTTCACGTGTTCCGCCGTACTCAGGATCCTGAACTGAGAGAATTTGATTTAATCTACTGGGCTATCACCATCTATGGCGGATTTTCCCAAATCCTTCGACTATCAAGTTCTTTGGTAACTCAAATGTTCAGTCCTACAACCCCAAAGTGCAAGCACTTTGGTTTGGGCTGTTCCCCGTTCGCTCGCCGCTACTTAGGGAATCGAAATTTCTTTATATTCCTGCTGCTAATGAGATGTTTCAGTTCACAGCGTTTACCTCCAACTAGACTATGAATTCATCTAGTGGTAACAGTTGATTAAAACTGCTGGGTTGCCCCATTCGGAAATCTCCGGATCATAGCTTACGTACAGCTCCCCGAAGCATATCGGTGTTAGTCCCGTCCTTCATCGGCTCCTAGTGCCAAGGCATTCACCATGCGCCCTTGTTAACTTAACCTCATTTACCTAACGGTAAATGCGATTAATGAGTTTAGCGATAATTAAACTTCAATAAAAAACTCAAAAAACGCGGTGTTCTCGGTTTCATTATGAAAAAATATATTTGATATTATCTAGTTTTCAAAGAACAAG
>NZ_AVAQ01000040.1 GCF_000463075.2 Lactiplantibacillus plantarum EGD-AQ4
GCAAAAAGAGATTGATGGGCGATTAGAAAATGCTTTTGCTGTATGGAAAGATGAAGCTCAGGAACGCTTTGAGAAGTTAAAGGCAAACGAAGAGGAACTCAACCGCATCTTCATTGACTTGTACGGCCTTAATGACGAGTTGACGCCGGAAGTTGCAGATAAGGATGTTTCTGTACGTCGAGCAGATGAAAAGCGTGACATTAAATCATTGTTGTCGTACTTTGTTGGATTAGTGTTTGGTAGATATTCGTTGGATGTTCCTGGTCTAGCATACGCTGGAGGAGATTGGTCTAACGACAAGTATCAGAGCTTTGTGCCAAACAAGGATAATTTATTGTTACTGAATGATGATCGATATTTTGATGATGAACGTGATATCATGACTCGCTTTAAATCGTTCTTAGCAGTTACGTTTGGTGATGAGCATGTCCAGGAAAATATGGACTATATTGCTCGCATTATTGGGAAAAAGGCTGATAATTCTGAACAAGCTATTCGCAAGTATTTTGTGGACGACTTTTTCAAGGATCATAAGAAGGGGTATCAAAAGCGGCCGATCTATTGGGAATTTAGCAGTGGTAAACAAGATGGCTTCAAGGCATTAATGTATTTGCACCGTTACGATGAGGGCGAACTGGCCATGATACGTACTGACTACTTGTATCCATTACAGAGTAGATACGAAGAACGTATTGAGCGACTGGAACAATGGGTGCAAGATGAAAGTGTTGCGAAGACCAAGAAACAGCTAGAGAAGAATTTAAAGCACGTGACGCAGCAGTTGAAGGAGCTAAAACAGTATGATCCAATTCTCCGACACGTTGCTGATGAACGTATTAAACTGGATCTAGATGATGGCGTGTTAGTCAACTACGATAAGTTACAGGATGACAGCAAAATTTTAACTAAATTATAGGTACAGTAAAGGAGTCCTCCGTCATCTGGGGGACTCCTTTTTGTGCCAAAAAAGTGCCAATTAATTTAGTGTGTCATTTAGGATGGAAATAATCTTATTCTTATCTTGTGACTCTAGTTCTTTAATGATGTGTAGGTAAGTTGACTGCGTTGTCGTAATATTACTGTGACCTAAACGTCGTGAAACAGAAAGTACACTGACACCACGGTATAAAAGAATTGAGGCGTGAGTATGACGTAATCCATGAAAAGTAATTCGTGGAATAGAAAGGGCCTGCAATTTTGCGGTTAGGGCATTATTGATTTCAGCACTGACTAAAATGTGATTGTTATTATCCATCAAAATGGGGCGGTCATCTTCAGAATTATGATGTGAAAGATAATGGCTTAGGCGATGGATTGTTGTTTGATCGATGGCTACTTTGCGATTGGATGTTGCAGTTTTAGTCTTCATAAATCCAGTCTTGTATTTGTAATCCCAGGTTTTATTAACGTTAATAATCCCCCTATTTAAGTCCAAATCATGGATTGTCAGTCCAACTATTTCTCCATAGCGCATACCCGTTACCGCTGCTAGATAGATAGTCATTTCATCAATGCGATCAGTATCTAGATGAGTAATCAACTTTGCCCAATCTTGATAATTTAATGTTTTCGCTACTTTAGGCAGGGAACGGCCAGTGATAACCGCTTTACGAGTTGGATCAGAGGCAATAATATGCTCGTCCATTGCTTCCAGGATACATGCGCGTAATTGTTTATGCAAACAGGATACAGTTCGACGAGCATGTGTCTTGGCGAATTCATTGAGCTTTTCTTGGTAAGTTAATTTAGTTAACTCTTTAAGCTTGAGACTTCCAAATAATTTACGAGCATGTTTGGCAGTGTTTTGATATTTATTGTAAGTGATAGGTGAGACGGCATTTTGCTTATACGTTTTAATCCAACGTTCGTAATAACTAACAAGGGTTTCGCTGCCGGCCATTGCAGTTTTTAGATTTGGATGTTCAGATTGAATCTTACTAGCAGCGAGAATTGCATCTGATTTCCTTGTGAAACCGGACTTCCGTAGTTTTTTGTATTTTCCATCTGCATCTTTGTATGAAATTTCGTATTGCCAAACGTTGCCTCGTTTTTGATAACTAACCATTATTTTACCCCCCAAAGTTGAAATATTGGCACATTTTTGGCACATTGATTGGTCAATACCATTGCATAATACCATATTGATAGG
>NZ_AVAQ01000041.1 GCF_000463075.2 Lactiplantibacillus plantarum EGD-AQ4
GAGCAAAACATTTGCGAAGTCAATTCGCTAGCAAATAAATTTTAGTACAACATTAAATGAGCTTTTTAGAACTCATCATTAATTTGAGAGTTTGATCCTGGCTCAGGACGAACGCTGGCGGCGTGCCTAATACATGCAAGTCGAACGAACTCTGGTATTGATTGGTGCTTGCATCATGATTTACATTTGAGTGAGTGGCGAACTGGTGAGTAACACGTGGGAAACCTGCCCAGAAGCGGGGGATAACACCTGGAAACAGATGCTAATACCGCATAACAACTTGGACCGCATGGTCCGAGTTTGAAAGATGGCTTCGGCTATCACTTCTGGATGGTCCCGCGGCGTATTAGCTAGATGGTGGGGTAACGGCTCACCATGGCAATGATACGTAGCCGACCTGAGAGGGTAATCGGCCACATTGGGACTGAGACACGGCCCAAACTCCTACGGGAGGCAGCAGTAGGGAATCTTCCACAATGGACGAAAGTCTGATGGAGCAACGCCGCGTGAGTGAAGAAGGGTTTCGGCTCGTAAAACTCTGTTGTTAAAGAAGAACATATCTGAGAGTAACTGTTCAGGTATTGACGGTATTTAACCAGAAAGCCACGGCTAACTACGTGCCAGCAGCCGCGGTAATACGTAGGTGGCAAGCGTTGTCCGGATTTATTGGGCGTAAAGCGAGCGCAGGCGGTTTTTTAAGTCTGATGTGAAAGCCTTCGGCTCAACCGAAGAAGTGCATCGGAAACTGGGAAACTTGAGTGCAGAAGAGGACAGTGGAACTCCATGTGTAGCGGTGAAATGCGTAGATATATGGAAGAACACCAGTGGCGAAGGCGGCTGTCTGGTCTGTAACTGACGCTGAGGCTCGAAAGTATGGGTAGCAAACAGGATTAGATACCCTGGTAGTCCATACCGTAAACGATGAATGCTAAGTGTTGGAGGGTTTCCGCCCTTCAGTGCTGCAGCTAACGCATTAAGCATTCCGCCTGGGGAGTACGGCCGCAAGGCTGAAACTCAAAGGAATTGACGGGGGCCCGCACAAGCGGTGGAGCATGTGGTTTAATTCGAAGCTACGCGAAGAACCTTACCAGGTCTTGACATACTATGCAAATCTAAGAGATTAGACGTTCCCTTCGGGGACATGGATACAGGTGGTGCATGGTTGTCGTCAGCTCGTGTCGTGAGATGTTGGGTTAAGTCCCGCAACGAGCGCAACCCTTATTATCAGTTGCCAGCATTAAGTTGGGCACTCTGGTGAGACTGCCGGTGACAAACCGGAGGAAGGTGGGGATGACGTCAAATCATCATGCCCCTTATGACCTGGGCTACACACGTGCTACAATGGATGGTACAACGAGTTGCGAACTCGCGAGAGCAAGCTAATCTCTTAAAGCCATTCTCAGTTCGGATTGTAGGCTGCAACTCGCCTACATGAAGTCGGAATCGCTAGTAATCGCGGATCAGCATGCCGCGGTGAATACGTTCCCGGGCCTTGTACACACCGCCCGTCACACCATGAGAGTTTGTAACACCCAAAGTCGGTGGGGTAACCTTTTAGGAACCAGCCGCCTAAGGTGGGACAGATGATTAGGGTGAAGTCGTAACAAGGTAGCCGTAGGAGAACCTGCGGCTGGATCACCTCCTTTCTAAGGAATATTACGGAAACCTACACACGCGTCGAAACTTTGTTTAGTTTTGAGAG
>NZ_AVAQ01000042.1 GCF_000463075.2 Lactiplantibacillus plantarum EGD-AQ4
GGAAACATACTAAGCTTAATGGTGAAAGAGATGAGTTCGACGGAGCCCCTCTTTCACCACTTTTGTTTTTGGACTAAAGTGGTATTGGGATTAATATGCCGTTATAAACCACGTGACACTTTGATGTCCTGCCGGAAACTGGCAAATCCCATAATTTATGAAAAGCTGTTCATAGTTTGTTGGCAATCGATGCCGGGTTTAGAAAACTAGTCTTCTCATAAAACAAACGTAATTTCTTAGCTAGGTGGTAATTTATATGCAATTTGTATTTGGAATCGATGTTAGTTGTGATTCAGTAACTGTTGCGGTTGCCAGTGACGAGCATACGTTACTGCGTGAATACAAGATAAACAGCGATAAAGCAGGGTTCAGTCGTCTTTTAAAAGACTTGCGTAGTGTAAACCACCCACAAATTATTTATGAATCAACTGGCGTTTATTCGCGCCGTGTGCGCACCTTTTTGATTCATCAAGGTTATGATTTTGTGGAGTTAAACCCACTTCAAGCCAAGTTAGACTTGACTGAGAATTTTAGACGCAAAAAGACTGATCGTAATGACGCGCGTGATTTAGCTTGTTCTCAATACATCAGGAATCGTTTAACAACTGTGCAGGAAAAGCCAGTCTACTTAGACCTACGCGATAATGAACGCTTCTATCAACAATTAACGCGTGATGATGTGCGTAAAGAGGACCAATTGGAGCGGGTGATTCAAGTCGTATTTCCGGGTGTTCAAAACATTTATAGTGATAAATATGGTCAAAATCTGTACGAAACACTCCAACTATTTCCGAATCCGGATTTAGTACTGAAAGAAAGCCTCGACAGCCTCACAAACAAGCTACAGGCAGGGTTATCCAAAAGGCTGGGTAAAAAGCGTTGTCGCGACTATGCGCAACGATTGATTAATGCGGCTAAGGCGGCCTATCCAGCGGTTGATAGTTCAAGTTGTATGCTTCATCAGATGCAGTTCTACTGTCAAAGCTTATTAGAAATAGAACAAGAGCGTGACCAGATAATTAACCAGATGGTCGCAGAAGCCAAGGCAGCTAAGCTATCTGAACTAGAGATTTATCAGAGTGTTCCCGGGATTGGCCTAACAACTGCCATCTGTTTAACCGCCGAACTCGGTGATCTACATCGGTTTAGCAGTCCAAGCAAGATCAATGCGTACATCGGTATTGATTTAGTCGTTTATGAATCAGGAAACTATACGGGTCATCGACGTATTACCAAGCATGGCAATCAATACGCTCGTAAGATTCTTTTTCGAACGATTGATAACATCTTGGCAGCCACTAAGACCCATCCTTGCCATATCGCTGACTATTATCGGCGACGTAAAAAAGAATCTTCCAAGTCACCTGAGAAAGTAACTAAGAAGATCCATATTGCGGCGATGGCTCGTCTGTTGCGAACCATCTATCACCTAGTATTGCACAATCAAAAATATAATTATGAAATTGCCATATCACATTAGATAGTTTTGATTATGACTTTTTCTTAAGGCTTTGAAAAATTTTGAACTCTTCAAGGCCTATTTAAGTGTACACTCATTTTCGATTAGCTTCAATAAACTAGGCAATAACGCTATAATCTCCATATATCTCAGATAAATAACTCAATTCAATTTAGCTTTAACCCTTGATAGTACTTGACTTTTCGTAG
>NZ_AVAQ01000043.1 GCF_000463075.2 Lactiplantibacillus plantarum EGD-AQ4
AAAGAATCCTAAGTTATAAACTAAAATAGCCGCCTCAAGTCTCAGCTGAAAACCAGCCAAACTACGGCCGAGATTATTCTCGACACTATATTGTTGCGTTAAGACGGCAAAACGGCTTTCAATCGTTCGTCTGATAGCTTTTAACTTGCGATCGTTATGTTGTTTAGCACCTTTCATGTTAGACCGATATGGGGTCCAAAAGCGAATACCATCTCTAGCGGCCACTCGTTGTAATGGCTTACCAACATAACCCACATCGGCTAGCACAACTGGCTCAGAACACTGTGCCAGTAGCTCTGGGGCAGCTGTTACATCAGATACTGAGGCCGGTGTTACTTCATAATTTAGAACAACACCATCAGCTGAAACTAGCATATGTGCTTTAAAGCCGTAAAAGGGCATTTTCTTCGTCGCATTGTAGCCAATATCGGCGATACCACCAAAAATTTTGGCTCTGAAGTTACGTACTTTAACACACAGCGGTATCGGAAAACTATCAATAATGCCAATCGAACTGTAATGAGCATAATCGCGAGTGATGCCACGTCGAATTGCATTAACGACTGGTAATAATTCGCTAGTGCGGCTGTTAAAATGTTGACGTGACAGGCCATGACTCAGGTTTCCGAATGTTTGAATATAGGTCCAAAAGCTGCGTTGAGATGAGATATCTAGCGCTGCTTGAAGAAGAATAAGGGCCAATAGTCTAATATCCGACAGCTTAACGTGTTCAATATTACGACGTTCACGGAACCACCGTGGACAATATTGTTGGTACAAGAAAGCACTAAGATGATACAAATGTTGGAATTGGACTTGTAATTGATGACGTTTTTGTTTACAC
>NZ_AVAQ01000044.1 GCF_000463075.2 Lactiplantibacillus plantarum EGD-AQ4
TGGGTGCATATCAAAGCTTCGAGCTACTTCAAAACATTTTTCATCAATCTTTGATAATTTCACGTTGTCTTCTACAAATGGTTCAACTACAGTCTTCTTTACATCAATCACGGGGACATCCTTCATATCTGCCACTTGAAAATTTAATGTTGGGTTTAATATTTTCACAACAGCTGGCATGACTTTCGAATTAACTAGCCCAAGCATAAAATATAACTTTTTGCTCATGAACATCATGGGGCCAGCGTCTCCAAACAAACTCCCTTGTCTCGATAAACGAAAAGAAATATCAGATGACGTAATGCGCCCCCAAGTAATTCCGGACTGAAAATAGTATTTGGAGTCTCGGAGTCGATAATTGGATCCAGAGTTTTTAATGTCTTCGGCATTGTTTCCAAGATCAATAACAGTTGTATTATTTCCAAACCATTTATTAAATTCTCCACCGCTATTAAGGGGAAACCATTTGAAATCTGACATCTGCGAGACACTGGTTGCATCGAATAATATATCTGTATTGTTAACTTCATACCATTCTTTAGTAAAATTCGATTTTACCATTATTCCAGATTTGACGGTCCCATATTCACGTATGAGTGGATATTTGAACGCTGTTAACATTTTTGAAGACACCCAATAAGAAATTTTACATCCTGGAATGTATTCAAA
>NZ_AVAQ01000045.1 GCF_000463075.2 Lactiplantibacillus plantarum EGD-AQ4
AATACATCTGTAATGAGCTTAAAGCCTTACTACGCGTCATCATCAAACGTCGGGCCTTTCATTGCCATTTCGGTATAACGCATTAAATCAGAATTGTTTTTACTCATAGTATTCTCCTCGTCGTACTAAAGGACGCCCAATCAAAATGATTGAACGTTCTACATTGCAACAATAATGATATCTCGCCATTGGTCACGGATTTTCTTGCCATCAATTACATAATCAAGAATCTCATCAACGTCGTCAGTATCTTTGAAGTGATAATCAAAATCACCATTATCTTTAGAAATGATACGTTTGCCCTCACTGTCAAAACCAATGTACCACTCAACATCATTGATTTTGATTTGAACCTCCATACGAACATCTAATGCAAATCGAAGTTGTTCCAAAGACTCTAAGTGATCCGAATCAGCTTTTACACGTTTTACTGCCATCTTTATTCACAATCCTTTCTGCAATCGTCAATTTTCGCCCAGGTTCTTCACGTCGGGGAACAATCTTGCCATTTTTCTTTGTAACGCGTAGCCAGGAATGCGCGTGCGGCACAATCGTGTGTATTTTAGCATTACCATGGTCGGTAAAATCAATGTCCAGCCGGGCCTTTCCTGTCTACCATAATATCTTCGCGTAACTAGTTGTCCGTCGACATAACGGTCAAAAACCGAGTTGGCTTCTTGTTGATACGGAACACCGTGCACCTCACCAAAAGTGTGTTCATTGTTAACGCAAATTGTTCGCGTCAAACCTCAGATGTCGCACGTCACGCTCTACCAGCAGTTAAAAGTCATTTTACTTTGATTGTATATCGAAAATCAACCGGGTTAAGATGACATTCCAGAGTCTTTTTACCCCCGCATGTTTTTTTCTGACATTTATGTTACGAATTAGCTTGAACCAGTACTGTTTCAGTATTCGCTTTGAAGACCACTTCATTCTCGATTTTTTCTTCTTGGTGCTTAAGACAGAACGTTCGCGAAAATTAGGTCAAAAGCACCATGTTAAAGCGTGGCACGCATGATGATTGTCCGTTTGTTTTTTCCAAGGGCGGGTGCCCTAACCAACACCGTAGACAAATCGCTTCGGTGGATTAGTTTTAAATTTTAAAGTACCAATGGCTAGTTTCTCAATAAACTCCTTAGAAAACATCGAGCTAAATTGTCCCTGTGACTCAGCCATATGGGTATGTTTGTCAACTGTGACTGTACCTTCAACATTATCTGAGACAACTTGATAAGTACGATAGTTATCATCATCTAAAATCAAAGTATAAATCATCATCATTACGATTTGCTCTCCTTTCTTTTGGTCAAAGCTAACCTATAGTCGAAAATCTGATCAGTTATCCCATGTTCGTCTGAATAGCTCAGCCCCTTGCTATCCATCAGTTTCGTTCCATAAGCCTCATATTTTAGCATAATTATATCATGTTCCAAAGAAAAGCCATCAAGTAAACGTTGAGCCCCATCATAGCTCAGGTGACAGCTTCTAACAACCGCTCCATAAGTGTTCAAGCCAAAAGTTCGTACTTAGAATTACATACATGCTCTTACGGGATTGTGAATCTGATTCCGCCGCACATCTTGGAATTGGACATGCACTATGTCCGGCTCACATTTTAAAAGTACTGAGACCTGTCGCAAAAAGAGAAGGACATTTTACGCGATGCACTGAGCTCAGCATAAATTTCATGGATTCCCCGGCATTATTTCCCCTATCATAAAATCGAGGTTTGATTCTCTCATTTCAAACATATTGTCATCTACAAATATAATTTTTGGAAGTCGGCCTTTCACATTCTCCCCCATATGTTGAATTCAAAACTAATTCCTTCTTCCTGTTTTATCACTGAAAGACACCAAAATTGAACTCATCTTTTAATGGCACGCCTCGCAACATATCGGTATAATTTAACGAAGGTGACACGTTTCTGGAAAACACCTGGAATTAGGCAAAAGTCAATACAAATGGGGGGACAATCATGAAAAATTGGAGTAAATGTAATATCTGGCAAAAATCGGTTGTCGTAGTAATGCTGCTGCTTCTAGCATACGAAATCGTCACAACCGCACAAGCACTAATAAGATTTTTCAAATAACGTCCGCTGTTGATCTATGAATGTCGCATGTCTTGTGACCAGCAAGAGGATTCAGCGGACGATGATAAGAGTGGCAAACAATTACGTCAAGATGCCGATAGCCACCTGTTGGGGAAGTTATAAATTCTCAAAAGCTCATGGATAACTGCCCATACGCACCTCAAAAATTCAAAAATCCTCGCACTTGTTAGATCGAATTAGTGCGGGGATTTGTTTTTGTATATCCCAATGATGAATTTTAGGGCAACTATGAAAACCTTCAACATCTCAATTCCAAGTACTGTAAACATTCCCCCAACTCACTAATAGCCGACTCCCGCTAATCAATCCTTCTGCTCCAGCGCCGCCTTTCCAAACACAAAGAACGACAACACTAAGCCGGCACAGGATAACACGAACAAAATACCGTAGCATAACACATCCCCAACTGTGACTAGTGTCCTAGGAAATCCCGCCACCGACACCCACAGAAAAACTATACTTAGCCAAAACCAAAATGAACGATAGAACCGAACTGGTCGACGTAGCTTCATGATACACTCCCCCTCGTCTCCGTATCAGTTATGATTCAAACAACATCTCG
The DNA here is from genome assembly GCF_000463075.2 of Lactiplantibacillus plantarum EGD-AQ4. Classification (GTDB taxonomy): domain Bacteria; phylum Bacillota; class Bacilli; order Lactobacillales; family Lactobacillaceae; genus Lactiplantibacillus; species Lactiplantibacillus plantarum_A. The sequence goes on from NZ_AVAQ01000045.1 coordinate 2,682, forward strand.
TTTGAATAACGCTAATTATAGGCAGGCCTCATGACAACACAAGTTAATTAACGCCAGGTTGCTATATAAGTCAGTCGAAAAATTCACTGTTATGTTTGTTAAATATCGATAGTTTCCATTCGATACCGAAAAGTCACGTCGGCACAGCTAAAACTGCTGCTGAACCGTCCTGGGCGATCTACTTACTAACTTCAGACCAGAAGTTTCTCGTTTTGCCTCGATCACTTCTAACCGCTCCTCCATCCAAAACACTCGCTTTTAACAACCACGCTATGCTATGATGAAAATAATTCTAAAAGGAGGTTCCGTCAATGACACAACTACTAGTGACGACAACGGAAAACATTCCGGGGCACCCCTATGAAGTTTTGGGGGAAGTATTTGGCTTAACCACACAATCTAAAAACTTGGTGCGTAACATCGGGGCGGGCTTAAAAGGACTCGTTGGTGGCGAAATCAAGGATTACACCAAGATGCTCGAAGAATCACGCGACGTGGCAGTGAATCGGTTGCGCGATAATGCCAGTGCGATGGGCGCTGACGCCGTGGTGATGATGCGTTTTGATACTGGCTCAATTAGTCAGGACATGCAATCGGTCGCCGCGTATGGTACTGCGGTCCGTTTTATTAATACTGACTCAACCGACACAAACGCATAATCTCATTTAAAACGACAGAAACGGCTTGCAGGTTTATTCTTGTAAACCGTTTTTCTTATCATATCAATTATTTGCGTACTACAATTACGACTTCTTCCCAATTATTAGTGTCGGATAAACAAGCACCCAGCACTAACTAGCAGCATACCTATACCAGTCACATACGCCGCTGCTGGACTGACGACATTATCCAGCAGTACTAGCCCAACGCTACCAACTGGCATCGAAATGGTGACCAAAGAATTAATAATGCCGCTCAAACTACCCACGATGCTTCCATCAGCAATTTTCAGCAAGCTTGCCATCAACTTAGGATTTGCTTGTCCCATGCAAAATCCACCGATCGTCATAATTGCTACTACCAACCAATAATTCTGCCAACTGAGTAAATTGATAAACAAGCCCCCAAACATGATCATAGTTGTTAACATAACACCGCGAAACGACCACTTCTGAAACCACCCTGTATGTAACAAGTTCCCAGCAATACTGCCAATCACCGTGGCGGTATTCATCACTAAAATTGCCACTCCGAACGAAAGTGGTAAATCCGCCGCACGATGGACTAAGTACAAGTTCAACAAGGCGTCTACACTCGCACCAACCGCATTCAACAACGAAAGACTTCCTAACAATCCCAACACGTTCATGTGTGTCCCCGCTTCCATTACCTCGCGGACTTGTCGGAATAGTTCTCGAAATGATGGGGTCGCAACTGCTGTGGCTGTCGGCAGTTTTAAGGTCCCATAACCAGACAACAGCACGACACCCGCAATTAAGAACGAGATGGCGTTCAAATATCCAGCAAGACGATAATCCCCTGTTGCAGCCAGATGCTGACCCCCAGTGCCTGCCCCATCGTCTGCATTAGGACGCCGATACCTTGATTGATTCCGATAGCTTCCTCTTGCTGCTCAGAGGCGACTTTAGCTTGCAATAATGGCATTCGTAAGCTGCCGCTGAACATGCCAAATACGTCTGAACAAAAATTAATGATGATAATAATCAATAATAGGCCAACCTGTTTACTGGTAATGAGTTGCGCCAACACGAGATATAGGCCTGCCTGCACAAATTTCAATCCCGCCAGCCAGCCCCGTTTATTGGGCTGCGAATCTGCCAAGCGCCCGGTCAGGATACTAAAAATGCCGGGCAGTACAGTGGCCACTGAAACGATTGAAACCATCAAACTGGCTTGCGCAAAGGTACGGGCGTACGTTAATAAAATAATATTGAATAAGCTCGTCCCAATGGTCTCAAATAGATCAGCAGTTGTTAGCGTGACAAATGCGCGGTTACGAACTAGCTCTTTCATGATGCCACTCCCAATCTAATATTATTTATCGTTTAAATTATTTTAAATGATAAATAAACTTTAATCGTTTGATTTCTATTTGCCAAATGGTTCAGCTAGGATTGAGGTGAAAAACATGCCCAAAAACACACTGGCACAGTTTGCAAAGTTAATGGCCGATCCAAAAGTGTCCGCAATTTTAAAGGCCACCAAATCAGAGGATGGTCTAACAACCAAGCAAATTTCAGCCCTAACTAAAATTCCTAACAATCAGTTGTACTACACCATCAACAAGATGCAGGATGCGGACTTATTAACGATTGTTAACCAAGTTCAAGTCAAAAATTTAACGGAGAATTATTATTCCAGCGCTCACCTTTCCGATGAAACGCCACGGTTTCAATCGGAGCTTGATGCGCTCGATACGGATTTGACTAACATTTCTGGCACTTGGACGCAAACTCATATCCAGGAGGTTTTACAATGGATTATGCTGCTCAACCATGACTTTAATGAAACTTTCAGAGAAGAGATGGCTGATAAGCAGCCTGACGAAGCATCCATTTTTTGAGCAACGCGACCTTAAACTTGTCTGCTGCTGGTGAACATCAATTACGGTTAGATATCATCAAACTACTTGGCAACGCCGAGAAAAATGACCCGGATCCCAACTCCAAGGACAAGCATCAGGCTAAACTACTGATTGAAAAGTGGGAATAGCGCGTACACTGTACGATTACCTTGTTTTGATCAATTGGTAGAGCTCACGAAATACCAATAATTCAACTAAGTGCAAACAAAAAGCCCCGGATGACTAACAAATCGTCATCCGGAGCTTTTTACATCTTGGCTTTAGAATTGCATCAAGCTCAACATGTCATAATCTTTAATTTTATCGCGGCCATGCAAGTCTTTCAGTTCAACCAAAAAGGCTGTTCCGACCACATTACCACCTAATTTTTCAACCATTTGAATCGTGGCAGAAATTGTCCCACCCGTAGCCAACAAGTCATCCGTGACCAACACGTTTTGACCAGGCTTGATTGCATCTTTATGCAAGTACAATGCGGATTGTCCATATTCCAAATCATAGGTTGCTTTGACCGTTGCGCGTGGCAACTTACCCTTCTTACGGGCTGGCGCAAATCCGACCCCTAGCTCATAAGCGACTGGACAGCCAACAATAAAGCCCCGTGCTTCGGGACCAACGATCATATCAACGTGCTTATCACGCGCAAATTGAACGATTTGATCAGTTGCTTCGCGGTAAGCCGCACCGTCAGCCATCAATGGTGAAATATCCCGAAAGATAATGCCAGGTTCTGGATAGTCCGGAATACTAGCCACATACTTTGTTAAATCTAATGCCATTTGTTCTTAACAGCTCCTTCAATTCTTAACCGCAGCCTGGTTCTTCACCCATACTTGGAGCGCTGCGGATTTACTATATAAAAGCGTTTCTTCAGCAACGATTTGCTGCTCGCGTAGCTGATAACTAGGGGCGTGATGTAAATCCGCTTTGGACGGATTCGAAACGCCATTCATGACACCATCATTTATTTTAACAAATCCGACCTCAAAAAACACCTGTATCATAAAAATAAGCAAATTTCGCTCAAGGTGTAAGTGTTTGGCGACCTGTGTCAATTGATGATGAATGTCGACATCGTGGTGTGCCGCAGTGAACTGGAACAACTTCGCAAACTGCTCACGACTTGGCATCCCGCTCATGTAGATTGAATCACGCCGATATAAGTACAACGTCAATTGATCAAGGGCAATCGCTGATAAGACCTGCGTCATATCAGGCAATGTATCCGGACAATCAACGATGAAAACTGCTTTTCCGGCCGTCACCGTCGCGAGATCAAGATTTTCTTCACCGACCCAGACGGCTTGAGCCTGAGTGCCCATATACTGTTCAACCTGCTTCATGAGTCGTTGATGGAAGAATAAGTACGTCCCAGGTGCCTGGAATAAATGCGCCGATAAATGTTGAGTACGCGCATCAATGACTTGCGTTCCCATCACAGCAACATCTTTAATCATAATCTGCGGCTTGGTCTGCCCATTCCACGTATTTTCGCTGAGTGCACCGACTAACGTGACATCCGTGGGACTCGCCTGAATCGCTGGTAAAGCGTCCCCCATCGAAAAGCCAATCGCATCCACGGTCGTGTCACCATCACCCAGTTGCAGCTTTAAGTGTTGCTGGTCGCTCCCAATCGCCCGCGCTTGCGGAATCGTCGACGGCGCTAGTTTGAACAAGGGAGCTGGATTATCAGTGCCAAACGGGGCCAAAGATTGAATGTCCGCCAACGTGTCTAGCGTCGCATCCGCCACTGACAAGGTCCCGTCAATCGCTAACTTGACCTGCGCATTATCCGCTAATTGCTGCTGAACTGCCGCAGCTTCCATGGCAGACTTCAGTGTTTCCAACTGGTCTGCCATGACCGTCAGTCCGACCGCCATGTGATGACCACCAAAGGCGACCAGCGCATCACGGACCGGGTCGATTGCCGCAAACAAGTTGTAGGCTTCGACACTACGGCCACTGCCTTTCATGCGACCGTCCGCGTCCTCATTCAAAACGAGGGTCGGTTTACCAGTCGTTTCAACGACGTGACTGGCAACAATCCCTAAAACGCCCTCATGCCAACCCTTACCGGTAATCACCAGTGTCTGACGGGCCTGATTTTCAGGTGATTGCGCTTGTTCTATCGCGCTCGCACTGATCGTTTTGACCAATCCTTGCCGTTTCTCATTCAGTTGATTGACCTGCTTAGCCAGTGCGGTCGCCCGCTCCTCATCTAGCGTGGTCAATAATTCGACGCCACTCTGCGCAGATTGCAACCGTCCGAGCGCATTCAACCGGGGTGCAATCCCAAAGCCAATACTCGTTTCAGTTAACTTGTCAGGTTCTAAACCGGCTTCTTGAATCAAAGCGGCCAATCCTGGGCGCGTCGTCTGCTGGAGCACCTTGAGGCCCAGCGTCACAATGGTTCGATTTTCACCAGTCAGGCTAACCAAATCAGCGACGGTTCCAATCGCAGCGAGGTCCAACAGTTCTTCAGGTACCTCTTCAATCAACGCGGTAGCCACTTTAAAAGCGACGCCGGCACCAGATAGTCCACCAAATGGATAGTGGCCTTCAGGATGACGAGGATGCACGATTGCATAAGCATGCGGCAATTCAGCAGGTAGTTCATGATGGTCAGTCACGACGACGTCCACGCCCTGAGCTTGGACCTGATCAATGACCGCGTTGCCTGCGACGCCGTTATCAACCGTCACAAACAGTTGGGTGCCTTTTTCAATCAAACGGTCAAACGCCGCCTGGTTGGGCCCGTAACCATCTTTAAAGCGGTCTGGAATGTAATAATTCACATTGGCGCCAATTTGGTCCAACGTTTCATACATGATGGCCGTACTGGTCAACCCATCGGCATCATAGTCACCATAGATCGTAATTTGATCACCGGCAATCACCGCTGCTTGAATCCGTTCGACCGCCTTATCCATATCATGCATCGTTGTTGGGTCCAATAAGGGCTGCTGATCTGCATGTAAAAATGGTTTCGCCGCTTCAGGTGTGTCAATGCCGCGCGTGATCAACAAACGTGCAACTAATGGTGACACCTCCGCAGCCTGCGATAACGCATTGACGGCCGTTTCAGAAACGGCCGTCGTCTCGCGTGATACCCATTTTTTCTTTGCCGCTAACATGGCATCCTTCCTTTCAAAAGCTTACTTGTCGGTTGTCGTGGTTGGTTGTTCCGGCACCGACCGTTTTTGTTTCCCTTTATTATTGAGTCGTAACGTCAATTGTTTGTTTTCCGCCGTCAACTTTTCAATCTTAGCTTGAGCTGCGGCAAGTTCTTCGGCATGTGCCGACCGTTCCTTCGACTCGTTGACCGTTGCCATCAAAACTGCCGTAACGACCCCTAAAATTAGCGTGATCACAATGACCAGGATTAATGGCCAGTGAACGGCCGTCACCCCAAAATTAATCCGAACTGGTTCTACATTTAAAATGGCAAAGATAATCACGATTAACGCAATCACCAGTGCACTCACTAACCGCCATTGATTTTTCATTCTACTCATCCCCTATTTAAAATTAAATACCGTCCCTGTCAGCCAGTCCCCCAGCTTGGGTGCGACCTGATAACCTAAATTAGCGACCGACATGACCCACGGCCGATTGAGCTCGCGCTGACCACGACCGATGCGACTGACGATCAAGGCCGCAAACTTGACCGGATTAAGTGCTAAACGGTCCATGCGCTCGATATAATCGCCATCTGGATCAGCAATCTTGAAAAAGTCCGTTTTGATAGGACCTGGATTGACCGTCAACACGTTCACGTGGTCCGCTTTTAATTCCAACCGCAAAGCATTGTCATACGCGATGATTGCGGCCTTGCTAGCAGCGTACACCGCCGACTTGGGTGTTGCGATCTTACCAGCCATCGAAGCTACGTTCACGATTTCTCCGGCGTGTTGTTGAACCATCCGCTTAGCCGCGAGTTGACTCACATACATCGTCCCCAAGGTATTGACCCGTAACATCCGTTCCATGTTGGCTGCTTCCATATCGACCACGTTGGTCATGTCCCCGAAGCCAGCCGCGTTAATGACCACGTCAAGGCGACCAAATAAATCATCGGTGGTCGCAAAAACCTGGTCGACGGCTGTCACGTGACTGACATCACAGGTGATGGCAATTGCTTGTTGCTGTGACAAGATTCGACACTGGTCAGCCACTTGCGTCAACCGTTCATGACGACGTGCAGCGAGCACAACATTTGCACCCTGAGCGGCAACCGCCAACGCTAATTGTTCGCCGAGGCCACTGGAAGCCCCCGTTACTAACACCGTTTTGCCTGCTAAATCTGCCATATCCGCACCTAACCTTTCTTAGGAAGTGGAATTTCAATCACGTCAAAGTCACGAACGACTTTCGACGCTTTAAAGACTTTCTGGGCTTGGTTTTGTAATTCTTTACTTAATTTACCGGTATACCGCGCCGAAATATGCGTCAACAACAATTGTTTAACGCCAGCTTGTTTAGCGACTTGGGCCGCTTGTGTACTGGTCGAATGGTAGTAATTGTGGGCTAACTTGCCCTCGTCCTTGCCAAACGTACTTTCATGCACCAATGCGTCCGCATCTTGTGCCAAACTCAGGGCATGGGGTGTTCGCCGCGTATCGCCCAAAATGGTGACGATGCGCCCTTTTTGTGGCGCCGCGATGTAGTCTTGCCCGTTGATCGTTCGCCCATCAGGCAAAGTCACCGTTTGGCCGGCTTTCAGTTGACCATAAACTGGGCCACTCGGAATATTGAGTGCTTTTAAGCGGTCCGCTTGCAGCTCACCCGGATGGTCGGCTTCTTCCACCCGATAACCAAAACAAGCAATCCGGTGATCTAGTGGTTCGCAGCTGACCTTAAACGTTGCGTCTTCAAACACGGTCCCACCCTTTGTGATTTCATGAAACTTGAGTGGGTATGATAAATGGGTGCCAGAGACCCGAAGCGCCGTTTGCACGAAGTCCCGGACACCGACTGGACCGTAGATTGTCAGCGGTTCATCGCCACCTTGAAACGACCGCGAGCTCAATAGTCCCGGCAGACCAAAGATGTGGTCGCCGTGCAAATGGGTAATGAAGATTTTGGCAATTTTGCGGGGTTTTAACGTCGTCCGTAAAATTTGATGCTGGGTCCCTTCGCCAACATCAAATAGCCAGACTTCATTACGCTCATCTAACAATCGGAGCGCCGTACTGGTCACATTGCGGAATTTCCCCGGTGAGCCGGCACCGGTACCTAAAAATTCTAATTGCATATTTTTGTTCGTCCTATCTATACAGTCTGCTAACTATTTTACCGAATCTAGCGGCAATTAACAATCGTTAGCACTGCAAAGTCTCAGCTGGCAACTGGAGTCCATCGTCACCAACCGTCATTAAAATGGGTTCAATTTATTTTAACATGACAAGCCAAAATTATCGCACTTGGTTTCGACCTTTCACCCTAAATGGTTGTGATTATTTGGGGCTATCCGTTTACAACTACCTACCTTTGGATTCGTATGTAGAGAAGCAAACACGCTGTAACAGTCGTTCTATCATGAATTATGGCTGAAACGTGCCAATTAGTTGGTTAATTGTTCGTCTGCCAGTGATCGTTCTAGTCCGACTTCCGGGGCTGGCTGACAATTGCTGGAGCGCAGCCGACATCGATTTGAACTCACGCAGAAACCCACTGCGCAATTTCAAATACGAGTCTTATTCTAAGCCGGAAGCAACCCACTTCCAGCTAAGAATAATTTGGCTACTGAGCATTGTCCGCCAGCCCCGGAAGTCGGGAAGCCGTTCGAATGGCGGATGAACGGCCACCTATCTCGGTACAATTGACTACTGAATATTTTGCGACTGGTCCTTCAGGCGAACTTTTGGTCATATTGATGATAATTTATAGCGTTTAAATACCGGGAAGATTATGAACTAATTCGACGAAAAATAGTCTATCGTGATATGTTAGCAATGTGACTCTCGCAGCGCACTAAAGACTTGGACATCTCAGGCGGCTTTAGAGGATCAATACTAATGTTCAGTAATGCAGCCAGCTCTTTGAATTAGAATACAAGTACAAGAGCTTTTATCAAAAAGGAGTCTTACGGTTGATTTTCAAAATAACTGTCTACCAAGTACCAACGACCAGTTTGTCAAAAGTTGGGTCCAAACATGTCTGCCTTTCGAAGGCCATCCCGGCTGGAAGGCATTCTAGGCAAGGCCCAGTGGTGAAATTTCACTTAGCAAGCGTTTTGTGCTTGGTTAGTGAAAGACCAGTATTTAAGACGTGATTTTTCGGCTTAAATCTGTGTCCACCACGCTCCGGCCATTGCTCAGAATGCCTGGAAGCCGGCTTAGGACGCGCCTTCCACTGCAAATTTACGCTAAGTCGCACCATTTCCAGCGGGTCTCAGCTGGCTGCTTTTGACCCTCTATGGATTGGCACGTTTTAGGCCTACTTGGTGCTGAATTATAATAAGCACAATGCGTCAGCAGATATCGGCGAATTCACCAATACCAATCTGGCAATCATGACCGGTTTCAGCCGAACATGACCAAATGTGACCGTTTTCACAGTTTCTGTCATCCGCACTCAAGCATACCGTTCAGTCAAGATTGATTAACCCTCGGTGCTATCGTATACTGCTATTGAATGCACAAAACGTGAGGTGATCACCATGCGACTGATCGATTTTAATCTGTCGACCGCCGATTTACAACAAACACTCCCCCTCTATTGGGAAGTCAGTCGAAATGAGCTCCAGCCAATCCAAAGTGTCAGTCTGATTCACCAGCAATTAGTCCTAGTAGCGGCTAAGAGTGGCCATCCGCTGACGTTGGACCAGTTCAATATGCGGACGCGTCAAATCAATGGTCAGGCCCAGCTTTATATTCAGATGGAACCGCAGCCATTACGATTGTTTGGTTACCGCTTGAGTGAACAACGATTATTATTTGGATAACCAAATTGAACTTAAAAAGACACGACTAGCCGAATGCTAATCGTGTCTTTTTTATGTGAATTAACCAGCGAGAAGCGTTAATTTTCATCTCACTACTGCTAGCGTGTTCCTGAATTATGCTACTGCCTTCACTAGGCGCACAACTAATCTTATCCAGACTAATCCATAAACTGGAATGAGTAGTCGAGGATTTGAATCGTATCGTCGTTCTTAGCACCGGCAGCTCGGAGCGCATCGTCCACGCCCATCCCACGCAGTTGCCGTGCAAACCGCATCAAGCTTTCTTCGTGATCTAAGTTGGTCATCTTGAAGAGTCGTTCAAGTTTTTCACCTGAGAGCACGAACAGGCCTGGTTCTGGATTATCAACCGTAAAGTCGGCATCCGTTTCCGTCGTGTAATCGCGGTGCTTGAGGTCATCGACGCCCTTGATTGGGAATTGTGGCGTCGTATCTAATAAGTCAGCTGTCTTAGCGAGTAACGCCTTCAACCCCTGTTGCGTAATCGCGGACACTGGATAAATTGCCGGTGTCGTTGGCAACGTGTCATCCGTTGCAAGTTTGGCCTTGAACGTTTCCAAGTTTTCCGCAGCATCCGGCATATCCATCTTAGTGGCCACAACGATTTGGGGCCGTTTGAGTAAGTCCGGGTCATAACTCGTCAATTCGTGATTGATTTTATGATAATCTTCAAACGGATCATTTTCTTCGACGCCACTCATATCAATCAAATGCAAAATAACGCGGGTCCGTTCAATATGGCGTAGAAACTGGATTCCAAGTCCGACCCCGTTAGCAGCGCCTTCAATCAGTCCGGGTAAGTCCGCCATGACAAAGTCGCGACCATCATCCAAACGAACCATGCCGAGGTTTGGCACCAATGTCGTGAAGTGGTAAGCGGCAATCTTCGGCTTTGCGCTCGTCACGACTGAAAGTAACGTGGACTTGCCGACCGATGGGAATCCAACTAACCCAACATCTGCCAATACTTTCAATTCCATTCGAATCGTCAGTTCGTCGCCGGGTTCACCATTTTCAGCGATTTCTGGCGCCGGGTTCTTGGCACTGGCAAAATGGATATTGCCCCGACCGCCACGACCGCCTTTAGCGACTACTAATTGTTGGTCTTTTTTGACGATGTCACCGATTAACTCGCCGGTCTCCGCATCCGTCACCGTAGTTCCGAGCGGCACTTTGATGATGGTGTCCTTTGCAGAACGCCCCGTCATTTGCTTAATCATCCCATTACCACCAGCAGCGGCCTTGAACTTGCGCGTATAACGGAAATCCATCAAAGTCCGTAACCCTTCATCAGCTTGCAAAATGACGCTACCACCACGGCCACCGTCACCACCAGCTGGTCCCCCGTTTGGTACAAACTTTTCACGGCGGAAAGCAACCATGCCGTTACCACCGTTACCGGCCTTTACATCTACTTTTACTTGATCAACAAACATGTTCTTTTCTCCCGTTTCTTCTATATTATTATCTACGAAATCTGATCGTGCGAAATTAGATACCTGACCTAGTATACAAATCTTCGGCGGCTTCGTCAAAAGTTCCACGCCTAAAGCGGACGGTTGCCACTAATTTCCGACGAAATGACGGGTTGATGACGGCTTTTGAACTTTTTTGACGGTTTTTGAAGGTTTTTGTTGCATTTTGACGCTTAAACGGGTATATTATTATGCGGAGGGATTTGAAAGTGCTTACAGAAGAACGACAACAGTACATTTTAAATACGATCCGCTTCAAGGGCATTATTAAAATCAAGGACATCTGTTCTGAAACCAATTGTTCGGAATCGACCGCTCGTCGAGATCTACAACAATTAGAGGAACAGGGCGAATTACTCCGTGTCCATGGGGGTGCGAAGTATATGAACTCACTCCAAGAGGAACCCGCGATGAATGATAAGGTCTCTCGCAACGTCAACGCTAAGGACCATATCGCGCAGCAAGCGGTCGCCAACATTCAGATTGATGACGTGATTTATTTGGACGCCGGGACATCAACACTGGCGATGATCCACCATTTAAATCCAAGTTATAACCTGCGTGTTGTGACCAACGGGGTCGTCCACGCTTCCGCCTTAGCGGACATGGGCATTCAGACCTACTTGCTTGGTGGCAATTTGAAAGGCACCACCAAAGCCGTGATTGGTCCCGAAGCGGTCAAATCGTTGGAGGAATACCGATTCAACAAAGTTTTCCTTGGAATCAACGGTGTCCACCCAAAGTTCGGGCTCACCACGCCCGACCCTGATGAAGCGGTCGTCAAAAAAACCGCGATTTTGCAAAGTGAAGAAAGCTTTATTTTAGCTGACAACACGAAGTTCGACCACGTCTCGTTTGCGCGCGTCGGTGATTTGTCCAGTGCGACGATCATCACCGACCAGCTGACACCGAGCGTTGCCGAACAGTACCAACCATTAACTACGATTCAGGAGGTTCAATCATGATTTACACCATTACCGTCAATCCATCGATTGACTACGTGGTTCAACTGCCCCACATGGCACTCGGAAGTGTTAACCGCTTAGCGCACACCGCCAAGTTGCCTGGTGGTAAAGGAATCAATGTTTCACAGATTTTAAATGACTTAGACCAGCCTAACAAAGCACTCGGCTTTATCGGTGGCTTTACTGGCACCTTTATCAGTGATGCCCTGAAGGCTAAGGGTCTGGATTGTCATTTTACCCCGATTGCCGATGACACCAGAATCAATGTCAAGATCCACGCCGAAGAAGAAACCGAATTAAACGGTGCTGGTCCTGACATTACTGCTGCTGAAATCGACGCCTTTTATACCGAACTCGCACATTTAACACCAGATGACGTGGTTGTAATGTCCGGTAGTTTGGCGCCAAGCTTACCAGATAGCTTCTATTATGACATTATTCAAAAAGTTGAAGCAGCTGGTGCGAACTTTGTCATTGACACCACTGGGGAAGCCTTGAAGAAGACCTTACCAAGTCACCCACTCGTCGTTAAACCAAATAATCATGAACTCGCTGATTATTACCACACGACGTTTAGCAGCCAAGCTGATATTATTGCGGCTGGCCAACGGATGCTGGCAGAAGGCGCGCAACACGTGCTGATTTCAATGGCTGGTGATGGTGGTCTCCTGATTACAAAAGATGCGGTCTACTTTAGCCCCGCACCTAAAGGCCACGTGATCAACTCGGTTGGTGCTGGTGATTCAATGATTGGTGGTTTCGTCGGAACGTTTGCCAAGACCCACGATGCGGTCGAAAGTTTCCGTTACGGCCTCGCATGTGGTTCCGCAACGGCCTTCTCAGAAGACATTGCGACCCGGGCCAAAATCGATGAAATTTTACCACTCATTCACATCGAACAACTCGCTAACTAATGAAAGGACTGTTACCTTAACATGGATATCCGCGATTTATTACTAAAAGATGTCATGATCATGGACATGCAAGCCACGACCAAGGATGAAGCCATTGATGAATTAGTTCATAAATATGCCGAACAAGGCGTCATCAATGACGAAGCACTCTACAAACAAGACATCATCAAACGGGAAGCAGAATCAACGACTGGGATCGGTGATGGGATCGCAATGCCCCACGCCAAGGACAAAGCTGTTAACCGGGCTACCGTTCTCTTTGCCAAAAGTAAAGACGGTGTTGACTTCAACGCATTGGATGGTCAACCCGTTCATCTCTTCTTTATGATTGCTGCTCCAGAAGGCGCTAATAACACCCATTTGGCTGCGTTAGCCGCCCTCTCGAGTTTATTGATCGACCCTGACTTAGTGGCCAAACTTAAGAATGCACAGTCACCTGAAGAAGTGCAACAACTATTCGGTGATGCGCAAGCCGCCAAGGAAGAAAAAGAAGCCAAGGACGCCGCTGCTAAAGCTGAAAAAGAAGCTGCAGCAGCCAGCACCCCATCTGACCAGAAACGGCCATACCTCGTTGGGGTAACTGCTTGTCCAAACGGGATTGCCCACACTTACATGGCTGAAGCCGCATTGATCAAGGCTGGTGAAGCAGCTGGCGTCGACATTAAAATCGAAACGAACGGTTCTGAAGGGGTCAAACATTTATTGACTGCTGACGAAATTGCTCGGGCCGACGGGGTCGTGATTGCTGCTGATAAGAAAGTTAAGATGGCTCGTTTTGACGGGAAGCACTTAGTTAACCGCCCCGTAACGGACGGGATCAACAAAGCTGACCAACTGGTACAAGAAGCCTTGAGTGGCAAAGCTCCCGTTTATCACGATGCTGATGGCGGTGATGCGGATGCTGACGAAGCTGGCAGTGCTAACGGTAGTGTTTGGGGCGAAGTTTACAAAGACTTAATGAACGGGATTTCCCACATGCTACCATTCGTTGTTGGTGGTGGGATCTTAATGGCCCTCTCCTTCATCATCGAACAGTTTGCCGGTAGCAAAAGTCTGGCTTTCACCTTCTTCAACCAAGCTGGTAACATGGCCTTTGCCTTCATGGTACCCGTCTTAGCCGGTTACATTGCCGAATCAATCGGTGACCGTCCTGCATTGATGCCAGGGTTCGTTGGTGGTTTCATGGCGACGGTCTACACCGGTGCTTACGGTGGTGTTTACACGGCTTCAATCACCGCTAATGCCAAAAGTCCTGCTGGTTTCTTAGGTGGTTTAGCCGCTGGTTTCTTAGCCGGTTACATTACCGTTTGGATGAAGAAGTGGACTAAGAACATGCCACAATCCTTAGACGGTATGAAGCCAATGTTGATTTTCCCAATTCTCGGATTATTAATTATTGCTGCGCTGATGTTCTTCGTTGTTAACCCAATCTTCTCTGTCATCAATGCCTGGATTACCCACTTCTTGAACTCGATGGGTACTGGGAACGCCGTCTTACTTGGCTTAGTGCTCGGTGGAATGATGTCGATCGATATGGGTGGTCCTTTCAACAAGGCCGCATACGTCTTCGCAACCGGTGCCTTTACTGCCACCCAAGATGGTAACTTGATGGCTGCTGTTATGGCCGGTGGGATGGTTCCACCATTGGCAACGGCGATTGCAACGGCATTCTGGCCAAAGAAATTCACGGATGACGAACGTAAAGCTGGGATTTCAAACTGGTTACTTGGGATTTCCTTCATTACTGAAGGTGCCATTCCATTTGCCACTGCTGACCCATTGCACGTTATTGGTTCTAGTGTTGTCGGTGCCGCCATTGCCGGTGGTTTGACTCAACTCTGGGGCGTCGCCGTCCCTGCCCCTCATGGTGGCCTGTGGGTTTCATTGCTTGCCACAAACATCTGGGGTTACATTGGCGCAACCGTTATCGGTGCTGTCATTGCCGGTGTGATTCTTGGGATTTGGAAGCCTGCTAAAAAAGCTTAATTATGAATAGTTACAAAAAGACGATCGTGATGATCGTCTTTTTTTGTTGGTTTCCATAACTTACTCGGCTAACCCTGCAAATAAACGGGTATAATAAATTTAATAGGACTTCTAGAATCGAGACGATTAAGATGAAAATATGGAAATCATTACTCGCCCTGCTGACCATTAGCGGTATCAGCCTGGTGCTCACGGGCTGTCACTCGCAGCAAGCTACCACCATCCCCGCCGTCACCCATAATACTTTAACGGCAATGGTCATTAGTGATGATCATGTAATTGCACCGAGCCTGCATGATAATGGTAAGGCTTTCAATCAGTACGCGGGAAATGACGCGGGTGCGGATTTAAAGTACAGTGCAACGATATTTAAAGCGTGGATCGCTCAAGCGTTAAAAACAAAACCCGATGTCGTCCTCATTAGTGGTGACATCACCAATAATGGCGAGCAAGCGAGCCATAAATACGTGGCTAAACAGCTCAAACGATTGACCAACCATGGCATCCGCGTCTACGTCGTCCCTGGTAATCACGACTTGAATAATCCGATTGCCCGTGGCTTCAAAGGCCAGCATCAATACACGACTGAGGCAACCAGTCCGACCCAGTTTAAAAAGATTTATCACCAAGCTGGCTACGGTCAAGCGAGTGAACAGGACCCGAATTCGCTGAGCTATTTAGTCAAACCGAGCAAGCGAACTTGGTTTCTGATGCTCAACTCTGCCATTTATAAAAGTAATTATCAGCAAGGCAATTCCACTGTTGGCGGCGGTTTGACGGATGGCACCCTCCAATGGATCGCCAAAGTTGGTCGTCAAGCTAAAAAAGCGCACGCCACGTTGATTCCAGTCTTGCATCATAATACGATGGACCACACCGTGATTCATCAGGACTACACGATTGGTTATGCGGAGGATGTGCGTAAAGCCTTCACTTCCGCGGGAATCAAGCTTTCGCTGTCTGGTCATATCCATGCCCAAAACATAAAAACGACCAACGTCAGCGGCCACTCATTGACCGATATCGCCAGTGGTGCCTTGATACTCGGCTCTCATTACTATGGCACACTAAAAATCAACCAAGACACTGGTAATGCCACATACCACGCCACGCCGCTGAACGTCAGCGCTTATATCAAACAGCATGAGGGACCCAAAGCCATGCGCGCCTATCAAAAGTATGACCATGACGTGCTATACGCAGCCGGTTACAACGCCGCCCTCGGTCAGTTATACGAGGACCGCGACGAAACCAACCTGTCGACCAAGAAGGTCAATCAGCTGGCACGTGGAATGGCTGCAGCTAACATCGCACTCTTCCGTGGCACTGCTGTTAAAGATAGTGCCGCCATTCAAGCCTGGCAAAAAATGCCAAAAGACACTAGCCTGCGTGGGTTTGTACTCGCCACGCGGACGCTTGATGGTAATGTGAATTGGAGCGGGAAAGTTCGATAGTAGCGAAAAAGCGACAGCAACTATGGGGTTGCGGCCGCTTTTTTAGTGGACTGGACTGTGCTCACAGGCCATCCTCTACTAACTTCTCATTCGTATCATTCGTTCAATAAACGCCCATAAATAATCACGTTTGAAAAATACGGAAAGAAAGATAATCAGGATCATGAAATACCTTAGCCAAAAATTCCAATACACACTTAACAATATAAATCCCAGTGTTAAAAAGATAACAGTAATTAATAGCAATAACTTAGCGCTGTATGGAACGCTTCCGATTTCTTTTCGACAAATTCGATTCATGAAAATATAATGAAAGACCGCATATAACATGTAACAAGCCAGCGTTGTGTAGCCTGCCGCATAGTACCCAAAAAGTGGTATCAATAGCCAATTGAGCACCAGGTTTAACACCGCGCCGAAGATACTAGCAACCATAATTAAAGTGGTCCGTTCGTAATAGAACTCAAATTTTGCAAATAAATCAAACGCAAAGATGAAAAAGACGCTCATTGCAACTGGTGGAATGATCCAGGTGGCACTGTAATAGGTGCTAGGAGCAAAGATTGCCACAACTTCCGGAGCAAATGCAATTAAACAAATGTTCACGGTCGCAATCAATATTAGTGCCCCATATGCCACACCTGCAATCTCCGCGATCCGCTTATCTTTAATTTTTTGATAGATCCACGGACTCAGTGTTTGTGACAAGGCAACATTAAACAATATCATAATCTGTGAAATCGAATAAGCTAAACTATATATCCCTGCACTTTTGGCATCTACCATATTGGCAATCATGATTCGGTCGGCACTGCTGAGCACAATTTGTGATAAATAATGTGGCACTAAGGGTAGATTAAACAGTAAAGCATGGCGCCAAAATCGTTTGGAGAAAAATCTTTTGCCACGCGCCATTTGTACCAAAAACAAGCCAGAATAACCTAGTAGTTCAACCAACGCAAGGCCGACAAAGCGCGCGGTCACCTTATCATCTGCATAAACGACAAGCAGCACACCCACGATTGGTTTTGCAAAAGAAACCAACAGTGTCACCAGTACTAAGGACTTATATTTTACAGCAACTCTTTGCTCACCAGCCCAAAAGTTAAATACCGATGAGGTCCAGACCATCAGTAACATCGCTAACATCTGGGTAGTCGTTAACGAGAAAATGGCATTCCAGAATTGATGAAAAATCAAATAGATAATCGTCCAGACCAAGACCAACACAATTGTTAAGCCCTGCAACGCTGATGAATACTCGCTGCGATTTTGATCAAATTTCACCAAGCCTTGTGTATAAGCACCATAACACAGATTTAATGAGACAATGATGGTCACGATAGTTAGCCAGGAAGATAAGACATTAAATTGACCATATTCTGAAGCAGTCAGCAACCGTGTGAAGATTGGGGTTGCAATGATCGAAATTCCTTTCTCTAAGAAGGCACAGATTAAAAACCAAATTGAAGCCTTAATTTGAATAGGAAAAGACTGATATTTATTTTTGATACTGACTAACATAACTTCTCCTCTCTCATTAGGTTACTGCGTTAATGCCTTCTTTGACGAGCTAACTGACCTGCTACTGGCTTTACCTGGTTTTCGGCGAGCATACTGAAATTCGTCCGAACAGACGCACCTTCTAATCGCTCTGACTAACCGCAATCATTCGTATATGATCTTGCATTCCAATAGAATCGACTAGCATATTACAATCTGCTGCTCACAAAACTAACACCAGCGTAAACTCACAGCTTCGCTTCACCGCGCGCGCTCACTTGTAAACCAAATGACCCTGAAGCTTAGGTAAATGATGACAAACCGAAAATTACTCTTAGTCGTAAACATCGCTTTCATCATTCGATAAAAAGCATAGCCAATTTTTCGGTTTCTCAACGCGTACATTGCCAATTCAAACTGATGCTGGCCACGATTGAACTTTTGGCGCATCACCTCATCATTAATTTTGGCGAATAAATCATAATCGTCAGATTTAAAAGTGTCGTGACCGGTACGCTTTCGTTGCGCATATAATTTCTGAATATATCGCGACACGATATACGTCATCCAAGCATTGCTCGTCATGCTATTGTCACGCAAGCGATACTTCACAACTTGAGCATTGATCGACCCAATTTTTAAACCACTGGCGATCATCCGCAGCCAGAGATCATAATCTTCCGCAGTCGGTAACAGTCGATAGCCCCCAACTTGTTCAATAGCTGACTTGCGCATCAACACTGTCGGGTGAATAATGGTTGACCCATACGGCAACAATTTCGCAATCAGTCGTTCATCTTCCGGAATTACGGACTTTCCGCCAGTTACGATGCCATTTTCATCCATATAAGCAATGTTTCCGGAGACTAAATCAAGCTGCCGTCGTTTGAGCTCGTCCAACTCCAGCTCCAGTCTCCTCGGTTCTGAAATGTCATCCGCGTCCATACGGGCAATAAGTTCATTACTGGCTAACTCGATTGCCTTATTGAGACTCGCCGCCAAACCGATATTTTCTCGGTTCAACACAAGCTTGATGATATCCGTCTGTCGATCGTAATCCTGGAGTAATGTTTTCAACTCACTTTGATTGGGATCGTCGAGGACAATGATGAACTCAGTTGGTAAACAGGTTTGTCTTAAGATAGAGCTAATCGCTTGCTGGACCTGTTCAGGTCGCTCGTTGTAAACGCTCATCACTACACTGATTTCCATATTCTATCCTCACTTTGTGGTTCGGTTGAAAATAAATAACATATAAATATAATGGCTGCCAAGACGATCCCACTCCGGGCGACTTCACCCTTATAATTCGCAATGATCAGAACGATGAAAAACGCCACGAATAGCATGGACCCACCAACCTTGACTTCCACCTTTTTCTGACAACTGATTAAGTGGGCAACAATCGTACTATAAAGGATCCCCATATAGACAAGGCCACCCATGAACAAGTCGTTGATATAACCAATATCGGAAGTTTCAAACCAAATATTACTGGCATTCCCGCCATAAACGCGCACCCCATATCCAAAAAGCCAGGACCACACGCCGGTCGGAAATAATAAAAACGAGTCGGTTAACTGTTCATAATTTCCTTGCTTATTTCCCTCAAATACAAGTGCCAATGTATCCTCAAAGCCGCTCACAATCCAGGTATAGGTTCCTGGCTGAATGACTTGCAAAAAAGACAATCCTAAGATGACAAATCCGATACTAGTGGCAATCATCACCGTACCTTGCATTAATCCTTGAAAACTAGTCGCCATTCGTTTGACCAGCATCAATACAAAGCCGAACACTAATGTCACCAAACCAGTACGGCCGTTTAACACAATAATCAACACGCAAAATGGTAGAAACCAATAATATTTTTTATTGACGTTCATTCCCAAATAAATTGCTATCAACCCGATGATACTGTGATAGATGGGTGTAAAGAAGGTGTAATCACTGCTTATGCCATACAACCGTTCACCATAAACAAACTGATTTTCAATGATACCCGCTGCCGTTCTCGCTAAAATTGCTGCTCTCAGTCCTGAACTAGCAAGCATCATCAACGCAAATAAGCATTGGATCACAACGAACCATAGCAGCCAACTGAGAACCTGCTCGGCGGTCATCTGAAAATATTTTCGTAAGACTTCTAACCATAACACCAGTGCAACAACATTGATGATAATTGCCGTATTTTGAATAATCCGGGGATCATTGGCAGCTAGCAAGGCCCTAAACGCAAAATACACAATCGATAATGATATGCCAATCACAAAGATTTTCAATCGATTAATCGTCAGACCAATCTCATAAGGAGATAGACACAAGACACAACCAATCATGATTCCGAGCGTCATGATCATCGGAACATAAGTGTTCGCCCAGAAGTTTGGTTGATAAACTAAATAGAATCCAGCCAGGAATAAAATCGGTTTCCAAAAATGATTACGGGTCCGACTAGCAACTTCGATCATCAGACAAAACCTCTTCATAAACGCGCCGAATCTCTTCGACAAACCGCGGTTGATCATAATAGCTTAAATCAGCACTCGCTAATCTGGCCTTATTTTCTTGATAAAATTCAGTATCTGTAAAAAGACGCGTTAAGAACTCAACTAGTGCGTCCTCCTGCATGTAGATAAAACCATTCACCTTGATTGCAGTGTGCGCGATTCCGCCGATAGAAGGCGCGATTGGGATCGCCCCCAGCAGTGCCGCCTCTACCATGGTCAGGCCAAACCCATCTGATTTGGAAGTCGATAACACGACCTTGGCAGTTGCCATGTACTGATAAGGATTGCTCTGGAACCCTAATAACTTAATTTGTGGCGTCGCTTGGATCAGGTTGCTAATGCGGTCCTTTAAAACGCCATCGCCGATGATACCAATTTTCAACTTAGGATTAGCCTCCACCAGTTGTTGCGCAATTTCCACAAATTTTTCTGGATCCTTTACCTCTGCCAAACGACCCACAAATAATAAGTCAAACGTCTGTGAAGCTTTTTTGCTTGCCATTTTAATGATTTGAGCCATATCAATGCCATTGGGAATTACAGTGACATTTGATAATTTATCCTGGTAGCGATAGGATTTCTTAGCATAATCTGAGACATACAGCACTTGCGCACTTTTCCGCCCAATGTATTTGAAAGCAATACTCTTCCAATTGCGCTCAGTTTGCCACTCGGGTGCTTGATGAATATGAGTCACGATAGGAATGTGATGAAATAAGAGGTTAACCAAAAAACTTGCTTTGAAATCATGAGCATGAATAATATCAGGGTTGATTGCCTTCATTGTCCGCACAAATTTAAAAATCTGCTTTGGATTAAACGTCCGATATTCAATATTTGCATCCGTCAAGCATTTTTGAATCGAGCCAGCTGGTGAAACGTACGTGAAATCATAAGCCGTTTTTAGATTTTCACTGATATTAATGGCAACTTGTTCGGCACCACCTAGTTTGGAAGAAAATAAAACGTGAACCACTTTAGTCATCACAAAGCCCCTTCATTTATGTCAAGCATTGCAAATAGCAAGCTTGAGTCTGTGCGAGCATCGCCTGTTCGGTATATTGATGCTCGTAAATTTGATAAGAATTACGTTTTAATTGTGCCATCTGATTTGATTGATATAGTAAAATGATTTTTTCGGCAATTTGCTTGGCGTCATTCTCGACTAAATAACCATTTTCATGGATCAATTCATCAATGCCACCAACCCGAGAGGCAATAATTGGTAGGCCCTGTGCCAATGCCTCAACCAAGCTGATCGGCAGTGCCTCGTAATCCGAGATCAAGACGGCCACATCAGATTGCTGATAATAGTGTTGTACGTTATCCACGACACCCCGAAATTGCACCCTCGAACTCACATTCAAACGATCGGCTAAATTTCTGCATTCCTGAAGCAGCGGCCCGTCCCCCAGCATGTTACAGGCAATCGGAATCTCCTCAGGTAGATACGACAACGCCCGAATTAAGAGATCTTGTCGCTTAGGCGCATCAAAACGTGCCGCCATGGACAAGACAAACGTGTCTTGGCATTTGGAATGCCGCGAAGTATTCAAGGCCGTAACACCATTATGAATCACGCGTCCCGGACGTCTCTTAGTGATCACCCCATTTTGGACACCCAACGCATAATCAAATTGTGAGACGCAGATGTAATAGGTCGTTAGATGGCGCAGTGATTTTTCGATACTTTTCATTAATAACTGCCGCTTCTTCCCGACCCCCGGTGTGAACCCCCATCCGTGGACCGTAAAGACAACATTGAGGCGCAATCCAGCAGCAGCCAACCGTCCAATCATTCCTGCCTTTGAGGAATGTAAGTGAACAATATCTGGACGTCGATTTCGTAGTAATGTTCTTAGGGTACGAATTGCACTTAAGTCACTCATTGGCGCAATTTGACGTACTAGACTGGAAATCGGTACGACGGCTACAGTTGGAAACTCGGCACCGACTCGCGTACTCAACCACCCAGTCTGACCACAAACCAGGGTCACCTGATTGCCCAATCGTACCTGTTGTTGGATCAAGCTATACAGGTGGGCTTGCGCACCGCCCCACGTCGCCTGCGTGATCACATAAACAATTTTCATTACCGTGCACCATCCCCAGTGAAAATCACCTTAACCGTCCCCAACAACATCCGAATATCAAACCAGACTGAAAAGTGTTCAATATAATAATTATCCAACTGGCACTTAGCCCCCGGTGTAATATCATAGCCGCCATTGATTTGGGCATAGCCCGTAATACCTGGAATAATGCGCAAACGCTTAGGAAAATCAGGATGCTGCTGGCTAAACTTTTCCGTTAACACTGGCCGTTCGGGGCGTGGACCAACTAAACTCATATCGCCCTTTAAAACATTCCAAAATTGCGGTAATTCATCGATGCGGGTCTTGCGCATGAATCGGCCAATCGGTGTGATTCGTGGATCATTTTTCTGCGCCCAGACCGCACCCGTTCGTGCTTCAGCATTAATATACATCGACCGCAGCTTGATCACGTCAAAGCTCGTCCCCATCCAGCCAACGCGTTCTTGTTTGTAAAAGACTGGGCCAGCTGACGTGAATTTGATAATTATAGCGAACAATAAAATAATTGGCGCACTCAGAACGGTTCCCACTAAGCCAACAGTCAGGTCAAAGCAACGCTTCAACCCCAATCGCCAGCCCGTAACCGGATCACCAATCTGAGTCATAAATTTGTATTGGTTTCCGTCATCAGCAACCGTCTCATTCATTTCAACTTCATGCATCCGCCCGTTCTCCTTCCCAATATTTAGTCAATCCTTTTCTTAACGGCCACTCGGTTGAATAGTCCAGCCGCGCCAACTTGCCAATGCTTGCCACGGAATGTGCGACTTCCCCACCGCGTTGTTCCGCTTGCTTGATCTCCAATGACTGGCCCGCAATCTCTTGATACATTTTGATAATGCCGTTCAGACTCGTTTCAGAGCCATTGGCAATATTAATGACCTCGTGTTGGACCCGCTTTTCCGTGATCAACCAGAGTGCTTGGATGACATCTTGGATATAAACAAAGTCACGGGTCTGGCTACCATCGCCAAATAAGGTAAATGGTCGTTGATATTTCAGACAATCCGTTAAAATTGATAAAACGCCTGAATAGGGCGAACTTGGATTTTGCCGTGGTCCGTACACGTTGAAGAACCGGACACAGACTGTCGGCAAATCATATAACTCGCCGTATGCGAGTACAAACCGTTCCGTCGCATATTTATCAATCGCATAAGGTGAAACTGGTGCGACCCGAGAGTCCTCACGTTTTGGCAACTCAGGTAGATTGCCATAGACGGCTGCGGATGAAGTAAACAGAAATTGTTTGATTGGCAATTGAATCTGGCGAATGTACTCTAATAAATTAAAGACGGCCGTATGATTGACGGCATGCGTTTCTGCTGGTCGTTCAATTGAATCCGCAACACTGGCGATCGCGGCCAAGAAATAAATGTAATCTGGTCGTTCGTCTGCCAGCAGCTGTTGCATAAATTCATCATTACAAACATCAGCGACATAAATCGTGACGTCTTCCCAATGCTTGATGTTGCTGATGGCCCCCATTGATAAATCATCAACCACCACGACATCAAAGCCAGCTTCTACTAAATGATCGACTAAGTGTGAGCCAATAAAGCCCGCACCCCCAGTTACTAATGCTTTCATGATTAATTACTCCCCTCAAAATAACCAAAATTTCCGTCGTTGACTTGGCCGCGAGATCGCGGTCGCTGCGACTGTTTCCCCGTTTAATAACCGCCGTGCATTTGCTTCAAACTGTTCAACACAACTTTCATCCAAATGGGCCAGTGCTTGATAGCCGGCTCGTAACATAAAGCGACGCTGAGGCATTAAATGCGCATCCGTTGCAATCACCTGTACCAGCCCACACTTAACTAATTCCAGTGCTGTACATTTTACTTGCCGCCCAAAATTTCCTACTAAACTACCCGCCGTCACTTGTGCTAAACACCCCTGCTGCACTAGCTCATAGAGCCGCTCAGGGTGCGCAATCATTTCGGTGTTACGTTCCGGATGCGCAATCACCGGAACCGTTCCTTGTTGTAATAGCTCAAATACGACTTGAGCCACATAGCTTGGAACATGCTCGTGGGGCAGTTCCAACAATAAATAGTGTTGCGCCGCATCGATACCTAAAAGTTGCTGCGAACTAGTGACTAAATCCTCACACAGGTGAACCTCTTGACTCGCAAACACCGTTAACGGCACTTGTTGCCGATCTAGCTCGGCTTGTAATACCGCGACTGCGGCAGTGACCACTGGCTCTGGATTCTGATAATGTCGATCCAAATGGTGGGGCGTGGCAAGCGCGTAACGAATGCCATCCGCTACCGCTTGACGAGCCATTATGACGGATTGCGCCAATGTCTGTGGCCCGTCATCCAGCCCCGGCAACAAGTGGCAATGTAAATCAACGTAATCAGTTCGCGTCGTTGCCATAATAGCCATACCCATAACCGTGCGTTTTGCTGTCGACATCATTTAACACTGCGCCCAACAGCTGCGTCTGTGCTTTTCTTAACGCCTCCACTGCCTGGTGCGCCCCCACCTTTTCTACCCCGTTTTGGCGGACGACGAGCATCGTGCCATCAACCTGTCCGGCCAAAATTCGTGCATCCGTTACCGGCAGTACCGGTGGTGCATCCACGATTACCAGGTCTAACTTGCGGGTTGCGACTGTCAAAAACTCAGTCATCTTGTCACTCGCTAGTAATTCAGCCGGATTAGGTGGTTTTGGACCACTAGGCATCACGAATAAATGCTCGAGTGCTGGATGAATGGCATCATTGATATCCTCAAGTTGTCCACTCAACCATGAGCTTAGGCCCCGTTGATTCGGAACTCGAAAGGTCTTATGAACAGTCGGCCGCCGCAGATCCGCATCAACCAATAAGACTTGTAACCCTTTTTTAGCATATTCAACGGCTAGGTTACCAGCCACCGTAGACTTGCCTTCCCCCTGAATGGCCGATGTGACCATCAACGTTTTCAATGGTTGACCGACCATCGCGTAATTCAAATTGGTCCGAATCGTTTTGATCTGTTCCGTTACCACTGACATCGGTGCAGTGATCGTCGTCAATTGCACCCCCGACGTTGCGGCGGTTGTTTTTCGCTTTAATCGCTTTAATCGCTTTAATTGCATCTTAGTCCCCCTCTCTAAACGCGTTTAATGGCAGGCTTGACCGCAGTCTGTGGTCGCTGCTTGGTCGCCAAGTTATCTAGGTTCGTGGACACTGCCGGCTGATGATTGATTAATCCTAAACTAGTGAGTTGTAAGTCATCAGTTAAGAATTCCAAAGTCTGTACTCGCCGATTCGTTAGGATTCGAACGCTGGCATAAACCAAGCCCAGCAGTAGCCCCACGACCAAGCCCAGCAGAATATTAATCATTTTCTTAGGCGAAACCGGTGCATCAGGCGTCTCAGCCGGCGCGACAATCGTCACATTATTCACTTTGATGATCTGTTTTACCTGTGATTTGAATGTCGCGGCGATTTGATTGGCAATCACCGCACTCGCTGCCGCACTGTGATCACGAACGACGATTGAAAACACCTGTGAGTTGGCCGTACTGGTGACACTCACCGCTTGTTTGAGCGTCTCAACTGACCGTCGCAGCCCATGGTCATCGACTAGATCTTGATGAGCTGGCTTCAAAACAACTGAATTGGTGATCAACTCCTTATAAGTGGTAATCATTTGAACATCTGCTTGCTGTCCGGTCAGATCGGCACCCGTACTGCTGTGTTTTCGATTGACCAAAATTTGCACATTTGCTTGATACTGCGGTTGGACAACCCACAGCGTCACGACCGTCGCAACCAGGCCACCCAGCAATGTCAAACTCAACAAAACTTTCCAATAGTGCCGGACAAGTTTGACCATAAAATCAAACGTTATTATTTGCTCCATTTAACACGCTCCAATATCTCTTGATTGACTTTTACCTTAGGAATGTCATTCATTGTAGAAAACTAATTGCAAACAACGCAATAGTTTTCAGCTTTTTTCATTAAACTCATATAAATGCAAGCGAATATTCGATAATCACCAGTTTTAAATTGACATATTAGTCGATAGTGTTATATTTATTGATAGTTACTACTCAAAATAATATAAATCGTATAATATTTTCACTTTCCTCCTGATAGTATTCGCTGACAAACATTTCGATTAAATATCAGCCAACGTCCCTAACCAATTCATTTTTCAACTAATTAAGCTATGGACTAATGCATCATGCACAGGTCCTTTACTATCACCAAAAAAAGGACCACCGAGTCAGTCCTGAAACTGATCGGTGGTCCTTTTGGGTGCCTAAGTCGCCCCTTTTTGATAATGTTTCGGTGTCACGCCGCCACCAGCCAACGAAAACTTGACCGTCTGTGCGACATTTTTGGCAATGCCTAATGCTTGAATATCCTCAACGGACGCGGCTGCAATCTTGCTCATCGAGCCGAACTTCCGCAATAGCTTATTGCGCGTCTTGGGACCGACGCCCGGAATTTCGTCCAGCCGAGAACTCAACGAATGCTTGGTGTGGACCTGCCGATGGAACGTGATGGCAAACCGGTGCACTTCATCTTGGATGCGTTGTAACAAATAAAAACCTTGGCTCTTGGGATCCAGATGCAAATGTTGATCACCAGCCGATGCTAACAAATCCGCCGTCTTATGATGTTCATTCTTGACCATCGCTGCAACGGGCGTATCCAGGCCTAATTCGTTTTCTAAGACGTCCTTAGCCGCTTCCAGCTGAATCTCACCGCCATCCATTAAAATCAAATCAGGTAGCGCTGCATGCTCTTTTAACAACCGAGTATATCGGCGTCGAATAACTTCACGAGTCGAAGCCGCTTCATCGGCATGGTCGACCGTCCGCAACTTGTATTTCCGATATAACTTTTTATTGGGCTGGCCATCCGTAAAGACGACCATCGCTGAAACTAAATCGGCGCCCTGAATATGCGAGTGGTCAAACGCTTCGATCTTATGACCAGCTGGAATGCCTAACGCATCCGTGATTTCCTTCATGGCACCAGTCGTCTTGCGTTCATCCAGTTCCAACAGGCGGAATTTCTCTTCTAAGACAATCCGCGCGTTTTTGTGCGCCATATCTAACAAGTCTTTTTTCTGCCCCCGTTGTGGCGTTCGGACCGGGATTCCTAAGATGTCACTCAAAACTTTTTTATCTAATCCGTTCGGCACTAGAACTTCACGTGGAAGCACATTATTCTTACGATTATAAAATTGCAAAATAAAACTGGTCATTTCTTCGGGTGCCGTCGAAACTACTGGAAAGAGGCGCTTTTCGCGTTTCATCAATCTAGCTTGTCGGATAAAGAAGACTTGGATTGAAAGCCAGCCTTTGTCCAAGTAAAAATTGAACAAATCGCGTGGCGTATTATCGTTCGAGATAATCTTCTGTTTTTCAACCGTCATCTCAATATAATTCAATTGATCGCGTAATTCCGCTGCCCGTTCAAATTCCAAATCCGCGGCCGCTTTCGTCATCCGTTTCGTCAACTGTTTCTTGACTGTCTCAACGTGACCATTTAAAAATGACTTGATTCGCTTGATTTGTGCGTCATATTCTGAGGTTGGCACCGTCTTGAAGCAAGCTCCCAAACATTGGCCCATGTGATAATAGAGACACGGCCGATTTTGAAAACCGTGACACCGCCGTAACGGATACACCTTTTGAATAAAATTGACCGTTTCCTGCGCGGCATAGACGTTCGGATACGGTCCAAAATAATAACCGCCATCTTTACGAACGTCACTGACGATCAAAATCTGTGGATCCCGCTCGTTCGTAATTTTGATATAGGGATAGCCCGTGCCCTTTTTCAACTTAATATTGAAGTACGGCTGGTGCTTTTGAATCAGCGTAATTTCAAGAAGAAAGGCTTCCTTATCCGTGGAAGTCACGATGAATTCAAAATCCGCGATTTCCGAGACTAACCGCGCCGTTTTACCGGTATGGCTACTCTTGAAGTATGACCGCACCCGGTTTTTCAAATTTTTGGCCTTACCCACATAGATGATCTGACTATTCAAGTTTTTCATCAGATAGCAACCAGGTAAATCTGGTAATAAGGCTAATTTATGTTCAATATGCGCGGATGCCATGTGACACCTTCCCTTCGTTTAGATTAGCATTAATAGTATACCGCCTGCTTGCATGCGGCTCAACCAAACAGCCCGCAAATATGATTTTAATTATCATTACAAGCGCACTACTCATCTCAGCGCGTCAACCGCCTAGCCCGATGCCAATCTGAAGCTAGTTAACATTTTGACCTCGAAGCAATCCGACACATATCAAGTCGACCACCGCTCAGCTTACATCCCAGCATAACTGCAGGCAAAACGCTATTCAGACTTCCACCATTGAAGCGCATCCGTCCGAACGTTTCGGCCAAAAAAAACGGCAACCGAGTTCATCCCGGTTGCCGCCATTAGTTTACATTAAAATTTTAGAAAGAAAATCTTGGGCCCGTTCCGTTTGTGGATTGGCAAAAAATTCATCAGGCGTGTTATTTTCCTGAATATAGCCGTCCGCCATGAACCAGATCCGGTCAGCCACTGACTTTGCAAAGCCCATTTCGTGGGTCACGACCACCATCGTCATGCCGTCTTTGGCTAGTTCTTGCATAACATTCAACACTTCACCGACCATTTCAGGGTCAAGCGCTGACGTTGGTTCGTCGAACAGCATCACTTCTGGGTTCATTGCTAACGCCCGCGCAATCGCGACCCGTTGTGCTTGGCCCCCAGATAAACTACTTGGAAAGGCGTCCGCGTGGTCATCCAAGCCAACCCGTTGTAGCAATTCATGGGCGGTTTTAGTTGCAGTAGCCCCATCCACGTTTTTGACCTTCATAGGTGCCAACTTGATATTCTCCAGTACCGTCATATTCGGGAACAGGTTAAAACCTTGGAACACCATCCCCATTTTTTCCCGCAAGGCATTAACACTCTTCGTATCTAGAGTCGTTAAGTCTTGGCCTTCAAAGGCAACTTGGCCACTAGTTGGTGTTTCTAGTAGGTTTAAGCACCGTAAAAAGGTACTCTTCCCACCACCAGAAGGGCCAATCACAACGATCACCTGGCCTGGGTCAACTTTTTCGGTAATATCCTTCAACACGTCGTTTTCACCGAAGCTCTTCGCAAGGTCTTTAACTTCAATTACTGGTTTAGTCATGTTGCATTCTCCTTTCGAAGTAGTTCAAAATCCGTGAGGCGGTAAAGGTCAAGATGAAGTAGAGCACCATGATGACCACGATTGGTGCAACGCCCCGGTAAGTATCGGAACGAACAATGTTGCTTTGATAGATCAATTCAGTAACCCCAATAATTGAGACGATCGAACTATCCTTGATCAACGTAATAAATTCGTTACCAAGCGATGGCCAAATATTCTTCAACGCTTGTGGTAAGACGACGTAACGCATCGTTTCACCATTAGACATCCCAAGACTCCGTGCCGCTTCGGTCTGACCGACATCCACTGAGTTGATCCCACCACGAATATATTCAGCAACGTACGCCCCAGAGTTCAAGGAAATCGCAATGATCCCAGAAGTCAACGCTGGTAAATTGACGAATAAGCCGAGTCCAAAGTAAACGAACATGACTTGGACCATCATTGGCGTCCCACGAATAAATTCAACGTAAGCCGTTGCTAACCACCGAATAGCCGTCTTAAGCGGGTTGCCTTTTGCCATCCGAGCTAAGGCGAGTAAAATCCCGATGATAAACCCGAAGAAAACTGAGCAAACCGTGATAATCAACGTATATTCAATCCCAGTCGCAAAGGCTTTCCAATAGTGCATCATCGAAGTATCGACCGTGTTAGTCTTTAAATACTTGCCGGCAGCTGGTAAATATTGCTTCTTAACTAAATTTTGTTTCTTGATCCGATCAACCGTCTTATTAACCTTGTTAACTAAGCTAGTCGACCCTTTCCGGAACGCAATTGCTGAGCTGGTGGCACTGGAACTCATGTTGAAACCACTTGGAATGGCAACTAAATTCTTGTTGTTCGCCACGTAAGCTTCAGCAGATGGCTTTTCCATCGCGACCCCGTCAACTTTATGACTTTGAAGGGCTAAGATCAAATCAGATTGAGAGGTCATCCCCTTAGCCTTAGCAGTGGTTTGCTTCTTAACAGCGTTGTATTGTGTCGTCCCAGTTTGGGCACCCAATGTCCCATTCTTGAAAGAATCTTTATTCTTGTACTTGCCCTTATCAGTCTTGTTGATGACAATATCGTAACCACCTTGATAATAGACATGCGTGAAGTCAACGTTCTTCCGCCGTGAAGGGGTCGGGTTCATCCCAGAAATAATCATATCGATTTTTCCAGTCTGGAGCGCAACCAGTAACGAGTCAAATGACATCGATTTGATCTTCAGCTTGACGCCCAAATCCTTGGCAACTTGCTTCCCAATCTGAACATCCATCCCGACAATCTTGCTCTTACCATTGACTGTCGCCTGAAATTCATATGGCGGGTAGTCTGGTGACGTCCCCATCACTAGGACACCCTTTTTTTGAATTTGTTCTAATGAATTATCGGCCGCTTGAGCATGTTGGGTCTGTCCGATTGGGACCACCGTCATGATCAGGGCCACAATAATGGCTAAAAATAACCCAAATCTTTTTTTCATAGGTATTCTCCTCGTTTTGTAATTTACAAGAATAAAGTATAACCGCATATGATTATTTATGCAAGTATTTTTGAAAATTTCTTTATTTTATGCATAAATTACTTGTTTATACACGTTTTAGCCCCGTTAAAATGCATAAATGACGAATAACTGACAAACGAGCGGAAATTTGCTATGATAGGCGGTAATCGAAAGGAATGATTTTATGGGTTTAAAAGTACAACGTCAAGATAACCTTGATAAACTATTTGACAAGTTTGCCATCGGGCCTGACGATAAGGATAAACTCACCACAAAGGCCGTTCAGGATACGATCGACGAACATGCCAAACGACAACAATCAAAGGCAACTGATAAAAAGGATGCCGACAAATAATGGCACAACGAAAAAAGCGATGGACGCTGGTCCATCGCTTTTTTACTGGTTATAACACTTATTTAGCAAATTTTAGTCCCAATTGTTTGCATCTTTTCACGCAATTCAGCTTCAGTCTCAGGTGAAACCTCGCGCCAATCAACAACGGATAGCGCCCCATCTAGCATCCCACTGTCGTCTTTCAATGCCAGTGCGTTGTGCCAGCGAGAAATATTCAACCCATTTCCTAAGTAGGCTTCATCGGCTGGTGCAACGTGCATCACGTAACCCGCATTATTTTCAAGCGGTGTGGTGTAATCTGGATCAGCATCCTTAAGAATGACTAATTGAAATTTATTACCAATGGCACAGCTGCCACCTAGACTAGAATATTTATTTGAACCGTCATCAGTTGTTAAAATAACCTGACTCCCTGCTGGAATCTTATCGGCTAAATAGGCTTGCGCATCGTCTTTGATATTGATTTTCATGTTAAGCATCCTTTCCTGAAAAAGCAATTAGGTTGTACACAACTCTTTTTACAATTATTAATTTACAGCATTTCTCCGGTAATTGCAATCAATAGACTCTCAAAATCAAAAAACTGTTACCGATAACCCGCAAATTGCGGCTTATCAGCAACAGTCATTCTACATACCAATCAGTGTCAGAACCGGCCCCATTGATTGAGATCACGCCTTTAAGGAGGCTTGTCTTATTTAACCGGCTTACCACTAGGATACTTGTCGTTTAATTTCTGAATATTTTGCTGAGCAACTTCTTCAAATGGAATATCAGCCCATTCAGCGACTTGTGATAAGTACCATAACACGTCACCCATCTGCTTGGTTAGTTGGTCCTTACTCAAAGATTCACCATGAAACGTATATTTTTTGACGAGATCCACCACTTGGCCAGTCTCAGAAGCCAAGCCTAGTGATAAATTCGTCAAAACCTGTTCATTCCCATACAGCGTTCGATTTGCCAACGCTTGATAGTCATTAAATTCCAAGTTAGTTGCCTCCTACAGTATGTGCTTCAATCCATTGCCAGACAGCATCTTTACCTTCTTTGGTCTTTGCTGAGAAGGCAATAAAATCATCTTCCGGTTGAAAATTAAGTGTTTTTTTGATTAAACTCTCTTGTTTGTTCCACTTACCGCGTGGAATCTTATCACTTTTGGTGGCAACCACCAATAATGGCATCTCATAGTACCGCATCCACTCATACATGGCCACGTCATCCTTAGTCGGTGCATGCCGGGCATCCACCAAAATAACCACCCCACGAAGCGTCTGACGAGTCGTCAAATAGGTCTCAATCATTTGGCCCCATTTTTCGCGCTCTTTCTTAGATACCTTCGCATAGCCGTAACCAGGGACATCCACGAAATAGAGTTGATCCTCGACCTTGTAAAAATTCAGCGTCTGAGTTTTACCAGGTTGACTAGACGTCCGCGCATAGCTATTGCGATTGATCAATACATTAATTAAAGAAGATTTTCCAACATTGGATCGTCCAGCAAGGCCAATCTCGGGAAAACCCGTGGTGGGATATTGACTAGGCGCCACCGCGCTCATGACAAGTTCAACGTTATGCACTTCCATCGAATTAACTCCTTCTGCAACTCATAATTGCACTCATTTTACCATAAATACGATCACTAGCAGACCGCCACGCTCAAATCTCCGAAAACAGCACTCAGGACCGCCGATGAAGACTCACCGCGGTCCTGAGCGTTACTTATTAGCGTTATGACTTTCAAACACGTCTAGGACGCTTTTTGGTCTGCCAATACTAATTCTGGTTCTGCATGATCAGCAACCGTTTCACGGGTAATGATCACTTTCTTAACGTCTTCACGACTTGGAATATCATACATAATATCCCGCATCGTATCTTCAATAATCGAACGTAGGCCACGCGCACCTGTATTACGAGCTAACGCTTCTTGTGCGATTGCTCGCAGCGCATCATCATTGAAGTCCAGTTCAGCACCATCAAGCGCGATCAAACGCTGGTACTGCTTAACTAGGGCGTTCTTCGGTTCCGTCAAGATACGAACTAAGTCATCTTCCGTCAACCGTTCTAGGGCCGTTAAGATTGGTAACCGACCGATAAATTCAGGAATCAACCCAAATTGTAATAAGTCTTCAGGCACAACTTGTTGCATCAAGCTCTTGGAATCATCCAAGACGGCATTCTTACCGTCAGTGTCGGTACCAAAGCCAATCGTCTTGTCGCCTAAACGCCGCTTAACGATATCTTCGATGCCATCAAACGCACCCCCAACGATAAACAGAATATTCGTGGTGTCGATTTGAATAAATTCTTGTTGTGGATGCTTACGACCACCCTGCGGCGGCACGTTGGCAATCGTGCCTTCCAAAATCTTCAGCAGCGCTTGTTGAACCCCTTCACCGGAAACATCCCGAGTGATGGAAACATTTTCGCTCTTCTTGGCAATCTTATCGATTTCATCGATATAGATAATACCTTTTTCCGCGCGTTCAACGTCGTAGTCAGCATTTTGCAATAACTTCAGTAAAATGTTTTCAACGTCTTCACCAACATAGCCGGCTTCGGTCAAGGTCGTCGCATCCGCAATTGCAAATGGCACGTCCAAGATTCGAGCTAAGCTTTGGGCTAAGAAGGTCTTCCCAGAACCAGTTGGACCAACTAAACTAATATTACTCTTTTGTAATTCAGGACCATCCTCGGCCTCTTCATCATTACTATCAGCCATGGCTTTCACACGTTTGTAATGATTGTAAACCGCAACGGAAAGTGTCCGCTTCGCTTCATTCTGACCGATCACATATTGGTCCAACTCGTCAACGATTTGTTTTGGCGTTGGAATATCTGTTAATTCATGGGTTTGTTCTTCACTAAACTCTTCATCGATAATTTCTTTACATAAATCGATACATTCATTACAGATATAAACGCCGGGGCCAGCCACGATCTTTTTAACTTGATCTTGTGATTTACCACAAAACGAGCAGTTCACAGGGCCGTTTGTCTCGGTATTTTCAAACATTCATTCTCACCTCATCGATGTATTTACATGGATTAATCATAACAGAAAAGCCAAGCTAAAACCAGCTTAGGCACTGTCTTCTACGTCCACTACTATAACATGGACGAACCTATTCTCGAAATTATTTGTTCAACATGCCTTTCCCACCGTTCAACATCATGCGCGATATCGGCAAGTGAAAGATAGGAGCAATTAACCACGCTATGTAAAAAGGCCTTGGAAACAAAATCTTCCAAGGCCTTCAGACGGATTGCGTTCAAAGAAAATTAGTCCTTGTCGCTATCGTCTTTCTTGTCATCTTTTTTGTCGTCTGCTTTGGCATTTTGCTTTGCAGAGTCAGCAATCAAGTCAACAGCTTGGCGAATGGCGATGTCATGTGACAACATGTCATCAGTTAATGCACCACGGACTGCGCTTTCTTCCATGTTGTATTGACTAGCTAAGTCCTTAACTTCAGCAGCAATTTCATCTTGTGATGGTTTGATGTTTTCAGCTTCAACGACGGCTTCTAAGACCAAGTTAGTCTTAACCCGACGTTCTGCATCAGCAGCAAATTGCTTGTGCAAGTCGTCTTCAGTCGTACCAGTCAACTTGTAGTAAGTCTTAGGATCGATACCTTGTTGTTGCATGTTAGCTAAATATTGATCCATTTGACGATGAATGTCGTCTTCCTTCATTGCATCAGGAATGGCTTCGATTTCAGCATTGTCAACAGCTTGGTTCAAAGCTTCGTCTTCAATGGCATCATGAGCAGCGGATTCTTTTTGTTCCTTAAGTTCATCCTTGATCTTAGCCTTTAATTCTTCAAGTGTGTCAACGTCATCGTCAACATCCTTGGCAAATTCATCGTCTAATTCAGGGAGTTCCTTAGTCTTAACTTCGTGAACCGTTACCTTGAAGGTTGCTTCTTTGTCTTGCAAGTCTTCAGCTTGGTAATCCTTAGGGAAGGTTACCTTAACTTCAGTTTCGTCGCCGGCCTTCACACCAACTAATTGGTCTTCGAAGCCAGGGATGAATGAGTTAGAACCTAATTCAAGTGAATAGTTTTCTGATTCGCCGCCTTCAAATGGTTCGCCATCAACGAAACCTTTGAAGTCAATAACGACAGTATCACCCTTAGCAGCTGGTTGGTCTTCTTTCAAGACTAATTCAGCTTGCTTTTCGCGACGTGATTCTAATTCAGCGTCGACGTCCTTAGCGTAAACCCGCGTGTTTTGACGAGTGACACTAAGTTCCTTGTATTGACCAAGCTTAACTTCTGGTTTAACCGTAACAACGGCTTTCAGAACCCAAGGCTTGCCCTTTTCCATGCTGTCAACATCGATTTGAGGTTGGTCAACTGGTTCAATTTCAGTATCTTTGATTGCTTCTTCATATGCCTCTGGGAGCACGATATTTAAAGCATCTTGATAAAGTGCTTCTTCACCGTACATTTGGTTGAAGATTTGACGTGGAACCTTACCCTTACGGAACCCAGGAACGTTTAAGTTCTTCTTAGTCCGTTGGAAGGCCTTATCAATACCTTCTTTAATTTTGTCAGCACCAATTTCGAATGTTAATTCGCCTTGGTTGCCTTCTTTCTTTTCCCACTTTGCAGCCATTGTATTCCCTCCGAAACATTATAATTTCTACAATTCAAGTCAATTGCATACTTGTTAAGTTTAACCTATCGTTGCCGTAAAGTAAACCGAATTGGTTAAAAAAGCCCGCAAGCACGCGCGGTATTATTGATTTCCTTAAAAAAAACGACTCGGAAGAAGACTTCCAAGTCGCTTAAATCAATCAATGAAAATCAGTTAGAGATTAGTCATCAATTTCTGAAACAACACCGGCACCGACAGTATGACCACCTTCACGAACCGTGAACTTGGTACCCTTTTCGATGGCAGCTGGTTGAATCAATTCAACAGTGAACGTTACGTTGTCACCAGGCATAACCATTTCAACACCGTCTGGCAATTCAATAACACCAGTGATATCAGTGGTGTGGAAGTAGAATTGTGGACGATAGTTTGAGAAGAATGGCGTATGACGGCCACCTTCTTCTTTGCTCAAGATATAAACTTCACCCTTGAACTTCTTGTGGGTTTGGATCGAACCTGGCTTAGCTAAAACTTGGCCACGAACAACTTGATCACGGTTAACACCACGTAATAAGGCACCAACGTTGTCACCGGCTTCACCTAAGTCAAGCGTCTTACGGAACATTTCAAGACCCGTAACAGTTGACTTAAGAACGTCTTCGTGTAAACCAACGATTTCAACTTCATCGCCGACTTTAACAGTCCCACGATCGATACGACCAGAAGCAACAGTCCCACGACCAGTGATTGAGAAGACGTCTTCAACAGGCATCAAGAAAGGCTTTTCAGTATCACGAACTGGAGTTGGGATGTATTCATCAACAACGTCCATTAAGTGCATGATAACCTTTTCTTGTTCTGGGTCGCCTTCAAGTGCTTTAAGCGCTGAACCACGGACAACAGGAATATCGTCACCAGGGAAATCGTATTCTGAAAGTAATTCACGTACTTCCATTTCAACCAAGTCAACTAATTCGTCATCGTCAACAAGATCAGTCTTGTTTAAGAAGACAACGATATAGTCAACACCAACTTGGCGAGCCAAGAGGATGTGTTCACGCGTTTGTGGCATAGGACCATCAGTTGCGGCAACAACTAAGATCGCACCGTCCATTTGAGCGGCACCAGTGATCATGTTCTTAACGTAGTCAGCATGTCCTGGGGCATCGATATGGGCGTAGTGACGCTTTTCAGTTTCGTATTCAACGTGGGCGGTGTTGATAGTAATACCACGTTCACGTTCTTCCGGAGCAGCATCGATAGAAGCAAAGTCTTGTTCTTTAGCCAAGCCCTTTTCTGCTAATACCTTAGTGATTGCAGCGGTCAAAGTAGTCTTCCCATGGTCAACGTGGCCAATAGTACCAATGTTTACATGGGGTTTTGTTCTTTCATAATGTTCTTTTGCCATTAATGAAACCTCCTGTGATTTTCGCAAGAATAATGCCAAGACAAAAGAGTCTCAACAATTCTTTAGTTAGTATTATACTACATCCTAGTGAAAAGGCCAAATTACGCACCCATCACTGAGAATCCTTAAATATTATATATAGCCTAATCTGATTTGTAAACAGATATTATTCAAAAAATTGAATTTTTGTTAGTTAATTCTTATTAAGCATGATTATTCTTGTAAATCAAGACTAAATTGCTGAATCTTCTGCTGAATTTTCATCATTTTTTCTTGTTCTGCCGATAAGTCAGCCGTCTGCTGACCAGTTTGCTGTGCAATTAAGACGGTTACCCAGTCCGCTGGATCAGTAATCGCTAATTCTGGACGTGGATATAAGTACATTAATTGTAATTGTAAAAGTTCCCGTAAATTTTCATATAAAAAGACATCCTGGTCAGCAAGCTGAATTTTAAGCAGTTGTTTCGTCGCTAAACTGATTTCATCGGCGCCCACTTCAGTTAACTCGGCTGGGCAAATTGTCAGCTGGCGTTCATCCAGTAACCATTGCATCTGCACCGGTACCGTCACCCGCAATTCATGTAAGGTATAGAGTACCTCTGAGCGCGTCAAAGGATGCAAAAACGGATCCACAAGCAAAAACTTAGCCGCGGTCAAATAACGTTGCATGGTCAGATGACGTGCCGCCTGCAAATCCGCCACTTGGGCCTGAACCGGTTGATCAGATAAGTGATAAAAATGGCGCATCGTGGTTGTCAATGTCGATTGTAAGTGCGCCTCAGCGTCATTTTCAGCGGCTGAGAGCGTGGTTAGCGCAGCCTGTGTCCAATCACTCTTCCCACGTGCAACGATCACGATTCGCGCCGAGATGAACTCATGATTAGCAATCAGCGCACGCAGGTACACGGAGGCCGCCTCATCGGAAGCCAGATATTGGCCTTCGAATTCACTCGCGTAATTGCGCGCGGTGACATACTGCTGGTCAGCGACTAACGCCCGTACCAACTGGAAATTATTGGCGGCCGATTGTTCATCTTGGTAAATCTGTTCCCATAGATTGGCCGCTTGATTCCAATCCTTTGCAGCCACTGCTTGTTCGGCGGCCGTTTGACGCTCTGCTGGGGTCATCTGAACATACTCCTCTCTTAAAACAAACCTAAAAAATAAAAAGCTAAAGTAAAAAGCCGGAAATTCCTTCCGACTTTTTACGCTGATTAAGCTTCCGGTTGGCGTTCAGCCGGCTTGTTTGACTTTGACTTTTTACTGCGACGATGGTGCTGATTAACTTCCATGATAACTGGCAAGATGACTGGATGACGTTTTGTCTGATCCCACAAGTAGTGGTTCAACTTTTCGCGAACCGCTTGTTTCAAGTGGCCCCAATCAAATTCCTTGTTATCAAGATTCTCTTGGACCGTCGTCCGTACCAATTCGGCACTTTCCTGCATCAAATCTTTACTTGTCTTGACGTAGACGAAGCCCCGTGACGTAATCTTGGGTGTCGAAATAATCTTTTTCTTCTTACGATCAATTGTGACCACTGCCACAAAGATACCGTCTTCGGACAAAATTTTCCGATCACGTAACACGATGTTCCCAATATCACCAACGCCGATACCATCAATCATCGTGTCGCCAACTTCAATTGAGCCAGCCAAGTGCATGGTGTCGCCATCATAGCGTAATTGGTCGCCCTTAGCCGCAATTAAGACGTGGTCATCAGGGATCCCCACTTCACGCGCAAAACTAGCATGCGCATCAAGTAAACGGTATTCCCCCTGAATTGGAATGAAGTATTGTGGCTTCATCATATTGATCATCAGTTGCAAGTCACGCTTAGCAGCATGGCCCGATGAGTTCATCTCATCCGCGATTGCCTTAACGTCCGCATCCGCTCGATAAATCATATCGCGAGTTTTGGCAACGACGGTTTCCATCGAATGGGAAGGCGTCGTCGTAATGAAGACCAGGTCACCCTTTTCGATGTTGACTTTGCCCTCTTGTTTGTTCGCCATTCGCTGCAAAGCTTTGATGGGCTCACCCATACGGCCAGTCTGCAAGATGACGACCTGTTCAGGCTTCAACTTATCGATTGCTTTTAATGGCACAACGACGTCTTCTGGCATGTGCAACTTACCCAAGTCAATGGCCGTCTTGACGATACTCTCGACATCTCCAGGCATTAAGGCCACTTTACGGTCCGACTTAGCCGCGGCATCAAGCACTTGTTGAATCCGCAAGATATTTGAAGCAACTGATGCGACAATGATCCGACCAGGATGATATTTGAAAGTTTCCAAGACATAAGCTGCAATTTCACGCTCACTCACCGGTTGTTCGTAGTTTTCAGCGTTGGCTGAATCACTCAGCAATGCCAAGACACCCTTTGAACCGATTTCGGCTAAACGTGCAAAGTCTGTTTGATAATCGCCGGCAGCTGTCGGGTCAAATTTAAAGTCACCCGTGTAGACAATTTCACCAGCACTCGTTTGTAAGACGATCCCCATGGAATCTGGGATTGAATGGGTCGTCCGGAAAAATGAGACGGTAACCGTGCCAAAGTCAATTTCCGTCTTCTCATTAACAACGTGGAAATCGTTAAACTTCTTGGCTTGTGGATCCTTCTGCATTTGAATTTTAGCCAATTCAATCGTTAGTTCTGAACCGAAGACTGGCACGTTAAATTCGTTTAAAAAGTAAGGTAAAGCACCGATGGCATCCGCATGGCCGTGTGTTAAGAATACACCGACGATTCGATCAGCATTCTCCCGTAAATAACTGAAATCTGGAATCACGATATCAATTCCGAGCAATTCATTTTCCGGGTATTTCAGACCACAGTCCAAGATATAGATATCGCCGTCGACTTCGACAGCGTACATGTTTTTTCCGTTTTCACGGACCCCACCAAAGGGGGTAATTTGAATTTTTGAACTCAATTATTTCACCTTGATTCTTCTAAATATTTAATGTTTTAAATAACTGAGTTGTTTGCTCAGCACTTAGTGGTAAGATTGGTAACCGCGGATCGCCAACTGGCTGGCCTAAATGATTCAGGGCTGCCTTAACGGGCGATGGCGATGGTGCGCTAAACAACGCACTCATTTTTGGTGTCAAGTCACGTTGATATTTTGCGGCCGTGGCAATATCACCCTGTTCAATAGCAGTAAACATGGCGGTCATTTCGTCACCGTAAATATGACTAGCTACTGAAATCACACCCGCACCGCCAATTTCCTTGGCTGCTAGGCTTTGAGAATCTTCACCTGTGTAGACCAGAAAATCAGCTGGTGCATTTTCAACGATTGCACCAAATTCTTCCATTGAGGCACACTGCTTAATCCCAATGATATTTGGGTTTTGCGCTAACGTTAAAACGGTTGAAACTTCCATCTTAACAATTACTCGGCCAGGAATATTATAAATGATCACTGGC
Organism: Lactiplantibacillus plantarum EGD-AQ4; assembly: GCF_000463075.2. Classification (GTDB taxonomy): domain Bacteria; phylum Bacillota; class Bacilli; order Lactobacillales; family Lactobacillaceae; genus Lactiplantibacillus; species Lactiplantibacillus plantarum_A. Next base: position 43,540 of record NZ_AVAQ01000045.1, read on the forward strand.
AAGCCACCCTGTTCAGCGACCGCCGTAAAGTGCGCAATCATTCCAGCTTGGTCAGGTTTATTATAGTAAGGAACTACCACTAATGCGGCATCGATACCGTCAATTTGGCTGACCTTCTTGGTAAAGGCAATCGTCGCAGCAGTACTGTTAGAACCAGTCCCAGCCACGATTGGCACCCGGCCATCCACGATTTTAGCGGCTTTTTTAAGTAAGGTTAACTTCTCATCTTCAGTCAACGTTGGGGCTTCACCAGTGGTACCACCTACTAGGATACCCTGCGTCCCATGTGCCAATAAATGTTCAATCAAGCTTGCCAACCGCTTTTCGTCTAGTTGTTGGTGATCATCGAAAGGGGTCACCATTGCGGTCATCAAGTCAACGTTTGCAAAGTTCATGATCTAAAAACTCCTCTATTGAAATTTACAAGTACCCAATGTACCTGTTCCGATTAAGTAACTCTTTTCAGTTTACCACATTTTAAAGTAAAGCAATAGTTAGACCATTCGATTAAGGCTCAGCGCCCTTGTTGTTGACGGAAATATAACCCCCAAAGCACTAGTGCGATGACCTGCAAACCAGCTGTCACGAGAAATATTGGTTGATAACCCCACTGGTTGGCAACTAACACAGCGAGACCCGGGCCAACCACGTTACCACACGCCTGTGCCGATTGATTAAGACTAAACACCCGACCGAACGCAACTTGGGGCACCCGTTCGACCGTCATCACTTGCAAGGCTGGCAGTAATGCCGCATCCGCAACCCCTAAAATCAATCGTAAGATGATCAATTGACCAACTTGCTGTACCAGACTCGTCAGAATTAAATCACTGATGGCTAGCCCGAGAAAGATGAGGAGACAGCGCCCCGCGCCTAGCCGATCAATCAATCGACCAATTCGGCCGGCCATTAAAATCGTCGCCACCCCGGGCGCAGCCGCAACGAACCCCGTCAACAAAACAATCGTGTGCGACGACGCTTGTGGCGATAACTGCATCACAAACAAACTCAGAATAGGCGTTACTGCGTTCGTCGTCGCCTGCACAACTAAGAGTGAGGTTAAGAGTGCGGTGATAAACACCCCACCAATTTGCTTCAAGATGGGACGAAGTGGTGCCAAGGCTTGTCGGCTGACCGGCGTCACATCCTCCTGAACGCCCCACAGCGTCATGACAAAAACCATCGCCATCAAGCCACTCGTGACGATAAAGGCCCCGCGGTAACCAACCGTATTTGCTAGCACACTCCCGAGCAGCGGCCCCATCAGTGTGCCACTAATACTGCCCGTCACTAACTTGCTCAGCCATTGTCCCCGACGTTCGGCTGGCGCTGTTAATGAAATCAACGCGTTGGCATTATTAATGTATCCCGAAAAGGCACCCTGCGCCGCACGTAAAATCAGTAGGATCGTCACGTTGGGTGCTAAACCGACGCCTAGAATCGTCAGCGTCATCATGCCAGAAGCGCGCAGGCACATTAATTTACGGCCCTTCTGGTCAGCCAGTCGGCCCCATAGCGGTGCTACCAGTGCTTTACAGGCATACGTGACTGCGAACGCGGCCGCACCCAGTAAGTTTAATTGGGTCGTGGAATAATGTCCTAACGTTTGAATATACAGCACAATAAAAGGCAACGTCATCGCGTTACCTAAATCTGTAATCAGACTGCCAAACCATAAAATTCTAAAATTGCGTGTCAATGTTGTCGTCGCTTGCATGAAATCTCCTCAATCATCCATTTTAATATTTCTCAGTATAGCAAACGGTTATTTGAGTTTGATAAAGTTTATGTATCGTTTTTGTAATGATGTACAAAAAAAGAGCCACCCCGCAGGCAGCCCTTCTAAATTCAATATTAACGACGAAGACCAAGACTTTGGATTAAGTCACGGTAACGGTTAACGTCTTCTTTACGAAGGTAAGCTAACAAGTTACGACGATGACCGATTTTCTTCATCAACCCACGTTGTGAATGAAAATCCTTCTTGTGAACACGTAAATGTTCGTTTAATTCGTTGATGTCTTCTGTTAAAACTGCAACTTGGACTTCAACTGAACCAGTATCGCCTTCGTGACGGGCATACTTATTAATAAGTTCCGTCTTCTTTTCGCGTGAAATTGCCATGTGTTTCAACCACCTTTCCAATAATTGCCCTAAACTGAGTAAATCGTTGGTGGTGCACGATAAACTAAGTAAAGGGTTGCTGAACACTTGATATAGTCTAGCAAACTCCCCATTAAAATGCAAGCCCAGTGACAGCCGAAGTCAACGTCCAGTCATCAAACTGGGCTCGTATCTACTGACCAACGAAGCGCAAGTTGGTCTACCAAACGCACGATACGGTCAGGTGACTGCCTTGCATTCAGGCCGCTACGCTCACTTTCTGATCCTGATCAGCTTGCCTAAAATAGCGGTTTAAACATGTATCAAGATAAATTACTTTACACATAACGGTTGCAATCAAGCCGGGGCTTATGTATAATAGCATTTGTTGAAAAAATGATGGAGGTGAATCTGATGCCAATTATCAAATCCGCTATTGAACGCGTGAAAACAAACAATAAAGCAAACGCCCGTAACACCGCCCAAATGAGTGCGATGCGGACTGCTGTTAAGAAATTTGAAGCTGCTAAGACTGCCGGTGCCGACAATGTCGACGAACTTTACGTCGCAGCTGCTAGCGCTGTTGACAAGGCTGCTTCTAAAGGTCTTATCAAGCGCAACAAAGCTGCCCGTGACAAGTCACGGATGGCCGCACGTTACGCAAAATAAGCTAATTTAACGCCTGAGCCTTGCGATGGCGTTTTTTTGTGTCTGAAATTAATGACTAATTCAAAAACACCTGAGCCACGGGGTCTCCCCTGGTTCAGGTGTTTTTGATATTCACTGTAATTTTGATGGCGACGCGTGACTGCTCATCTAATAAGCCCCCGACCGTGTTCGCGTTGCCGTTTGCCGCTCGTTCACAAACTGCACCATGAATAATTCAAATAACAATTCTGGATCACGTTGCGTGGTTTTCATTTGTTCCTCGGTTTGCAGTAATCCTAAGTACGCGGCGCGTAAAGCCGCTTGGTCAAAATGGCGCACCGTTTGCATCGCTAGCTTGACGCGGTATGGATGGACCTTTAACGTACTGGCCAGACTTCCTTGGCTGTAACCTGCCTGAGCCATGATCTTGACTTGTAACAATAATCGAAATTGGCCTAACAAAATCGCGTTGATTTTCAACGGTGCTTCTTGAGCCGCCACCAATTCGTGATAAAGTTCTACTGCGGGCTGCGTGCGATAACGTAGGACGTCATTAACGAGGTCAAACACATTTTGTGTTAGTGATTTAGTTACTAACGCTTGGACTGCCGCTAAATCAATCTGCTGAGACTGAGCGGCATAAATCATCAACTTCGGTAGTTGGCCCATAATCAGCCCTAACTGCCCATCCGTTCGATTGACCAACTCTTGCAACGCATCCGCATCGATACGAATCTTTTTCTCGTCTAAAGCCGCCTGGACGTAGCGCTGAGTCTCCGTCTCCGAAACCTGATTGATTTCAATCATCGTTGCTTGTTTTTTGAGCGTTTTAACGAGCTTTTTACGCGCATCTAATTTCTCGTAAGGCGCCATTAGTACCAGAATCGTGCTCGGCTCCGGTTGTTCGAAATAGCGCTGTAACGCGTCCAAGTCATGATCGACCTTGGTCTTTTTATTTTCACCCGTCAAAAAATACGGATGGTTGATGAAGACCAGCCGACGCTCACCAAAAAACGGCGCTGACATGGCATCATCGAGCGCGACTGCGACCGGTGTTGTCTCCATATCATAACTGCCGACGTTCATCGTTTGTTCTTCAGTCGGTATTTGCTGCGTCAACGCCTGTTTGAGTTGATCCGCTAAATAGTCGACGGTTCCTAAAATCACATAAATCGGTGCGAGTTCACCGTTGCGAATCGTTTTTAACGCTTGCTGTGCGTTGATAGCGATTACCTTCCTTCAAAAATGTTTGCCACTGTCCCTGCCGATGATTAAAAAATCGATAAGTAATCATGCCTTGCAGGGCTGTGGAATACGTTTCAATCCGTAAATTGGCTAAAGTCGTCAGAGTTTCTTGATTGGGATGCCCGTATCGGTTATGGCGACCAACTGAAAGAATCCCTTGGCGTACTCCGAGTTGTTGCAACGCTTCGGGGTCCGACGCCGTTTTACTGCCATGATGTCCTAATTTTAACACATCCACTCGTAATTGCGGATAACGGGCAGTGATTGCCCGCTCCCCAGCTCGGTCCAAGTCACCCGTGAACATAAAGCGGCGCTGACCAAAGACACCCGTTAATACCAATGAATCCTCGTTTTCAGCACGGCCTGGTTTGAATGGATGAACGGCCGTCAATCCGTCCGCAAACGTCTGACCGGCCAATGCTTCAATCACGGTCGGTGGTCGTTTCGCCGGCTGCAATAACTTTTGAAATTTATCTAAGTGCGCCATTCCCGCCGGTACCACAACTCGTTTGACTGGCATCAATCGTAACAATTCACCTAGATCGCCAATATGGTCGACATCTTTATGTGACAAATACACCGTATCTAAATGCGTAATTCCCAGTCGATGCAAATAATTGACAGTGATCGTCTCCACCCGAGCCTTAGGCGTCAAGCCATCATCTTGCCAGTGGGGTTTGGGAAAATGCAACCGACCACCGGTATCAATCAAACTCACTTGTCGATTAAACGGTTGCCGAATCAGGATTGAATCACCCTGCCCGACGTCGATAAACTGAACCGCACCATGTAACGGAAACCGCATACTGAGAATAAAACAGCCATATGCCAGCACCAATAATCGCCGGTACCGGCGCGTCGGCGTCCGCAACAGCCATAAGCTCAATAAACTGAGGCCCCACGCCCAAGCGGCATTCGGCTGGCCCAACACGAGTAATCCTGGCCAGTGACTGACCCAGTCGAGCCACGTTTGAAAGTTGACTAGCAACCACTCACAACTGCTAGCGATTCCTGGAACCTGAGTGCCGAAAATCGCGCCAAACATGGTTACTGGGAATAACAACCAGCTGAATAGTGGCGCTACGATCAAATTGACCGCTAACGACAACGCATGCCACTGCGCGGTCGCTACTAACAAGACCGGCAGGCTGATCACTTGAATCCACACTGCCAATTTCCAAGATGGCATGGTTGGCATCAAGATCAACAGCAGGGCCAAGCCATAACTCAATTGGCCCCCTAATTGACTCAGAACTAGTGGATTATGGATCAGGCCAACCATCAATGCCAGGCTCCACCCGCTCAGGGCACCACTCGTTCGATGCGTAACGAGCTCCCAGACAATTGGTAAGGCCGCGGTAATGACCGCTCGTTGCAGGCTATCGGCGCCACCACCCAAGATTAGATAGACTGGCAATAATCCCAACAACCAATAGTCCGTCGCTTGCCGGCTTAAATGCAGCCGGATCAGTCCCCATTTTAAGAAGCTAATCAGTAAAATCACGTGCATCCCAGAGAGACTGAAGAGGTGCAGTAGGCCCAATTGCTGCACTGCCCCCATCGTCGTTTGAAAATCTGCTGGTCGCAATCCGACCAATAGAGAACTCGCATAACGTGCTAGCATCGGCGGTAATTGCTGACAGCGTTGTGCAAATGCCCAGCGCCACTGATGTAAACGATCGATGACTCCTAACCAGCCGGTACGTGGTGCTGCTTGCACTTGAGACACCTGTGTGAGCGTCACTTGCTGGGCAATGCCCTGACTGCGATAATACGCCGGGGCGTCGAATTGACCGGGATTGGTCGGTGGATCGATGGGCGCCAATGTTCCCTGAGCGCGCCAAACCGTTCGTTTAGTCACCTGTTGTAACCACTGTTTTTCGTGTGCGGATTTCAATTGCCCCCGGACTAACACGCGTCCAACTGAGCCGTTAGCTATGAGTTGGTACTGACCACCCCGAATCGAGATGGCGTCCGGTTGCACGGTTAACTCAGCTTGCACCGACTGGCTCGGCAAAGCCACCAAATGATTAAAATGATGGTTTTGCCAACCGAACCAGCCTGCAAAGCCCAGCACGCATACTAACGTCACCACCAGACAATGCCGTTCCCGTAAACACCAGACCCGAATAAGCCACAGCCCTAACAGTACTGCGGCAATCGGTTGTTGGTTTACTAACCAACTACTAAGTAGACCGCAACTAATTGCGGCGAAAAATAACGGGCGCACTTAGTCACGATTAAGTAAAATCTGGTTAAGATTCAATTTGTCCAAGTCCGACTGGTCGAACTTGACCTGTTGAAGTGCCACGTGCTTCCGTTCGATCAATGACATGGCATAATCGTCGTTATGATAATTACGTAAATAATGAATTTTGGTAATACCAGCTTGTAACAGCATCTTGGTGCATTGCAAACACGGAAAATCCGTCACGTAGATTTCAGCACCATCCGTTGCGGCACCAAACTTCGCACATTGTAGAATAGCGTTCATTTCCGCATGAATCGTCCGCACACAGTGACCATCAACTAAATAGCAGCCTTCGTCAATACAGTGCACGTCGCCCGAAACTGAGCCGTTGTAGCCGCCCGCAATAATGCGCTTATCCCGGACGATGGTTGCACCGACCGATAGACGTTCACAGGTACTCCGACTCGACAAGAGCACCGCCTGCATCATAAAATATTGATCCCATGGAATTCGTTGATCTTTCATTATCTTATGCCTCGCTTTCAATGACAGTAGTATAACAAATTGTCCGCTTTGAAACTAGACGGTCAGTTGGTCTTTATATTTCGCAACCGTCTTCTCCCCAAAGCCGCTCACATTCTTCAAATCATCGACAGATTTAAAATTACCATGCTGTTGCCGATAAGCAATAATCTTTTCAGCCTTTTTCTGCCCGACGCCACTCAGCTTTTGAAACGCCGCAACATCGGCGGTATTCAAATTGACCTTCTCACTCGAACCCGCATTAGCGCTGGCTGGTGACCCACCTGCAGCCGTGGTCGTCGCGGGTGCCGGACTCGGTGCTGCCGTTGCAATCGCCGGTAGTTGCTCACCCTTAGCTGGCACATAGACGACTTGTTGATCCGTCACCTTCGCCGCCAAATTGACCTGTTGCTGGTCGGCTTGGGGTTGCATTCCCTGTGCGAGTTGAATCACATCAGCGACCCGCATACTGCTGGTGACCTGATAAAGTCCAGGTTTGTTGACTGCCCCTTTCACGTCGACAAAGCCGGGCGCTGAACTGTTAGCCGCTGGATTGACCGCCATTGCCGCTGAGCCTGCAGTTGATGATGGTGCGCCATGCCTGGCTACCTGACTACTACCACTACTAGCCCCACCATTCATGATTGCCGTATCAGCCCCACTAGCGCCCGTAGTTGGATCAAACACATTGGTTGCAGTCGTCGCCGCTGGTTGATGATGCTGACTGAGCACGAAACCAGTTAAAAGAATCAGAACGGCGGCGCTCCCAATAGCGAGGACCCGCCAGTGAGTTTTTGCAAATTGAATCCAAGTTGTCATTGACTCTCACCCCTTCAACGAATAATTACGCAAAACGAGGGTGAATCCACGAAAAAAGTTTGGGTTTCACCCCAAACTTTTGAGCGACTACTTAAATTCTGCAGTCAATTATTTTGAATGTGTTTGTAAGTAATGCACTGCCTGCTTGAACGACGTGACTGGCACGACTTTCATATTTGGTGCATACTTTTTCGCAGTGGCTTTTGCCAATTGATAATTGGTCTTGCCTTGCTCTTCAACGGCTAGAAGCGCTTTGGTCGGTTTAACGTACGGTGCAAAGAAAATTGTTGCACCCGCCCGTTTGGCCGCAATTACTTTTTTATCGATGCCGCCGATTTCACCAACTTGACCATTCTGATCGATCGTACCAGTCCCGGCGATTTTTTGACCGTGCCGTAAGTTCTGATTAGTCAATTGTTGATAAATCTGCAAACTAAACATCAGACCGGCAGATGGACCGCCAATTTGGCCAGGATCAACTTTGACTGGAATCTTAGTGGTGACCTTGACATTATCAGTCAACGTAATCCCGATTCCGGCCCGGTGGGTACTTAGCTTAACCAAGGGCGCGGTCGCCTGTTTGGTCTTGCCATTGCGCCGATAGCTAATCGTCACGCGATGGCCAACGCCCTGCTTACTGATATAGCGTTGATAGGCACTCGCTGTATTGAAATGATGGCCATCGACCTTGGTGATCGTATCGCCGACCTTCAACTGGTGCTTAAACTTCGAATTCGACTGAATATCGAGCACGTAGATTCCTTGATAGGTCGTCCGATAACTTTGATGTGCCGCTGAGTAGGCGGTGGCAATGGCTTCATTGATCGCACTGCGCATGTAGAACTTTTGGACCCGGTTATAAGTCGCGTCATCTTGACCGCCCGTCATGTCTTCGGCGCTAACGACGTCATAATGGGGATTTAATTGCGCATACAACCATAAAGCCGGTGTCGCCGGGGCTTCGGCGACCGACGTCAACATGAATTTACCCCGCCGTTTGTCAGGATGATGCTTGACCGTCACAAAAGATTTTAAATTGTCCGCGCTCCCGGGGCCCTCAATATAATATGGCAGTGGCAGTAAGAAAAAGATCAGTAGTGCCACCACAATTAAAACGAGTCCCCAGTAACGTTTCCATAATCGTTGTACCGTCTTCATTAGTCATTCCCCAAACGCTCTTGGAGCTTCTGAGCGACCGCCGTTGGCACGTATTTAGAAACATCCGCCCCCATCTTGGCCACTTCTTTGATTAAGCTCGAAGAAAAATAAGCATAGGGTGGCCGGGCAATCAGGCAAATCGTTTCAATTGAATCATTCAATGATTTGTTCATCCACGCGATGTCGCGCTCGTAGCCAAAGTCCTGTTCATTGCGTAACCCTCGAACCAAGACCGTCGCATGGACGCTGGTCATGAAATCAACGGTTAACCCGGTCGCAGCTTGCACCTCAACGTTCGGCAAATCGCTGACTTCCGCACTGATCATGTCAACTTTTTCGGCCATCGTAAATAGGGGTTGTTTGCTGGTATTGACCATGACCGCAACGATCAAATGATCAACAAACCGACTTGCACGCTGAATCATATCCAGATGTCCCCGGGTAATGGGATCAAAGCTTCCGGGAAAAACTGCTGTCACCATAACTAAACTTCCTCCGTTACTTTTTGATAAATCGTAATGACCGTAATGCCGTAGTCCTGTTGCCGAACCAAGGCAAAACCAGGCAAATCTGCGGGTAAATTGGCGTTGGTATCGGTCTCACACACGATGTGGCAACCCGGATTCAACAACCCCAGTGACGCACACCGTTGAATATCCTTAACAATTTGCTGCTTGGCATACGGCGGGTCCAAAAATACCCAGTCAAAACGCTCATTTTGTGCAGCTAGTCGATCCAGAACCCGCTGAGCGTCACCTTTAATGACCTCAAATCGTTCTGGCGCCTTGGTCACCGCAATATTATCCTTGATCGTTTTAATAGCCTGATACTGACGATCAATCAAAACGGCGCGGTCCACCCCACGCGAGACTGCTTCAATACTTAATCCACCACTGCCAGCAAATAAATCTAGTGATTGGCCACCATCGAAGTACGGGCCAATAATATTAAACACCGCTTCTTTGACTTTGTCCGTGGTCGGTCGTGTCTGCATCCCAGGGACCGCCTTTAAACGTCGACCACCAAAGTCACCTGCTACAATTCGCATCTCTTTTTCACCAACTTAATCTTCATCATCATCGTCATCAGGCGCACCAGTCGTCGTTGGCTTGAAAAAGCCCTGATCCACCCGTTCGCCAAAGTTCATCGCAACGTCCGGCCGGTACGACGGTTCCACCTTGCGGACAAAATTTAATTTTTTGATTTTCGTCGTGGCTGCCGGGATTTGATGCTCATCCATGTACAACACGACGTAATGTTGCTTACGTGATTGATATTGAATCAACCCAAAGCGCTTGAGCTGCCGCACCTGCTTCATCGAATAAAGATACACGATTAGCGAGCGACGTGGCTTAACTGTAAAATCCATCGAACCTCACCTCTTCCACATAAGTTACTGTTACGCGTTGTGCTAGTTATTATTTTGCATTAAAGATAATCAAAACGTGTCATTTATGAAGTTCAAAACCACCAGCTGAGGATCGCTGAAAACAGGGCAAGTTAGCGTAAACCTATTTTATGGTCGCGTCCTACTCCGGCTTACAGGCAGGATGGTATTCGAAAGGCAGACATGTGCGGACCCAACTTTAAATGAACTGGTCTTTGATATTTGGTATTTGGTACACGCTATATTGACATTCGACTGTAAGACTGGCAAGTTTCCAGGTTATCTTGCAGTATTCCAATTCTGCGAACTTTCAGCATTACTGAAGATTGTATAGATTTTGTCTACTCGTCTGAGATGACAAAGCCTTTATGCTAAGTGAAAGCCATGACTATTGACTAATTTCATGGCATTTTGCCAACATTTAGATGCGACAAATCAGTGTAATGCTGATTCAAAGTTTGCTTGAAGTTACTGCAATTAAATATCCATTGGTCAATTGTACTAAGATAAGTGGTCGTTCATCTGCCATTCGAGCGGCTTCCCGACTGGAGGGGCTGGCGGACAATGCTCAAGGGCGAAGTTCTTCTTGTCCGGGTGAATTTCCCGGGCTAGAAGAAGACTCGTATCTGAAATTGCGCAGTGGGTTTCTGCGTGAGTTCAAATCGATGTCCGCCCTGTTCCAGCGTTGTCAGCCGGCCCCGGAAGTCGGACTAAGGCGCGCATCGGCTGACGAACAGAAATCCACTAATTGACACGTTTTGATGATGATTCATGACAAATTAGCTCGCACAATGCGTAATACTGTTGTTTAAATGTTAGGCTAGATTCTGGATTTCGTCAACTAACTTCTAAATTCTCGGCCCAACCTGTTTCTCACGCCTAAACCTAAAAATCATCAACGGCCATAGCCATTGATGATTTTTGAGTTGGCGCTAGTGGTTCAAAACGAATCAATCGCAAACTACTTGCACTTAATGCCAATTATTGTGGTGCAATTTCTAATAACAAGTCATCCGTCTGAATGACATCACCCGCACTGACGTAGATGTGTTCGATCAGGCCGTCTTCAGGCGCTTGAATCGTTGTCTCCATCTTCATCGCTTCAGTAACTAGTAATGGTTCACCCTTCTTAACGGACTGACCCTTCTTGACGAGTAGCTTCAAGACCGAACCGCTCATGGTTGCCCCAACTTCATTTTCATTAGTTGGTTCCGCCTTGCGCGTGCTGGTTGATGATTGATGAACCGAATTATCCTTAATCATGATTTCTTGGTTTTGCCCATTGATGCTAAAGTACAGGGTTCGTACTCCATCTACGTCTGGATCACTGATTTGGTTGAGTTTGACGATCATCGTCTTACCCTTCGCCAATTCAATATTGACCGTTTCACCTAAACGCATCCCTTGGAAGAAGGTCGGCGTATCTAATAGTGAGACGTGCCCGTACCGTTTGTGGCTTGCATCGTAATCCATGAAGACTTTGGGATACAGAATGTAACTCAAGACTTCTTGATGGTTAGCTTCATGACCGAGCTTAGCGGACAATTCAGTCTTCACTGCCTCAAAATCAGCTGGTTTGGCCAAACTACCTGGGCGAACCGTTAATGCCGGGTGACCCTTCAAAATGATCTGCTGCAATTTCTTAGGAAAACCACCGACTGGTTGACCAAGATTTCCGGCAAAGAAGTTAATCACTGATTCAGGGAAGTCGAGCTTGTCGCCATGGTCGTAGATGTCTTCTGGCGTTAAGTGATTTTCCATCATAAACAATGCCATATCACCGACCACTTTGGAACTTGGCGTAACCTTGATAATATCGCCAAACATGTCATTGACCGTCGCGTACATGTCCTTGACTTCTTCCCAACGGTCACCGAGGCCCATTGCCTTGGCTTGTTGTTGCAAATTAGAATACTGACCACCAGGCATCTGTGTTTGGTAAATATCGGTCTGTGGCCCGGTCATCCCGTTTGAGAAATCTTGGTAGTATGGCCGCACACCTTGCCAGTAGCGATTAATCGCTTCAACATTGTTGATATCGATATCTGGTTGCCGGTCATTATGTGCTAACGCATAGTACAACGTGCTCATCGACGGTTGACTGGTGGTTCCAGACAACGCGCTGGCGGCAACATCGACCACGTCGACACCTGCATCCACGGCACGAGCATAGGTGAAAATGCCGTTCCCGGTCGTGTCATGCGTGTGCAAGTGAACCGGAATGGTTAGCGCATCCTTCAAGGTCGCGACTAATTCATAGGCGGCTTCCGGTTTCAAGACACCCGCCATATCTTTAATCGCAATGATGTCAGCACCCGTTGATTGCAAGTCGAGCGCTAATTGCCGGTAATAGGCCAAGTCATACTTTTGCCGGTTAGGATCCATAATGTCGCCGGTATAACAAATCGTGGCTTCGGCAATTTTACCGGTTTCCTTGACCGCCTGAATACTCTTTTCCATCTGTGGAATCCAGTTCAAACTATCAAAAATCCGGAAGACATCGATGCCACTCTTCGCTGCTTCCAAAATAAATTCACGAATGACGTTATCTGGATAATTTTGATAACCAACCGCATTAGAACCCCGGAACAACATCTGGAACAAGGTCCGTGGCATGGCTTGACGAAGCTTTTTGAGTCGATTCCATGGGTTTTCGTTTAAGAAGCGATAGGCCACATCAAAGGTCGCACCGCCCCACATCTCATACGAGAACAATTGCGGCATGGCTTTTTGTGACGCTGCCGCCACGGCCAACATGTCCTTGGTCCGCATCCGGGTCGCAAACAGGCTTTGGTGGGCATCGCGCATGGTCGTATCTGTCAGTAGGACTTGTTTCTGGTCGAGCAACCAGCTTTGAAGACCACTGACCCCTTTCGAATCCAACACATCTTTGGCTGTCACGATTTCGGGTGCGATTGGCTTAAAGTTATCCTGGAATTCGACGTCGGGATAATACTTTTTAGAATGTTGTGCCACGTCTGCAAAACCGTTAACGGTAACGTTCCCGATGTACTTCAACATTTTATCTTCACGTTGCGTATCGTCTGGGAACTTGAACAATGACGGCGTTTGATCAATAAACCGCGTCCCAGCTTCACCCGCTTGGAACGTTGGGTTGTCGATCACATTGAGCATAAATGGAATGTTGGTCTTCACACCTCGGATGTCGAATTCGACCAGCACCCGCCGCATCTTGTGAACAGCAGCCTTAAAATTACGTGCTGCCACGCAGGCTTTAACCAGCAAGGAGTCAAAGTATGGTGTCACGATTGCACCCGAGTAGGTATTACCAGCATCCAAACGAACGCCGTTACCACCTGGTGACCGGTACGTTTCGATTCGGCCCGTATCTGGCATAAAGTCATTCGCCGGGTCTTCGGTCGTGATACGGCATTGAATGGCGGCCCCTTTATAGGTCAACTCATCTTGGTGTGGTAACCGTAAATCTTTAAACAAGTCGCCGCCCATCGCAATCTTCAACTGGGCGTGCACAATGTCAATTTCGGTAATCATTTCAGTAACGGTATGTTCCACTTGAACCCGTGGATTGACTTCCATGAAGTAGAACTGGTCGCCTTCTACCAAAAATTCAACGGTGGCCGCGTTTAAGTAATGGACGCTCTTCATCAAGTCAACTGCGGCATTACAAATCTTTTGCCGTAATTCCATTGGAAGCGCAACGGCTGGTGCAAATTCAATTACTTTTTGATTACGCCGTTGTACAGAACAGTCCCGTTCGAATAGGTGCAACACATTACCGTGCGCGTCTGCCAAGATTTGAACTTCGATGTGCTTGGGATTGGCAATGAATTTTTCCAAGTAAATTTCATCATCACCAAAGGACTGCATCGCTTCGGAACGTGCTCGGTCAAAAGCTTCTTGTAATTCAGAAGCTTCGTGCACGATCCGCATCCCACGGCCGCCACCACCCATGGCAGCTTTGATCATAATTGGATAACCGTATTGTTGCGTGAATTGAAGTGCTTCGTTCAAGCTCGTTACCGGGTGCAACGTACTAGGAATCGTCTGCACACCCGCGTCCCGTGCCACCCGTTTGGCCGTGATTTTATCCCCGAACATCTCCAAGTGTTCTGGCTTCGGCCCAATAAAGATCATGCCTTCTTCAGCAATTCGCCGTGCAAAGGTGGCATTTTCAGCTAGAAAGCCATAGCCAGGATGAATCGCATCAACGTGATTTTCTTTGGCAATTCGAATAATATCTTCAATGTCTAGATAGGCAGCAATGGGTGCCTTGCCTTCACCAACCAAATAAGCTTCGTCAGCTTTGAAACGATGAACGGAGAACTCGTCTTCTTTGGCGTAAATAGCGACAGTTTGCAAGCCCAATTCATGACACGCACGAATGACCCGTGTTGCAATCTCGCCACGGTTAGCAATTAATACTTTCTTCACCAAAATCCCTCATTTCCAAATAATATCCTCTTAACCAGCTTGTCGAACGGTATTGGCCCGTTCAATTTTTTCAAGGGCGCTAATGTTTAACACCAATCCTAATGACAACGTCAGCACCATCATACTGGACCCACCGTAACTCATGAATGGGAATGTGACCCCAGTGATTGGAATCAAACCGACGATCCCACCGACGTTAATGAACGCTTGAATCGTCAAGTAAGCCGCCACGCCATAACACACTAACGCATTGAAGGCATGGTGTGAGCGCACGCCAATGTAAATGATTCGCATGACCATCACCAACAGCAAGCCCATCACGATTAAAATCCCAATCAAACCAAGTTCTTCAGCCGTGATCGACATGATAAAATCGGTGTTTGGTTCAGGTAAATAACCGCGTTTTTGCAAACTATTCCCAATGCCGACCCCCGTTAAGCCCCCATTAGAGATCGCATAATAGGAGTTCACCAGTTGAGTTCCGGCGCCCGAAGCGGTCTTGAACGGATTCAAGAAGCCCAGGAACCGCCGTAATTGGTAGGAGTTCGCAAAGGCACTTTGTGGTAAGCGACTGACGATCGGCACGAGGATCCATTCAAAGGCGCCAACAGCGCCAAGAAAGGTCCCGACCCCGATAAAGTACGGGATTCCACTCGCAAACAAAATGACCGCCGCAATCGCCAAGTTGATGGTTGCCCCACCTAAGTCGGGTTGGACAAAAATCAGCAAGAGCATGGCGAACAGCATCACCAACTGTGGGCCTAATTCCCGAAACCGGGCGACACCTAAAACGTCTTCACGCTGAGCAATGATGGCGGCTAAGTAAATGATTAAATAAAACTTACAAAATTCAGCCGGTTGAATCGAAATTGGCCCAAATGTAATCCAGCCAGCCGCCCCGTTGATCGATTTACCAACCAAGCGGAGTCCAACTAACACTAGTAACATGGCAAACCCTAGAAGTCCAAGTATTTTGGTCTTCTTAAAGTAGTCAATCTTTAAGTTCATACAAAATAAGGTGATGATTAACCCCAAGACGACCCAGATCAGTTGCTTAATTAAATAACCGGTGGGTGTCGTGCCGTTTTGTGCGGCCACGTATGAACTCGATGAATAAACCATGACAACGCCGATCCCGCTAAGAATCAAATACGGGATAAACAGCACATAGTCCATATAGTGTAACTTTTTCCACATGAGCTTAAATCCCACCCTAATTAATCTAACAGTCCGCTGACATTCCCCACGATTGTTCAGACTGTTTGCTTGCAACAATTATAGCATAAGTCAGTTTTAACACAGTAATTTCACAGATTAATTTGTTGTTTTTTAAGTAAGTTATGCTTAACCGCTTACAAACAGGCGTATTCACGAATGATGATTAAAATGTGCCGGTTCTTAAAGTCAAAAGCGACTAGCTTAGGACCGCTGGAAAGTAAGGCGGATTAGCGTAAGCTTTCTGTGATAGCCGCATCCTACACCGTCCTCCAGGCATTCTGGGCAATGGCCGGAGCGTGGTGGACACAGATTTAAGCCGAAGCCCACGTCTTAAATACTGGTCTTTCACGTTCTATGCAATATGGATGAAACGTGCTCGGGTCAGACTGGTTCCTAACAATCGCTAAACTTCCTTACCCATGTTTTAGACCCTCGAACAAGTAACTTTACTGAACTAGTCAGAATCTTCTCGGATCGTCTGAGATAGAAAAATTCGAATTCTAAGTAAAGATAAATTTATTGACTAATTTCAACACTAGTTGCCCTTGAAATTAATGAATCATATTCAGTAATCTTCTCAGTGTTAAAATGCTTTAAAGCATCATCAATATCGATTTAAAGTTTGCTCGAAGGACCTGTCTCCTAATTATTCAGCGGTCAATTGCACCAAGTTAGGTGGCCGTTCATCCGCCATTCGAGCGGCTTTCCGACTGGATGGGCCGGCATAGTAAGATCATCGGCAGACGAACAGGAAGCTAACGACCGGCACATTTTAATCATAATTCAGAATAAATACTAACGAGTAGTCCGAAACGATTACTGACATCAACGTAAAAACCACCTTCAGCACATCCGCCAAAAGTGGTTAATAATCTATTCGATTTAAAGCAATCATGGTCAATCATCGGCTGTCGACTTCGCTTTATCTGCCGCGATGGCTTGGGCTAATTTACGGTGATACCAATCAACCACTCGCCGCACATTGATGACAGCGCGTTCGAAAGAAAAGCTACTCAGCAATAGTAAACATGGTAAGTATTGGATCAAATATCGACTCCGACCACCTTCAAAAGCTAGTAGAAAAAGGAACCCACCAATCAATGATAACCGCAATAATTGTGTCAATTGCCGACGTGGGCCAGTTCCAATGGCAATAATGACCAGCAATGCGATCCACCACAACTGCGCCACGTAGCGGAAATCCGCAATATGGCGACCGTACAGATAAATAAAATTTTTCAACCAATTGCTAAAGCCGTGGTTACTAGGTTTTTGATTCTCATGGAAGAAATTTCCTTCTTTGAGCCAACCAAACGTGCCATCAGCCGTGTTGTTACGCTGTTTTTTTATTAAAAAGGTCACGTAACCAACTGGTCCTAATTGCTTCAAGCGCCGTGTGAGCATCCGGATTGAATAATCGGTCTTCTGTTTTTCGGTTGGTAGGACCGCCATCTGAATGGCCTGTTTTGCACTGTATCCCCCGCTGCCGTAGACGCCCATCGCCATGAAATGGATTGCGGGAATGGCGCGAGATTTATCAAGTTTGATATAGGTCTGGTCTTGAATCGCGCGGTTAGTGTAATGGTAAGTGAATCCTGCACCTTCGACCATCAGAATTAACATCGCCACCAACACAAACACTCGTGGTCCTTTGACTGGTCCCTGACGATGTAAAATACCCAATCCTTCGATAATCACGATGGCAATCACCGGAATTATCGAAGAAGGTTTCATGAAGTAAGTCAACGTGACACTGATTCCAAAACCGACCGCCGCAATCAACCGTGGTAGCGGAGACCAGTCAGTCCGCCGCATCAGAAAATAACAACATAAATAAAACGAGACAAGTGGCAATCCCCAGGCGTCGGTGTATGGCATGATGATACTTGGGAAGACGGCTAGCCAAGCAGCGTGCAAATACAACGCGATGCCTAGCGCTTGTCGCCTAACGACCCACACACTCACCAGATTGAAGATAGCGGATAAATCGACAAACAAAAGCGTCAGGTAATCAAAAAATTGCCAGGAAGTCTGTCCGGTCACTTGTGACAACCAATGCATCAATAACATGATTGGCATGTTATTTTGGTTGAGACTGTAATAAGCCGTCACCTCGACCTCTTGGACGTGTTTGGCACTAGTCGCTGCATAGTGCAGCATGCCCGCATCAAAGCCACTAACCGGATGGACAAACGTGACGAAGATGATTTGTCCAATCACCACTAATACCAGTAGTCCACTCGCTGTCCAGAGCTGGCGAGTCACGAAGACCTTCACTAGACAGCGGTGGATTCGTGGATAGGTGACATTCGCAATGACCAGCGCCACAATTGCGATGATTAAACCAGTCGTCAGCATCGTCGTACTAGTTCCAAACGTTGCATTATCACCGAGAATGATGTTGGGTGATGTCACCGCAAATACTAACGTCAAGCCAAATAGGATCCACCAAATCACGCTAATTGTCGTGTGACTAAATCGATAAAAATAATTTTTCACGCTGCACCACCCCCATTTAAACTGTGGCTAATCGACTTGCCCCATCAGGCATTAAACCACCACCATCATTTTTCTTTACGCCGGCGCCGATAATGTTCCCGAACGGTTTGGCTATCATCCCGGAGCACCGCAATCAGCTGGTGCCATTCTTCAGAAAAGCCCCGCATTCGCCACGTTGCGTGCGTTGTCATTGCGTTGATAACGCCGACTAAGCGGATCCAGCCCGTTAAAAACATATAAATTGGTAACGTCAGTGTCAACCACCATAAACGCAAGTAAAAATGCCGTTCGTCCGGATACGGCTTCAAAAGAATCCCTACGCTAATAAAATTAATCACACCAACCAGTACGTATAAGCCATAAATGAGTAAATATGACAGACCCACGATCAACGTTGAATAGCCAAACGCAATCAAGACTAGCGTTGCAAACGTCCAGATCATCCGTGGAAACGTAAAAGTATGGTCGATCATGATCCGGCGTACTAGAAAATCTTTAAAAAAGCCACTAAGCCCTGCCGTTTGCGACATATAGTGCTGAGCCACCTCTAGCTCCCCGCGCTGCCAGCGTTGGCGTTGGGTATACAGCTCTGAAAATCCAGAAATTGGTTCAACATAGAAAATGGCGTTCGCACAAATAACGACTTTCTTACCTAAGCGGGTCCGAATCTGAAATGTCATATCGGTGTCTTCACCAATCGTATCGGTATCGTACAGGAAGGTATCCATCAGTACTTCCCGCCGAAACGAAGAGAATGCGCCCGACATCGTAAATAATTGGTCACGAAAAGATTCAATCGTCCGTCCAGATAAGAAGGCCTGTGCATACTCGTAATACTCATTTTTTGCCAGGAGTCGCTGCCACCATCCAGAGACTTGTTGGACCAGTCGCCGCTGTGGTAAGACGGCACCGGTCATTGCGGCAATACTGTTGTCACTTTCAAACCGTAAAACCATATTCTTCACGGCATTCGGCTCGAGCAAACCGTCACTATCAATATTAATAACATAACTCCCAATACTTTCGTAAATCGCCGCATTCAAGGCCCGTGCTTTCCCCTTGTCCGTATTGACGTAGCGTAAGAACAAGTCCGGGAAGGCATCTTGGGCCCGTGCATACGCGCCAAAACTATCGTCAGTACTTTGATTGTTCGCTAAAATAATCTGCATCGCATTTTTCGGATAGGTCTGCTGATCAATCGAACGAATACAATCAAACAAGGTATCTTCAGAATTATAAACTGGGACAATAATGGTCACCCAGGGCCATTTTTGTGGCGCTTTAAGTTGGGGCATCTGGCGCTGGCGACGCATCAATTTGATGGTCGAAATAATTGACGGAATGATTTCGACTACGATTGGAATAAGTGCCCACGTAATCCAGAATCCCATCCTGGTCAGCGCCAAGTTTAGCCAGTACATCACCGTAAGCGATCCCTCCAATCAGCAACACGTTGATATAGCCCTCGTGCCAGTTGTGAATACGTAAAGACGTTGTAATATAGCACGATGACCAACACATAGAAAATTAAGCGCCCGATGACTGAGTGAGCCAAGAAAAAAGACTCGCCACCACCGAAATGGATGATTGCAATCACAATATTCAAACGAAGTACATTGATCAGGTAAATATAAAGCAGTCCAAAGACCCCATAAAAGACTTTTTCACGTCGCTGATAGGCTGGATAAAAGACGACCAATGAAACGAAAGCACACGTTTCAATAATGCCAGAACATTCATAATCGATCGACATAATGACCGAATTACCGCCATTATTAATATATACCAGTCCCATTTTGAACATAATTTGACCCCAATTAGTCAATTCTGTAAACAGGGCGACACCATGAATCACCGCGTGAGTGAAGAACCAGACCCAGTACGGACGACTAATCGCCGTTAATATAAAAAAGAGCCCGGCGCTCCCCACAATGAAGTAGAAAGCTGATAGCCGAGCTCGTTTGAGCACTGACAGTCCATATATCCATAGCGCAATCCCTAGTATGATTTTTAGATTCATCATATATCAGTCCTAATTAATTCGCTTGTCGACCACTAATTCAGTAGCCAGCAGTGTCATTTGTTGTCAGTTACTCGTTTCTCATTAGCATTTATTTTTGGATTTTAGGAGCATCAGTTGGGTTCAGTTGATGACGCTTGCGGAGCTTGAAGTAGCCCCACGCAACGATGACGACACCGACACCAGAAATCAAGTAAGGCCCCGTTGAACCACCGGCAACCGTTACTTTCGTATTACCGATATTCGGGTTATACATGGTGATCGTTTGGCCAGTCATTGTTGATAAGTCAAATTTACTCAAATCAACTTTGAATTCAGCAACAGAATGCGACCCTTCTTGTGCAACGTAACCGGTCCCAACTGTTCCATACTGACTGCCTTCATTCCATTTACCACCCGTGAAGGAAATGGCTTTGACCTCGCCGTCAGATTGAGAACTCGGCATGTCGCCGGACCAAACGTAGTACTTTTGACCACCAATTTCAAAATTATAGTCGCCATAACCAGGTACTTGTCCATTGATCATTTTAACGTATACGTACACGTATTTACCATCGCTAACCATGGCGATGTCTCCATTGTAGCCTTCCGTCAAGCTGACGTTTTTCCAATCATTAAACTTGCCATCAATTGTGATGTTTAAATTATCGTTATCATTATTAGCATCATTGTTAGTTGTGGATGACGCTTTGGCGGCTGAATCACTTTTATCACTGACGACACCATTCGAACTCACAGCTGCTGAACTACTCGTCGATGCCGTGCCACTAGTTGCGGTACTACTCTTTTCAGAACTAGCGCTACTACTGCTGGAACTGGAGACCGACGCTCTCGTCGTTGAGGCGCTGGTTGACCCAGTAATCGTCCCTGCAGTGGTCGTCGCGCTATCAGAACCGATATTCGGGTTAGTCATCGTAATTTGCTTGCCACTTGCCGTCGATGTTAACCCTAACTTGGTCAAATCAACTTGAAACTCGGCATAGTTATGACTGCCATCATTCGTGACGTAACCAGTTCCGACCGTGCCATACTGAGTTCCTTCATTCTGCTTCCCACCAGTCAAGGTGAATGATTTGACACTTCCCGAACTAACGGAACTCGGAATGTTATTCGACCAAACGTAGTAAGTCTTACCACCGATTTTAAAGTTGTAATCGCCATAGCCAGGAACCTTACCATTCTTCATCTTGACGTACACATCGACGTACTTGCCCTGACTAGCTAAGGCGGTATAGCCGTTATAGCCTTCAACCAAGTTAGCACTGTCCCAGTCACTCATCTTCCCATCGATGGTCACGCTGGCGCTCGCTTTGGCGGTCACTGACTGATTGACAACGACACCACCAGTTACACCAAGTGCCAACATGCCGAGAATTATCAACTTATTAATTTTTTTCATCAGATTACACCTCCAAAGCATTAAACCAGTTCATCATTAATCCAGGTAACGATGACCTTATAACAATTTCTGTTCTATAGACTAATATTATACTCCCAATAACAATTAATCAATGATTTATTTCCATGTAAACGAACATAATTAAGAACCACTAAGTACCAGTCACTGGCCTAACTTGTCCTGAGACCGAACACCGAATGTTCAGGCATCAAATATCGCTTGATAATACGCCAGTTTGACATGCAGAGACACAAAAACACGCTCCCCTTAATTCAGAGAGCGTGTCAGTTAGCTGAAAATTACTTGTTCATTTTCCGCTTCTTAGCTTCTTTTTCACGTGCATTTGTGTTCAAGATACGTTTCCGTAAACGAACGTGTTCTGGCGTGATTTCACAGAATTCATCGCTGTTCAAGAATTCAAGTGATTCTTCCAACGTCAAATGAGTTGGCGTCTTGATTGTCGCCGTCAAGTCTTTGTTAGAAGAACGCACGTTGGTCATATTCTTACCCTTGGTAATGTTAACCGAAATATCATTTTCACGGCTATTTTGACCAACAATCATACCTTCATAGACTTCAGTACCTGGGTCAACGAAAATCGTTCCCCGGTCTTCAATCCCCATTGTTGCATACGTCGTGGTCTTACCTTGGTTGATTGAAACTAAGGCACCATTCCGACGACCTGGGTTCCAGTTAGGAATAACTGGCAAGTATTCAGAGAAAGTATGGTTCATGATCCCATATCCACGAGTCAATGAAAGGAATTCAGTTGAGTAACCGATCAAGCCCCGTGAAGGTGCTAAGAAGGTTAACCGAGTCTGGTTGTTACCAGTACTTTCCATGTTCTTCATTTCAGCTTTACGCTTCGATAACGTATCAATAATTGAACCAGTGTATTCGTCTGGCGTATCGATTTGAACAGATTCAAATGGTTCGCAACGTTTGCCATCGATTTCGCGATAGATAACTTCTGGACGGGAAGCTTGTAATTCATAGCCTTCACGCCGTAACGTTTCAATTAAGATAGATAAGTGAAGTTCACCACGACCAGAGACAACCCATGAACCAGGTTCGTCGGTGTCATCGACCCGCAACGAAACATCGGTTTCAAGTTCGGCCTTCAAACGCATTTCAAGTTGACGAGCAGTCACAAACTTCCCTTCCTTACCAGCAAATGGTGAGGAGTTTGTTCCGAAAGTCATTTGTAAGGTTGGTTCGTCAATCCGTAAGATTGGTAAAGCTTCAGGGTTAGCAGAGTCAGCAACCGTTTCACCAACGTTGATATCTTCCATCCCAGAAACTGCGACCAAGTCACCAGCATGAGCTTCTTCGATTTCCAACCGTTGTAATCCGAAGAACCCAAATAACTTAGTGACCCGGAAGTTCTTCTTACTACCGTCGAGCTTCATGACAGAAACACTGTCGCCGACTTTGATCGTTCCACGGAAGACCCGACCAATTCCGACACGGCCCACATAATCGTTGTAGTCTAATAAGGCTACTTGGAATTGTAATGGTTCGTCAGAGTTATCAATTGGTGATGGAATCGTCTTGATGATCGTATCAAAGATTGGTTTCATCGTGTGTTCCTGCTTAGCAGGATCTGATTCGTAACTAGAAGTCCCGTTCAAAGCTGAAACGTAAACAACTGGGAAGTCTAATTGTGATTCGTCCGCGCCAAGTTCGATGAAGAGGTCAAGCACTTCGTCAACCACTTCTTCAGGACGGGCACCAGGACGGTCGATTTTGTTAATAACCACGATTGGTGTTAAGTGTTGTTCCAAAGCTTTCTTCAACACAAACCGAGTTTGGGGCATCGTTCCTTCAAACGCATCAACAACGAGTAACACCCCGTCAACCATGCGCATGATACGTTCAACTTCACCACCGAAGTCGGCATGTCCTGGGGTATCCAGGATGTTGATTTGCTTGTCGCCGTAACGTACGGCCGTGTTTTTCGAAAGGATCGTGATACCGCGTTCCTTTTCAATGGCATTAGTGTCCATCGCCCGATCATCAATCTGGACGTGTTCGTCAAGGGTATCCGATTGTTTAAGCATTTCGTTAACCAACGTCGTTTTACCGTGGTCAACGTGGGCAATAATGGCAATGTTGCGGATATCATCTCTAAATTTCAAAATTGATCTTCCTTTCATCCTTCAAAATTCTCACTATCCTCGATAGCAGAAATCTTACATATATTAATACAATCTGCCGTTACTATCAAGTCATGACTGCAACCTGAATCGGTCGTAACGGCGCTTTCAGTGGTTTTCATCCATTGACATAAAAAAACTGTGACATATGGGTCACAGTCCCACTACTTACTAGACGATTGCCAAAATTGAACGTTGTGCACGTTTTGTCGCTATCAGTACAGCACCCGATGATAACATATCAACCGGACTGCCGTCAAGAGTCGTGACCACCAACCCCAACGTTTCTGCCAGTACCCGACCAGCCGCAAAATCCCACGGTCGCAAGTATGAGAGATAGGCAATCAGTTCACCCGCTAACACTTGACTGATTTGAATGCCGGCACTGCCCATGATGCGCGGACCTAGAGAAGCGGCGACGACCGCTTGCATGTTAAACCGGTCCTGGATGAGCAACGGTGCACTGGCACCAAATAAACCGCCCGCTAAATCAGTATCAGCTGGTGACTGCATTGGCTCGCCATTCAACGTCACGCCGAGCTGGGGACCGCCAGCATAAAGTTTGTTAGCCATCACATCATAGATATAGCCCAAGGTCGGCTCACCATCGACATAAAGTCCCACCATCATGGCAAAATGATTACGTTGATGGACAAAATTCATTGTGCCGTCGATAGGGTCAACGATCCAGACGTGCCCGGCCATGCTAGTCACTTGATCACCTGTGCCTTCTTCAGCCAATATATGCCCAGCAGGATCCAGTTGACGAATCTGACTAACTAGAAAGTCTTCGTTACTGTGGTCGACATTGGTCACTAAGTCACGTCGACTGGTTTTTTCGGCCACCGTTAACTTTGTCCCCATCTTGGCCAAGACCTGCTCTCGCGCCGTGCGCATCACCGTCTGCATGGCTTCATTTAACTGTTTGACAACATTCGTTTGCACATTGGTCACCTAGTCTCGGTATTGAAATCGTTGCTTATTGGTTGCGCGTGCGGCTTGCATCGTCTGATAGATGCGATAACCCGAAGCGGCTTCATAATCGCGTGATAGTCGTTTTTCTTCAGACTTTGCGGGAACCACCGTCTTGAAGTCATCATAAGCTGCTAACAAATCGGCCGTTGCAATTGACCCTTCATTAGCTGCTTCAATTGCCTGGTAAAACGTGGTCACCTTGATGATATCAGCCGTTGACCACGTCTCATCAAGTGGGTATTGATAATTATCACTGTGTTTTGGCATCTTCATCCAACTCCCCTGCTATGACCCGAGCCAATTCTTCACGAACCTGCCCTGCAATCTCAGCATATTCTTTTTGTTCCTCATCGGACAGGACCATGTCTGCCATCCGTTTAAGGCCATTGGCACTAATCAGTACGGGTGAAGACAATCCCACTAGCTGGTCATCATCGCCACTCGTCTGAATATTAGTCACCGTCCCAATAAAGGGTCTCTGCGCATAAAATGCATTGAGTATCTGTACTAATGCTAACACACTCAGGGTCTGATTAGTAATCATCGTGGCATCGTCGATTTGATCAGTTGCTGCCGTCATCTCATCCATCCCAAAGCTAATATCTTGGTTAGCCAGATAGGTCATCACTGGTGCCGGGCCAATGTATGAGCGACTCCAGGAAATCAGATGAGCGGCAGCCGTACCGACGACAAACGCCCGTACATCAGTTGGACCAACACTCAGCTGTTGTCGCAGAAGTTGTTCCAACAGACGACTCTCTGGCAACGTGCCGACCCCGATAACTTTAGAATGGTCGATCCCACTAAATTTGGCGACAAGTACGCTGAGCACCGCATCGTTACTGCCAGCCAACACGATTTTGCCATTGAAGCCGGCTCCCATGGCGTCATTAACAAACGACCGGAACAATGGCAAGGTCGCCTTCAAGTCACCACTGGCATCTCCATCGGCAGCGAGTGGCACTAAATTTCCAATAATTAAACTATCCGCTTGTGAATAGTCTGGCTTGAGTTGTGCATCTAAAGTAAACTGACGACAAGTCAAACTAGCCGTGATGAGCGCCTGATAACGTGGCGCTTCATCCGCTTGTGTTGCGACAACCAACTTAATTGGTAAGTCTTTGGCAATCGCCACCAAAATCAATTGTTGTACGAACTCGAATAATCCCCGAATAATAACTGTATTGATCATTTTAATCCCTCCAACCTTCGCTAATAATTGTACCTGAGCTGTCAACGAATTCAAGTAAATGTTAACAAAAAGCTTACCATTTTGTAACATTAACGCTAGTCCAATCCGAGTTCAGGTCATCTTCCCCGCTCATTGCCGACCCACCACAGTGTAGACCATTTACTGATAAAATTTTGGCCTGAGCTATCTAATAAGTACATAAAATCTTCCCAAGGACGCGTGACTTATTTCACTGAATGACGCATTGTACTTTTTGATTTGTCATGAATCATAATTAAAACATGCCAATTGTTTGGCTTACTGTTCGTCAGCCGATGTGCGCCCTAGTCCGACTTCCGGGGCCGGCTGACAATTGCTGGAACGTAAGCCGACATCGATTTGAACTCACGCAGAAACCCACTGCGCAATTTCAAATACGAGTCTTATTCTAAGCCGGAAGAAAGTCACTTCCGACTAAGAATAATTTGGCTACTGAGCATTGTCAGCCGACCCCTCCAGTCGGGAAGCCGCTCGAATGGCGAATGAACGGCCACCTATCAGGGTACAATTGACCACTGAATATTAGCAAACAGGTCCTTCATGCAAACTTTTAATCGATATTCGATGATGTTTTATGGCACGTTAATACTGAGAAGATTACCGAATATAGTTCACTAATTTCAACAGCCACTAGTTTTGTATTTGGTGAATAAAATTGCCTTTGCTATAGTTCCAGACTTGGCTATCTCAAACGATTAAAGAAAGTTTTAACAAGTTCAGTGAAGCTACTTATCAGGAGCCATAAAGCATGAGTAAAAAAGTATAGCTATTATTAGAATCAGTCTGACAGTTGAATGTCAAAATAATCCCGTAACAAGGAACCAACGACTAATATAACAAAAAGTTGGGTGCGCAAATATCCGCCTTTCGAATACCATCCCGGCTGGAAGGTATTCTGGGCAAGGCCCAGTGGTGAAATTTCACTTAGCAAGCGTATTGTGCTTGGTTAGTGAAAGACCAGTATTTAAGACGTGGGTTGTCGGCTTAAATCTGTGTCCACCACGTTCCGGCCATTGCCCAGAATGCCTGGAAGCCGGCGAAGGACGATCCAATCACTGCATGTTTAACGGTAACTCGCACTGTTTCCAGCGGGTCTCAGCTGGCTGCTGTTGACTCTGAGAAACGGCACTTTTTAATCATCATTCATGATAAATTGGCCAACACAATACGAGCTTAATCGAATTGTTCGCGCAATGTGTCATCAGTTTGATAGATCTCCCATTTTGGCACGATTCAGTCTGCCACACCTGCCAACTTGTGCTGACGATCGTGTTTAGCCGCGACTAATGCTATGTAAAACAAAAGTTTGAGGCTTGCACCTCAAACTTTCAGTCGTTATTTAGATATGCGTTGGGTAACCCATCGCTTCATCTGCGGCTTCTTGAACAACTTCACCTAAGGTTGGGTGTGGGTGAATCGTCAAAGCAAGGTCTTCAACGTTCATACCACCATTGACCGCAACACTCAGTTCAGAAATCAAGTCACTTGCACCAGGGCCGGCAATTTGAGCACCGACGATCGTGCCTTCATCCTTGGTACTTACCAAGCGGAAGAACCCATCCATCGAGTTCAATGAGATCGCCCGACCATTCCCAGCGAATGGGAATTTCGACGTTTTGACTTGTAAGCCAGCTGCTTCAGCATCCGCCTTCGTCATCCCGACCGTTGCCAATTCAGGATCTGTAAAGCAGACCGCTGGAATTGAAACGTAGTCGTTAGCTGTCTTCTTGCCACTAATAGCACCGGCAGCGACTTTAGCTTCAGCAAAGGCCTTGTGTGCTAAGGCAGCACCAGCGACGATATCACCAATGGCATAAATGTCTTCAGCGGCAGTCCGACCTTGTTCGTCGACTTCAATCAAGCCCCGTTTCGTCAACTTGACATCCGTGTATTCTAAGCCCATGTCGTCAGTGTTTGGCCGCCGACCAACGGTAACCATCACGTAATCAGCATGAATCTCGGTTTCCTTACCGTCAACAGCGTACGTCACCGTCACACCGCTATCATCTTGTTCAGAGTTCTTAGCCATCGCATTAGTGATGACGTCGACCCCTTTCTTCTTAAAGCTGTTCAAGACCAGCTTGACCATGTCCTTTTCGAAGTTTGGCAAGATTTGTGGCGTTCCTTCAAGAATCGTTACATGCGCACCAAGGTTAGCATAGGCACCGGCTAATTCAGAGCCAATGTAGCCCCCACCGATAACAACTAATTCTTTTGGCACTTCTGGTAAGTTCAAGCCACCAGTAGAATCGACTACCCGGCCGCTAAACTTAAATCCAGGAATTTCAACTGGGCGTGACCCCGTCGCAATAATCAAGTGTTTAAACTTGTACGTTTGTCCGGTATGATCACCATTCATGACCCGTAACGTGTGGTTATCGTGCATGTAAGCTTCACCACGGACAACTTCTACTTTGTGCTTTTTAAGCAACATTTCGACCCCACCAGTCAGACGGTCCACCACTTGATGGTCCTTCCAATCCTGGGTAACTTTGAAGTCCAAGATTGGATCTTGGATGTTCTTGATCCCAAAAATCTTGCTATCCTTAGCTTCTTGGAACCGATGTCCGGCACTGATCAAAGCCTTTGATGGAATACAGCCAACGTTAAGGCAGACACCACCGATATATTCCTTTTCTACCACGGTGACTTTTTGGCCGAGTTCCGCGGCCCGAATCGCAGCGACGTAACCCCCAGGGCCTGCGCCGATGATCATTGTATCGCGTTCTTCAGCAAAATCTCCTACAACCATTCTGACCTCATCCTTCCATCAAAAGTAATTCTGGATCATGTAGCAATTGTTTCAATAAGTTCATGGCCCGTTGTGCAGTCGCCCCATCGATCAAACGGTGATCAAAACTGAGTGACAACTTCTGCATCTTACCAACCACGATTTCACCGTCATCATTGACGTATGGTTCTTTTCCAATCCGGCCGACACCGAGGATTGCAACTTCTGGTTGGTTGATAACTGGCGTGAACCAGCCGCCACCAATTGACCCAATGTTACTGATCGTAATCGAGCCACCGCTCATTTCGTTGGCCTTCAACTTGCCATCATAAGCTTTTTGGGTGTTATCGGTAATTTCCTTGGCAATTGCAAAGAGTCCTTTGCCTTCAGCATGCTTGATATTTGGTACTAACAAACCACGGTCGGTGTCAGTTGCAATCCCAATGTTGAAGTAGTGCTTGTAGACAATTTCCTTATTGGCATCGTCAATTGATGCATTCAATTCTGGGAATTGTTGTAACACGGCAACTAAGGCCTTCACGAAGTATGGCAAGAAGGTTAAATGAATATCGCGATCTAACGCAATTTGCTTGTACTTCTTCCGGTGAGCCATCAAGGCACTCACTTCAACTTCATCAAATAAAGTAACATGTGGCGCCGTATGTTTACTGTTGACCATTGCTTTAGAAATCGCTTTCCGAATTGGGGTCATCTTTTCGCGAGTTTCTAATTCTGGTGTATCTGAAACGTACGGTTTAACCGGTGTTGGTGCTGGCGCCGCTGATTCAGCTGGTGCAGTTTCGGCCGGTGCAGCTGCTGGTTTCGCACCAGTAGCCGTTGGTGCGCCAGTGTAATTGTCAATATCTTGCTTCGTAATTTGACCGTGAGCACCAGTTGGCGTCACTAAGGTAATATCAATATCTTTATCACGCGCATATTGACGAACAGATGGCATTGCTAAGACCCGTTTGTTAGGATCTCCAGCTGCCGGTGTCCCAGTTGGTTGTGCTGGTGCTGCTGATTCAGCCGGTGCTGAGCTGGTATCTGCTGCAGGGGCAGGTTCAGCTGCTGGTTCATCCGCTTTAGCAGCCGGTGCTGCATCGCCAGAACCATCATCGATTGTCACGATGACATCACCAATCTTGGCAGTTTCACCTTCTGGAACTAAAATATCGATCACTTTACCACTCACTGGAGATGGCAATTCCTCCACTGATTTATCATTTTGAATTTCTACTAGAGAATCGTCTTCTTTGACTTCATCACCAGGTTTTACGAGCCATGATGCAATTTCGCCTTCTTCAAGGCCTTCACCAAGCTCTGGTAATTTAAACTCGTAAGCCATTGGATAACTTCCTTTCCTGACAGTCTCAGGTGACTGTTTTTCGATGTTGCGTCTTGCTTAATAGTTCAAGATTTCACGGGTTTTTGCTTCAATTTCGTCTTCAGCAGGTAGCCAATCGTCTTCAGCTAACCCGAATGGATAAACCGTATCGGGTGCGTATACACGGCCGACTGGCGCACTCAAGTATAAGGCGCCCTTTTCAGCAATCAATGAAGCAACGTTGGCTGCAATCCCAGCTTGACGTTGTGCTTCTTGAATGGCCACTGCCCGACCCGTCTTTTGAACGGATTTGAGAATTGTTTCTTCATCTAAAGGAGACAAAGTCCGTAAGTCGACCACTTCAACTGAAATGCCTTCTTTTTCAAGCTTTTCAGCAACCTTGAGCGATTGATTAACTTGAGCACTGTATGCAATTAAGGAAATGTCCGTTCCTTCACGAACAACATTAGCTTTGTCTAATGGTACCGTGTAGGCTTCATCTGGAATATCCGCCTTCATTGACCGGTATAACTTCAAGTTTTCCAAGAAGAATACCGGGTCATTGTTACGAATTGATGAAATCAATAAGCCCTTAGCATCGTATGGATTTGATGGTGTCACTACTCGTAACCCAGGAATTTGAGCAAGGTAGCCTTCCAATGAATCCGCATGCATTTCTGGCGTGTGCGTCCCACCACCATATGGTGAACGAATAGTGATTGGCATATGCCGCGTCCCACCAGTCCGGAAACGTTCCCGTGACATTTGACCGGCAATTGAATCCAAGGTTTCAAAAATGAACCCAAGGAATTGAATTTCAGGAATTGGCCGGAATCCTTCTAAGGCTAACCCAATTGATAAGCCGCCAATACCGGATTCTGCTAAAGGAGTATCGAAAACCCGATCTTCGCCGAATTCGGCTTGGAGGCCATCGGTTGCCCGGAAAACCCCACCGTTTTTACCAACATCTTCACCAAAAACCAAGGTCTTTTCGTCTGACCCGAGTTCTAATCGAAGTGCATCGGTGATCGCTTGGATATACGTTTTCTTTGACATGTTACTTCGACTCCTTTGCTTGGAATTCCGTAATTTGTTGTTGAATGTTTTGTGGTTGTTCTTCAAAGACATTCCCCAAGAATTCGGTCATTTTTTGCTTTGGTGCTTCATCCGCTTGTTTGACAGCGGCTTTAATATCTTCTTTAACTTGTTCAATGTATTCGTTTTCTTGATCTTCAGACCAAACACCTTGATCAGTTAAATACTTGCGGTAACGAATCAATGGATCATTATCGAACCATGGTTGTTCTTCATCCTTGGTCCGGTAACGCTTAGGATCATCACCCGCGTTAGTATGTGGTCCGAAACGATAAGTCAAGGTTTCAATCATCACTGGGCCATTGCCGGCTGCAGCGTATTCACGCGCTGCTTTGGTGACTTCGTAAACTGCCAAGAAGTCCATCCCATCGACTTGAACACTTGGGATACCCGCAGCAACCGCTTTTTGTGCCAAAGTTTTAGCAGCAGTTTGTTTGCGACGTGGCACTGAAATCGCGTAACCGTTGTTTTGAACAATGAACACAGCGGGTGCTTGGAAGGCGCCTGCAAAGTTCATGCCTTCATAGAAGTCCCCTTGCGACGTTCCACCATCACCGGTGTAAGTGTAGGCAACTTTGTCTTCCGTACCATTCTTCTTGATACCAAGCGCAACCCCAGCAGCTTGAACATACTGAGCACCAATGATGATCTGTGGTGGCATCGCATGGAAATCTTCTGGATATTCATTTCCAAGTACGTGACCCCGTGACCATAGGAAGGCTTTGTAAACGGGAAGCCCGTGTTGAATCAACTGTGGAATATCACGATAGGCTGGCATTAACACGTCAGTCTTCTTCATCGCTGAGTTACTACCCATTTCACTAGCTTCCTGACCTTCCGTTGGCGCATAGAAGCCCAACCGGCCTTGCCGTGTCAAAGCATTTGAACGTTGGTGTAACGTCCGTTCCCATAACATTAGCTTAAAGAATTCAACAAGTTGCTCGTTTGAATATTTAGAGACAATTTCTGGTTTGATTACTTTAGCTTGACCATCCATCACCTGCACGGGTTCAAAGTCTTTCCCAAGTGCATCCCGGATCGCACCAAAATCAACAATTGGTTTTTCGTTGTCCATAAATGACACATCCCTTTCATGAACGTACGAGCGAGCAGTCTATGCCGCGCTCGTAATCGTTTTCATAATTACAAGTCTAATTTACCATTGCATTTCATCTTTTGCAAGCCCTTCCAAAGAGCGTAGAACCGGCTTTTTTTCGCAAGAAGATTGTGAACTATTTAATTTGTCAGTTTTTTTGTTTTCATTTTTTTCATAGGTGACGCTACTTTTTAATTGGCGTGTATGCTAAACTAAATATTAAGTGTAAATTGCGCGATCTTAATTTTGGAGGTAATTGAAATTGATTAAAATGCGCGACATTATCCGCGAAGGTAATCACACGTTACGCGCGGAAGCAAAACCCGTTAAATTCCCATTAAGTGAAGCTGACCAAAAGTTGGCGCGCGACATGATGGAATACTTAGAAAATAGCCAAGATCCTGAGTTGGCCAAAAAATATGGGCTACGTGCCGGTGTTGGTTTAGCCGCACCGCAAGTCGACGTCTCCGAACAAATGGCGGCAGTACTGGTTCCTAGTGAAAATGAAGATGACGAGCCAGTCTTCAAGGACGTCATCATCAACCCTGTCATCATTAGCCATTCAGTTCAACCCGGGGCGTTAACTGAGGGTGAAGGCTGCTTATCAGTTGACCGGGATATCTCCGGCTACGTGATTCGTCACGACCGCATCACGCTTCGTTACTATAATATGGCCGGCGAACAAAAGAAAATTCGTCTTAAGAATTATCCGGCCATCGTTTGCCAGCATGAAATCGACCATCTGCATGGGATTTTATTCTACGATCACATCAATGAAGCGAACCCCTTTGCCGCTGACGATGACTTAGTACTCATTTCTTAATTAGTATGATAAAAAGCAGTCCTGAGTGTGATCAGGACTGCTTTTTTGCTGTGCTCGGATCTAATCGGCGTAGATCCTCTAAATATTCTAATGTCGCTTCATTCATTAAATACGCAATGTCCAAGTGTAATTGCCCACTGCGCAACCAAGCATCCGTAACCCGTAGCGCTGGCCCCGCGTTTTGAAACGCGACCACTTGGTTCTCCTGAGCATACGCTTGTAACTGATTGTTAAACAATCGGCGAACTTCTGGTAAATCAACAGCAGTCATCCCCGGTGCATCCAGTACGTATTCGAATGCCATCACACCCCGGCCCCAGACATCCGCGACCGGTGTCGAATGGATTGCACCAGCCACCTCCTGGACGGTCATGGTATTTGCCAGCACCTTAAAAGCCGCTGCCATGGCACGATCGACGACGCGTTGCCCACCCCGTCTGATTTTCAAAGCGGCACGTTTTAAAACTTGCCGGCGCAATACCTCATAGACAATCACTGCAATCAGCACCCCGCCAATAATTGTTAGCCACGTTTGCATCCTGACACCTCGATTCTTTTTTTGTATATTCGTTCACAATTTTAGGAATTTTCAATCTTTTTGCTTATGTTTAGCATAGCATGTTTCATAAAAAAATTTTCTTTTTGTCACTTCAATTTTGTAGAAAGTTAACATTGTATACACCCATCTGAAATTATGCTAAAATGTAAGATAATTGTTGTGTTTACACAACCTGGTGTACGGATCAAACTTTTATTTTTGCTATCTATTCAGATCACTTCGCATCTGAATAAATCTTGTTTATATTAAGGAGTTTTACGAATGATTTACAAAGTCTACTACCAAGAAACCAAAGAACGGAACCCACAACGGGAAACGACCAAATCTTTGTATCTCGAAGCCGAGACCGAAGTTCAGGCGCGGACCTTAGTGGAAGATAATACGGATCACAATATCGAATTTATCGAACCGTTAGAAGGTAACTTCTTGGATTACGAACAAAAAAATCCAGAGTATCACCTAACGGAGTTCAATAAATGAAACGTTTAAACGTCAAAAATAACGAAACCGCTGTTTTTGCAGTCGGCGGTTTAGGAGAAATTGGGAAAAATACTTATGGTATCCAATTTCAAGACGAGATTATTCTGATCGATGCCGGTATCAAATTCCCGGAAGACGAACTTCTCGGAATTGATTACGTCATTCCAGACTATTCTTATCTAGTTGCAAATCAGCAAAAAATAAAAGCTTTAGTGATTACGCACGGTCATGAAGATCACATTGGTGGGATTCCCTTCCTATTAAAGCAGATCAACGTGCCAATCTATGCCGGCCCCCTAGCCTTGGCCTTAATCAAGGGTAAACTAGAGGAACACGGGTTATTAAAGACAACTGAGCTCCATGAAATCAACGAGGATACGGTGCTTAAATTCCGTAAGACGCGGGTTTCGTTCTTCAGAACCACCCACTCGATTCCGGATACTTTAGGGATTGCAGTTCAAACCCCACCTGGCACGATTGTGGAAACTGGTGACTATAAGTTCGACTTAACACCAATTACCAACCAGCCACCGAATCTTCAAAAGATGGCTCATCTCGGCGAACGTGGTGTGCTGGCTTTAATGTCAGACAGTACTAACGCTGAACGGCCCATCTGGACGAAGTCGGAACGCTGGGTCGCCCAATCTATTCGCCACATCTTCGAACAGGTTGAAGGACGCATCATCTTTGCCACTTTTGCCTCTAACATCTCACGGATTCAAGAAGCAGCTCAGGTCGCCCTTGAACACCATCGTAAGATTGCGGTCTTTGGGCGTAGTATGGAAGCCGCTATCGTCAATGGTCGTGAGCTGGGCTACCTTGATATCCCGGATGACGCGATGGTCGATGCCAACGACTTACGTTCCCTACCAGCCAACAAAGTCATGATTTTGTGTACTGGCTCTCAAGGTGAACCAATGGCTGCCCTCTCGCGGATTGCTAACGGTACCCACCGGCAAATTTCGATTGAACCTGGTGACACTGTTATTTTCTCCAGTTCGCCAATTCCTGGTAATACGCTTAGCGTTAACCACGTGATCAACGAACTTGAAGAAGCCGGCGCTAATGTTATCCATGGTAAAGTGAATAATATTCACACCTCTGGTCATGGTGGTCAGGAAGAACAAAAATTAATGTTACGGCTGATGAAACCGAAATTCTTCATGCCAATTCATGGTGAATACCGGATGTTGAAGATTCATACGGAATTAGCCGAACAGTGTGGTGTTCCGCTTGACCACAGTTTCATTCTCGAAAACGGTGACGTCCTCGCCTTCACCAAAGATTCTGCACGGGTTGCTGGTCACTTTGGTGCTGGTGACGTTTATGTTGACGGGTCTGGGATTGGTGATATTGGCAACGTCGTTTTACGTGACCGTCAAGTTCTCTCTGAAGAAGGACTCGTCGTGGTCGTTGCAACGATTAACTTAAAGAAGAAAGAGATCCAAGCTGGTCCAGATATTCTATCACGCGGATTCGTTTATATGCGCGAATCTGGTGATTTGATCAACGAAGCTCGGCGGCATGTCTTCCGTACGATTAGACGGAAGATGAAGTCGGATAAAGCGACTGAAGCAACTATCCGGAATGCCATTATTGATGACTTACAAAGTTTCTTATTTGATAAGACTGAACGTCACCCAATGATTTTACCGATGTTGATTATGAACTAACTACTTGCCGGAACGATCCTGTTCCGGCTTTTTATGGTGTAAGACTGATACGAGGTGTAACTTTGATTGCTGAATACTACATTATTATTAATGAACTCGCGGGTTCCGGCCATGGAAAACAAGTTTGGGAAACCATCAAACCGATTCTAGAACAACGCCAAATTCATTTTGAATACCGGATTTCTGAATATGCCGGCCATACGATCCGACTTGCAGCGGAATACGTCAAAACGATTCAGCGTCGACCGAACATCACCCCGGTCATCTTAGTTGTCGGTGGCGATGGCACCCTCAACGAAGCACTGAATGGTATCATGCAAGTACCACAACAAGACCCGATTCCACTCGCCTACATTCCAGGCGGCTCTGGAAATGACTTTGCACGTGGGCTAGGCATGGCCACCGATCCTGAAATTGCCCTGGCACAGGTGCTCAATAATATGCGTCCACGGACGTTGAATGTCGGTTATTATCACGAAACGCTCAAAAACGAACATCGTTATTTTGTGAACAATGTTGGTCTGGGCTTTGACGCACAAATCGTCGATGATACAAACCGTAGTAAGCAGAAAGGCCGTTTGGGACGCTGGTCCTATCTCAGCAATATGTTGACGGCCTACTCCCAACAGGAAGGCTTCCCACTCACGGTGCACATCAATCGAAAGCGTGATTATTATCGCCACGCTTTTCTATGTACGGTGTCCAACATCCCCTATTTCGGTGGTGGCGTCAAAATCCTTCCCCAGGCGAATTTACACGACGACCAGTTAGAGCTGATCGTCGTTGAAGAACCACACTGGTGGACGATTGTCTGGCTATTCCTGCTATTACTCTTAGGAGGCCGCCACTTGAATTCACGATTTGTTCACCACTACCGCAATGCCGACTTGCACTTAGGCGTAAATTCCGTCGAAATCGGCCAAATGGACGGACAAATCATCGGCAACCGTAACTATGATTTGTACTTCTCGACCCACCCTTATCCATTTTGGATTGATACGAGTATTCACGATCATCATTAACTACAACGCATTGTTTCAAAGAACAGCCCCCAATTCGACCTTGAATTGGAGGCTGTTCTTTTATTTGAACCATGTTTACTTAGTGGAATACGCGTTGTGCTAGTTATTTTTAGCATTATAGATGATTAAATCATGCTATTTCTAAGTACAAGAGCTGCCAGCCGAACCCCGCTGGAAACAGTGCGAGTTACCGTAAACTTGCTGTGGTGGATGCTTCCTACGCCGGCCTCCAGGCATTCTAGGCAATGGCCGGAGCGTGGTGGACACAGATTTAAGCCGAAAACCCACGTCTTAAATACTGGTCTTCCACGTTGCCCGCAGTACGGGCGAAACGTGTTCGGGTCAGACTGGGGCTTCCGGTTAGCTACGCTAGAACGCCAAGCGGAAGTTCACCACTTAACGCTCTAGCTAGGCTAATCCTCAGTCCCAACCCGTCTGAACCTCACACTCTGAAAAACACTGGGCCTTGCCCAGAATGCCTTCCAGCCGGGGTGGTATTCGAAAGGCGGACATGTGCGGCCCCAACCTTAAATGAACTGACCGTTGATTCTCAGTAAACAGTCAATTCGACAAAGAACTGTAAGATTAGTTTCTGGTAAAAGCTATCATACTGTTCTAATCATAGAAGTCAGCAGTAGTACTGAATATTGTCAGAACTTTCGCTACTCGTCTAAGATGACAAAGTTTGAGGCCAAACGAAAGATAATGCTATACACTAGTTTCAAGGATAGTGTCGCTGACATTAGTGCATCATTCTAAACCGGTGTATCAATTTTTAAGGCGGACAAGTCTTGAAGCTCAATAAATCATCATCGATGCTGATTTAAAGTTTTCATGAATAACCCCGTCGTCTAATATTTAGTGATCAATTGTGCCAAGATAGGTGGCCGTTCATCTGCCATTCGAGCGGGTTCCCGACTGTAGGGGTTGGCTGACAATGCTCAAGGGCGAAGTTCTTCTTGTCCGGGTGGGTTTCCCGGGCTAGAAGAAGACTCGTATTTGAAATTGCGCAGTGGTTTTCTGCGTGAGTTCAAATCGATGTCCGCCCTGTTCCAGCGTTGTCAGCCAGCCCCGGAGGTCGGAATAGGAGATCATCAGCTGACGAACAGGAATCCCAACCGGCATGATTTAATCATAAATCATGCAAATTTGATGCCCACAATAAATGTCAAGATGGTACGTTCCTTGTGATAACCGCGATTATTGACGTTTTCCCTTAGACAATGATTCAGTGCAAACCATCAACAAAAGCAGCCAGCAAACACCAATCAAAAAGACTGGCCAACAGGGCATCCCCATCTAACCAGTCCAAATTTCAGTTTAATCCTCAGAAGCGTTAATTGCCTCTAGTAGCATATCTAGCTGTTCGCATTTGCGAGATAAGTGACCAACGCGTTCCTTTAAATGCGGGTAAATCGTGACAACCCGTGAGCGATCTTGCTGCCGAGCAGCTAACGCCTTTAAATGATCAAGTTCCGTATTAGCTTCTTGATATTCTTCAAGAATTTCAAAACGATTACTCACTGATAACACTTCCTTAGAACAAATTTATCCATCAAATTTTTAATCCTAAAAAAACGACAAGATTAATATACCACATTTGTTAGTAAGTTTAAATCATAAAATAAAAAAATAATCCGGAACACTCAGCAAGCCAAGTGTCCGGATTATTCGTATTTAATGACTTATTTAACAGTTCCGGCGAAACTTGGCATGAAGTACGAACTGATCGTTTGAACTTGCACGTTTTCACCTTCAGTTGGCGCCGCCACGTATTGGTTGTTACCAATATAGATGGCATCGTGATAAGTTGCACCACGACTTCCCCAGAAGAGGATATCGCCTGGTTGTGCATCGGCTACGGAATGAGTCGTCACGTATGATTCTTGAGCAACCGTACTATGTGGCAACGTAATCCCAGCTGCATGTTGGTAAACATAGGAAACTAACCCAGAGCAATCCATACCGGAGAGACTTGCGCCACCCCAAACATAAGGAATATTGGCACTAGCTAGCTTCAAGGCTAACCCAGTCACAGAACCAGTTGATAAATCGCTTGAAGTACTGGTTGAAGTACTACTGCTGGTATTCGACGTGGTTGCCGTGCTACTACTTGCGGCTGAAGAACTACTTTGACTCGTCGTGCTTGATGAAGTTGCGGCCGATGAACTACTCTGACTCGTCACGCTTGATGAAGTTGCAGCTGATGAGCTTTCACTGGCAGTACTAGTCGTCGAACTGGCAGTCGCTTGACTGGTCGAACTTGAACTAGTCGTAGGACTAGCGATTGCTGCAGCGTTGGATGCCGTTGAACTTGCAGCAGAACTACTGCTAGTCGAGCTCGTTGCACTTTGGCTACTTGCAGTCGAACTGGCAGCTGATGAAGAACTTTGGCTGGCAGTTGACGAACTTTGGCTAGCAGCTGAAGTGCTTGAAGACGTGCTCTGACTGGTCGTTGATGAACTAGTAGCAGCACTTGACGCACTGGCACTAGTTGCAGTCGTCGTGTCAGTATCAACACTAGCACTTGTGGCAACGGCCTTTAGAGTCGCCGTAGCAGTCGTAGACGTCGATGAACTTGACGCACTCGTTGCAGCGGTTGAACTAGCATCACTGGCAGTATCCTGACTTACTGTCGTGCTGCTTGCACTAGTTGCTGAACTGGAAGCTGCACTAGTAGTCGAGCTGGAGTTAGCAGCGCTGCTGGCCGTCGTCGTGGACGTCGTTGCAGCAGAAGTTGCGGTTTTAGCGGTCGTCTTGGTCGTTGCTCCTGGTACTTGTAACTTCTGACCAACCAAAATTAAATTACCAGAGAGGTTATTCAATTGTTGGAGGGCATGGACGGAAGTATTGTACTTGTCAGCTAGCGCCCAGAGACTATCACCCGCTTTAACGGTATATGTACCCTTAGTTGCGGTTTTAGTCGTCGCTGACTTAGTTGTCGCTTTTGACCCACTAATCTGTAAATTCTGACCCACATAAATTAAATCAATGTTGGAATCAGACCGAGTAATCGAATTCAATTTTTCAATACTTTGCACGGAAACGCCGTGCTTTTGAGCGAGGCTCCACACCGTGTCATTGGCCTTGACGGTGACTGAAGCAGCATTGGCAGCTTGGCCTGTAGCAAGCAATAAACCAACGGCACCAACCGTACCGGCTAGGACCTTGCCCGTTGTATGTGCTTGTGACATTTAATTCACTCCTTAGATTTCAAATGTTATCGTAACAAAAACGCCTGACAGCATAAGATTAATAAAATCTTAATTTGCTTTTACAAATCATAATTTTATTGTAGCACAATTTGAGAAAATACAAACTAGAATCACTCACTTTTTTACAAAACAATCCGGTTATTTTGAAAAATAGTTGTCAATGCCAACGTGAGCTTAACAATTGACGCCACCGCGTTTATGTGAATAAACATAAAGTTAGTTTTGACCCTCACAAGCAATCATTTGCTTCAGTCAACCGCCCCGCTCACATGATTAACAGCCAATAAAAAAAACGTTAACGCATCAGGACGTTAACGTTCGTTAAATATTAAGATTAAATGCGTGGGTCAAATAATCGATCGACCGGTTGTTGCTCATGAATCAATCTAATTGCATCACCCAACAATGGACCAACAGATAACTGAACCAACTTATCAAACTGCTTCGATTCTGGAATCTGAATGGTATCGGTGACGATCACCTTTTCTAGCTTAGAAGCCTGCAACTTCTGCACGGCATCTTGTGAGAAGATCGCATGAGTCGCACAACCATAGACAGTCGCGGCACCGGCTTGCGATAAGGCATCCGCTGAAACATCAAAGCGTGTCCCCGTATCGATCATGTCATCGATCACGATGGCGATACGGCCTTTGACATCACCAATAATACTATTTGGTACGATTTCATCATCATCTGGATGACGATTATCGATAATGGCAATCGGGGCTCCGAGCAGTTCAGCCATCTTCCGTGCACGGGAAACACCCGCATGGTCCGGAGAAACCACAACTAAATTATCCGTAATCCCCCGGTCCTTGAAGTAGCTTGCTAGCAATGGTGCGGCGTATAGGTGATCAACTGGAATATCGAAGAAGCCTTGAATTTGTGCGGCGTGTAAGTCGACCGTGATAATCCGACTAGCACGATCCTTTTCCAACAACGTCGCGATTAGCTTCGCCGTAATTGGTTCCCGTGACCGCGCTTTACGGTCTTGACGAGAATACCCATAATACGGAATGACGACATTAATTTGACTGGCACTCGCACGACGCAGCGCGTCAATCATAATCAATAATTCCAGGATCGTATCATTGACTGGTTCTGAAATCGACTGAACAACGAAGACCTCCGCCCCGCGGATACTTTCTTCGATATTAATCTGAATTTCACCATCGCTAAAGCGCTTGACAGAACTTTTACCGAGTGGAATTCCCACCCGCTGCGCAATTTTTTTAGCCAGCGGTAAATTGGAATTCAGGGCAAACAGTTTTAGTTTGGCATAAGATTCGTCTGTTGACATAACGACCTCCATAAAAGTTGTTTGATGATTTGCTACTTTGATTATAGCAGTTACACGCCCGAAAAACTGCTGTGAAAGCATATTTTTGACTGAATCAGCACAACTTAGGGCGGCGGACCAGTCTACAATTATTACGACAGGACTTTTATTAAATAATTCTTTCAATAAGTTAAAATGCCGATTCTATCGCAATTTGTCCATGCCAACTAATCACTAGTTAGTTGTTTGGGGCATGAAATCTGTCGGCTTAATACCGGCCATACCAATCATCGGATCAATCTGTCGGCTTAAAACGAGCGCAGGCGTTAACAC
The DNA here is from genome assembly GCF_000463075.2 of Lactiplantibacillus plantarum EGD-AQ4. GTDB lineage: Bacteria > Bacillota > Bacilli > Lactobacillales > Lactobacillaceae > Lactiplantibacillus > Lactiplantibacillus plantarum_A. Next base: position 85,154 of record NZ_AVAQ01000045.1, read on the forward strand.
GGTGGGACCCTGGACAGGTTGCGAAGCCGCACTAGCCTCGGATTCACGATCATCTGCCGCAGTCACAACCGGTTGCGATGAAGGCACTTCTTCATCGTTTACCGACTCAACTGGAATGGGTTCAGCTTTCGTATCAGCAGTTTCGGCGTTACGTTCCGCTGCTTCCACATCACTGGTAGATTCAGCTGACGGTTCCGATTCATCCGCCTCGTCGCTCGTTTCCGTTCCCCAAACTTGACGAAGCCGCTTCGTTAAGGTCGTTTGGCGATTGACTGATTCATTCGTGACGCTACGTTTGAAGGACTGAATATCCCCAAGCAAAATCAACATCTGCTCCGCACGTGTTACAGCCGTATAAAGTAAATTGCGTTGCAGCATTCTGGAAAATTGCGGCACCATGGGCAGAATGACCATTTTGAATTGACTCCCTTGTGACTTGTGAATCGACATACTGTAAGCCAGCGTTAATCGGTTCCAATCGCTCCGTTGATAGGTCACTTCATTTTGGTCAAACGCAATCGTGATTTGATCCTTCTTAGATTCATTATGGGGATCACCAGCTAGGTCAATCCCCACGATTCGCCCAATATCGCCATTAAAGACATTATCTTCCGGTGAGTTGACTAGGTGTAAGACCTTATCACCAACTCGGTAGTCTTGACCATTATAAGTCAGGTGCTTCTGCCGTGCCGATTTGAGTGGGTTAAAGATGTTTTGTACGGTCGTGTTGAGTTGGTCGATACCAGCCGTTCCACGATACATCGGCGCCAGAATCTGAACATCATCCGCACTGAACCCCTTCGCTTTAGCCTTACCGACCACCTGTTCAATAATGTGGTTAACTTGATAGGCATTACAACTAATAAATGAACGGTCTGGCTGATTGACTGCGAAATCGTCAGGTAACTTTCCATCCTTGATTGCGTGCGCCAACGGAATAATGCTGGAGTCATTGCCTTGTCGATAAATGGTCGTCAGCTCGATTTGTGGCAATTCACTAAACTGTAATAAGTCATGGAAGACCTGCCCAGCCCCAACTGATGGTAACTGGTCCTTATCACCAACGAAAATCACCTGCATCTCACTCGGAATCGACGTCAGCAGCTGTTGAAAAAGCACGGTGTCCACCATCGACATTTCATCAATAATCAGTAAGCCACCCTGAAGTTCCTTACTGGGTTCTTCTGGGCCATCTTCCCGACCAGTCAATCCTAATAGTCGGTGAATCGTACTAGCAGGCAATCCAGTGGTTTCAGCCATCCGTTTGGCAGCCCGACCAGTTGGCGCCGCTAGTGAGATTGGAAATGGTTCATCTTTATACTGGTTAACATCGAGCACCACGTCATGCAGTTCAGCGTATAGTGCGACTAACCCACGAATAATGGTCGTCTTTCCAGTTCCGGGACCCCCGGTCAGTAAAAAGACGTGAGAGGTAATGGCCGCCTTCAACGCTGCCGTTTGGGACGCGTCATAGGTGATGTTGCTAGCCCGACTGACGTGCTGGATGGCACTTTCGACGGCTTTATCCGTCAACGGGTGCTCATCTTCTTCGTCCAGTAACCGTTTCAGTTGTTCGGCGACTCGCCACTCCGCTTCATAGAGTCCTCGCAGATAGATGCGGTTCTCATCACCAACAATCTTATTCTCTTTGGCTAAAACGACGAGTTGGTCCGCTAACTTCTCGGGATCAACGCGCACATGACGAGCACTCTCCAACAACTGTAATGTTTGATTCAGCAGTGGCTTAGCAGTCGTATAGGTGTCGCCGTTCGCCACGCACAACTCATCGATCTCAGTGAGCAATGCCGCTTTTAATCGTTCATCCGCTTGCGGGTCGATATTGAGTTGCGCGGCAATCTGGTCCGCCTTCTTAAAACCAACCCCCTTGATGTCTTCCACCAAGCAATATGGATTCTCTTGGATCCGCGCGAGTGTGTCGCCTTGATAGCGCGCATAAATGGCAGCAGCCAAACGACTCCCAAAGCCATACGCATTCAGTCCAATAATCGTCTGTTCGAGCCCATTATTGACCGTCAACGTATCGACTAAGGTCGCCTGAACACCAGCGCGTAAGCCAATTGGTTTGAGGACTTTGGGGTCAGCCAAAATCTTATCGATCGCATCTTCACCCAAGGTATCGACAATGCGTTCCGCCGTGCGTTTACCCAAGCCGGGAAAATCATTTCCTGACAAATAAGCAATTAAGCCACTACGCGTTGTCGGTGTCTCATTTTGATAATTATCGGCCTGAAATTGGACGCCATACTTGGGATGGGTCACAGTTCGACCGGTAAACCGATAAGTCGTCTCTTCCTGAATATCGGCAAAATTCCCGGTGACCACGATTTCATCTTCCGACCAATCGATGTTTTGCTCGGTCACTTTAACTAACAAAACTTTGTAGAAGCTATCAGCACTACTAAAAAAAGTGGCAGCAACCTTGCCGACCACATAATGGCTGACCGGGTTACGACCGACATCATCGGAAAATAAATTTGCTTGTTCGTCCGTCACGAAAAATCCTCCTTATTCATTAGACTTTTTATGTTCTGCCTGACTGGCCAACATTTTTTCAATATCTGAGAGTTGTTGCTGATGAGCTTTGAAGTAAGTGGCATCTAACTTTTCTGCGGTTTCAAACCACTTGGCATATGGCTGTCCCAACACCATTGCCGTCAAGCCGATGTTAAACGCCGCTTTGCCGGATTGTGGATCTAATTTAAACGCTTGATGGTAATATTCCGATGCCTGTTGATTATTGCCTAATGCAAGTAAAATGTCTGCTACTAACAAATTAGTATCAACCTGCTTAGGCTGGGCCTCCTGAGCAGTGATTGCCCAGACCAGTGCGTGTTGGTAATCACGTTTGGCCATCAACGCCTGACCACTCATCATATACGCATCCGTCTTTAATTTAGGATCCGTAATTTGCTGATAAAATGGTAGCGCCTTATCATACATTTCAGCTTGATAATAGACATTGCCCAGCGCATAGCGAAATAAATCACCAGCGGGTTGTTGCGATTCAAACTTGCCGAGAGCTTTCATTGCCAGTGCTTCGGCCTGCTCGTAATCTTTTCCGGCCGTCAGTAAGACCGTCAAATCATAATACGCATGATAATCTTCTGGTCGGGCATCGATTTTGCCCACCAATTCATGAACTAACGCCTGTTGGGCCGCCTTATTTGGCCGCGTCTGCTTTGCCATACACACTCACATTCCTTTCATCATCAAATGGTATCCGTCGCATCTGGACGCCGTGATAAGTACGACGTATCATTCCAATCTAATAATTTATAATGCCGGCCACGATCACGGGTCTCTAAAATGGTCGTCGAGGTATTCGACAAACCACCCCGTTGACGCAGCGTCGCTAGGGATGCGCCAAGCAATGAGTTCACTAGCGCATTCAATGCCGCCCCATGACTGACAATCAAGACGTTATCTTCACGACGCGGATTAGCCTGAACAATCTGGGTGATGGCAGGCGTCATCCGCTTCAATAATTGTTGAAAGCTCTCCCCTTGAATCGCCGTTGGATCGTATTGATCAGGATGATTACGAAAAGCATCAAATTCCGCTGGATATGTCGCTTCCACCGCGGTAAACGCCATTCCTTCCATCTTTCCTAAGTTGAATTCGCGTAAGCGGCTCAGGACCGTTAACGGTAACTCTGGTTGATTCAAGTCATGGCGCAGCGTCATCGCCGTATCCCGCGCACGTTTCAACGGACTCACGTATAAGTGACTAAAATGAATATCTTGCAGTGCTGCAGCTAACTCATGAATTTCTTGATAACTCGCTGGCAACAACGGTGAATCACCTTGTGACCCTTGATAGCGGCCTTCGAGGTTCCACTCAGTTTTGCCATGGCGAATAAATAATAATTTTGTCAATTGCTTACTTCCTCGTATTGATAACCTATAATATTTCGACGATTGGTCCCGCGATAATCAGAGCTACTGAAGCCACCGAAGACGTCCGGCGCTTCCCCTGATTGCCAGTCAAGTAAACTGACGCTCACGGACCAATGCCGACCACTTTATATATTATGACAGTTTTCAGGTTGCTTTTCAAAATCTGTTCACCTATTTGGTCAATTTTCAACCAACTTAATAAAAATAAAATTATGTCAACTAGCATCGGCGATTTTCGATGGCCAAACGAACTGCCAATCGCCAATAAAAAAAGAGTAGCCTGTCCTTAAACAAGCTACCCTAAAATTCACGGTGCTGGAACCACTGCTAACGTCCACGTGATGGTACTCTGATACTGTCCGACTGAAGCTAACGGCGTTGCGGGTAAGATCAAGCTGCTTGGTGTCACATCAAAGGTTTGACTTTGACGTCCCGACTGAGTGTAGACCGTCTGAGCCGTTCCATCCGCCACCAAGCTTTGCGCTAACTGACCATCCGTCGCCTTCAGCTCAACTTGTGCGGATTTAATCTCGGCACCACCAGCTGTCGCAAACGGGCTGAGACTCGCAAGTAACTGCCAATTGCCTCCCACGGTCCGGTGGTCGACAACGGCCAATTGCTGGTCGTTATTACCATCATATGCCGCATCGGTTGCAACGGATTGCTTGGTCAGGGCCAACGTGGTCCCACGCGCAAGTGTCGCCAGCGTGACCGAACCAAAGTTCAAATTAGGCACCGCCGTCAACGCTAGCTGTCCACCAGACGTGACCGTCAAACGGGCCGCATTAGTGGTAACTATCTGCGGTTTGCCATTGACGGGATAACTCAAGCTCGCATAGTACGACGTGCCATCATCATCCGCGTTCGTGGGCGTTTTGACCGTATAACTCGTATCGGTCACATTTAGCGCGGTGGCTTTGCCATTTTTGACCCGATACCAATTGGCAACCGTCACACCGTCTGGTAACGCTGGTAACGTAAACGTCGCCGGGGTCCCTTCAGTAACAGTCACATCTTGTAGCGCACCAATTAGAATCTGAACACTGTCACTTAAGCCATTAGAGGTACCCGTAATCGTGACTATCCCATGATCATCGGCTAAGCCTGAATGATCACTGGCAGCATCTGCAGCGGTGACATTGCCGTACTCATCCACAGATGCCAGCGTAGAATCACTACTCTTCCACGTGACAGGGTCCGTCGCAGTTTCGGGTGTCAGTGCGGCGTGAACCATTGTCTCTTCTGAATTACCCATCCACTGTTCATCGCTACTGACCTTGATGCCAGTCGTTGGGACTCGTGACGGGGTTACCGTCACCTTTGCAATTTTCGACCAATAGTCTGGAAAGGCACCAACACCTGAGAAATCATATTGAACTTGGAAATAAACTGGGGTCGTTGCCGTCACTTCGGGCGCATTGTACGTGTAGGTTCGACTGTTTGTGCCGACTTTTTGATAGGTCTGACCACCATCAGTCGATTGCCACCATACATATTTCCGACCACTGAGTAGACTAGTAGCGGCTTCTAACGCACTGCGTTGTGCACGGACGGAGAGTGTTACTGACTGACCGCCAATCACATTACTATCGATGGGTTGTTGCGTGAAACCACCAGAAAGATTCAAGCCAACGATTGAAGTTGGCCGCGAAGTCGGTGGTTGCGGTGCCGTTTTGGCCGCTTCAACGACAGGAGTAAAATACCAGCAAACGAGTATGACGCTAAGTGTAAACCATACCCACCTAACCCATTTCTTCATCGCGCCTCACTCCTTACGTGAACGCCGTTGACCGAACCAGTATGCCGCCATGAGCAAGGCTAACAGTCCGACTAGCGCTAAACTCCCCCATAACCACCAGTTCACTTTGTGCGGACCGACCAGCCGATGATTATGCTGACTGGCCCGTTGTGCAGTCAGGGTGAAGTTATGGCTGAAATTCCAAACGCGCGTGCCACTGGTTAAATGCAGCTTTAACTGATAGTTTCCGGCTGCTAACCGGTCAGATCCGAGCGCCACGTGGTAGTTAAACCAGCTATTGGGGGCCATTGAGCCTGATTTTAGTCGTTGGGTTGCGACCGTCTTACGAGTTGCTCGATCAATTACGCGTGCTTGAATCGTCAACTGACCAAAAAGCGTTGGCGCCAGATTTCGCAGTTTGGCAAAAAGGACTGGTTGACCATTGTCTGTCGTGACTTTAACTTGATCAAGCACCAGTTGGACAGGAATCGTTTCCTGTGGCTGACACCAGAGTGCAACCGCTGTCACTTCCGCGTAACGATTTTTCAAGACAAACCCTTGATCATTCGTTGGCTTAGTTGCACTGGCGGTTGGGTTGGTAACAAATAAACCACCTAACACTTCACCTTTAAACCCATTTTTTGGAATCGTTACCGTGAAACCGACTGTCTTTGCCTGATGTGCCGCGAGCTGCACAGTGACCCCGGCTGAAGTCATGTCCTTAAACGTGGTGGTTGCCGATGGATCTTGCCGATTTGATGGCACATACGCGACATTACCAGCATCAGAAGTTGTGGCATTCACCGGCGTCACTTCAAGAGTGATTGCCGATTTGCTGGGATTACTAACGGATACTTTCAGCTCCCGCGTGGTTCCGGGCGTTACTTTTAAATTGAAATAACCGGCTTGCTTATCAAGCTGGTCTTTGGGCAGCAGAGGTGTCAACACAAAACCTGACGCGGGAGTGCTCGTCGCTGCATGGATTGGTTGCATTCCCAAGAGACCACCAAGCATTAACGCAAGCACTAACACCCACCACTGACTGATTTTTTTAAACCACATATCAACACCTCCCCGGCTCGTTAACTAACGTGACCTATCAAGAAATCACTAACCGACTACGAAGCGGCTTTTGGTGCAGCGGCTGCGGCTGGCGCATTTTGTAACGTCCAGTAGAGTATCGCGGAATACGTCCCGGCTGAAACGTTGGTTTGCTTTGCAACTTGTAAGTTACTGCTGGTTGCTGTCGTGGCGGTGTTGTCACCTTCACCAGTAGCAGCACTGGCGCTCCATAGTGTTGATGGACTTGCTACCCAACCATTCGTGACGGTCGATTGACTCAAACTCAGTGCGGACGGCGCTGAGGTATCCGTATTGTCAACCGTCCCCTTCGTCATATTCAAATTCAGGGTCGCCGTATCAATGGTCGCGGCGCCGGCACTAAATGGTCCCATTCCGACCGTCAAACTCCAACCAGCATGGTTACCACGATAATCGCTGACATTCAGATTACCACGCCCATTACCATCATAGCCTGCACCGCCTGAAGTATTGCCACTGGTCGCGTTCAAGGTTGTTGGACCCGAAGCAATATTCTTGACGTTGGTTGAACCGAGTGCGATATTTGGCACAGCATTCAACGTTAATTCACCAGGCATTACTGTAAATTGGGCGTTAGATAACGCTTCAGCATTGCCAGTACTATCCGCAACGTACCCGGTGGAAACGGTCGTTAAGTTGCCATCCGCCGTCCCCGGTCCAGCAGCAAAGGCTGCCAGTGGCATTAAAGCCAGTGATAGTAGGGTAACGCCACTACTAAGACCGGTCATCATTTTAAAAGTTCGCATGTTGCTTCCTCCATTTCTCTCTTGACCAAATTGAATCGTTGTATCATTTTACTAATGACTTTATGATTACGCTTTCACCGTCCTCTTCCCCTGACGCCATCATCAGTTTAGCATGTACAAGCAACGAAAGAGTTGGTAAAATCTTGATTCATTAAGTTTCCGTATCAACAACTTTTCCGGTCTCACGCGGGCTCTCACAAGTTCTAAACAGGCTCCGCGACAAAAAAGTCCGTCAAGGCAGAATTGTCTTGGCGAACTTAACTTGATTAATTCAATTATTTTTTTAACGCGTCATCTAACGCATTGACGCTCTTGATGGAACCGACAACGGTAATCACGTCATGCAACGCCATCATGTCCGTTGGCTTCGGCGAAACGTTGATTTCCTTACCATGCTTGATGGCAATCACGGTCAAACCGAATCGTTGCCGAATATTCAGGTCGATCAAATTTTGATTAACAAAGTTTGGATCAGTAATTTCGATTGCCGCTAACGTGTACTCATCACTTAAATCAATGAAATTGAGAATGTGATTCGACAACAGCTTACGGACCACACTCTGGCCCATGTCACGCTCTGGAAAGATGACCTGATCGGCACCGACCCGTTCAAGCACCCGGCCTTGGTCACTGGTCTCAGCCTTGGCAATCACTTTTTTGGCCCCCTGCTCCTTGCTTAACATGGTCGTGAGGATGCTAGCTTCCATATTATTGCCGATACCGATGATGACGTAATCAAACGATTCCACGTTTAAGTCGCGCAAAACTTCTTCATCACGGGTGTCCGCGATCATGGTCTGCGTCGCGACATCCATCAATTCATTGACCGGCTCTTCCTTAATATCCACAGCTAGCACATCTTGGTGCTCAGCCACCAATGTCCGAACGACGGCTTCACCAAACCGTCCGAGTCCAAACACTGCAAAACTTTTTTTCATGACATCCTCCTATTATCACTAGTCGTGTTACCCAATTAAAATATTTTCTGCCGGGTACCGAATCAAATTGACCTTGGCTTGACGTTTCGACAGCGCGTACAATGATGTGAAGATTCCGACCCGCCCGATAAACATCAACAGCATAATGATAATTTTGCCAATCACACTCAGGTGCGGCGTCAAGCCCAAGCTGAGCCCGACCGTCCCAAAAGCAGACAAGGCTTCAAACAGCACGTACTCGAGCCCAAAGCCCTTCGGAATGCGTTCCGTCTGCGTCAGAATCAATGTTGCAATCGTAAGCACAACACTGGCCAGAAAAATCAACATTAGTGCTCGACTGATATTTTCCTGACTAAAGCGGCGGTGACTAAATTCCACGTCTTCGCGACCCCGGAGCTGAGCGATACTTTGAAACATCAACACGCCAAACGTCGTCGTTTTGATCCCCCCAGCCGTTGAACCAGGCGTCCCACCGATAAACATCAAGAGCATGATGACAAATAAGCTCCCTGCCTGCAGTCCCTGAGTCGGCATCGTAATCAATCCCGCTGTTCGCGGTGTCACACTCAAAAACAGGGTATTGATCGTGCGGTTAAACCACGACGTCCCCGCCGGCAACAGTTTTAGATCCCGTTCTGTCACGAGTAGCACCGCAAATCCAATGACAAACAAACTAATGGTCGTCAGTAACGTCAACTTGGAATTCAACGTCAACCGTTTACGGACGTGGAATAGTAACAAGTCGCGCCAAACTAGGAAACCTAAGCCACCGGCGATAATCAAAATCATCGTCACGATCAACACGTAGGGATCATTACGAAAGCTTTGCAAACTGTTACCAAAGACATCGAAACCGGCGTTACAAAAGGACATCACGGCATGATACATCGCCGTATACAAGCCATGCCGCCAGCCAAACCGGGGTACGAAATCAATCGCCAGTAGTCCGAGGCCACCGAGTTGAAACAGCAGCGATAAGCCGACGACGTATTTCATCACACTCTTGGTATCACTGAGGCTCTCTAAGTTAAGTGACGCCTTAACCATCAGTTGGGTGGACAATCCGATTTGACGTCGCATGATGTTAAAAAGCAATACGGCAAACGTCATATAACCCAGGGCGCCGATTTCTGATAAGCCTAAGATCACTAATTGACCAAAAGTGCTCCAATGTGCAGCAGTATTAACGACCGTTAACCCGGTAATGCAGGTCGCGGAAGCTGCCGTGAACACCACATCGATCAGAGACGTGTGCACACCAGCTGGCGTCGCCCATGGCAAACTTAATAACCCCGTTCCAATCATAATCAAAATGACGAACCCCGCCACCATTTTCTTCGAAAGGGTATCAAAAAGTCTGAGATGTGCTAATTTCTTCATACTAACTAACTTCTCCTTCACGATTCCAGTAAAACCACTGAAACCTCACTCCATTTAGCTTAATCAACCCCAGTCAGAATTGCAACCCGCAGTTTTTTAATTCGTGACCACCCAACCGGCCACTCGTTGTGTTAGTTAATTTGTATCATGAATGATGATTAAATCATGCTAGTTTAGATTACTGTTCGCCAGCCGATGCGCGCCTTATTCCGACTTCCGGGGCCGGCTGACAATTGCTGGAACGTAAGCCGACATCGATTTGAACTCACGCAGAAACCCACTGCGCAATTTCAAATACGAGTCTTATTCTAAGCCGGAAGAAAGATACTTCCGACTAAGAATAATTTGGCTACTGAGCATTGTCAGCCGGCCCCTCCAGTCGGGAAGCCGCTCGAATGGCGGATGAACGGCCACCTATCTTGGTACAATTGACCACCTAAAATTAGATGCCTGGTCCTTCAGGCAAACTGTGAGACAGAATCAGCAATTCTCAGGTATTGAGGTGGGCCCATATTCAGTCTGACTCGAAAATTCAACTTGTAAGAGCTGGTAATTTGGCCATTCCGATAGAGACCGCAAGCAATGGACAAATGAGTCATAAAGCAATGTCAATCAAAACAAATCTGACAGTTAGGTCACAGACGTACTGTTGATTACGAATCAATGATCAGTCGTTCTAAAGTTGAATCCGCAAATGTCCGCCTTCCGAATTGAATCCAGGCTGGAAGGTGTTTCTGACAATGCTCAGTTTTTTAGAGTGTGAGGTTCAGACGGGTTGGGAATGAGGATTAGCCTAGCTAGAACGTTAAGCGGTGAACTTCCGCTTGGCGTTCTGGCGTAGCTAACCGGAAGTCCCAGTCTGACCCGAACACGTTTCGACAATATTGCATAGAACGTGGAAGACCAGTATTTAAGACGTGGTTTTCGGCTTAAATCTGTGTCCATCGCGTTCCAGCGTTGTCAGAAATGCCTGTAAGCCGGCATAGGACGTAGATTCGCTGCAAGTTTACGCTAACTCGCTTTGTTTCCAGCGAGTCTCAGCTGGCTGCTTTTGAACTTAAGAACTGGCACGTTTTGATCATCTTTAATGCCAAAGGATAACTAATACCACGCAGAAAAGCCCATTAGTGAGCACTAGGCTAACTAATGGGCATTAACTAAAAAGATAATTGCTGTTAGACGTATTGTAAGACGCGTTCGTCATTATAAGCAGCGTCAATCATGCCAGAGCCAAGGCATTCTTCGCCGTTATAGAAGACGACAGCCTGTCCAGGTGTAATTGCCCGTACGGGTTCGTCAAACGTGACCGTAACTTCTGTATGGTCATCATTGAAATGCACCGTCACACCGGAGTCTTTTTGACGGTAACGGAACTTGGCCGTCACGTGGAAGTCGTTGCCGAGATCCTCGTCTGTGACGAAGTGTAAGTCGGACGCCTTCAAGTGGGTCGCATATAGGTGTGGATTGTGGTAACCCTTGCCGACATAGAGAATATTCTTCTCAAGGTCCTTACCAATTACGAACCATGGCTCGTTATCCTCACCATCGCCGCCAATACCGAGTCCCCGACGCTGACCGATCGTGTAGTACATCAAACCGGCATGTTCGCCTTTGACTTGACCGTCAAACGTCATCATCTTACCGGGAGTTGCGGGTAAGTAATGACCCAAGAATTCCTTGAAGTTCTTCTCACCAATGAAGCAGATACCAACTGAATCCTTCTTCTTGGCCGTCGCTAAGCCAGCGTTCAACGCTAACTTCCGCACATCCGGCTTAATCATCTCACCAAGTGGGAACATGACCTTTTGTAAGGTCTTAGAATCCAACTGGCTCAAGAAATAAGTTTGGTCCTTATTGCTATCAACGCCCCGTAATAAGTGCATCGTGCCATCTTCATCGTGCCGCAAACGCGCATAGTGGCCGGTTGCAATGTAGTCCGCACCTAAATCCATGGCGTAATCTAGAAACGCCTTAAACTTGATTTCCTTGTTGCAGATGACATCAGGATTAGGCGTCCGGCCCTTTTTGTATTCATCTAAGAAATACGTAAAGACCCGGTCCCAATATTCCTTCTCAAAGTTGATTGAGTAGTAAGGAATCCCAATTTTGTCGGCAACTTTTGCCACGTCTTTATAGTCCTCGGTCGCGGTACAGACACCATTTTCATCCGTATCGTCCCAATTCTTCATAAAGACGCCCACCACGTCATAGCCTTGCTGCTTTAAGAGCAGTGCCACGACGGATGAATCAACACCACCACTCATGCCGACAACGACACGCGTGTTACTGTGATCAGTCATACTTTTCACCATCATTTCCAAAAGATTCTGGAGAATCCACGATTTGAAGGTCGTACAAGTCCAGTAAGTACCATTATAACAAAGAAAACGCCGGCTGCAAGCCAGGCGTTTCATTAATTAGCCCTCAATGAGGACATCCCGTTCAATAAAGTTAGCGAGAATGTAGCGTAATTGTTCAACCGCTTCCGGATGAGCGTCATTTTTGAAAATATTAACGCGTTGAACGCCGTTACCCGTGACCGTCGTCATCTTAAAACCGGTCAAATCAGCATTCACCGTCACCTTTAATTTAAAGGCAGCTTGGTATGGCGACGTCGGATCCAATGAGCGTTCAAAACTAAACGCACCTGACCGTCCCTTCACGAAACCGAGGTCTAGTAACGTGTATTTTTTAACGGTTGCGCTTAAGGTATAAGACGTCGTATCGCCATCTAATTGAACTGTTTTTGTATAAGCCATTTGACGAACCCCCTATTTCTTTAATAGTCGTTGGGTCGTCTTCGTCAATACGTCGACGAACTGGTCTAAGTCAGCTTTCGTCGTGTACCGCCCAAAACTAAGGCGAATTGATTCCGTGACCCGCGGTGAATCCTCACCAAACATTGCAATCAAGACGTGGGAAGGCTCCAAGCTACCCGCGGTACAAGCAGACCCGCCGGATACAGCCACGCCACCCAAGTCTAAGTTGGTTTGCATCGTATACGTTGAAATTCCTTTGATCCACAGATTTAAAACGTGTTGCAAGTTGTTTTCGCCAAGTGAACCGTTGACTTCAAAATCAACACCATTGGCCGTCAATTGATCCACGACATACTGTTTAAATTCCCGATATTTAGCTTGCCGGTGGGCCTTTTCTTCAGTCGTTAATTCTTGAACCGCCGTTGCAAAACCAGCGATTGCTGGTATATTTTCGGTCCCGGCACGCCGCTTATCTTCCTGCTCGCCACCTTTGACGAAGCTCGGAAAGTTAATACCGTTGCGTTTATATAAGAAGCCGAGAAACTTAGGGCCGTTGATCTTATGTGCTGACGTTGATAACATATCGATGTGGTCACGCTCAACGTCAATGTCTAATAACCCGTAAGCTTGAACGGCATCCGTGTGAAACCACGCTTGATGATCCTTCAATAACATTCCAATTTCGTGAATCGGCATCTGTGAACCAACTTCATTATTCCCGGTCATAATTGAGACTAAGATCGTATCTGGCCGCAATGCCGCTTTTAAATCATCCAGACTGATTTGGCCCTGCTCATTGACGGGTAAATAAGTAATTTCAAAGCCGTGTTCCGCCAAAAAAGCCGTCGACTTCAAAATAGCTTGGTGTTCGATTGCCGTCGTGATAATATGCTTCCCCAAATGTTGCCGGGTCCAAGCTGTCTGCATAATCGCCGTATTATCACTCTCAGTCCCACCACTGGTGAAAATAATATCATCATCGGGGGCATTGATGCTCTGGGCAATGACGTGCCGGCTATCATCCAATACTTGCCGTGCAGCCCGTCCAAAAGCATGGGTGCTAGAGGCGTTCCCGAACGTTTGTGTCATTTGCTCAGTCATCGTCTGAACCACCGAAGCAGCCATCGGCGTGGTGGCCGCATTGTCTAGGTACACTTGCTTCATGTCGTCATACTTCCTTCTACAAAAATCTTCGTTTACTTCTCATCGCAGCCGAGCCACAGTTGATTGTTATTCAGCTGCAGGCTGCCGCAATCACCATACTGGTAGTCCAACCACGCGTACCTTGCGCGGATTTCTACCAAACACCGTAATATGCGATTAGGCAGTGGCTTGGTCTTGTGCTGCAAAGAGGGCCAATAACATCGCTGCTGATTGCTTACCCGCTTCGAGAATGAATTCATCAAAACTGACACCGGCGTTTTCGTCACCAACATCTGACATCGCCCGAATCACCACGTAAGGTGTATTGAATTGGTGGCAGGCCTGACCAATCGCAGCCCCTTCCATTTCACTCGAAAGTGCTTTTGGAAAATGTGCCAAAATCTTATCCGTTGCCGCTTTACCCGCAATAAATTGATCCCCAGAAACAATCAAACCAGTCTTGGCATTCAAACCAGTAGCGGTTGCCGCTGACATGATTTGTTTGACCCAATTGGCGTCCGTTTCATAATATAGTGGTTGTTGTGGCAATTGGCCGTATTCGTAATCAAAAGCCGTGGCATCGACATCATGATATGCCGTTGCACTGGCTACGACCACGTCCCCGACGTGTAAACCAGCACCAATTCCGCCAGCTGAACCTGAGTTGATCACGACATCCACGTCAAAGTTCGTAATCATCAATGCTGTCGTCATTCCGGCTTGAACTTTACCGATACCTGACTGCACTAAGACAACTTCTTGGTGATCGATCGTCCCATCATAAAACGTGATGTCTTTGATTGGCACGACCCGTTCATCTTGCAGTGCCTCCCGTAAAGTTTTGAGTTCTTCTTCCATGGCACAAATAATTCCAAATTTCATGTTGCACTAACCCCTACTTTCTATGGTGTTAAAAATAATATTAAAAAGACAATGATAATGCCTAGTATTAGTCCAGCAATCACCCAGTTGAGCTTGCGCGCCAAGCGTTTCGTCTTAGCTTCTTCAAGCGCCCGATTATTTTCGGCCGCATAAGCTTGACGCGACGAACTGCTGGTCTCTGGCTCTGAAGGTTGTGTTGGTTCATCGTCTTCAACCGGTTGCCGGCGTTGTTGCCGATATTGCTGTCGGGTGACACGTTCGTCATCAGCCACTATGCTTCAACTCCTAACTCGGGGTGACTTTGCCAGTACCAAATCGCCATCACCGTTTTCGCATCCTGGATTTCCCCTGTCTGCACTTGTTTGACGGCGGTAGCCAAGTCCAGCTTGATTAGACCAATTTGTTCATCAGGGTCTTGTGGCAGCTGCGTCGCAACGGCCGTTAAACCGGTCGCTACGTATAATTTCA
Source organism: Lactiplantibacillus plantarum EGD-AQ4 (assembly GCF_000463075.2). Classification (GTDB taxonomy): domain Bacteria; phylum Bacillota; class Bacilli; order Lactobacillales; family Lactobacillaceae; genus Lactiplantibacillus; species Lactiplantibacillus plantarum_A. The sequence goes on from NZ_AVAQ01000045.1 coordinate 100,226, forward strand.
TAAATTCATCGGTAAAACCAGGTGAGGTATAAAATTGCGCGACTGCTTCTAATCGGCTGGCCGTCAGTCGGGTCTCTTCATTGAGTTCCCGCGCCGCTGCCTGGTCCATCGTTTCGCCGGCTTCGACCTTGCCAGCCGGGATTTCAAGCGTTAAGCCACCCGTTGCCGCTCGCCACTGCCGTTCAACGATCATTTGGTGTTCTGCCGTAATCATCAACATTGCGACTGCTGGCTGGTGCCGCACGATTTCGCGAGTTGCTGTCGTTTGGTCTGGCAACGTGACTTCTTGGCGTTCAACTTGCACGAGTCCACCTTGATAGACCATCTTGCGACTTTGAACGCGTTCTTCAAATGTCATCACTCAAGCACCCCTTTCAGTATCTGCTCTCTCAATAAGGATACCGATTTTTAGGGTCGAATGCAATTTTCAGTCAACCGATTACGATAATTTTAACGAACCGCATAAAAATGACCTAACGAGCGGTCGTGACTGCTGGTTAGGTCATGGTTCCAGTTCATCAATTCGCGGTCGTGATGACGGCTTACACTTGTGCCAAATTCGACACAAAGTCTTCGTACGCAGCTTGCTCACCAGTTTCGGTTACAGTCGCTGTACTGTAGTCTCCGCGTAAGGCTTCCTCAAGCGGTAAGGTGACGATGCGAACAAAGGTAGCATTGCCAATCAGTTCCATCCAGTATTCTTCATCAGCACCCTGATGGACGACTGTCTTGACCATCCCACCAGGATTGGTGACTTGAATTTCTTGATTGAAATCCGTGCTTTCTTGATGCAGTAAAACGTACATCAACGAAGAGGCGGACATCGCAGTCCCACATGCATTAGTAAAGCCAACGCCCCGTTCAAAGGTCCGCACAAAAATCGAGTTCGACCCTAAGACTTCGACAAAGCTGACGTTTACGCCATCGGGGAAGATGCTGTTTTTGCCATCATTCATCCAGGCACCGATTCGTCCTAATTCAGGACCAACCAAAGTCGCATGGTCAACAAATGCAATCAAGTGTGGATTAGGCACGGCAACCGCTGAAAACTTCAAATCTTCAGATAGTGCTGGAATCTTCTCGTTAATAATCGTCGCCGCGTCATGGTTGGCATGCATGCCTAAAGTTTGCGCGTCAAATGAGACGGGGGAGATTTCAACACTATATGCAGGAACGTGAGCAGCAAAGTCAGCAACGGCTTGCACTTTTAAATCGGCATACATGGTCTGGACCCGAAAATCTTCGGCACTATTTTGGGTGCCCAAGTAACGTGCAACCGTCCGTAAACCATTGCCGCACATGCTAGCCTCGGTGCCGTCTGCATTAATGACTCGCATGCGACCAAGGACTTGCGAATGTTCAGATTTATCGACGACTAACACGCCATCGGCACCATCATATAAACCGGCGCCGTCCCGCTTACAAACGTTAATTGCCAATTGCTTCAAATCCGCATCAGATAACGGTGCTTGAAATTGCGTTTGATCTAATAAATAAAAATCGTTCCCAGAACCGTGTACCTTGATCATTTTCACAGCCATCAACATCCTATCTATATAATCTTAATCCTAAATTAAACTACTTCATTATCATACTGACTTTTTCATGAAAATTCAATTCCAAAGGACCAATTCTCATGAAACCTGGTGATTAACTATGCTAGTTCTGGTGTTGGTTCAAATTTTTTTGCCGTTTAACCAACGCCTGATTGATTTTAGTGACTTCTAAGAACTGATAAAATCGGACGATTCCCCACAAGATCAGATAGCAACCTAGGAATAGGCCCCAAAAGCTAGGGATATACCAGTGATTAAACCAAATCGTAACGATGGTTAACCCAAATGTACCCAGCAAATGCAGTCCTAATGCAACTGAATATGATAGCCGGTCCAGTTCAAACAAGTCTGTTAACAGTCCAATCAACGCACTCATAATTAAGACACTCACAACATTCCTCATTGTGGGATGTGCGGGCTGAATATTGAGTGCAATAATGACCAGATAGGAAACCGCTCCGTAACCACACCCAATCATCATTCGTTGTAAGCTTACTTTCATGGCGGCCCCCTATATTTCTAAGCTTTTCATCAGCGCCTTGACATATTTACGGCTGACCTCGGTTTTGACCTGACTAGTAAGAACCGCGGTCATATTGCCAGAGAAACTATCACTCAGGCTCAATAAATGGTTCAGATTCAAAAGAGCGTGCTTCGAAACCTGCACAAAATCCGGATTGGCCAGTCGTTGCCGCAAATGACTAAGCGGTTCTTTGCACTGAATGAGCTGTGCTGTCGTATAAACCAGAAGTTGCCCTTGTTGAACATCCGCCATAATAATATCGGCAGCCTTCACCATTATCAGCTGCTCGCTGGTCTTCATCGGGATAATAGTTGGATGTGCAGTTTGGAACTGATCAATATACAGCATCAAGGCTTGTACTGACTCATCTAATTTGGACGCTTTAACCAGTACTTCTATCTGAGATGGCGCCAGTTGTTCATTTCGTTCAAATTGACTATGAACCACATTGACCACCCTCCCATTGATAAAGCTTTACCGTTGCCATTGTAATCGTTGTCGCCACGCCGGAATGAGCACTAATAACAAGCAACCGACCAAGATATAGCCTATTATCTGATAGGTCTGTGAGGCTGTCAACAAACCCGACCAGTTGATACGGACACCCATCAATCGCTCAAAATCGCTTCGGGCAGTGCTGCTATGAGCAAAAACGGTATTCAAAGTATCGTTCATTAACACTTGACGGTACAATGATGCCACGTAACTTCCAGGCGTTAATTTGACCAGGGTCTGGGCTGCGGTTGGAAGCAAACCAACTGGCATATAAAGTCCAACCAGGAATCCTGTTGCGGTGCCAACGATCGTCGCGAGTTTTCCAAAATTATCGATGGTATGAATACGCGCTATAATCAGTACATTCAGAACCGTCGCCAAGCCCGCACTCATCACCATTAGACCACCAACGTCCAATAACTGTGTCCCTGTATACCTCAGTCCATCGGTAAAGCTAAAATAGCTCCACATGCCAGCGAACATTGCTAGTTGCATGACTGTACCGACAATGGTTGCACTCACTAAATAACCCAATTTCAATCTGACTGGTCCCGCATCCGTTAGTAATAGATCTCGGTCAATCTGCCGCTGACGGTCTGAGACCAGCTGGCCTAAACCTGCTAATGTCGTTGAAATTCCTGTCAGGACTAAGGCGCCAGCAATCAACCAACTATCCAATAACTGATTCGTTTGTGCGACTTGGGACCAACCTTGTTGTATCCCGGCTTTAAGGAACACTAAGTACAGGATAAACGCAATTCCGGCACTTAATAGTGACAACAGAACCCCGCTAAGATTTCGAAAATAAAGCAAACAATCGCGCTTAATCAAAGCAATCATTTAAGTCAGCTCCTTTCCAGTTAAGGACATAAAAGCCTAGTCCAATGAACCAGGTCGATACTCAAAATCGAGCAAGTTGGACTGACACATCGTCAAGATTCGCAATGCAGACGCCATATCGGTCGGTAGACAAATCACTTGATTACCGGCAACGTGAAATTCAGTTTGTGCCAAAATTGTTAACACAGCACTTTGCGCGTCAGGCTCCACCGTCAAAACTAATTGTGACCGGGCGTAACGTCGCTTGATCTCAGCAGCCGTCCCATTGGCACAAATACATCCCTTGACCAAAATATAAATATTATCTGCAGTGTCGGCTTCATTCAAGTAATGTGTCGTCAGCACAATTGTCAATCTCTCTCGTTGCTGCAAATCTTGCAATAATTGCCAAATTGCCGTTCTGGTTTGAATATCTAGCCCAGTAGTCGGTTCATCCAAAAACAGAATTTCAGGATGATTGAGTAAGGCCCGTGCAATATCGACTCGCCGTTTCTGACCTCCGGAAAGCGTGCCGTATCGCTGGTGAAAGAAGCTGGTCAAGCCAAGTTGCACCCTTAATTCTGCGACTCGTTGCTCGGGAACATGGCGGTATTGTTGGGCACGTAATCGTAAATTTTCTTCAACTGTCAGGGCGTCATCCAGCACACTGCTTTGAAAGACAACGCCTGGCTGACGAGTGTGAGTCATCTCAACGGTTCCAGCAGACGGTGTTAGCTGACCAATCAGCAACTTGATCAACGTACTTTTACCGGCGCCATTCGGCCCAAGCACGGCAGTCATACTGCCCGTTTTAATTTTTAAGTTAATGTCATTGACCACAACGTGTTGCTTGTAGGCCTTTGTTAAATGCATCGTCGAAAGTAATAACATTTTGACCATCTCCCAATTAAATTACCGTCAGCTTACACACTAAATACAGGTTTGTCTCGCCTTTTTCGCTAAGTCGTCGATTACACCGGTTAAGTGGTCAGATTTCAGTTACAACTGTCAGCACCATCTAGTCGCCTTACAATTGGATGAGCACACTGCCCCTTAACGCAACGACACGATTGGACTCGCACAAGCGCAGGCGGAAAGTAGTCAGCGCCACCAAGCTCACCAACAAAAAAAGCCCCCAAGCAGTCCAACATGACCACTCAGAGGCATTTTTAACATCCAGAAATATTCAGATTAAGCTTCCAAACCAGTTGCTACTGATTCAGGGTAATTCTCACGAACAATGGCGGCACACCGCGCACAAAGTGTTGGGTAGGCGTCGTCACTGCCGACATCTGTCTTGACCATCCGGCAACGGGCACAAACCTCGCCGTCAGCATGGCTAACTTTGATGGCAACCGTATCGCCAAAGGCTTCGGCATCAGCGGGTGCATCGCTCAATGCATGCATATCCAATGCTGAAACCATCAACATTTGCCGGACATTGGTGTTTAAACCGTCCAGGAAGGCTTGGGTATCCGCGTCCACGTACAAGTCTAAGTGCGCTTCTAAGGATTTCCCAATCAACTTGGCATCCCGAGCTTCTTCAAGGGCCTTCAAAACATCGCTCCGAAGATCCATGAACCGTGACCACTGTGCCGTTAATTCATCACTATTGGCATAGTTTTGAACCGTTGGCATCTCGGTCAATTGTGCAAATTCTTCCGGTTCCTTCAAGAATGGCCAAATTTCTTCAGTCGTATGTGGCAACATTGGCGTAAAGAGCTTCGTCAAAGCAACCAACACGTCGTAGAAGACCGTTTGCATGGAACGCCGTGAATGACTGTCTTCCGCATCAATATACATAATATCCTTAGCGATATCCAGGTAGAAGTTGGATAAATCAACTGTTAAGAAGTTGATCAACTTCTTATAGATATCAAGGAAGTCATAGTGATCGTAATGATCTTTGATTTCAGCGACAAAATCATTCAACCGAACAGCCATGTATTGGTCAACACTCGCTAAATCTTCAAATGCGACCCGGTCCTTCTTTGGATCAAAGTCGGTCGTGTTTCCTAACATGAAGCGCACCGTATTGCGGAACTTCTTGTAAGAATCTGCGACTTGTTTGAAGCTTTCCATTGAGACCCGCACATCCGAACTGGTATCAACGGAAGCGACCCACATCCGGACGATTTCAGCACCCATTTGCTTAATGACATCTGCTGGCGCAATTGTATTGCCCAGTGACTTACTCATCTTACGACCCTTATCATCTAAGGTAAAACCTTGTGATAGAAGTTGTTTGTAAGGTGCATGGCCAGAAACTGCGACACTGGTGATCAAGCTGGAGTTGAACCAACCACGATATTGGTCGGAACCTTCCAAGTAAAGGTCAGCTGGATAATCAAGGTACGGCCGTTCTGTTAAGACACCTTGGTGTGATGAACCCGAATCGAACCAAACATCCATAATATCGGTTTCCTTTGTGAAGGTCCCCTTTGGAGAATGTTCATTCGTGTAGCCTTCTGGTAATAAATCTTTGGCTTCACGTTCAAACCAAACATTCGACCCATACTTGCCAAATAAGTCAGCCACGTGATTGATGGTTTCTTCGTCCATGATGGCCGTTCCATCTTCGGCATAGAAGATTGGAAGTGGCACACCCCAGACCCGTTGCCGTGAGATGACCCAGTCACCACGGTCACGAATCATGTTGTGTAGCCGTTTCTTACCCCATTCTGGGAAGAATTGAACATCATCGATCGACTTCAGAATTTCGTCACGCATGTCACCGACCGAAGCAAACCATTGTGGCGTTGCCCGGAAGATGATTGGCTTCTTAGTCCGCCAGTCGAAAGGATAACTATGTTCGTATGGCATGTACTTGAGCAACAGCCCTGCGTCCTTTAATTTATCCAATGAAATTTTGTTGGCATCGTCATAGAAGACACCGGCAAAGTCAGCACCAGATTCTTCAGTCAGTACCCCTTTGTTATCGACTGGGGCGAAGATTGGCAAGCCGTACTTTTGACCAATTTGATAGTCATCTTCCCCATAGCCAGGTGCGGTATGCACCAGACCAGTACCAGAATCCAAAGTGACGAAATCACCAAGCATCGTTAATAAGTTACGGCTGTGGTCAAATGGATGTTCACACAAGACGTTTTCGAGGTCAGCACCCTTAACTGTCTTGAGGACTTGAACATCTTCCCAGCCAAACCGTTCGGCGTTTTCATCCAATAATTCCGCAGCCAACACAAACTTGCGGCTTTCACCAGCTGGCTGAACAACCACGTAATCAAAACTAGCATCAACGGTGATCCCTTCAGAAGCTGGAATTGTCCACGGCGTCGTCGTCCAAACAACCATGTAAGTGTTGTCATCTAAGACACCCTTACCGTCGATGACCCGTTCACCGTAGAAAGCAGATGGTGACGTCACATCATGATATTCAACTTCGGCTTCTGCCAAGGCTGATTCAGAGGACCATGACCAGAAGACAGGCTTTTTACCCCGATAAATCAAATGACGCTTAACAAAGGCCCCGAAGACCCGCACTTGTGCGGCTTCAAATTCAGGCTTCAACGTTAAGTATGGGTTGTCCCATTCGCCGCTGACTCCTAACCGTTTGAATTCTTCACGTTGGTGGTCAACCTGTTCCAAGGCATACTTGCGACAAAGTTCACGGAACTCATTATCCGACATCTTCTTGCGGTCATAGCCGGCTTGTTTTAACTTTTGTTCGATCGGTAGGCCGTGGGTATCCCAACCAGGAACGTACGGTGCCCGGAAGCCATTCATTGACTTATAGCGAACAATGAAGTCCTTCGTAATCTTATTTAAGGCGTGCCCCATGTGGATATCACCGTTTGCGTATGGTGGGCCATCATGTAAGATAAAGCTTGGCTTACCTTCATTCAATTTTTGCCGTTGTTCATAGACTTTGTTTTCAGCCCAGAGATTTTGCCGTTCAACTTCCTTGACCGGTAAGTTCCCACGCATCTTAAACTTGGTCTTACCGAGGTTTAATGTTTCTTTAACGCGCATACTCTCACTCCTTAAATTTTTTATCAAACAATCATTGGTTTGGAGACACAAAAAAACTCCGCCCAGCCAGGGACGAAGTTATCGTGGTACCACCCAATTTTAGAATTGTTTAGATTCTCTCTTAGCATGGATAACGTTCATGAGACGGCCACCCTTACTCGCTTCAGGGTGACGTTCGGAGATGATGGACAACTGATGAAGGGACGACCGCCTTTCCATTATCGGCAGCTCTCTGGGCGTATTCATCAGTGTTGACTGTTCTCCTCAACACATTCTTGCGCTTTAATTGTCTGCGATGATCAGCGCTTAGTTAGCCGTATTGTCATCGTCAGGGAAAATAACCACCGTTTGTTGTGGGGCTTGATCCCCACCATCGGCAACTGGGGTTTCGCCACTCGTTGCTTCCGTAATTTCAACGGTTGCTTCTGAGTTTACGCTCGCATCCCCCGAGTTGTCAAGACTATCTTCCTTCAAAACGTGTTGAATTTCAGTATAGTCCGCGGTATTGGTTTCGCTAAGTAATTGGTCCCAATCCTTGCTCTTAACCACTTCCAATTGTGATTCTAACATCACTTGGAGGCGTTGACGGAAGACCCGGGTTTGTTTCTTCAAATCGTCCGTTTCAACGGATAAGCGCTTGGCTTTTTGTGAAGCATCGTCAATCATTTGGTTCGACTTGTCCGTGGCTTCACTGACAATGTCTGAAGCTTGCTTCTGGGCTTCACGGGTAATAATGTCAGCTTCCTTCTTCGAGTTCGTCTTAACCTTGTCAGCAGCTTCTTGGGCCACTAAGATCGACTGATTCAAAGAATCTTTTAATTCGTTGAAATACTTCAACTTGCCTTCACTCGCGTCTAAACGTTCTTGGAGGTCCTTATTTTGTTTTAAGGTAATTTGATAGTCTTTGATGATCTGTTCAAGAAAATCATTGACCTCATCAATATTGTAACCACGTAGTTTCGTTGAAAACTCTTTGTTATGAATGTCATCCGGACTTAACACCATTAGAATTCCTCCAATATTTATTTACTATGAATAATATTTAACGTTATTCGCAGTCGCGCCTTCTTGGTCGCACCACTGATTTCGGCAAGTCGCACGCGACCGTAGTGGTTCACACTAAGCATATCGAGTAGCGCCAATTCATAATCGGCTTTGGGCAGTTCTGCCCAGTTCAGGCGAACCTTGCCACCCTCAATCAATTCCTTAGCGTGATGCCGCGACAAGTTGAATGCGGCTTTGATGATACTATCCGCGCGTAGTGAGCTGACCGTCGTTGTGACAGGTTCCCAGTCATCTTCACGAACGATCACTTCGGAACCTGCCACCGCCGTTAGATGCACCTTCGTCTTACCAAAACGATCGATTTGATCATTAAAGTAATCCGCCATCTCAGACTCACACACAAACTGCCAGTGCTCACCATCAGTGATAATATCACCAAAGACATCCCGCTCCACGCCGGCATTTGCCAACGTTCCCAGTATTTGACCATGCTTGAGCGTCGCAAACTTGACTGGGTAGACAATGTTGAATAATGTGATTTGAAAATCTGCGGTCTCGGGTTCATAATACGGCGGATAAAATAAGATCCGTTGCAATTCTGCACCCTCAAAGCCGCCGTACGCGCGCATCCGCACATCATCCAGCTGGTTGGCCAGTGTCTGGGCAATGTACACTTGACGTGGGTTTAAAAACGCCGTTAAGATTGGTCGGTACTGATCCGCAACTTGGCGGAGCCACCCCGTGACCTGTTCAATAAATGGGGCTTCACTATCGCGAAAATGTTGTTTTAGATTATCATTCACGATACTATCCTCGTTATCTTAATTTGTTACATCAAAAAGCTTAAAAGGTAAAACAAGCCACTTTCAGCAAATTGGAGCACTAACAGCGCAATGATCGGTGAAAAATCTAACCCGGCAATTGCGGGAATGAAGCGCCGAAAAATACTGAGAAATGGTTCACAGATTTGTCCTAAGAATTGTCCAATACGCGTATAATAAGCGCCCGGGAACCAAGACATCAGAATGTAAACCACAATGGCTAATTGGTACAGTTGAAATAACCGACTAATAATCGTCACTAACAGAGGCCACTCACTCCTTATAATTTGCTGGAATCAAACTGACTAGTTGTGCTTCCTGACACTTCGTAATTTTCTGGAATGCAAAGGAAAATCTCGTCGCCGATACGTTCGATCTCGCCATTGATGGCAAAGACCGTTCCAGTCAGAAAATCAACGATCCGGCGTGCCATTTCATCATCCACGTGATCAAAATTAACGATCACGGCTTGATTTTTAAGCAATTGGGTCGCGATTTCTTTAACATCCGAATAAATCTTCGGTTCGAATAAGGCGATTTTACTATTCACTGATTTACCACCTTGCATGGGAACCACTTTCGGTGTCGAACGCGTATTAGTGGTTGGTTCAGTGGGGGCCGTCGCTTGTGAAGCTTGGGTCGGTTCCTCATACTGATCATCAGAATCTCCAACACCAAAAAAGTTACTAATGAATCCGGCCATATGCTTGCGCTCCCTTCACTGTTTTACTTACGCCGACGTTTGAAGAATGGTGGCGTATCTAGTGAATCACCACTGTTGTCATCCTTGCTGTCGTCAGCTTGTGAATTGTCATTAAAAACATCAAAATCTGTCTTTTCAACGTTGTTAAATTCTTGACCATTGTTGACTGGCCGTGAATTGTTTGGTTCGCGCCGAATATCCCAGTTGCCGAATGGATCGTCAGCTTGAGATTCACTTGGTTGGGCTGCTTCACTGGTTGCGGGTTGGTCTGTTGAGTTGTTGCTAAACATCCCACCACGTTGTTGGCTAGCAGCAGTCCGAGTTGATTGGTTACCCAACTTGAGTTCCCGTTGCTTTTGGTCGATACCAGTCGCAATCACAGTCACCCGAACTTCATCGCCTAAGCTCTCATCAATTGACGTCCCAAAGATAATATTGACTTCAGTCGTTGCAGCTTGACTAACGATGTCTGAAGCAGCTTGTGCTTCATACAAGGACATGTCTGGGCCACCCGTGATGTTCAATAAGACTTGTTCGGCACCATCGATTGAAACTTCTAATAATGGTGATGAAATAGCTTGCTTCGTCGCATCGGCAGTCCGGTTTTCGCCAGTCGCAGAACCAATCCCCATCAATGCGGAACCTTGGTTTTGCATCACCGTCTTGACATCCGCGAAGTCCAAGTTAACGTAACCTGGTGAGGTAATCAAATCAGAGATTCCTTGAACCCCTTGACGCAAGACGTTATCGGCTTCTTGGAAGGCTTCCATCATCGGTGTCTTCTTATCAACGATTTCAAGCAAGCGGTTATTGGCGATGACGATCAACGTATCAACATTGTCCTTCATCTGGGCAATGCCTTCCGCCGCATTGCGTGCGCGCTTGGGACCTTCAAACGTGAATGGCCGTGTGACAACACCGACCGTTAACGCGCCTGAGTCCTTAGCAATTTTAGCCACAACGGGGGCAGCACCGTTACCAGTACCACCGCCCATTCCGGCAGTAACGAAGACCATGTCAGCGCCCTGTAAGGCTTCCGTCAAGGCTTCTTCACTTTCTTGTGCTGCTTTGGAACCAACATCAGGATTGGAACCAGCGCCAAGTCCTCGTGTCAATTTCGGTCCAAGCTGAATCTTAGTTTCAGCATTGGATGTTTGTAATGCTTGTACATCGGTGTTTGCAACGATAAATTCGACGCCCTTGACGTCTTCTGCAATCATCCGGTTAACGGCGTTTCCACCACCGCCACCGACACCAATGACTTTAATATTAGCCCCTGAGTTCTGGGTTGAATCTAAAGAAAATTCCATGTTTTTTCCTCCGTCATTTCTATCCGATTATTAATCAAAGAAGTGGTTGAAGAAGCCCTTGACCCGTTCAACGGTCCCCTTGTGATTTGGATCAGCCTGTTTCGGTTGTTCCTGTTTAACTGGCTGTTTTTTAGTTGTTTGTTTCGGTTGTGGTGCGGATGGTTCCGGTGCTGGTGTTACTTCTGAGAATTCTCGAGCAACACTCGCACGGGTATCTCCCGTCAAGGCACTCTTCACGAGCAACGTGACATCACTTAAAGCCGCTTGGTATTTGATGACTGCTAATGCTTCATCAAATGACGGATGCCTTAAGCCCATCTGGTTCGGTGTGAAGACCCGTACCCGCGTCCCAAAACGCTGTGAAGCAAGGTCCGTGATGCCAGGGATCGCGGCAACTCCACCAGTCAACACGATACCGCCTGGTAATTCCAAGGCCCGAATCTCATCTAAATGTTGCTTGACCTTGTCGAAAATCTGATCAAGCCGCGCTTCGATGATTTCTGCTAAGTATTGCTCACTGATTTGTTCCGGGGTGCTCTGCCCAACGACATCCACCGGAAACAGCTCATCGTCTGAGGCCTGCTGAGCATCGGCATAGCCATAGTCTCGTTTGAGTTTCTCGGCATTCTCAATCGATGTGTTCAAAACGACTGAGATGTCCTTCGTAATATACTGGCCGCCTTCTTGATCAACATAAGTATATTTGAGTTGGTGATCATGAATGACAGCAGCGGTTGTCTGGCCACCACCCATGTCAACGATGATCGAGCCAAAGTCCTGTTCACCATCATTCAACACGAGGGAACTCAATGCCAAGGGGGCAATCACGATCTGTTCGATCTGCAGGCCGGCCTTTTCGAGTGCCTTACGGGTATTGTGAATGATCGTCTTGGGACCCGTAAACAGTGTCCCGTGCATTTCAAGTCGGACACCAACCATTCCGCGAGGATCCTTGATGCCATCAAAGCCATCAACGACAAACTCTTCAGGAATGACATCTAAGATTTCACGTTCTGGTGGTAGACTTTGAACCAAGGCTGCCGCCGCAACATTTTGAACATCTTCATTATTAATTTCTTTAGACTCATCCGCGACAGCAATCATGCCACGGCAACGTTCAATTTTAACCAGGTTAGCGGGAACTCCCGCAATCACCTTTTTTATTTCGATACTTGCTTTTTCTTCAGCTTGGCGTACTGCAGATTGAATCGTTTCGGCCGCCTTATCGATATCGACAATGACCCCACGACTTAAACCATTAGAACGTGCGCTTCCCACACCAATAACGTTCATTTGCCCTTTAACACGTTCAGCAACAATGACTTTTATTGAGGTGGTCCCTATATCAAGTCCGACATAAATTCCTGAATTATCCATAATAGAGGAACCTCCTAGTAATTTACATAAATATTCAAGGATTCGCTGACATATCCAGTTAATCCTTAGTTTACCATATCCTAAGCGCTTTTAAAAAGGTCACACTTAGCATTCTATCAATTATTCTGATTCTTGAACGGATAGGAGTAGGCTCCCACCTCAAGATTGATGACGCCCTTAGTCTTCATCTTGGCAGAAATCCCAGGATAATAGGCCATCTTGCTAGCAAAAGTACTGATCGTCGCATACACTTCATTGCCATCATTCATGTACAAGTGGACCCGTTCCGGATTCGCTTTGTTCGGTGCAAACTTGATTTCAGAAATATTATGTTTGACCGCGGATGATAACTTCGCGTATTGAGCAATCATTTTCTCTAGCCGCTGACCACTCTTGAAATTGGCGTAGATAGGTGAGCCACCACCAGGCTGCGAATAAGTGCCCTTTAAAATCAACCCGTTCTCCAAGATACGCCGGTAGTGTTGGCCGGTTGATAGATAACCAGCGATGCGAATCTCTTTGACCGTCACCCGTACTCGATTGAAACCAACTAACTGCGTGGTTACCTTGCCAATCTGCGGTTGCGCGTGGCGGGCACGTTTGGTCGTCTGCTGATCATGACCAATCACTGACCAAAGCGCGACGCCCGTATTGATTTTAGTCGCCGTTTTGACTTGGGCCGTAGTTAATTGATTGGTCCCACGAACAGTAACGGCTTGAACGTGGCTGAGTGGCGAGATAAAGTAGCCAGCAACCGCCGCACCAACTAGAAAAATACTCATCAGAATTGCAACTCGCTTGAATAGTAACCGCCGCCGTTGCGTTTTCAGCTTGGGTAGCTTATCACCAATTCGGAGCCGTTTGCCTGACCACCGATGATGGCGTTTTTCTTCAGCCCGTTGGTTTTCGGCCGCTTCACGCTGAAACCGTTCCCATGGGGTGAGCTGCTCAGGGTGCTCGCGTTCTTTAGGCTTTTTACGGAAAATGGCCATCACACCCACCCTTTCACTCTAATCTCAGTGCGACTTAACGACTGATTCTAAAACGTGTAATAATTGGTCCGCCGCATCCGGCATCCCGAGTTTTTTCGCATTTGCGGCCATGGCTTCGCGGTGCGTACTACTTTGCAACAATCGATCCAAAGCTGCGACCAAGGTTGTGCCGGTCAAATCAGTTTCTTTGATCAATTCAGCCGCACCCGCATTAACTAGGCTCTGAGCATTCTTCGTCTGATGGTCGTTCGTGACATATGGACTTGGCACTAGAATCGATGGAATGCCCAAGGCCGTAATTTCCGCAATACTAGTTGCGCCGGCCCGACCAAGAATCACGGCCACCTCTGGCAGAATCGCTGGCATATTTTTGATATACGGTACGATTTTAACATTCGGCGCCAAAGCTGTCGCGGACAAGCCATCCTTAATCTTGTCATAATGGACCTGACCCGTCACGAACAGCGTCTGATAATCGCGTTTGTCCAGCTCAGGTAGCGCTTCGACGGCCGCAGCATTGATCCGTGCGGCCCCCCGACTACCCCCAAAAATCAAGGCAGTTGGGATTTCAGGGTCGAGCTCAAATTGCGCTAATGCGCCAGTCTTCTTAATATTTGCAACTTGTTGCGCACGGGGATTACCCGTCATGACCACTTTTTGTTCTGGAAATTGTGACCGCGCACTCTCAAACGAAATCGCAATTTTGTCAACGAAGCGGCTCAAAAACTTGTTCGTCACCCCGACGACTGAGTTTTGTTCATGAATGACTGTTGGAATATGCATTTGGCTGGCCGCAAACACCACGGCCCCACTGACATAGCCCCCAGTACCAACCACGACATCCGGCTTAAACGCCTTGATATACTTGCGAGCCGTGACCACACTCTTTAAGAACAAGTAGACTGTCTTCACATTTTGTAAGGATAAGGACCGTTTGAAGCCTTGAATCTTGATTGTTTTAAAATCAATGCCACGTTCAGGCACGATTCGACTCTCCAGTCCGCGATGGGTCCCAACGAACTGTACTTGGGCTTCTGGATCGTGTGCTTTAAGCGCATCGATCAGCGCCAAGGCGGGGTAGATGTGGCCACCAGTTCCACCGCCAGAAATCATTAGTCGCATTAGTTTTCTTCCGCCTTTCCAGTTAATTGTTCGATGGCCTTGATAAAGCGGTCACCGCGAACTTCAAAGTTTGGATACTGATCCCAACTCGCACAAGCGGGTGAGAGCATGATAATGTCGTTAGCTTGACTATGTTCCCATGCAATCGGCACGGCTGTTTCACAGTTGTCCGTAAAGACAATATCATCGATACCCGCCAATTTACCAGCGTCCGCCACTTTTTGGGCCGTTTCACCAAAGACAATTAACGTCTTAACGTGTTCTTTCAAAGCTGGTGCCAATTTTTCAAACGTATTGCCCCGATCCAGACCACCGGCCAGTAGAATCACTGGTTGGTCGAACCCTTTGAGGGCCATCTCAGTCGAAACTAAGTTCGTTGCTTTGGAATCATTATAGAATTGCCGATTTTGATACGTTTCCACGTATTGGGTCCGGTGCCGAACACCCGAGAAGGTCTTCAATACTTGCACGATACCGGCCGTGGGAACTGCTTGGAGCTTGGCAACCGTGATTGCGGCCAATGCATTTTCAACGTTGTGGTCGCCCGGAATCCGAATATCGGCGGCATCCATGATGTATTCATCCTTGAAATACAGTTTGCCGTCTTCTTCATAGGCGCCAGCTTTCGTATTCGCTTGCCGTGAGAATGGGACCACTTGTGCGGCCGACTGCTTGCTGAGTTCACGCCATTCTTCACTATCCCAGTTGATCACGAAATAGTCATCTGCCGTTTGGTTCATCGTAATCCGCATTTTGGCCTTAACATAGTTCTCACGTGAGCCATGATAATCCAAATGGGTCGAATAAATATTCGTGATGACGGCAATATGTGGATGCAAGGTCCGAATCCCACAGAGCATAAAACTCGAAAGCTCGGTGACCATCGTGTCGGCCGCAGTTGCTTTTTGAGCAATTGCCGAAGCCGGCACCCCGATGTTACCTGCCACGTAAGCCTTACCAGCATCCGCGCGCTGGTTGAGCATCATTGTGATCATGGTCGTGGTGGTCGTCTTACCATTAGTTCCCGTCACACCGATCAATTCACCTTCCAAAATTTGAGAAGCGAGTTCCACTTCAGTAATGACTGGAATTCCCTTGGCCTGAGCCCCACTAACGATCGGATTAGAATACGGAATGCCTGGATTTTTGACGACAACCTTAAAATCCTCATCCAGTAATGACAGTGGATGGCCCCCCGTAATCACTTTGATACCGTCGCTCAATAATTCCTGGGCGTCCGGATTATCATCAAATTCCTTTTTATCGTTAACGGTCACAAACGCGCCTAATTTGTGAAGCAATCGTGCGGCGTTCACCCCACTCTTTGCTAACCCTAAAACCAAAACTTTTTGGTTACGATACTGCTCAACCGACTTCATAAACCAAGATCTCCCTGTATTGTTTATAGATACTACTTAATTAACTTATTTATGTGGCCACTCGACCATTTCTGAGTCAGTGGCCATTTTATCGGTAAGCCGTCAGTCACTAGTTCCGTCACATAATCTGCGGCCAATTTACATCATCACCCAATCTGGATGATGCGTTAACGGGAACTAGCTGTATTCACTTTAACGAAGATATGTGCTGACGACCACTGGATAAACTGGATAAAATTGGTCCGCAAAATACAATTATGTACGATTGACTAGGAATCATTTCCTAATCAACCCATTAAACGTCTTTAAATTAAACGATACTTGCAACACTAATAATCGCCGCAACCAAGCCGACTGACCAAAAGACGATGTCAATCTTCCATTCGCTCCAGCCCTTCATTTCGAAGTGGTGGTGAATCGGACTCATTAAGAAAATCCGCTTGCCAGTCAACTTGAACGAAGCCACTTGTAGAATAACTGAAGCCGTTTCAATCACAAAGATAATCCCAATCAGTAACAAGGATAATTCATGATGCAGCAGAATTGAAACCGCGGCTAATGCACCACCAAGGGCCAAGGACCCCATGTCACCCATGAAGATTTTAGCTGGTTTGTGATTATAAACGAAGAAGCCTAGCAACGAGCCGACAACGGCTAAACAGAACAGCATCACGTTGTACTGGTGTTGGGCATGGGCAATGATGGCATAGGCGCCAAAAGCAATCGTCGCTTGACCAGCGACTAACCCGTCCAAGCCATCCGTCAGATTGACGGCGTTGGAGAAACCGACTAACCAGATGATGACGAAGATCATGTACCAGATACCGAGTGACCAGTCACCGAGACCCGGAATACGTAAGGCCATTGGTAAGTGTTCATGTTGATAAACAACCGTCAAAATCACAGCACCGACAATTTGGCCTAACAGCTTTTGCCAAGCTTTCAAACCCTCATTTTGTTTCCGCCATAACTTGATACTGTCATCCCAGAAACCTAAGGCACCATAGAGCACAAGAATAAACAACAGAATCCAGGTCGTTGGTTGTAGCTGGTGCTGCCATAACCCAACCCAGAAGGTGGTGATCAGAATCGCCACGATGAATAACAAGCCACCCATCGTCGGTGTTCCGGATTTTTTCTCATGCCACTTAGGCCCTTCTTCGCGAATCATTTGGCCCTCTTTACGAGCGCGGAAATACCGAATCAACGACGGCATCAACGCGAATACAATTATAAAACCGCTGACTAGGGTTGCACCCCACACTAATAAACTCACAACAATTCTCCATTCTAAGACTTGATTACCTACTTCAATGTCACACTAATCGCTTGTTTGGCTTCAATCGGGTTACCGGCCGTCACACTCTGCGTCTTGACATAACCGGTCCCACTGGTCGTGAGTTTGATCCCCGTTAAGGTCGCAAAATCGGCCACTTCACTGGCTGACCAACCAGATAAGTTTGGCATATACATCTGACCGTTCGTCACTAAGATGATCCGTTGACCACTTGAGACGACCGTGCCTGATGAAATCGACTGCTTGACCACCCGGCTGCCCTTGCCGACGACCACAACGTCTAAGCCTTGCTTCTTAGCGGCTTTTTCGGCGGCGCTAGTCGACTGACTGGTCAAATCTTTCATCTTGACCGTTGCGGCCGTGGTTTCGCTGGCTTTTTGTTCCTCCAACGCACGTTTCATGACTGTGTCAAAAATCTCAGCCATGTCGTCCTCTGCAGAACTGCCGTTAAGGGTCGGTTGCTTCATCGTAATGTACATAATGTACTTCGGATTCTTCGCCGGCGCCATCCCCACAACGGAATACAAGTAAGTATTATCACCTTGCTCGTAGGTACTCCCGTTGCTGACTTGGGCCGTACCAGTCTTAGCAGCGATCCGATAACCGTTGATCTTATAAGCTGTCCCAGTCCCATATGACTTGTAGACCACGTCTTGCATATGGTCGAGGACCTTGCTAGCCGTCTTCGAACTGATTGGTTGGCTGACGACCTTCTTTTTGCCCTTATAAACTGTTTTACCAGTATTCGGATTAGTGATCTTTGAAATAAAGTATGGCTGTAACATCTTACCATGATTAGCGATGGCTGTGAATCCACGTAACATTTGCATCGCCGTGACCTGGATTCCTTGTCCAAACGCTGTATCTGCTTGTTCGATGGGATACGTGAACTGAATCGACCCGCTCTGTTCGTTAGCGAGGCCGCTATTCGTACTCTCACGTAGGCCAAAACGCTTGATGTATTTCAACCAGGTCTTGGCACCCATCGTCTGTTCGAGTTGGGCCATCGCCGTGTTACTGGAAAGCGCAAACCCCTTGGCATAGGTGATGTTCCCCCAACCATTGGTATTCCAGTCAGGGACCGTACTCTTGCCGATCTTATATTCACCCGTCGGCACCGTGACGTTAGCGTTATACTTGCCACTATCAATAGCCGCCGCCATGGTGAAGACCTTCATCGTGGACCCCGGTTCATAAGTATCTTCAACGAGCAAGTTACGCCACATTTTAGACAAACCGGACTTGGTCTGCGCATTGAAAGTTGGCCGTTGGGTCGTTGCTAGAATGGCGCCCGTCTTGGCATTCATCAACGTCGCGGTCATTGACTTCGGCGACACTTTTGAATTGACTTCTGAGACCTTCGTTTCAAGCAACGTTTGCAGCTTGGAATCGATCGTTGTATAGACATTATCGCCATCCTTGGCTTTTTTACCCGTCTCGGTCGTCCCTTGATAGCCACTCTTGGTGACCGTCTTACGACCATCCGTGCCGGATAATTGTTTATTGAACGCGAGCTCGATGCCCATTGAACCAGTCAACCGGGTTTTTTCCGTCCCCTTTTGTGACTTCGACGTGGTCAATCCAATCAGTTGTGACGCGAAGGTCCCGTTTGGATAAAGCCGCGCTTCAGATTCAATAAAGTGTAATCCAGGCACGTTTTGCGCGTCAATTTTTTCTTTGGTCGTTAGCGAGATGTTTTTACCCGCAGTCCCAAACTCGATTTGAAACTTACCGGAACCCTTCTGCAATGTTGTGAGTGCTTTTTTGTAACTAATTGGTAAATATTTAGAAAGCACCTTGGCCGCCTTGACATTATTTTTGACATACAAAGCCTTACCACTCGCACTCCGCTGGTTTTTGGCCATGATCGCATAAATCGTATAGGTACTCGTATCCTCAGCGATTGGGTCGCCGTTGGCCGTATAGATCGTCCCGCGCTTAGCCGTGATGGTTTGATCCTCGGTATATAACTTTTTGGTTGCTTCAACCAGATTGACACCATTGACGTGGCGCACAATCGCAATATATGAAAAACGAATGACCAAAACACCAAAGACGGCAATCGCACCGAAAAATAGCCATTGGCCAAAGATTCTACGATTTTGTTTTGGTGTCCGTTTCGAAGTCATTCGTTGTTTGTTCTTATTCATTTGTAAACATTCCTTATGCTACCGTTGTTGAGCGATAGCCCGTACTGCTTAGCAATTTTATTTAAACGGCTTCGACTGGAAAGTTCACTGATTTCTTGGGCTGCCGACGTATTTTTCGCCTGCACCTTCGATACTTTCTCCTGAACC
The DNA here is from genome assembly GCF_000463075.2 of Lactiplantibacillus plantarum EGD-AQ4. Lineage (GTDB taxonomy): Bacteria > Bacillota > Bacilli > Lactobacillales > Lactobacillaceae > Lactiplantibacillus > Lactiplantibacillus plantarum_A. The sequence continues at coordinate 119,912 of NZ_AVAQ01000045.1, forward strand.
GTCTGTAACTGACTTTCAGCGTTGGTCGCTGTAATGTTGGTCGACACTAACATAATCGCTAAACTGAACACCACCAAACTCAAACCAACACATAATACTTTTTCAAACATTGAGAATGCAACGCGCTGCGTCTTAATCGACGGGTTGGGGGTTGCAACAGTAGTCGTCTTATGTACCGGGGTGGTTGCGCCAGGAGTCTGTTGTGGCAACTCCCGCGCTAATCCATTTTGGGCCATGTTAATCACTCCTTTAATCAATTCTTAATATTAGTTATTCGTCATCTTAATCCGTTCGATAGCACGTAGCTTAGCACTATGCGCGCGTCGATTGGCTGCAATCTCGTCAGCACTAGGCAAAATTGGCTTGCGACTGACGAGTTGATAATCTGGTTGCATCTCAGCGGGAATCACAGGCAAACCAGGTGGGAGTTCCGGTAGCGCACTGTGCTCTTTGAAAATCGTTTTGACTAACCGATCCTCTAACGACTGGAACGTAATCACGCTGACCCGTCCGTGGACGTTGATCAGATCAACCGCCTGTTCCAAAGAAGTCTCTAGGACGCCAAGTTCATTATTGACGGCAATGCGAATCGCTTGAAAGACTCGCTTGGCCGGATGTCCACCCGTTCGCCGGGCCCGTGCTGGAATGGCATTTTTAATTATTTCAACTAACTGGCCGGTCGTTTCGATTGGCTGGACGGCGCGCTCACGCTCAATCATCCGCGCGACTTGCTTGGAGAACTTCTCTTCGCCGTAGCGGTAGAAAATCCGTACCAAGTCGGCGTATGGCCAAGTGTTGACCACCGTTTGAGCTGTTAGCGCTTGGCTCTGGTCCATCCGCATATCTAAAGGTGCATCGTAACGGTAAGAGAACCCGCGGGAGGCGTCATCAAATTGTGGTGACGAGACTCCTAAGTCATAGACAATGCCGTCAACGTGGTCCACGCCTTGTTCAGTGAGCGCCGTCTTTAAGTTGGCAAAGTTATTCTTGATAAACGTGACCTGACCACGTTTTAAATAATCTGCTAAGTTCGACTGATTATAGTCAATGGCCGTCTGATCCTGATCAAAGCTGTAAAGGTGTCCGTTCGGGCCGAGTTGTTGCAAAATCTCTCGAGAATGACCACCCCCACCTAACGTGCAGTCAACGTAGATGCCGTCTGGTCGGACGTTCAACGCCGCAATTGCTTCATGTAAAAGTACCGTTGTATGTTCAAATGTCGCCACGCGTACGCCTCCTTTCAATCTATGCTAAAAGTCAATCAAATTCTCTGCTAAATCATCAAAGTTGGCTTCCGTCTCAGTCTCAAACTGTTGCCACTGTTCAGCACCCCAGATTTCGAACCGATCAGAAACCCCCACGATGACACACTGTTTCTCTAATTTTGCATACTGTCGCAACGTGGTTGGAATCATTACCCGCCCCTGCTTGTCCAATTCACACTCAGCAGCTGCTGCGTAGAAAAAGCGGACAAACGCCCGGGCGTCCTTGCGTGTTAACGGTAAATCATCCAACTGTGCTTGCAGTGTTGCCCACCGTGCAGCTGGATAACCGAAAATACAGCCATCCATCCCACGGGTAATTACAAATGAATCCCCAAGTAACTCACGAAACTTGGCGGGAATGATTAGCCGACCCTTAGCATCCAAGGCGTGCTCAAATTCTCCGAAAAACATCTTAGACGCCACGGCCAATCAACCCCTTTCATTAATCATAATTTAAGTCTACCACACCCCCCCACTTCCTACCACATCGTTTTGTTACTTTTCCAAATTGTTAACAAAATGTCAAAAAAAGTCCCACCTAACGTTGCTTTCGTTAGGTGGGGCTTAGTGGGGGAACATTTATCATTATAAAAAGAAATGGCTGCCCAGAGCGAGCAAATAGACGACTAAGGTTAACAACTCTGTGCCGCGCCAAAAAAGCTTAAAGAAGCGCCAATATAGGATTTCGCCCCGTTCGACAGCCTCAATAATCGTCAAACCAATACCCAAAATCATCAGTGATAAGACTTCATAGGGTGCTAGCGAACTATCCGTTGCTTGTAAGGTTAAGAAATGGGTGAACACCATTAAAAAAGGTGGCCAAAAATCCATTAATCTTAATCCGTGCGGCCAAAAACGGTGAAATACTCGTTTTAACACTAAAATCACGACTGAAACGGCCGCTAATAAAATCAATTGTCCGTACCAGGTGGTCCATAAATCACGCATGTCCGTGCTTGCCTCCCCCATCAATGTCAGAATTGATTATAGCCATTATTGTTTAACTTTTCAATCATTCTAAACAGCCCTATAATAAGCTTAAACGTTTTATAGGAGGGATGACCGTTGCTACAATACTTCGCGACTGGCAAAAATGGCCTGTTAACCACCCCTGACCATCAGCAAGATACGTCATACTGGATCAACGTCGAACGGCCTACGATTGATGAAATCGACCAACTCGTTGACCAATTCGACTTACCACGTGACTACTTAACGGCGGTCTTAGACGACGCCGAAGTTTCACGCACTGAGCAACTGAGCGCAACTGACGATGACCAACCGGTGCTGATCGTGATGCAGTACCCCAAGTTAACGACGAGTGATTTAGGCTACCTGGAATTTCAAGTCTACCCGTTTGCCTTGATTTTAGTCGACCAAGTCGTGCTTACTGTCAGCAATTACTCGGCCAGCTTCATTCAAGATTTCGTCATGGACCCCGAATCATCCAAACTCAGCCTGGATAATCATGAAGACTTCGTGCTCGCCATTATGTGGTACATTGAGCACAGCTTTGTGACCGCCCTGAACTTGATCAATAAACGAACTACGACGCTTGAATCTCATTTAAACCAGGCGACTCACAACGCCGAGCTCTTTCGCATCATGTCGTACCAAAAATCACTGATTCGCTTCAAGGCGGCCCTGCAACAAAACGGGCCAACGCTTGATGCCATTGAATCTTCAGTGGGCTACTTCACGGCCGCCCATCATCAATCATTGACGGCTGATATTAAAATTGAGACCCAGCAAGCCAGTGATATGACCGATACGACCAATCAAATTCTGCAGCAGTACAGCCAGCTCGTCGGCTCAGTGATTTCCAACAACTTGAACGATGTCATGAAATTTTTGACTTCCTTGACGATGGTCCTCACGATTCCAACAATTATCGGCGGCATCTACGGGATGAACGTCAAGCTGCCTGGTGCGAGCCTCGTTCACGCCTTTACCTGGATCATGGCGGGCACCATCGTCCTCTGTATCATTAGTATTGAATATTTACGAAATCATGACTATTTTTAATTTCAATTGAAAAAAAGTTGATTCCACGTTAAACTATGAAAGAATTACTCGAAAAGTGTGGTGCATACAAACAACATGAAGAAAAAATCAACTTTCCAAAAGATTACCATGGTCGTTATCTGGTTAATGATTATTTCAACGATTGGATCATTAGTCCTCACCGCCCTTTCTGGGTTGGGCTTACTGACCTTTTAATCAAGCCCAATTAGCGGCTGTCATTCTCACAATTCTGTCAGTCCCACCGGTTGCCACGCGCATCCTGGGGCTGATTTTTTTGTGCGGATTTTTATGAACGCAACGTCAAAATCAAGAGCAGCCAGCTGAGACTCGCTGGAAACAGGACCATCAGTTAGATTGCTATTCATCTACCAGTGCGCGCCTTATTCCGACCTCCGGGGCCGGCTGACAATTGCTGGAACGCAGCCGACGTCGATTTGAACTCACGCAGAAAACCGCTGCGCAATTTCAAATACGAGTCTTATTCTAAGCCGGAAGCAACCCACTTCCGACTAAGAATAATTTGGCTACTGAGCATTGTCCGGCGGTCCGGACAGTCGGGAAACCGTTCGAATGGCGGATGAACAGCCGCCTATCTGGGTACAATTGACCGCTGAATATTAGATGACTGATCCTTCAGGCGAAGTTTAATCGGTATCGATGATGATTGATGACATTTAAGTACAGAAAAGATTGCCTGAATATTATTGATTAACTTCAATGGCACTAGTTTCAACGGACACTATTCACTATTCTTGAATTTAGTCGATAAAATTACCTTCATCTATAATTCAAGACTCGATTATCTCTGGCGACTAAGGAAAGTACAGACAAGTTCCGTGAAGCCGCTGAATTGAAAAGCTAAAACATGGGTAAGGGAGTTTTGCTATCTTTAGTAACCAGTCTGACAATTGACTAACAAAATGACCGTATGCTAAGAACCAACGATCAATCCAACAAAAAGTTGAGTCCGCAAAGTCTGTCTTCCGAATAGTATCCCGGCTGGAAGCATCTACCACAGCAAGTTTACGGTAACCCGCACTGTTTCCAGCGGGTCTCAGCTAGCAGTACTTGAACTCAGAAAATGACACGTTTTTATCATGATTCATGACATATCAACCAACATAATGTGTGTCTAGCATTAAATTTCTGTCCACTTCAACCCTGATGCCGATTATTCTAGCAACTTACAGCTATCCCATCGCAAACTTATGGCCACAAAAAATCAGATGAACTCCCCCTAACAGGATTGCTCATCTGATTTAGTTTTAACGTTTATTTTTAGATGTAACCACTAGCTAACTGACTATGGTGTTTCACTAGTTGGCGCCTCATCCGCTGTTTTTTGGCGGTAAACCTTACGGGGTTTACTGCCCTCGGACGGTCCAACGACGCCGCGTTCTTCCATCTCGTCAACGATTCGAGCCGCACGGTTATAACCGATTCGGAAGCGTCGCTGTAACATTGAAACGCTGGCTGACTGCTGCTCAGTGACTAATTCGACCGCATCCGCATAATATTCATCTTCGCCATCACGCGGATCGCCAGAACCACCAGCATCCGTCTCATCATCTTTGACTAACATACTGTCGTCATAATCAGCAGTCTGTTGCGCTTTGATAAAGTTGACGATCGCTTCAACGTCACTATCGGAGATATAAGCACCCTGCACTCGCAATGGTTTGTTCATTCCCATCGGCTGGTAGAGCATATCCCCACGACCCAGCAACTTTTCAGCCCCATTGGTATCAATAATGGTTCGTGAATCGGTCCCACTCGAAACGGCAAACGCCATTCGGGACGGCACGTTGGCTTTGATCAGTCCGGTAATGACGTCTACTGAAGGTCGTTGCGTTGCTAAAATCATGTGGATTCCGGCTGCCCGCGCCATCTGACCTAAGCGAATGATGGCATCTTCAACTTCACTAGAAGTCACCATCATCAAATCTGCCAATTCATCGACAACCACCACAATATACGGCAAGACTGGCCGATTTTGACCATCCGCAGCATTTTGTTGCCGGATATACTGGTTATACCCCTGCATATTGCGTTGTTTAGAATCCGCAAACAGTTCGTAACGCCGCTCCATTTCAGCAACCACTTTATGCAAGGCCCGAGCCGCCTTTTTAGGCTCCGTCACAACTGGGGTCAACAGATGTGGAATCCCGTTGTACACCCCTAATTCAACCTTTTTGGGGTCAATAAGCATGAACTTAACTTGACTCGGCTTGGTGTTCATCAATAATCCCGTGATCATTACGTTAATCGCAACTGATTTCCCACTACCCGTCGAACCGGCAATCAATAGATGCGGCATCTTGGACAGGTCCGCAACGACCAGGTTACCCGAAACATCGCGACCTAATGGCACTGCCAGTGGTTTCGTTGGGTGCACGGGCTGGGCTTCCACAATATCACGGAATGAGACCGTGGAAATCTGCTTATTCGGCACTTCAATCCCAATCAGCGATTTGCCCGGAATCGGCGCTTCGATTCGTAAATCTTTTGCCGCTAAGGCCAACGCCAAGTCATCAGCTAAATTGACGACCTTGCTGACCTTGACCCCGACTGCTGGATGTAACTCATATTTTGTCACTGACGGCCCTAAGCTGACATTTTTCACTTCCACTTGCACGCCAAAACTCGCAAGCGTAGTCGTCAGTTTCTGTGAGTTACTTTCAATCGTTGCATATTCATCACTTTGATCCGTCTTGGGAATCTTGGTCAGTAGTGTTGGCGCCGGTAATTGATAATCCGCGTCATCCATGACCTCAGTTCCTTGCAAGGCTTGATCTGTTTCCGAATCAGTGTTCGACTCAGTGGTTGACGCCGCATTGGAAACTGGCGCCGCTTCCCGGTCACTAGCCACGGTAATATTTAAATCTGCCTGCGACTTAGCTGCTGCACTTGCTGCAGAAGCTGGTTTGGCGGCTGTGCTGGTTGGTGCCGTCGATTCCGGTGCTTCTGAAGACACATCTGGCGCTGATTTGGACTGATCAGCATCCGCCTGATTGGCACGAACTTGTTGATGAACTCGCCACCGTGCAATCTGAATACGAACCCAGTGCGCGAGTTGTTCATAACCAGACTGCAACTGATGTCCCAGTTGAATCAGGGCCGTTCGTAACGCCTGCATTGTTTTATGGAACGGCAGATTAAACGTTACATACACGCTGGTAATCATTAAAATCAGGGCAATTAAAACGGTGCCGACATTGGCTAACAACGGATACGTCACACTGTATCCCGCTGCGCCAACTAGGCCACCACCGAGATTACTAGCCATCCCGCCCTTAGCAAAGTCGTTTTTGATCAAATTCAAAGTCACCCGCCAAAAATCAGTGTGCCGATTGAGGGCGTTAAACATCGGAATTTCTAATAATAACAAATAGCTAAAGAAGAATAGATTGCCGCCGACCCACCAGCGCCATGTTAGCCGTGGCCAGCGACCAAAAATCATTAAGTATCCCATCACTAACAACGTGAGTCCTGCAAATATTTGATAGGCATTCCCGGCAATTGCTCGGAAAAATTCCGCAAACACCATCCCCACTAAGCCGACTTTCAGCAATGCCAACACTGTAATCAGGAGACCGATCAGCCCGATGACATTTCCAGTCATCTGCCGCTTAGCCGCCCCCGTTGGCTTCTTTTTACGCGTCGAGGTTCGGCGCTTTTTCGTTGTCGCTTGTCTACGCGCCACGCTTCGTTCATCCTTTCTCAATCAATACTGCTTCTATTATAACAAACTCAAGTTCCCCCGTCCTTATCAAAAAATGGCGAAATCAGCTGACGACTTGTTCATTCGCAGCGCCGGTTCAGCACGAGTTGTCGGATGTTTTCAATGATACAAACACAGTGCCAACTAGGGCGTGCATTTAAACCTCTCGCTTAGTTTGGTTCAGACAGGGGTCTTCATCTGACTATCGACAATTTCACCTGACGAGGCCACCCCACATTAACGCGAAAAAACGCACCCTAACGATTACCGTTAGCGCACGTCGGTGGTTACTTCAATTTGTCGTTTTCATAATGGTGTGACCGTTCCAGATTAGGAAAGTTTTGTTGCCGCAACGCTTCATAAATCACAATGGCTGCTGAATTCGAGAGGTTCAGTGCACGAATATGGGAGTCATCTTGTGGGATTCGAATCGCTTTTTCCGGATATTGCCGCATGAACGGTTCTGGAAGCCCGGTCGTTTCCTTCCCAAATAGGAAGTAATGATCCTTACTGGTGTCGTGATAGTCGACATCGGTATAATCATGTTCCGCAAATTTAGACACCAAGTAGAGTTGGGCCAAATCAGGAATGCTGGCTAAAAAGTCCTGCAAATCAGCGTGATAAGTAATATCAACACTGTCCCAATAATCTAGACCAGCCCGTTTTAAATGCTTGTCATCGATTTTAAAGCCTAAGGGTTCGATTAAGTGTAAGGCCGTATCAGTCCCTGCACACGTCCGCGCAATGTTACCTGTATTGGCAGGCATCAAAGGTTCAAATAATGCAATATGGTTTGTCAAAATAATCTTCCTCGTTCAAGTTTAGTCTCTGTGCGATGTTGGCCTATCGCAATCCTATTAATCATACCATGTCTCAGCGCTGACCGCGAATTTTGCGGTTAGTACTCATTGTTCGCCTTCTTAACTAATCTTCGCTATACTAGTCGGCGTACCATGTTAAAAGGAGGAATTCAAAATAATGAAAATTATGATTATCGGTGCCACCGGTATGGCTGGCTCTGCAATTACTAAGTTGGCGCTTGAACGCGGCCATGATGTGATTGCCATCGGTCGTTCTGAAGAAAAATTGGCAAGCTTACCCGCCAATGCGCACTTAGAGACCCGCGCAAAGGATGCCTTTAGCTTGACTCTCCCAGAGCTGCAAACGGTCGACGTTGTGGTTGATGCCATGGCAACTAGCCCTGACAAAGCCTATTTACACGTGGATCTTGCTACCAAATTGGTGAGTCAGCTGCGTGAACGCCAACAACCGCGCCTGGTCTTCATTCTCGGCGCAGGTAGTTTGACGACTGGTGACGACGCGCATCTCTTCGTTCATGATATCGAAAGTGACCCGGCCAACACCGCATTTGTCGCCATTCCTAAAAATCAGTTAGCGGAATTGAAATTCTTACGGACGGTCACCAACGTGGACTGGGTCGGCATCTCACCCGCCGCAAACTTTACCACTGGACCCGCTACGGCCATCCAATATGGTCACGATACCTTGCTAACGGATGCCAATGGAGATTCAACCACCAACACTGGCACGATGGCGGTTGCCGTGCTCGACGAGATTGAGCAACCCCAACACCATCAGGAACGTTTCACGGTTGCCAATCAGTAAGTTTAATTGCGCTATTCTGAAATGGACCGCTTATTACAGCAAAATTAAATCAGATATAACTGGTAGTCGTTACAGCCGCACATCAATTTGCGCGGTTTGTAACGACTATTTTCGTCTCCGTCGGGTAACCCCCGTCCCTCACTGGTCTTTAATTAATTTTTCAGCAAAGCATGCTAAACTATTGCCATGCTAATTTGAAAGTGGGGATTTCATGCACAACCGTTTATCAGGGCGCAATTTGATCTTCATCGGAACGATGCTATTCGGCTTGTTCTTTGGTGCTGGTAATTTGATCTTTCCAATTTACCTGGGACAACAAGCAGGCCATCACGTCGGCTTAGCCATTATTGGTCTTTTGATTACTGGGATTGGCTTACCACTGCTCGGGGTCATCGGCATGGGGCTGACGCGTAGCCAGGGCGTGTTCGACCTTGCATCCAATATCAGTCGGCCGTATGCTTATGGGTTTACGGTGCTACTATATTTCACGTTAGGGCCTCTATTTGCGATGCCCAGACTCGCCACGACGGCCTTCCAAATCGGACTGGCGCCGTTTTTGTCAACTAATGTACAGCCAATCGTGTTGCTGGGCTTCTCACTAACCTTTTTCATCGTGACGTGGTTACTGGCTCGCAATCCTGGCAAAATCATGACCTATGTTGGCAAGTGGCTGACACCGGCCTTTTTAATCCTATTAGGGCTACTAATGGTCGTGGCAATCGTCAAGCCGTTGGGGTCATTAAACGTCGCCGCTAGTGGTGCTTACGCCAACCACCCTTTACTGACAGGCTTTACTGAAGGGTACAACACGATGGATGCCCTCGCGTCACTCGCCTTTGGCATCGTCGTGATTGATGCGATTCGTGATCTAGGCGTGACTGAACCGGGCCAAATTGCCACCGACACCATCAAAGCCGGCTTGATCAGCATGAGCCTGATGGCCGTCATCTATGGACTGCTCGCAATCATGGGCACAATGAGTCTTGGTCGTTTTAACCACGCAGCCAATGGTGGCATCACATTAGCGCAGATTGCCAACGCCTACTTTGGACCATTTGGTAACTTATTACTCGCACTAATCGTGATCATTGCTTGTTTAAAGACCTCAATTGGCTTAACAACGGCTTTTGGCGACACATTACATGGGATGTTTCCGAAGATTTCTTATCACTGGCTGATTACGATTGCCTGCCTGATTCCAGCAATTCTGGCGAACGTTGGCCTCACGGAAATGATTCGCTACTCCACCCCCATCTTAATGTTATTGTACCCATTAGCCATCGTCTTAATTTTACTAGCCGTCCTGGCACCTTGGTTAGGCCAATCACGGTGGTTATACGCCATGACGACTGCTTGGACAATGATTCCAGCCATCTTAGCAGGCATCAACGCGATGCCTGCCGCCTGGTTGCACGCCGCTTGGCTACAAGCATTAATCAAACTAAATAGTTGGCTACCACTCGCCGACCTCGGCCTAGGCTGGAGCGTGCCAGCACTGATTGGGTTTATCCTGGGCTGGCTACTGAGCCGTCGCGCGGCAGTTCGTTCCTGAGCGACCTTAATACATTGAAACAACAAGCAAGCAGACCAATGTCGCAATCAATTTCATGATTACGACATTGGTCTGCTTGCTTATAGGTACTCACGCAATGTGATCGTTCTTATCTAGCATTGATGATGATTAAATCATGCCAATTTAGATTCCTGTTCGTCAGCCGAGGCGCGCCATATTCCGACCTCCGGGGCTGGCTGACAACGCTGGAACAGGGCGGACATCGATTTGAACTCACGCAGAGAACCACTGCGCAATTTCAAATACGAGTCTTCTTCTAGCCCGGGAACCCCACCCGGACAAGAAGAATTTCGCCCTTGAGCATTGTCAGCCAGCCCCTCCAGTCGGGAACCCGCTCGAATGGCGGATGAACGGCCACCTATTCGGGTACAATTGATCATTAAATATTAGATGACCGGTCCTTCAGACAAACCTTGGAGTAGTATTATGCTTATTTATGAAAGTTAAATCCGGCAAAGTTAAATACTAGGAGGATTATCCATTACTTCAATTTCAAATCCGGCAGTAACTTCATATAGTAATTATTCTTGAAATTCGTAGATAGAACTGTCTTTCTTTTAGCATCCACACTTTGCTATTTCAGTTGATTAAACTAAATCCATATGACGTTCAGCAATCCCGAGACCTTGTAAACACGAGTATGCCAATTTGGCAGTTATCAAGGGCTAGTCTTACAGTTGGATGTCAATTAGCTGTTTACTAAGAGTCAACGACTAGCTCCTCAAAGATTGGGTCCGCACATATCCGCCTTTCGAATGTGATCCCCGGCTGGAAGGCGTTTCTGACAATGCTCAGTGGTGAAATTCCACTTAGCAAGCGTTTTTTGCTTGGTTAGTGGAAGGCCAGTATTTAAGACGTGGGTTGTCGGCTTAAATCTGTGTCCACCACGTTCCAGCGTTGTCGGAAATGCCTGTAAGCCGGCTAGGACGAACATGTGCTGCAAGTTTACGGCAACTTGCACTGTTTCCAGCGGGTCTCAGCTGGCTGCTTTTGAACTTGAAAATTGGCATGATTTAATCATAAATACATCCACATCGATAATACCTAAAAATGGACACAAAAAAACGTAGTATTTCGGTGTGGGCACGGCGAAACGCTACGTTAATGAAGTACAACTCGGTAGTCACCAACGACGTGTCGATGTTAACTACCAAACGATTTCTCAAAGGTTATCTTAACACCGGTGTACCAATCATGCAAGCGCACGTGCTAACCTTTTTGCATCGTCAGTAAACTGACGTCGACCGTGATGCTAGTTAAACCTTGCTGTTTCGCGGTTGCGAGCTGCTCACCATCCGCACCCCAGTGTAGTGGCGTCATGACCAACAAGTCATTAAAATCAATGTCATCTAAGGCCACTTGGTAGCGAATCTGTTGCCGCGTCGCGGTTGGGTAGTGTTGTGCGAACAAGTCTAATACCCGTTGATTATCATATTGATACTGCCGGTCAGTCGGTTTGAATAATAAGTGACGTAACTCGACCAAATATTCCGGATTGGGGACAATTTTTAGCAATCGCCCACCCGGTGCCAGGACCCGCTCAAACTCTTGATACGCAGATGGTGAGAATACGTCCATAATGGCGGTAAAGGCCGCATCCGTAAATGGTAATTGTGCCAGATCCGCCACGCAATAATAGGCCGGCGTGGTTAATTGCGTTGCCAAATTTACGCCATCCTTACTGATATCAAAGCCAATTCCCACGTCTTGCGGGTTGTCATGTAGTTTCAACAAATCAGCTAGTGGCGTCCCTTCACCGCTGCCGATATCTAAAATCCGCTGAGGGGTCTCAGGCAACGCTGCATTGATTGCTTGAACGATTGGGCCAAAGAATCCGGCTTGTAAGACACGCCGCCGCGCCGCCAACATTGACGCATCATATTCACTGGCGACTTGATGCGTTAAAAAGTACAACGTGCCCTTCTTCGAGAAATCCACTTGATGCCCATTCGGACACCGTAAACTGTGGTCTTCAATCGTCTCGTATGCTTGATTACAAACTAAGCACCGAAAACGGCTGATATTTTGTTGCACAAACTGAATGCCACGGTCAATTTTTTTCACAGGTCTCACCTTACCTTGGTTATTTTTCGTTAACGACGTCGCTTTGCGGTGCCAACTACCACAGGGTTCTCACCGGCTGAAAGTGAACATTCCGCTGACGACGCTTCTCCGATCATCTGCATACGATATACCACCATAACGGCGATTGCGCGCATTTTCTGAAAGTCCGTGCGTCCATCATACCATATTGTTACGAACAAAATAGTAGTCTTTACGATTTAGATGTGGTAACTTAGTGACTGTTCTAAAGGCTGATTGAACTTGGCTAAATGAATTTGCGACTGCATGACATACATTTTATGACATAAAGGAGACTTATTCAGATGGCAAAGAAATCCAAAATTGCAAAAGAAAAGAAGATCGAAGCGACGGTGGCAAAATATGCCGAACGTCGGCAAGCACTGAAAGCTGCGGGCAACTACGCGGAGTTAGCTAAGTTACCGCGTAATGCCTCACCCGTTCGAATCCATCGGCGTGACATGCTCGATGGTCGGCCGCACGCCTACCTTCGTAAATTCGGCATGTCACGGTTAAACTTCCGCCGTTTGGCCCACGCTGGCCAGATTCCTGGCGTCAAAAAGGCTAGCTGGTAAAATGCTAGGCCGTGTCATTGTAACGGCCGGCTAAAGACTTGATTGCTGACAAAATAAAGGTTCCAGAGAAATGCAGCTGCACTTCTCTGGAACCTTTTATTTTGTCTAGTAAATACCACGACAGCCTATTTCTCAGACCTCTCTGCCGACGATGATGGTTCTGGCTCATACAAGCCTGACGCATGCCGATACCAGGCAAATAAGTGGGTCCATAAAACTTTCAAAATCGCGTATCCTGGAATCCCAAAGATCACGCCCATCAGGCCAAAGATTTTTCCGGCAGCCAACAGGACTACCAAAATCGTGATGGGATGAATATCCAAACTGCTACCTAAGACTAATGGCGAAATAAACCGGCCTTCAATCGTTTGTTCAATGACAAAAACAATCAAGACTTGTACGAGCATCCAGGGCGATGTTACCAGTGCTATCACGACGGACGGTACCATCGCGAGGAACGAGCCTAAATACGGAATTAAGTTCAAGACACCGGCAGCAATTCCCAGTGTCAACGCAAATTTGAGACCGATAATACTATAACCGACCGCAAACATTACAGCGACAAAGAAGGCAACCGTCAACTGACCACGAATATAGTTACTAACTTGTGAGTTGATTTCAGTCAAGACGTCTAGAAAACCTTGGCGGGCCTTCGTCGGCACAAACTTTGCCATGTATTTTGGCAACTGATGCCCGTCGCGGAGCAAGTAAAACAAAATAAACGGCATCGTGATCAAGCCAATAATCACCGTCGTGACGGTACTAAAGACTCCCGTTAACGAGGTGACTGTGCCCGTCAGATACTTAGAGAAACGGCCACTGACCAATTTGCTTAAATCAGTGTTCCAACTTTCGAGCTGGTCGCGAATCCCACTGAGTTGTGGGTCATTGATCCACCGATTGACCTCGGTGCTGGCGTTTTTCCAATAGGTCGGCCAATCATTGATAATCGACACCGTTTGGTCACGAATCGTTGGGATGATTGCAATGATACCCAACACGATCAGCGCGGTAACCACGACAAACAACCCAATAATCGTCCAAGTCCGGCGTACGTGATGCCGTTGTTCCAGTCGATCAACTAGCGGATTCAATAAGTAGTAGAGCACTCCTGCTAGAATAATCGGTAACCCGACGATGCTGAAAAATTGGCGCACAGGCGTTAACAACCAATCAACTTGTTTACCCATAAAGAAAATCAGGAGCACCAGTAAGATAATAATCAAAATTTGAATGGTCCGACGCGGCGACCACCGCCGCTTTTGTGGGTCAGGTTTCAATTAATCCCCTCCCTACGACTGATAAGTGATGACACTACCAACTTTAATCTGCGGTAATTGGTGTGGTGTCAAATAAAGACCGTTATCCATCGGCTTTTCAGGTACTGACTTGAAGTAAAGCGTCGCATGACCGATTGATGTCAAATTAGCTTCAACTAAGCCACCCGCGTATTCAACGGTATACGTCTGTTGATCGATGGTAATGGTGCTGCCGACAACCAATGAAAGCTGCGTTGCGGGTTGTTCGAATTGTTGGACGACCGCAATTTGTTGCAATGGCGCCGTCGCCGTTTCGTCAAAAAGCACTAAAATTGGTTCTTTCGGATCGATGGCATTGTCACCAATCGATTGAACTGTTGCAGTTACTGTCATATCAAGACCCCCATCGTTTTTAATGATTGCTTTAATTGTAGCATAGTCCCAATCGCTGACGCCAATTTGTCATCGCTTACACCTTGATTATCTATGCTATACTAAAACTATCTATTGAGGAGGTTTGTTGAACAATGCAAGAACAAATTTTATTTGGAACTTATACGAAAAAGACAAGCCAGGGCATCTATCAAGGCACCCTCGACACAACTGCCAAGACGCTAACGAATGATGGTCTGTTAGCTTCGGCTTCGAATCCGACCTATTTGGCACTCTCAGCCAAACAACGCCTTTACAGTGTTGACAAGGAAGATGACGAAGGTGGTGTCGCAGCCTGGCAATTAGATGGTCAAACGGCGCATAAACTGAATACGGTCGTGGCACCCGGAACACCGCCTGCATACGTTGCGGTTGATGAAGCACGGCAACTCGTTTACAGTGCCAACTACCATAAAGGGACTGCGGAAGTAATGAAGATTGCCGCTGACGGCGCCCTCACCTTGACTGACACTGTTCAACACAGTGGTAGCGGGCCGCGTCCTGAACAAGATGGTTCACACATTCACTACACTGACTTGACGCCAGACAATCGCCTTGCCGTCATCGACCTGGGTAGTGATAAGGTTTACGTTTACAACGTCAGCGATGCCGGTACATTGACTGAGCAGTCGGTCTTGACGATGCCCGCAGGCTTTGGTCCCCGGCACTTAGTCTTCAGCCCGGATGGTCAATACGCCTTTTTAGCCGGTGAACTTTCTAGCCAAGTGGCCACTTTATCCTACGACGCAAAAACGGGGGCCTTCACTCAACTCGGAATCGTCAAAACGATTCCAGCCGACTACACCGCTCACAATGGCGCCGCTGCCATTCGGTTGAGTCACGATGGGCATTTCCTATACGTTTCCAACCGTGGGTATAACACGCTCGCCGTCTTCGCAGTTGCGGCGGATGGTAGCCTTAGCCTTATCCAACAAATCAGCACGGAAGGCGATTTCCCACGCGATTTTGATTTAGACCCGACCGAAGCCTTCGTCGTTGTCGTTAACCAGAATACCGACAATGCGACTTTATATGCACGTGACCTCACCAGTGGTAAACTAAGTCTATTACAAAAGGATGTTAGCGTCCCAGAAGGCGTTTGCGTGCTATTTAAGTAAAGGATGAATCCCATGTTATTAAAAGAAGTCTGTGTTGAAAACTATACCAACATTCCGGCTGCCATTGCCGCGGGTGCCAACCGTATTGAACTCAACGACAATTTAGCCGTTGGTGGGACGACCGTTAGTCGCGGTGTCATGGCTGAAGCCACTAAATATACTAGCGAGCATCATGTCCCACTGGTTGCGATGATTCGGCCCCGTGGTGGCAACTTTGTCTACAATGACACCGAGCTGAAAATTATGGAAGCCGACCTGCTACAAGCCCAATCATTAGGCGTAGACGGCGTTGCATTCGGTGCATTGACCGCTGATAATCAACTAGATGTCGAAGCCTTGGAACTCTTGATTGGCGCAGCTGGTGGCATGTCCATCACCTTCCACATGGCGTTTGATGAAATTCCAGTTGCTCAACAAGCCGCTGCGATTGACTGGCTAGTTGACCACGATGTTGATCGTATTCTAACGCACAGTGGCCCACTCACCCAATCGATTGAAGACTGCCTGCCACAACTCCAAGCAACCGTTACTCGGGCCGCTGGACGCATTCAGATTCTCCCCGGTGGTGGGATTACTGCCGACAACGTTGACCACATCACGTCAACACTCGGCGTTAACCAAGCCCATGGCACTAAAATCATTAAGTATTAGCTTTTAGCACACACTAAAGGCGCTACTCATCAACTGATGAATGGCGCCTTTTTTGATTGTATTCAGTTAAATACGTCTTGTGCCAGTTAATTCGTCATGAATCATGATTAAAACGTGCTATTTTCTAAGTTCAAGGGTTGCAGCTGAGACCCGCTGGAAAAAGTGCGACTTAGCGTAAACTTGCTGTTGTGGCGACGTCCTAGGCCGGCTTCCAGGTATTATGGTCAATAGATGGAGGGATCCTATTCGAAAGGCGGATGTGTGCGGACCCAACTTTTTGTTAGATTAGTTGTTGGTTCTTAGCATACGGTCATTTTGACATTCAACTGTAAGGCTGGTTCTAAACAATAGCTGAACCTTTTTACCCATACTTTAGAACTTCTAACCAGTAGTTTCACTGAAATTGTCAGAATTTTCTTTAGCCGTTTGAGATGGCAAAGTCAGAAACTATAAACGAAGGCAATTTTATCGACTAAACTCAAGACTAGCGACCGTGGTTTTTGTGAATCATATTCGATAGTCTTCTCAGTCTTAAAGTGCCATAAAGCATCATCGAATATCAATTAAAAGTTTGCTCGAAGGATCTGTCTCCTAATATTCAGTGGTCAATTGTACCCAGATAGGTGGCTGTTGATTCGCCATTCGAGCGGTTTCCCAACTGGAGGGGCTGGCTGACAATGCTCAAGGGCGAAATTCTTCTTGTCCGGGTGGGTTTCCCGGGCTAGAAGAAGACTCGTATTTGAAATTGCGCAGTGGGTTTCTGCGTGAGTTCAAATCGATGTCCGCCCTGTTCCAGCGTTGTCAGCCGGCCCCGGAAGTTGGAATAGGGCGCCCATCGGCTGACGAACAGTAAACCAAACAATTGGCAAGTCTTAATCATCTTTCATGCTAAATAATAACTCACACAACGCACCCTATCACACATCAATACGACCAGCAACACTCAGGAATTTGCGCGCTGATTATTCGCAATAAGCTGCACAATGTCAGCCGGTAGTGGTGCGAAAGTGGTCAGCGACCGTTCAATAAAGGAATCATCAAACGTCAATTGCATGCAGTGCAGCGCTTGACGTTTGAGCCAGGGATCACGTGGGCCACCGTACAGCGCATCCCCCACTAACGGATGACCACTAGCAGCAAAATGAACGCGAATCTGATGGGTGCGCCCAGTGTGTAGTCGCACTCGAACGACAGTCATGTTGCGTAGTCGTTTGACGACCCAGTACTCGGTTAAAGACGGCTTACCATCGGGACGCGTGGTTCGTTTAATAAACGAATCAGGTGCTCGTCCGATTGGTGCGTCTAACCAACCGTGATCATCCGGCAAATCACCACTGACCACGGCTAAATACATCTTGCGCATCGCATGTGCCTTCAACTGGTGATCGATGATTGAATGCGCAAAATGGTGCTTGGCGAATAGGACGATACCGCTGGTGTCCCGGTCCAAGCGAGTCGTAATGTGGACGACCTCGTTATCATAACCAGCCGCGCGGTAGTACCCTTTCACGCGATTAGCAAGTGTATTATCTGGTAACGCATGGGCTGGCACTGAGGCAACGCCAGCGGGCTTATTAACGATTAAATAGTCGCGATCTTCATACAAAATATCGATTGGCAAGTTTGAAACGCCAAGGTGGTCGTTACCGACTTCTGCAGGCGTGACCATTGTGACGGTTTCACCCCCGGTCAACATATGAATCGCAAGTACCGGTTGGTCATCAACGAGAATCGCGCCACCGTGAAACTTCACTTTCTTGAGTAAACTCCGTGTGACCCCATGTTGGAAAAGCAACGTCTTGACCTTCATCGGCTCAGGCGCGTGATTGATCCAAGTAAACCTCATTGTTCGTCCAACCCAATGAAGGACGTCCCGACCCGTTTCCAGAAACGGTTATGTCGATGCTGCGCAAATGCAATGCGCCGATTTGCAATCGAATAGCGAATCTCTTCAATCGGCCGTGGTTGGGTATCCAACTGGTCTGCCGTAAAGACAAAGTGCGATTTTTGTTGTGGCCGAATCGTAATCGTTTCATATGGTGCCACGATGACCGGCGAGCCCAACGTCCGGAACACGCGGTTGTTGATTGAGGCAATTTCTGCCATCTGAAGGGCATCTAAGCGCGGATGAATCACCGCACCGCCGACCGATTTGTTATAGGCCGTGGAGCCCGTTGGTGTCGAGACACACAGCCCATCGCCCCTGAAACGCTCAAATAATTCATCCTGGATATAGACATCCGCCACCATCGTACTCCCGAGCTTCTTGAGCGTGGATTCGTTCAATGCTAAGTAGTGGTCCGCTGTCTGATTGTCCGCATAAGTAATGTCCACCGCAAGTAACGGATAAGTGACACTCTGGCCATTGTCCTCCAGTAATCCAGTGATTAGTTGGTCAATCTCGTAATCGCGCCAATCCGTGTAAAAGCCCAGATGTCCGGTATGCACACCGACGAATCTGACTTGGTCGACCATGTGACTGTAATGGTGGAACGCTGATAACAGGGTCCCATCACCCCCAACTGAGAGCACGATATCAGGATGGACATCGTCAATTTCAAACCCGGCAGCGAGTAGTTTCGTATGCAGTTCACTGGCGACCGCCGTGGACTTCTCACTCTCATTTGCAAAAATAGTTACTTTCATGAATTTTGATCTTCCTTTGTCCTGTCAGGTTCGTCATTACCTGGCCCTTTGCCGTATGAAAACAAACTCTGGGCTTCCTGGATTTCCTCGCGAATTTCTGACATTTCTTTATCAAGACTGAAGGCCGCCTCAGCAGCGCGCTGCAGTCGTTGACTTAAATTTTCGGGAAAATCCCCTTGATATTTGTAGTTAAGCGAATGTTCGATGGTTGCCCAAAAATTCATGGCTAACGTCCGCACTTGAATTTCAGCCAAGATTTTCTTCTCGCCACCCACCATTTGAACCGGATATTCGATGACGATGTGATATGAGCGGTAACCAGACGGCTTTTCATTGCTAATGTAGTCCCGTTCTTCCAAAATCGTCATATCGGTCCGTTTGCGCAACAAATCGACGACTTGATAAATATCTTCCACAAACTGGCACATGATTCTCAAGCCAGCAATGTCTTGCATATCTTGTTCCAGTCGATCTTCTTGCACCTTACGCCGGGTCATTTTTTCTTTGATACTGTCGACGGGCTTGACTCGCCCCGTTACAAATTCAATCGGTTCGTGCTGATTTAAATCGCGAAATTGTTTCCGCATTCCCCGTAATTTAACTTTCAACTCATCAACGGCTTGTTGATAAGGCAGTAAAAAATGATTCCAATCTTCCATCGGGGCACCTCCGTTTCAATCCATACCCTAAAATTTTACCATAATTTGGCGGAATAGAAAGTTAACGTTCTCGAGAATGAACACTAAGTTTACGATTCTCGCCAAACTGCCATTGAGGAAACAAAATACTTTACGAATTTATCAAATCGGTGCATGATAACTGGTGAAGGTTTAATCTAAATAACGAGTTGAACTTAACATTAAAAAATTCATGAAATTAAAAACTTGCAAATACCACGTTTGATTGGTATTCTGCACTATGACGCGAATAGAGAAAGTGGAGGAATTATGACGTGTTAGAAGTGTATTTATTTGTAAATCCGTTGGCAAACCAATGCGTACGCGACGAACAGAACGTGTTACGGTTGGCAAATGACTCAGACAAACAAATCCAATTTCAATTCGTACCGTTACTTAATATCAGTGTAATTCAACGGGCTTTGAAGTCCCAAGGCATCAAGACAACTGACTGGCATGCCCAGAATCAACAATCACAGACTTTGTACCGGGTTATTTTGGACTATAAGGCAGCCCTCTTCCAAGGCAAAAAACGTGGGCGTAACTTTTTAATTGCGCTCCAATCTGCGATGCTCAAAGCCGGGCAACATTATTCAGAAGAACTCGTCAAAACTGTAGCGAGTGACTGTCGAATTGATTTGGACATGTTTATGGAAGATCGAAACAGTGAATTGGCTAAGCAAGCCTTCCACGCTGATCAACGACTTGCATCCGAAATGAACATTACCGAAGCTTCATCTGCAGTTGTTTTCGACTGCGATCAATATGATTATGGGGTTCTACTCGAACACTTTAATTACGAGACGCTCTTTGACCTCGTTAACGGTAGCCTGGATCCGTTCCAAGAAGCGAACCGGACAACAAATACAAGTTGTGCCAACCTTTCCAGTGCACAACTACACGTTTTATAATTTCAGTAATTGCAATTATTCAACTGGACAACCAGTCAAAAAGCACCTGACGATCATTTTCGTCAGGTGCTTTTTGACGTTGTCATCACGAATTTCTATTGAGCAGCAGTCACTAATTGTTCAAATTCATCCAACCGTTCGGCAAATACTTTAAATGCGTCATCCAGGTAATCCGGCTTGGTCATATCGACGCCCGCACGATGCATTACATCAATTGGGAATGCTGAAGACCCCGCCTTTAGATATCCCAGGTAATCCGTAACGGCGTCCGGCTGTTTACTACTGATTCGTTCAGCCAATGTCGAGGCCGCTGCAAAACCAGTCGCATACTGGTAGACGTAGTAGTTATAGTAGAAGTGCGGAATCCGTGACCATTCATCCGCAATCTGAGGGTCACTAACTACCGCATCACCGTAGTAGCGCTGATTGAGCTGCAAGTAGTATTTCGAGAGCCGGTCAGCCGTCAATGCTTGTCCAGCTTGGTCTTGCTCGTGAATCCATTGTTCAAACTCAGCAAATTGCGTTTGGCGGAAGACGGTCCCCTTGAAGCCATCGAGATAGTAATTCAAGACATACGCCCGCATCTTGGGATCTTTTTCAGTATCCAAGAAATAATTGGTCAGCAAGTTTTCGTTGGTCGTCGACGCAATTTCGGCAACAAAAATCGAATAGTCGCCGTACTGATAAGGCTGATTGTGGGTGGTAAAGTATGAATGCATACTATGCCCCATCTCGTGCACAAGCGTGTACAAATTATCGATATTGTCTTGCCAGTTCAAGAGCATGTATGGCGCGGTGTCATACATGCCTGACGAGTACGCCCCACTCCGCTTGCCTTGATTTTCAACCACATCGATCCACCGTGAACCAAAGGCCGTCTTGACGTGTTTGAGGTAATCTGGTCCTAAGATCTTGAGTGCCTGTAATGCCGTAGTTTGTGCTTGCTGATAAGTATACTTGATGGCCGGTTTCTCAGCTAACGGTGTATACATGTCATACATATGCAGTTGGTCCACACCCAGCAACCGTTTACGAAGCGCCACGTAGCGATGCAATAAATCTAGGTGATCGTCGACTGACGTTACTAATGCATCGTATACTGACGTCGGAATTTGATTAGCTGCCAAGGCTGCCGTTCGCGCATCCGGATAATGATGAGCCTGAGCGACAAAATTATGCACTTTTACTTGACTTGCTAGCGTTGAGGCAAGGGTCCGCCGAAATTGGCCATAAACCCGGTACAACGCTTCAAATGCTTCACGACGAACAGCTGGATGCACCGATTCTAGCAACACGCCATATAACCCCTGTGAAAGGGTAACCGGGTTGCCGTCATCATCCTTGACTGTCGGAAATTTGAAGTCAGCATTATTTAAAACGCCAAAGGTCTTCGCCGACGCACCAAAAATATCGCTGGCGCCAGCAAGTAATGACTCTTCGCTTTCTGACAGAACGTGCCCCTTCTGTAGTCGGACCGTATCTAGTAAGTGTCGATAGTCGCGTAATGCAACATTTTCATCGAGATAAGTATCCAATTCACCGGGTGTCAATTGCAAAATTGCCGGTTCAAACCAGGCTGTGGCGGCGGACACTTTAGCGGTCAAACTGCTAGCCTGATCGTCGAGCGCGGCGTTGGTACTGTTACCCGTATCCTGATCACTCTTCAAACTCGCGTACACGGCGACCTTTTCAAGTCGTCGATAAACATCCAGGACTGCCTGAATCCCTGCTAATACGGTATCAGCGGAGTCCGTAAAATGTTCTTTTAATGCCGTCACAGATGTCAGTGCGGCTTTAACCTGCGCGACATCCGCCTCATACGCAGCCTGAGTGGCGTAGATTGGGGTCAGATCCCAAGTCAATGCTTCAGGAACGGCTGAGCGGGTCGGCAATTGTTTGGTTGCTACCATGCGAAAACCTCCAATTATTTCAATATAGCACTAGATTACCACAGTTTGGACCAGTCGCCGCAGATTGTGTTCTAAAATTTGGGCCGTTCCCACTCAAGTACTGACCGATTCAATTCCCAACCACTCCCGGTTCGTCGAATCACGTGCTGCTGATTCAAGCGAATCGTAGTGGCTGAAAGTAGCTGCCGGTGTAAGGTGCCCTGTTTTCGCAAACATGCCTGTCGTGCCAACAACGGTTGCAATTCCGCCCATAATAATGCTTGAAGACGTTCGTGAGTCATTACAGCCGGTTCTTGTCTTAATCTGCCAAACACATGTCCGTACCAGACTAAATACGGTACCGTCAGTAATGGCAGTTCCGGCACCCTGGGAATCGTCCAGTTGGGAAGTTGTGCAATCGTTCCGCCCCGTTGATAACAATACTGTTGCAAATCATCAAAAGCGTGCTGATGACGTAATCTGGCTAGTAGTAACTGCCGATGATAATGCTCGAGATGTTCTTCCGGTGACGTTGGACAACTGACAATTGGTTCGAACTGCTGTAATGCTGTCACCGGTTGGCGCGCAGATTTCAGTGACCAGCGCTGATAAGTCAAAGGTTCGGCATCCAATGTGAGAATATGATGGATCAATTGTAAACTGGCGGTCTCTACTTGCCAGAATAACAAATGAACACCCCAGTGCTGGTGATATTGCAGAAATTTCAACGCTTTGCTGGTCGCGCGTAACTTGCGCTGATAGGGTTTACCGAGTATCCAGAGCACTTGATAACCATGGCGCCAATAACCTTGCGTACGTGCGGCTAGCCGCGTCACAGACAAAGGCGAACACTGAAATTCAATGGCCAGCGGCGGCGTTGCGTTGGTCTGCACTAACAAATCTGGCCGCTGATGTAACGCCGTTAAACCCGCTTCAAGTTGGACTGAATAGCCGCTAGCAGCGAACCAGGCGGCTAATTGCTGTTTGCCAGTCAAGTACTCATGCGTTTCGCCCTCAGAAAACACTTGACAGTCGCTACCTTGAAAATGGGCAAAGTGCGCCGTCATCACGCTTCCCCGTTTGAGTCGAACTGGTCCTTGACAACCTGGGCAAACGTATGGAATCTGCCGACCAGCTTGATTTGCATTGACCAGCTGATGATGCGGATCTTGTGCAATTAGCATTGTCAGCCGCCCCCTTTCAGAAAATAATTACGCAAAGCACTTGAAATTCCGCGAATTTTTTTAAATATCCCGACATCGCAACCAGCACCGCGATGCCGATAGTCCTCGGAAATTGCTTAATAATCATTGCCATATCAGCCGCGACGTTGTACAGAGTCAGCAGGCTTAAACCGAACAAGTTCAAAAAGGCATCCCTTTATCGGCTACAATTGATTGCAGCGATGCACATCAATGACAGTACGTCTCCCAATGCCTCCAGTGGCGACTGGCGATTCAACAGCACAAAAAAAGCCTCAATCTGACAAACACTTGTCAAATCAAGACTGTTTAAGCTTAATGAAAATAGTGGCGAATCGTTTCAAGCGCGGCGTTTGACATGATTTTTTCACCATGTTCAAGCAACACGTCAGCTGAGATATTCGCTAAGTGGGCATATTCTAAGGCAACCGCAACGTCATCCTTAATGGTTGCCGTTGAAGATTGATCAACGAAGAAGACCAATTCTAGATAATATTGATCACGGTACTTAAACAAGTTGGAAGCCAAACCTTCTGGCCGGAATAATTGTGCTAGTGAGACCAAGTCTTCAAATTGGTCAAATTTTAACACATATTCTTTCGTCGGCGTATCAGGATCATCGATATATGGATCTAAATCGTTGGTATCCTTAGTCGGATTATGACTAACACC
Organism: Lactiplantibacillus plantarum EGD-AQ4; assembly: GCF_000463075.2. Lineage (GTDB taxonomy): Bacteria > Bacillota > Bacilli > Lactobacillales > Lactobacillaceae > Lactiplantibacillus > Lactiplantibacillus plantarum_A. The sequence goes on from NZ_AVAQ01000045.1 coordinate 144,236, forward strand.
TTGTCCATCTTCCACTCGATTTGTATCGGTCTGCATTAGCTTGCGTTTCAAGTAATCCGAGACGTCATCTTGTGAATCACCATCGTCCGACTGATTTGGCGACTGGGTCGCTTTGGCAATCGTATCTTGTAAATTATCACTATTTTTACTAATAAATAATTCTAGGCCATTACGGTTCGGTAGTACTTGAAAAGTCACCGCATCGTTGTCTTGAAATTGATGATCAACATCAACTTCCTCCAAGATGCTATAAAAGAAACTTTCAATTTGCTTATGATTCCCTAGTAAATCCAACACGCGTATCCCGCGCTCATTGAGATCATCATTTCCAATAACGACGCGAATCGTATCTTCGTTGATGCGTTCCATCTCCATTACAGATCCACCCCTTTCTAAGTGTCAAGGGACATAATCACTATCACAATTCTAACTTATTTTTCTTTATTGTAAAGTAATCTATCTGAAAATACAAAAATTGGCCAATTAGTTAAGCTAACTAGCCAATCATCATCACATATTTGCTAACTGTTGCGCCCGCAATAGTTCTAGTGTTCGAATTTTCCGTGGTAAAAAGCGTCGAATCTCATCTTCGTTATAGCCTACTTGCAACCGTTTCTCGTCCAACATAATCGGTCGGCGGAGCAAGCTCGGATCATGAGTAATCATATCAAATAATTCATTAAGTGATAAATCATTAATATCGACATTCAATCGTTGAAAGGCTTTTGAACGCGTTGAAATGATCTCCTCAGTCCCCGACTCCGTCAATTGTAAGATACGTTTGATATTCTCAATTGAAATTGGCTCAGTAAATAAATTGTGTTCTTGAAAATCAATGTCGTGTGTCTGTAACCAGGCCTTGGCTTTGCGACATGAGGTACAACTTGGTGCGGTATATAAAATAACCATACTGGGTCCTCCTTGGCATCGTTAATCAATTTATATAACATAATTCATTATACGCTAGCGATATTTAATTGTGAATAGATTTAACAAAATTTATTCATTTAAAATTAACATTTTAATGTACACAAACTTGTTATGTGTCTATTATAGTTAAAATAAATCGCTTTTATTATAAATTTTGTTATTAACAACATCGTACACAATTCACTTTTACCTTATAATTTCAATAATCAGTTTACAGAAAACTGAACTTACCAGCTTATGATTCATTTAAGTGAACTGAATACTTCTAGCAACGCCCTTTATTATTGACACATGGCGTCCTCTCCGGCAGATTCACGTGTCTTGTCTTAAGTCCAGTCGTCTTCAAATGGCAGACGTCCTGCGACAGTCTGGTGTGACGCTTTAGATGCGATTAGTCGAAACGCAAAAAGATGTACAGCGCCATCCATCAGCCGTACATCTTAAAAAATATTTGCTTGAAGCCCTCAATTAAGTCGCATTCCAGACGTAATGTCCAACATCACGCAAGTTCAAGTTGCAAAAATTTCTGGGCAACCACAACTTTAACGGCACTACCTGCTGCAGCTTGGGCTTCCTGACGTAACTGTTCAAACGGGACATCTTGTGGCAAATGTGTCAATAATAATTGTTTGACCTGGGCCTGTTTGGCAATTTCACCGGACTGTGCCGAGGTCATGTGCCAGATTTTACCCGTTTTTTGCGCATCAAAGTTCGTATCAGTCATTAATAACTGAGCACCCTTGGCAAAATTAGCTAAATCAGGTAAATAAGCAGTATCTGCAGAGAAGACTAACGTTTGACCTGTCGCACGTTCGACTAACTTGACCGCATAAGCTGGGACCGGATGCTTGGTCGGCAAAAAACTGACGTCAAATGGCCCAATCTCATTAACCGTTGATGGATCATAAGCTCGGCCTTCCGTTGCACCAGCCCAGGTTAAAGCACCGAAGTTCAATGGATCAGCAGTATGGCCATAGATTGGTAGCACGGGGACGTGCCGTTTGCCTTGGCGAAGTTGCCAATAATATTGCAATACCCCGACATCCGCAGTATGGTCATGGTGATAATGACTCAAAAGCACACTATCTAGTTGTAAGGGGTCTAAAACCTCCTCTAAGGCGTTTAACGCGCCTGAGCCACAATCGAGCAACAAATGGTAGTCTCCCGCTGTGATCAAGTAAGAACTCGTCCCAACCCCATCATATGGATAACCGCCATAGTAACCAAGCACTGTTAATTTCATCTTCACTCTTCCCTTCAATTTTATCTTTCCACCCTATTCTAAACTAGGCTGAAGAAAAAATGAAACTAACAACTTAACATATTTTCAATTATTTTGAAAAAAACGTATAATAATAAGTGTAATAACTAAGGAGTGATATTGATGAGTGGAAAGATTTCAGCAACATTTGGGACGCGTAAAATTCTTACCATGATCCAACAACAAAATGCCGATCGAGACTTGCTATTGATGCAAGCTAACGCCACTGAGGACCGGTACATGTTACTCGATTTGACTGGTGAAGAAACGGTCTTCTCTAGCCCCGTAACGTATGACGTTCTGCTTTCAAAAGGAACAGCAGATTGGCATGGGATGACCAGCTTTATTTTCATCGACCTACCCGTTGAGGAACAAAAGGTCTTCAATTCAAAATTCAGCAGCTTCCGGCATGATTACAATAAGCCAGATGGCCTCAAGCACTTTTGGATCCTCCGTAAATCCAAGAACGACGCAGCCTTTGTGATTGTCACTAATTGGCACAGTGATTCCGAGTATGCCGTTTGGTTACGGAGTGAATCCTTCAAACCTTTTGCTAAATATATGAACTCAGATTATAGTTACCATGAAAGTCGGTATTCATTCGTCCGTTCATTAAAATCATAGTCAAAATATGACTAAAAGTCGTTGCTACTATGCAACGACTTTTTTTGACTGATTATTTAAATCACCTATTATGATGTGCGTTCACTTGCATAGTGGCAGTTTAACACTAATAGAAGAAGTACGCCCATTCATACAATAGCTATTGTAAAACCTTAGTCTTTTAATAAAACGAATTTATGACAATTTAAAAACTGATTTTTTTAATACTTTCCATTCATCATAAGTCCAATCAGTAGGATCAAACAGCCTTTGCTTTTGTAAATATTCCTTTGCTTTCAATACTAACGGCGACGAATTTTCAATTGTAAGTTTCTCTAAAGGAATTCTGACCGCACCCAAAGCGTCCTGACCAATAAATTGAGAGACAGAATATTTTAAATCACCTGTACTACTAACAACTTCATAGAAGACACAGATATGTTGATTATAACGCCAACGTTCATAAGACCACGGATATTTGAAACTTGTCACTCCCAATTGTGTAAACTTATCTGGCTCTAATCCTGTCTCTTCCTTGATTTCTCTCACAATGGCAGACTGCAACCCTTCCCCGTCTTCTAAACTACCACCTGGCAAGTCAAATCTATTGATATAAGGCCCGCCATTTTTCTTAATTACAACCAAACCTTCATCGTTTCCGATAATGCCATACACGCCAAAAGCGCGATGAAATTTCTTAGCCATTCGTTTCTCCTTTTTATTGGTCTCCTTTTAACCAAATACCGCTAAACTTCTCAAAAACCGAGAAGCTTAGAACACTCTTTTTGTATTGAAAATAATCTGTAAAACATAAGTCAATACGGTCGGTTATTTAGGACTCACTCCAAAATTGTAGCGCCCAAAATCGCGGTTGTCGTGTTCAATCGAATTTTAAGCAGAAAAAAAGACGCTATTCACAATGAATAGCGTCAACGACGGTCCGTACGAGACTCGAACTCGTGATCTCCTGCGTGACAGGCAGGCGTCCTAAACCAACTAGACCAACGGACCAATTGCGGGAGCAGGGTTTGAACCTGCGACCTTCGGGTTATGAGCCCGACGAGCTACCAGACTGCTCCATCCCGCGATAATATGATGACCCCTACGGGATTCGAACCCATGTTACTGCCGTGAAAGGGCAGTGTCTTAAACCACTTGACCAAGGGGTCATATTTGTAATATGGAACAACGGAGAAGGAGGGATTCGAACCCTCGCACCGCTTGCGCGATCTATACCCTTAGCAGGGGCACCTCTTCAGCCACTTGAGTACTTCTCCAAAATGGGCCTAAATGGACTTGAACCATCGACCTCACGCTTATCAGGCGTGCGCTCTAAACCAGCTGAGCTATAGGCCCAAAAAAGCGGGTAACGAGAATCGGACTCGCGACAACAGCTTGGAAGGCTGTGGTTTTACCACTAAACTATACCCGCATAAGACAGATGGCGCGGGACGGAATCGAACCGCCGACACATGGAGCTTCAATCCATTGCTCTACCGACTGAGCTACCGAGCCATTGTAGCCATTTAGTAACTATTAACTTAACGGTCCGTACGAGACTCGAACTCGTGATCTCCTACGTGACAGGCAGGCGTCCTAAACCAACTAGACCAACGGACCAAATTGCGGGAGCAGGGTTTGAACCTGCGACCTTCGGGTTATGAGCCCGACGAGCTACCAGACTGCTCCATCCCGCGATAATAAGGAGGATGAGAGATTCGAACTCTCGCGTGGTTTGACCCACCTGACGGTTTTCAAGACCGTTCCCTTCAGCCAGACTTGGGTAATCCTCCATAAAATGTAACTAGGAAATGTCCACTATTAATTAGTAGATGGACCTTGTAGGGCTCGAACCTACGACCGGACGGTTATGAGCCGTCTGCTCTAACCAACTGAGCTAAAGGTCCAAGCTCTTATTCCTATCGCGGCAGGGGGAATCGAACCCTCGACCTCCCGGGTATGAACCGGACGCTCTAGCCAGCTGAGCTACACCGCGATGTGTTAAATAATCATAATGACTACTTAATCGGGAAAACAGGATTCGAACCTGCGACCCCCTGGTCCCAAACCAGGTGCTCTACCAAGCTGAGCTATTTCCCGTTATATGCACCCAGTAGGAGTCGAACCTACAACCTTCTGATTCGTAGTCAGACACTCTATCCAATTGCGCTATGGGTGCTTCATAAAAAAAGTGCCGAGGACCGGGATCGAACCGGTACGGTTATCACTAACCGCAGGATTTTAAGTCCTGTGCGTCTGCCAATTCCGCCACCCCGGCAACACTTGGAACAAAGCGGAAGACGGGATTCGAACCCGCGACCCCCACCATGGCAAGGTGATGTTCTACCACTGAACTACTTCCGCATAAATATTCAGTTAATGCCGACTAGAGGATTCGAACCTCCGACCCCCTGTTTACAAGACAGATGCTCTGCCAGCTGAGCTAAGTCGGCATGACGATTAACACAACTATAACATCATATCATGCTCAGTCACATAAATCAACAATAACTTTTATGAACTTATTTACTTATGAGCCGTAAACAATGAGCCGTGACAGTCTCGAACTGTCGACCCTCTGATTAAAAGTCAGATGCTCTACCAACTGAGCTAACGGCTCATGATGGAGGATACAGGGCTCGAACCTGTGACCCTCTGCTTGTAAGGCAGACGCTCTCCCAACTGAGCTAATCCTCCAAAATCGCATGGCAACGTCCTACCCTCGCAGGGAGCGATCCCCCAACTACTCTCGGCGCTAAGAAGCTTAACTTCTGTGTTCGACATGGGAACAGGTGTATCCTTCTCGCCATCATCGCCACACTATTGAGACTAAATATTAAATTAATATTCATTTAACCTTGCGGTTAAATGAGCCGTGACAGTCTCGAACTGTCGACCCTCTGATTAAAAGTCAGATGCTCTACCAACTGAGCTAACGGCTCGTGATGGAGGATACAGGGCTCGAACCTGTGACCCTCTGCTTGTAAGGCAGACGCTCTCCCAACTGAGCTAATCCTCCAAAATC
>NZ_AVAQ01000046.1 GCF_000463075.2 Lactiplantibacillus plantarum EGD-AQ4
CGGATGTGATTCGAAGTTCCAAGAGCTTTCGAAGCTATTCCAATCACGTTTAGAATTTTCAACATTATCCCTAACTAAAGACTTAATTTTTATGCTTTCTTGTTCTGATGGATTCTTAAATGGCATATTTCCGACTTGTCCATTAGGATAATGCATAGTGGACATGGTTACGTACGCTAGCGTATTGAAGACTTTTGAATTCAAATATCCCAGCATGATTAGCAAATTGTCACCAAAATAGCTTGGACCTGCAGCATCGAATATAAATCCAGGAGGAGTCAACCTTCCGCTGAAGGGACCCGATGTTAGATCTGTCCATGATATTGATTCAGCCAAATAATATTTCTCATTACGTATATTCGCCCGACCATTTTCCTTTATGGCTTTTCCATTATTTGACCAGTTAATCATATAATTATGATTACCATACCATTTTCGAAAATCTCCACCTTTATTTAAGGGAATCCATTTATTATCAGTTGCGTTCACTTCATGCCAAAACCTATAGTACTTAGCATTATTCCCGGTATCTAACCCCTTTTTAGAGTTTCCAACATCCTTAATCTGCTCATTTTCAGCAAATATGTTGAAGGCCTGGGCACTCACCCAATAAGCAATCGGACTCCCCGGAATCTTTCCGAAG
>NZ_AVAQ01000047.1 GCF_000463075.2 Lactiplantibacillus plantarum EGD-AQ4
GGCAATATGCACGTCGAAGTCGGCTACAAATCATCCTTGCCAGTATCCTGATTATCATCAATGCAATTGGCGTCGTGGCAGTCCCATTATTAGGTGGGATGCTTGTCGATCTCGTCATTAATCAGCGCCATCTGAAGCTATTATTGCCGTTACTGGCCGCGATGATTGGCATTACTTTAATCCGAACACTGATGCGCTATTGTTATATCATTTTGTGGGAACGCGTCGGCCAAAACTCACTGTTTGCGATCCGGCATGACTTATTTACGAAATTGCAATCATTAGATGATCCATTCTTTAAGTCAGTCAGCAACGGCGACATCATGGCACGTCTAACCGGTGATACGGACGCGATCCGCCATTTCTTATGCTGGGTCACTTATAACGCTGCCGAATGTATTCTGTGGTTTCTGACAGCTGTTTTCGTGATGGGCTGGATCAATTGGCAACTCATGCTCGCCTTAATTATCCTGACACCGATCATCGGCTGGCTAACGACCCGGATGAGCAATGAAGCACACGCCGTCTTCTTTAATATCCGTCAGAGTTTTGCACGTTTAAACGCCATGGTGGAAGAGAATATTTCTGGTAACCGAATCGTACGTGCATTTGCCC
>NZ_AVAQ01000048.1 GCF_000463075.2 Lactiplantibacillus plantarum EGD-AQ4
GGGCGACGGCCACGGCAGCGTGTACAGTTGAAAGCGGCATCTGCTGAATATCCACCCCACCAATTTTGATCGTGCCGTGGTAATCATCAAAACGGCGCGTCAATAAGTTGATCAGCGTACTTTTACCCGCACCCGTCGCACCAATGATGCCTAACCACTGGCCATCTGGGACGGTAAACGAGACGTGGTCCAAAATTGGCCGACTCTGTTGATAGCCAAATGACACCTGGTCGAATTCAATTTGACTGCCATGCGGTTTCACATCAGTTGCGGCGCTCACTTGGACCGGTGCAATCTGAAAGGCAGCCATATCTAGCACTGCCTGAACCCGCGTCGCACTGGTAATTGCCCGTGAGAACGCCGTGATGATGTTGACCGTCTGAATCATGGCGCTCGCGATTTGAATCATGTAGTTGACGAACGCAATAATTTGGCCGTTACTGATCGTATTGCTGATCGCCAGTTGTCCGCCATAGCCGAGTGCGACGACCACACCGAGATTCAGCATCAACTGAATGACTGGTGATAAAAGTACCGTGGCCATCGCC
>NZ_AVAQ01000049.1 GCF_000463075.2 Lactiplantibacillus plantarum EGD-AQ4
AGCAATTGTCAGCCGGTCCTGGAAGTCGGACTAGGACGCCTCACCGGCAGACGAACAGGAATCTACCAACCGGCACTTTTTAATCATCTTTAATACACACGAATAACTAACACCTCGCGTATTGAGCATATTAGTGTACGTGTGCCGATTCAGGTGGGATAATGCGATAAAACATTAAGTTAAGTCCTGGCATGCATTATCCGTCGCTAGCGTTACTGCTGATTTCACCTACCCATTCGGCGCCTATGACAGCTCATATGTCGGCGGCTAGCCTGACTTGCCAGTGCAACCCAACTAGCAAAGACCACGAATTTTCGGTCAAAAAAAATCGCCACCCAACCTGAATTGGATAGCGACTTTGATTGTTAAATAATCGTTTTAGAACATGTGGATAGCAAAACTTGGTGTGTAGTAAGTGGTGCTCTTGATTGAAACAGTTTCGCCTTCAGTTGGTGAGGCAATGTATTGACCGTTGCCTAAGTAAATCCCAACGTGGTAAGGTGCTGAATCAGAACCCCAGAAAATCAAGTCGCCAGCTTGTGCTGAGCTAAATGATACGTGAGTACCAAGAGTAGCTTGGGCATAAGTGGTCCGGCCGATGGTACGACCAATCTTAGCAAAGGCAGCTTGCGTAAATGCAGAGCAGTCCATTTGTTCGTATGGTGTGCCTAAGTAAGTCTTAGCAGCGGCGATCAAAGCACTTGCTGAACCAGTCGTTGAAGAACTAGTCGTTGAAGTGGATGATGACGTCGTTGATGCGCTGTAGGCCGTTGCACTTACAGTCGTCGTTGAAGAACTAGTTGTTGATGAACTAGTCGTGCTTGCAGATGAACTTGCTTGTGAGCTAGTTGAAGTTGCAGCAGCTGATTGAGTGCTGGTTGCAGTCGTGCTAGTTGAAGCTGAACTTGCTTGTGAAGCTGAGCTTTGACTTGCAGAACTTTGGCTAGCAGAACTCGTTGAAGTTGCTGAGCTTGAGCTTGCTTGTGAAGCAACTGAGCTTGATGAAGCACTTGAAGTTACGCTGCTTGCACTAGCAGTTGAAGTGCTACTTGATTGAGCTGCAGTTGAGCTGCTTGATACTGCTTGGCTCGTACTACTTGCACTAGTAGTTGATGAGCTGGTAGCAGCTGCACTAGTCGTTGAGCTAGCAGCTTGTGAAGTTGAAGTTGCGGCACTAGTTGACTTAGCACTGCTTGCACTAGCAGTGGTCGTCTTAGTCGTAACCTTTTCACCAGTCTTAACGCCAGGAATGTTGATCGTCTTACCGGCGATGATTAAGTTAGGGTTGCTTAAGCCGTTAGCTTCGGCAATCTTGTTAACTGAAACATGGTACTTTTGTGAGTATGCCCAAACAGTGTCCCCTGCTTTGATAGTCATTGAATCGGCATTGGCAACTGCTTGACTAGTAACTAACATACCAGCTAAAGCAGCAGTTCCTAACATCACTTGTTTAATATTTACTTTCACTTTAATAATGATCACTCCAAAAAGAATGTCACGTATGTACTTCAAGCCAACGTCTATACTACTCATTTTGTGTTACATACCAATACCAACAAAATAACAATATGTTACGAAAGTTACAAAACAGTAACAATAATTGGCCATCGTAACATTTCCAGCTTGAAACGCTATCATACCGGCATCTTTTTATTACTAAAATTTGCGTTTTTTCAAAACTTTTTTAAAAAAAACTTGCCGATTAATCAAAAAAAGCCGAATTTCAATAGTCAATGACTAGAAATTCGGATAATTGTTATGGTAAAAGCGACCAAACGTTCGGTTAATGCTGGTTTATTTTGGGCCACGTTGGCGATGATGGGTCCGTGGCAGTCCTAACAGCCAACGAATATCATTGCCCGTAAAATTCAGTTTCAAAAATTCGCCTTCCTGCCCTTTTTGGTACATGGTCGGCAAAACTTGTGCGTCTAATTTGATGACTTGCTGAGCAATTTCGTCGTCAAATAAATATTGGCGAGTGGCTGCTTCAATTGCTTTCATCGCAAATATCTGATCAGCATTCTCAAATAGCTGTGACTTATCAAGGGTTAACTGCTCACTTTTGAACTTAGCATATGACTGGTCCAAAGCCTGTTCTGCTTGGGTGGTCAGTGCGGTGGTTGTCGTCATGATGGGCACCTCCTAAATTTACCCCTTATTGTAACCGCTGCCGTCTCGTTTGGCTACGCTGAACCATGCTTTTTAACTAAAATTTGCTATACTGAATGGGCAAGGGAGGAAATTAACTTGACGAAATCAAACGAACGCTATTATCAACCAACCGACATTAAGGACGCCCTCCAGACGATTCAAAAACTATTTAACACGTATACGGACGCCCCACTGACTCCCGAATTAATGGCCTATCATCAAAAATTAGTGAATCAATTATCAACAAATTTATTGCCACTGGCCCAACAACAGGACGATCAATTACGCGTCAACCAAATCAATTCGATGATTGCGGTGATGCAAGACTGGCTCAAGCTGCGGTTAAACGGCCAAGTCTTCGGTGGTAAAATGCAACACTTCAAGTTTGTCAGCAACCAAAAGGCCCAATATAAGCGGCGTGTCCATAAAATTCGCGGCAACCGGAATCACCGCGCCAGTCGCCACTAATCGTTAACCTGGACTTGCACCCGACTTATTTTGCGGTATACTAAAAAGTGTATTGGGCCCTTAGCTCAGTTGGGAGAGCGCCTGCTTCGCATGCAGGAGGTCGTCGGTTCAAATCCGGTAGGGTCCATCTTTTTCTCGTCAAAACGCCATTCAGCACCTTTTTTCAAGGGACTGAATGGCGTTTTTTTGAGTCTGATTTTATGCTAAAAATATGATGCAACGTTCTGTTACTTTACAATTTTAACTGCTAAATTGCTGCTCGTCTCCCCCGACATCCATCGTGACTATCACTTTTGAATCATTTTATTAACAACTATTCTGGCAGTATCAAAAGATTCGAAACACGTCAGGTGACAGCTTAAATACCGATTTAGAGACTTTATACAGTCCAAAACCGATCAAATACCCCACTATATTTAAAATCAGATCATTAACATCAAACGTGCGGTTACCTAGATAGAAGAAACTCATCAGTAATTGGAGCGTCTCGATACCCAGAGTCGTTAGTCCGCCAAGGATAATATTGGGTCTAGCCTGACTAAATTGTTTGGGCCACAAGTACGCCACCAGTATTGACAACGGTAATAACAGTGCCAGATTTCCAATAATTTGGCTGGGTGCATACTGAAACAGCTCCAAAAAATTGAAGTTAGCAAGGTATTGTTTACCGAATCCATATTGATACGCTTTTGAACTCCATTTAAAAGCCATTATTGGAAAGAATGTCACGCTCAGGAGCGCATAAATATACAGAAAGAATGCAATTAAGCCACTCACTTTAACAACCGTCGCATGCCCATTGAAAAATTGCCGAATCAAAATATAAAAAAATAGTGGGATTATTATAATTAGCATGGTCCCAGCATCGATAATATAATCTGGCCCAAACCCATGTCCGTTGATCATCATGTCGATTATCACTCCCTTCAAGTATTTTGGGTTAATTCTCCACTCCGTATGAATCATTAATCCTATTAATATTATCTATCAAAATTGTGATTTTTTTGCGACGACTCAATTTGAGCTTGCAGCACACCCTCACCCGCGCTCCCAGTTCAACAACGAAAAAATGTCTGGTATCTCGAAAATTCTCCCGAGATAACAGGCATTTCAAACGCATCAATTCAAGCACCGATACCCAATCCAACCATTAACGATCGCCAGCCGACATTTCACGGCGGTCGATCACCGCACTATTTAAAAACCAGTGCCGGTGCCAGTCGCCACTTAGCGCGGTAAATGGTACGGGAGTCTTACCAGCCGCTTCTACCTGTTCAATCAAATAGTTGCGTAAGATCCACGGGTCGTTCAAGGACTGTTGGGTCAAATCAAATAAATGGTCTAGTTTAGTGACGCTGATGTTCAAATCAGCTGCGACTTGCGACTTCGTTAGCCCAGTTAACGCAAAGTTTGCTTGTAATTCTTCACGCGTGGCGCGCATTTGTTGTGGATTTAGTGACATTGTTCAATTCCTCCTATAAAAGGGTCCTTTTAATTGATCATCATGCAGCGCAGCCCCCGTCGGCCCAATCACGATTGTAAGTGGCACCAATTTTCAACCGGGTCCTACTAACAGGGCTCCCTGCTACGGTTAACAAACCGTAACAGCTATTATAGTCGCCTGACGCCATTAAGGAAGTGCCGTTTTGAGACAAATATGGGATTGGTGTATCATAAACACATGACAAAAATTATAATGAATAATCAAATGAAGATTGACCAGCGAACCCATCAAACGCACCGCAAGTTAATGACCGCGCTGCAAGCCCACTTTGCGGCGCAAACGCCCTTCAATCAATTGACCGTCAAACAGCTTTGCCACGATGCCCATGTTGGGCGTGCGACCTTTTATCGGCATCACCAAGACATTGCAGATATTATCACTGTCGAATACCTGATTGCCTTACAGGAACTCGGCCACGCGCTTAATAGTTTGGAAAACCCGACCTATGCCACAATTGCAGGGGCCGTTATCACCACCATGCGCGCACACTTGAATTTACCCCGACTGGCCGCTTGGGCGCATTGTGCTGACCGGATTCTTCCACTAGAAGTTGGCTTTGCCCAGCAACTACTCACCGCATTAGCGATTCAAGCGCCACACCCGCACTTCATCGCGACTTTTCTGGGCCACAGTTGCCATCAATTTGCTTGGCAACTCGCGACAACTCAGCCGGCACTCAATCGCATTGAGACGTATCGCCTCTTCATTCAGCTCGTCCCGAATGTTTTGCAAGCCCCAACGATTCCCGCCGATACTAGTTTGGGCTGAGACTGACTGGTCGAAATAACGACTAGCAGCAAACTCGTCGGACCAAAAAAACGCGCTAGGCTAACCGTTTGACGTCACGATGAGCATCTAGAAACTTCGTGTCCAGTTTGAGGACTACTTTACACGCCGCTAGCTGACTCATAATTATATTTATTTACTAACCCCAAAGTGGGCGTCTTTATTTGACGCTTCTCGACTAGCCAGTTACGCTAGACTTATCAAAGCTACGGAGGGGATTACATGCCAATCAATCCAAGTCACGCCCAAGATGTCTGGAAAGACGTCGGAGAACACGTTCAATTCACAGTTCTTCAGTTAAACCGCCAGGATCCGCAACACGACCGTGAAGTCTTCCAAGAATTTGCTGACCGGTCACAAGCCATTATTCGTTCCTTACGCATCCGCGACGCCAAGCCCGAGACCGGTACCCAACTGAAAGTTAGCATCGGTATTAGTAGTAGCGCTTGGGATTACCTCTTCCCGGATGCCCCCAAGCCACGCGAACTCGAGACCTATACGACATTACACGGTCCCAAGTACAGTATGCCCGCAACTGCCGGTGACCTCTTCTTCCACATTCGCGCTAGCAACGAAGCGGTCGTTTATGAGTGCCAAACGCAATTTCAGCGGGTGCTTGCACCCATCACATCGGTTCTCGACGAAACTAAGGGGTTCCGCTACTTCGAAGGCCGCGCCATCATTGGTTTCATCGACGGGACCGAAGCGCCTGCCATCGAAGACGCCGCTGATTACGCCTTAGTTGGCGAGGAAGATCCGCAGTTCATCAACGGCTCCTACGCCTTCGCTCAAAAATGGCAACATGACATGCCAATTTGGGAACACATGACGACTGGCGACCAAGAAAAGGCAGTCGGACGCGAAAAGTTCAGCGATTTTGAATTGGACGACGACGATAAATTCAAGAACGCCCATAACGTTGCTTCCAAGTATGAAATCGATGGGGTCGAACAAAAAATCGTTCGGATGAACGTCCCATACGCGCAACCCGCTGTGGGTAATATTGGCACCTATTTCATCGGCTATGCACGTCACTGGACTGTCACCAAGGGCATGTTACAAAACATGGTCGACCAAGGCGACTTCCTACTGACCTTCTCCAAACTGCTGTCCGGCCAAGTCTTCTTCATTCCATCACGGGACTTGCTGGCGCAAATTGCGGATGATGACTTTTAATTTCGCTTAATAACCAGACCTGTATGACGCAAAAACGGCTCTGAAACCAACCTCCGAATCGGAAGCTGGCTCAGAACCGTTTTTTTAATCATTTGATGATTTCCGTGCAATATTAATAGCTGCTAGCGTTGAGATCAGCATTAATCCTGTCATAATCATGACAGCTGTATTGTACGAAACGACTGGACTAGCAATGCCGGCCGTCATTAACGTGATGATTGACAACCCAACTGAGCTCCCAATCTGATGCACCATGTTGACCACGCCCGATGCCGAGCCCGCAATAGCCGCATCCGTATTCGCGACCCCCGCGACCGTCAGTGGACTCAAAGAAAAGCCTTGGCCAATCCCGATAATCACCATTGGAATCGCAATCGCCGTCACGTAGCCCGCGCGTACGCCGACCAGCGCGGCCATCAATAAGCCGACTAACGTAATCAGTTCCCCCGCAATCAAGATTTGATTGTTCGTGAATCGGTTATTCAAACGTGACACCAGGGTGGCGAAGATAAATTGAGGCACCGTTTCAGGCAAAAAGCCTAGCGCAGCCATTAATGGCGTAAAATGATAAACATTTTGCATCGCTTGTGGTGTTAAGAAGAAGTACGAAATCATCGCACCGAGAAAGAAGAACCGCGCCACATAGGCACTACTCCGTTCACGGTCAGCGAATAATTTCAATGGCATGATTGGATGGTTTGAGCGGTGTTCTTGCCATACAAACGCTGCCAGGACAATAATCGCAATGATAATCGTTAACACCGGATTTTTAGCACCATTAATCCCGTAGACCAGCGCAATGATCCCAATCACTGATAATAATGAGCCCAACCAATCCAGCTTGCCAGTACTGCGCTGACTAACCGGAACAAATTTCAAAGTCAATAAGAGCATCACAATGCCAATCGGCACGTTCAATAGGAAGCCCAGTCGCCAAGTCGTGTAACTGGAGATCAACCCACCAATCACGAGGCCAAAGCTCGCGCCCAGACCACCGGTAGCGCCATAATACACAATCGCGCGTGTCCGCATGTTATCTTGATACGTATCCATTAGTAACGCGAGCGTCGTCGGTGCCAGAATAGCGGAACCAATCCCTTGCAGTGCCCGCATGCTAATAATCATCCCCGCACTCGTCGAGAGTCCGACCAGTAACGAGCCAATGCTAAAAATCACCAAGCCAATCAAGAAAATCTTGCGCCGTCCAAAAATATCCCCGGCACGGCCACCGAGCATTAACAAGCCACCAAACGTCAGCGCGTAGGCGTTCGTCACCCACGAGAGCGCTTGGGCTGACAAATTCAAGTCAGCGGCGATTTTGACCGTACTGGTAAAAACAATCGAATTATCCAGCAGAATCATAAAATAACTAATCAGAATAATTGGCAAAATGATGCCAAACCGTTGTTGTGTTCTATTCATGTTTGCTTACCTCAATCTTTAATTAATAGCCACAGTCTATAACCTTAAAGTAACTTCAAGGCAAGCTTTTTTCTGAAAATAATTTATTTTTTGCAAAAAAAGGCCCTGCAAGCACGGCGTAATCATCCAACTCAATTAAGTTAGAATGGTTGTGCCGACTCACAAGGGCCTTTTCATGATTGTCCCTAGTCACTTTTTAAGTTGCAGCTAGTCACTAGTCATGATTATGTTGTCGTTCCAAAGCACGCAGCTCTTCTTCCGCTTCCTGCATGTGGTCATAATAATGATCCAACTTGTAATGCAAGTGGTCGATTGCCGCCTGAATGTCATCACGTCTTTCTTCCATTTCTTCGAGCTGCGTCTTCAATAAATCGACCTGCTCACTCGTATTATCTTCCTGAGCATCAAATAACTGAATATAGCGCCGCAAATTCACAATGCTCATCCCAGCGGCTCGCATCTGGCGGACAAACACGATTCGCCGAATAATCCGGTCATCGATTTCCCGATTCCCCGTCTCACTGCGGTCGATAGCTGGAATCAGCCCTTCCTTTTCATAATACCGAATCGCCGCCGAAGATACGCCCGTCTGCTCACTTGCTTGTTTGATATTCATTAGAAGACCTCCATATTACTAATTTGAATTACACCATTCATGGCCCTATTATCTAACCTTCAAGTTACTTCAAGGCAAGCCCCAAAATGATTTTTTCATTAATTTCGATTTTACGTCATGCACACTAGCCGACTTGGCAACTCCAATCCAAGCTACTAATCCTGACTAATCATGATTAAATCACCGGCATTCGCGGCTGGTCGTTCAACGCAGTTCCAATCAAATCACCGTGTTTTAGAATGAACGCGCTCGCCGGCTCTAATAAGCGCACCCAATTTATTGTCGTTTTTCCCATGCAAGCGGCCTGACATCTGCTATAGTTAAGTCATAAAGATAGTAATTTACAGGAGGCTCTCAACATGGCAAATCGGTACTTACATAACGTTCAAGGCTTATTTGACACCATTGCACCTAATTATGACCGTATGAATAATATTATTAGTCTCGGAACGCATCGACACTGGCGCAAGCAAACGATGGCCCAGATTCACCTCGCACCTGACGCTCACGTCCTCGATTTGTGTTGCGGCACGGGGGATTGGACCATTGCGCTCGCACGGGAATTACAACCGACTGGCGAAGTGATCGGGCTGGATTTCTCCGCGCCAATGCTCAAGCTAGCACAGCAAAAAGTCGCTCAACAACACGTCGCGGACCGGGTCTGGTTGCGCCGCGGTAATGCGATGCACCTTCCATTTAAAGATAACACATTCGACCTGGTCACCATTGGCTTCGGCCTTCGTAATCTTCCGGACAAAGCCCAAGCATTAGCTGAAATCTACCGCGTCCTCAAACCCGGCGCGCGCCTAGTCTGCCTAGAGACCTCTCAGCCGGATCAACCGCTCATCAAACCAGTCTGGCAGTGGTATTTCACTAAAGTTGTCCCATTATTTGGCCGCTTATTTGCACATCAATATCAAGAATATTCTTACTTACAAGAAACGACCCGCCACTTTGCCAGTTATCAGCAGCTGGCTCAGATGTTTAAGACGGCTGGCTTCCAAAACGTCCACTATCAACGTTTTAACTTTGGCGCTGCCGCTGCGCATTTTGGAACCAAGGAGGCCGATTAAATGGATGAACTGACTGCCTTTAATCGGTGCCTCGCTTGGCTCACCCAAGCCGTTCCGCAACCCGCTCGCGTGGACGGTCTCGTCCTGTGCGGCAATAGTTTGCCAGCGACCGCGATTGCGGCGGGGCAACTTGCCCAACAGTATCAGCTGCCGACCGTCATCATTGCGGGCGGCGTGGGGCACGCGACGAAGTACTTACGTGAAAACCTTGACCAGCCGGCATCACACGCTAGCGAAGCGGCTCTAATGGCAACACTCATCCGCCAAACCGGCTATACCGGTGAGCTTCGACTAGACGAAACTTCAACGAATACTGGGAGTAACGCCACCAACGCACGGGATTTAGCTCCGGACAATTGGCGCCACGTCCTGCTGATTCAAGACCCGTTGCTTGCTCGCCGGACTGAATTAACGTTTGCCGCTAACTGGGATGGTGTTGACTTTACTCGCTATCTACCAGCAACACTCCAGCTGAGTCAACTGGAACCACTCCGATTCAAGGGAGAGTCCACGCTGACGGGCTGGCAACCAGCCTACTTTACCGAACTATTGCTCGGCGAATTCCAACGGCTAGCGGATACCCCCACCGGCTATGGTCCCCGCGGGCAAGGCTTCATTGCGCATGTTGATATTCCTGAAGACGTTCTGGCAGCGGTTGCTGATTTACAGTCCAGAGCGCTGCGTCGGCAACGTTGAGGACTTACAACGCATTAAAATGAGCACACGTTCGGTTTTAAAGTCGAAACCAAACGGACTGAAAAGAACTCAATAAATGACTGACTAAAATGGCGTCTGGATCGAAGTGTTACATTCGATTCAGACGCCATTTTTAATATTCATCAGTCGTACAAAACGGTCCCTCCGAACGGCATTCCATTAACGGACTTAGCGCTGCGGTTCCTCTCTAAATAGAGCGGCATAGCGCGTTTGCAATTCCTGTGCGAGTAACTCGCCGGCTAGCTGGGAGCCCGCCAAATCCAAATGCACACCATCCGTCGTACTGGGGTGCCACGTGGCCGTTTCAATCAATTCGATTTGCATAAATTCCGCCGTAACTGCGCGAATCACCGACGCAAAGGCTTGATTGAACGGCACCATCACGGCTAAACGACTATTCGGATACAGTCGCTGAACTTGGTTTAAGAAGCGGCGGAACACAATCGTAAAGGCCGTCTCATCAATTTTGCGGTCATTTGTACCCACATTGATCACCACTAGATCTGTTGGGACTGGTTGCCACGGTGTTGTCGCATCAATCGCCGTCAGTGCGTCTGGTAACACGGGGACCCCGCCCGTTCCGGGTTTTTGGAGGCCGACCGCACTATAGGCAATCCGTACGTTACGGCTATTCAATAAGTCGCTCGCCACTGCCGCATAATTGGCTTCACCCCGGTAATCTTCACCAGGATTTCTCCCAGCTACCCAGCAGCCAGCAGTCAACGAATCCCCAATCCAAGTCAGACTATGCCGTCCTAATTGAACGGGCTGCAACGTCCCATCACTCGTCACGGCACTGATGGCGAATCCTTGATTGCCATCCCAGACGCGGTCTTCATCAGTATTGCCACTCAGTACCAGTCGAATCACGTGAGGCCGACCATCCAACGTCAACCAGATTGGGTCACTCGTTACGGCTTGGCGCTGAAACGGCAAGCCGTCGATTTGAATCGCGATCCAACTCGGTAAATCACGCGCTAAATCCAGCATGGTAATGCGGACAAAGCTCGCCGCCGTGGCCTGAAACCACATTTCAGCGCCCAAATTAGTACTGTACATCACGGATTGCTGCTCAATTTCTTTGATTGCCCATCGCCCCTGAAAATAAGCGGGCATCAGAGGCTGATTAGCTTGTGTTACTTGATAATCCACGGTATTTCCTCCATCTCTATCTCTGTCGCAATTCACAGCACCAGCAGTGTTCAGTTAAGTGAACAACAGAAGCTGGCATGTTTATTGAAACCCAATCTGATTTGTCAGCCAGCCCCGGAGGTCGGACTAGGGCGCGCACTGGCTGACGAACAATAAGCCCACCAATAGGAACCTAAGACTCCTCATTACCACCTAAAAAAACCTAACACAGCGGTAAATCGACTTTATTTTGATAAATTGACCAAAACTTGATGGCTATCAAGTTGCCATCAAGAATCAGCGGCTATACTAGGGTCATCAAATCAAATAAGGAGTTGCAAATTATGAAAATTCAGGGGTTTCTAACTAAACATACGAATCAAATCACATTAATCACTGGTATTCTGATCGTCCTCGGCATGCTCAGCAAATACTTGTTCCAATTCACTCTCGGCTACCAAGTCATCCTGGCCGTGGCTTCCGTAATTGCGGTTATTCCAATCGCGGCTCGGGCTTGGAGCGCACTGCGCAACAAGGTCTTCAGTATTGAACTGTTAGTCAGCATTGCCGTTATCGGGGCCTTCATCATTGGCGAATTCAACGAATCAGCCATCGTGACGTTCCTATTCCTGTTCGGGTCCTACCTCGAAAGCAAAACGTTACAAAAGACGCGGACAGCCATCAAAGGCTTGACCGACATGTCACCAACGACTGCCACCCTCGTAACCGCTGATGGTACGGAAGAAGTCGACGTCGATGATGTTGACGAAGGCGATGTTGTCTTAGTCAAAACGGGGAGCCAAGTCCCGGTCGACGGGGTCGTCGTTGAAGGTAATGGTTATCTCAACGAAGCTTCTATCACTGGTGAAGCCCGTCAAATCAACAAACAGCTCAATGATTTCGTTTATTCTGGCACGATGGTCGAAAATGGCTATCTTAAAATCAAAGCGACTCAAGTGGGTGATGACACGACGTTTGCTAAAATCATCGAACTCGTCGAAGAAGCCCAAGACACGAAGTCCAAAGCTGAAAAGTTCATCGACCGCTTTGCTCAATATTATACGCCTGCCGTTCTCGTTTTAGCAGTCTTAGTCTTCGCCTTCTCGCGTGACTTCCGCTTAGCGATCACCGTCTTAGTTCTCGGTTGCCCAGGGGCCCTCGTTATCGGTGCACCCGTCTCAAACGTTGCCGGAATCGGGAATGGTGCCAAACGTGGCATCTTAATCAAGGGTGGCGAAGTCGTCGATACCTTTGCCAAAGTCGATACGCTGGTCTTCGATAAAACGGGGACTTTGACGGAAGGCAATACCGCCGTTACCACGATGCACACTTACACCACTAACGCCAACAATCAACTCGCTTTAGCCGCTGCCATCGAAGGCGTTTCTGACCATCCACTCGGTCAAGCTATCGTGACTTACGCCGCCAAAAAAGCCGCTGGTGTCGCACCCGTCCTCGATGATACCGAAACCGTCAAGGGCCAAGGTATCTGCGCTAAAGTCGGCGATCAAACCGTTGTGATTGGGAACCAAAAGATGTTAACTGCGCATCAAATCGAACTTAACCCAGCTCAACTCAAAGACTTGAACGATTTACAAGCCGGTGGTCAATCGACAGTCATCATGGCCGTTGATGGTCAAGTTCAACTGATCTTCGGGATTGCTGATACCATCCGCCCAGGCGTTAAAGATTCACTCGCCGCACTCAAGGCTCAGGGTATCAAGAAGTTAGTCATGTTGACTGGTGATAATCAGTTAACCGCTCAAGCAGTCGCAAATGAATTGAACTTAGACGAAGTTCACGCCAACTTATTGCCAGAAGAAAAGGTCGAATACGTTAAGAAGCTCAAAGCTGACGGTAACACGGTCGCCTTTATCGGTGATGGCATCAATGACAGTCCGTCCATCGCTAACGCGGATATCGGTATTGCCATGGGTAGTGGGACCGATGTCGCTATCGACACTTCCGACGTTGTCCTGATGCAATCCAGTTTTCCAGCACTGGTCCACGCCCATGGTCTCGCTAAGAAGACGGTGCTCAACACCCGGGAAAACATCTTCATCGCCATCGCGACAGTGGCCTTCCTCCTGATTGGCTTAGTCTTCGGCTACATTTACATGGCCGGTGGGATGTTCGTCCACGAAGCCAGCATCCTGGTCGTTATTTTCAACGCGATGCGCCTGATCAACTTCCAGACCAAGTTCGACAAACAACAACCTGCCAAAACGATCCAAGCCGCAACGGCCTAACCAACTTGCATCTAACATTCCCCAGCCCATAAAAAGTGGCACCCAGACTAGTCTTCCCCAACTAGTCTGGGTGCCATTTTTTGGCTAATAATAACTAAAATGATAACGCCATAATAATTTCATAAGTACGCTCGGTTGATTAATTGCAATTATAAACTAAAAAAGATCTTGTAAAGCCAAATCCCAATCACGGCGCCAACAATTGGTGCCACGACCGGAACCCAGCTGTATTCCCAATGTGAAGACCCCTTATTGGGAACCGGTAATAGTGCGTGAACGAGCCGCGGTCCTAAATCCCGGGCAGGGTTCAGGGCTGGCCCAGTCGGCCCACCTAGCGAGATGACCATTGCCGCGATCAGTAATCCGACCCCGATGTTGGCAATATCAATATTTTGATGGAAGAACATCCCGCGATACAGGCCCATCGCTCCAAAAATCAGGACGGCGGTCCCGACCATTTCGGTAATGAACCCGTTCAGCTGACTGTGCGCGGCGTCACTAGTCGCAAACGTCCCTAATACTGCGCCAGCATCAGTCGTTTGTCGGTAGTGTGGCCAGTATAGTGCGAGAATCAAGCATTGTCCTACGATGGCACCGAGAAATTGCCAGATTAAGTACTGCGCAACGTGTGACCAGGGGAAGAGACCAACCGTTGCTTGACCAATCGTAATCGCAGGGTTCAAGTGGTTACCAGAGATTGACCCGAACATCATTGCTGGCAGCATAACCCCCAGCCCGTACCCCGACGCCACCAGGAGCCAACCCCCGTTGGCGAGTCCCGGATCGTCGTTTCCGGTCGTGTTCTTTAGGAATGCATTAGCGACAGCACCGTTGCCTAGTAGCACTAGGATCAGGGTGCCAAAGAATTCTGCAGCGTAGCGTGCGTCCCATGAACCTGTCATCTTGTATCCTCCTCGTATGGTACCGAGCATCTATGATACTCTGAAGGATAGCAGATAAATCTATTTATGTAAACGCTTTATTTTGCTGTAATAAGCCATTTCTAATCATCCGAACCGGCCTCCTACTTATACCCCCGCGCGTATTAAAGTCGAGCTAGCGACGTTTGTCATGAGTCGCATCGGCCTTCAAGCTGGTGAATCAGATCGTCACTCTAGTTCATAATTGTAATCTCGCAATAATTGCCAACATTGACGAGTATCGCTATCACCTCGATTTCAGAAAAAACATTGATAACACCTGGTCATTCATGGATAGCCAACTGATCTTGTTTTAGCGCAATGCGGTTGTCTGCCAAACAGGCCATTTGATAGTTAACTTGATAAATTGGTCATTCGGACAAAAAAGTTGCATTCGTATACCTATGGGGGTATATTACTAATTGTTAATAAAGCACATCTGGAGGGTTTAACATGATTAAAGAAATTCATGATCAAGATTTTGCCAAAGAAACGGATACTGGGATTGCCGTCGTTGATTTCCGTGCTGACTGGTGCCCGCCATGCCGGATGATGGACCCAATTTTGAAGTCATTGTCCGAAGATGCCAATTACAAAGATAAGGTCAACTTCGTCTCATTGAATGTCGACAACGACAAAGAAATTGCGAGCCAATTCCAAGTTCAAGGGATTCCAACCTTCCTAATCAAGAAGGATGGCCAAGTTGTCAGTCATCTCGTGGGTGCGCGGCCAAAGCCAGCCTTTGAAGCTGAACTTCAAAAAGCACTCGATTAGGTCGACGGGAGGTCTCCATGGCAGCTACCGAAGAATATGTGACGAGTAAACAAATTCAGACCCGTTTGAAGCGCTCCGCTGGTCAACTGGACGGCGTCTTGCGGATGATGGATGAGGGCCGCCCTTGCGACGACGTCCTTGTTCAACTTTCCGCGGTCAAATCCAGCATCGACAAGGCAATGAAACTCGTCATTGCCCGCAATATCAATAATTGCGTCGGCAATATGACGACTGCTGATGTTCAGAACCTTGAGCACTCATTAGATTTATTGTTAAAAACGAAATAACGAAAAAAGCGTGCGTGACCGCAGCATCAAGTTCATTTGATTGCTGCAGTCACGCACGTTTTATATTAGTTGTGTTTGTTATTATTTAAGGTCAAATACGGCCAGACTAGGTCGAAGGTGAACTGACCAATTAATCCGCCAACTTAGCTACCAATAGCGCTGGTTATTTCCAATCGTGGCCGACCACGCCACTAATCTTTCCAATCGCCCTTTTTCCAGTCATCATGGTTCCAATCATCTTTTTTCCAGTCATCGTCGTTATCACTGTGGGACTGCTCGGTATCCTTGGGCGCTCGTTTGGCTCGCTTCAATAACACAGCCGTCGACACGACCGTTACGAACCCAGTCGCGATAATAAAGACAAACGTCCACATGATAATATCACTAATCGACATCTTGGGGTCCCTCCCTTAATTAATGTCGCTAGTATAGCGCAGCCTAGTCACAATAGCAAAAGCGCTCGGAATCGCCTGCCCACACAATGGCGATTCCGAGCACTTTATTTGAATTGACCTGACTAATTAGTCATCATCATCTTCGTCTTCTTCATCTAGTCCGGTACGTGCGTCATTGCCCAAGTAGGCTTGCAGTTCCCGGATGTTGCGATTATTACTGCCGCGATAAGCGACTAACCATGCGGCTAATGCTGGCCGAGTCTCTTTTTCAGCTAACTTGATAGCCCGGTCCACGAATAGGTTTTCCGTATCAAAATCCTTGATGGTTGCGGCCACGAGCTCATCAGCGGATTGATACTTGAAAGCCCCGTTTTCTTCCAACATTGAATACTTGGTTAATTCAGCCGTTGTGGAAGATGGCTTTTGGTTTTCATCTAAGAGTAAGTCACCGAGTTCAGCAAACTGACGGACGTTTTGGTCGATCAGCTGTTGATATTCCGTCCGCAATGCCAATGATTGCGGGCCTTTGACGTACCATTTGACCTGACTCAACTTAACGTATGCGACCATTAAATTCGACAGGATATGATTGGTCATCGCACCGGCAGTCGGGACGTGGTGGTCAATATCACTTTGTTTTAATTCAGCGGCGTATTGTTCATCGATTGTTAATTCACTCATGAATGCGTCCTCCTATTTAACCTTAACGTTTTCTACTTCATAGCCCAAACCGGTCACGACTTGTGCTAAATCATCGGCCGATGTCACTTCTGGATCAAAGTTGGCCTTGACCTTGCTAGCATTGAATAACACTTTGACATTTTCGACACCTTCGTGATTCGACACAGCCTTTTCAATCTTGGTCATGCATGATGGGCAGGTCAACGTTCCTAATTGCATAATAATTTTCATTTCAATTACCTCCGTATCAACTCATTTGATGGTTCTATCATAACCGGATTTTATTGATAAGAACTTGACCGCCGTCAAGAAATAATAAAAAGTTTTCAGTTACAATAAAATTGTTAAAAATCAAGCCATAGATGAAACGCGAACGCCTACGCTATTGCAGAAATCTGGTATAGTAAAGGTGAATTTAATTAGGGGGTGTTCTCATGGCAGAGCATGAATGCGTTCAGTTAGTCCCAATTTTCAAGGAACTCGCTGATGAACAGTTAGATACAATTGAAACGATCGTTCAGCATCATCACTTTCCAGCTGGCAGCACTATTTTCAGCGCTGACGACCCACTCGATTCGTTGATGATTCTCGCCAACGGCCAAGTCAAAGTTTATCAATTAGCCGCAAACGGCCGGGAACAGTTACTGTACTTATTACAAACTGGTGATATTGATGGTGAGGCTGCCCTATTCGAGAACCAACGCCGGACGTCCTTTGGTGAAGCACTGGTTCCAACCGATGTCTGCAGTATCCGCCGCGCCGACTTTCAAGCGTTGATGCAACAATATCCCAGCATCAGTATCAACGTCTTAAACGTCTTCGGCAAACGGCTTACCCAGCTGGAACGCCAAACGACGAGCACGGCGACCGAGTCCGTTGAAGCGCGCTTAGCCAACTACCTCACGGAAACGGCAGCCGCACTCAAAACGGACGCGTTTAAATTACCATTAAAGAAGAAGGACTTGGCGACCTTCTTGGGAACCACCCCTGAAAGCATTAGCCGCAAGCTCGCCTTATTCGAACGCCAAGGCCTGATTACCCAAAAGACTGGCAAAATCATTAAAATCAACGATGCAGACCAACTGTTATTAACCGAATAAGATATTCAAACCAACCGGATGGCGATTCACAACCTGTGAGCGCTCATCCGGTTGGTTTGTTAAACCGCCTATTTTTGCGCTGATTGCACCGGTTAGATGTTCCTAATCATTCGACCAAAATAACGTGACTGCCGTGACTGAAGCGCGCCGCTTGGCCACTAAATCCACCTAGCTTAATCTCGCCGAATGAACTCACGCTCCAAAATCATTTTAATTTTCAGCGGTTCTCGACGATACCACTTGGATTAATCTAAGGTATAATTAAACTAGTATTAGAAAATTTATTAGGGAGTGGATTTAATGGCAACCATTAATCAAGCAGCAGTAAAACAAGATCTCTACGATGCCGTCAATGGCGAGTGGCTCAAAACCGCCGTCATTCCGGATGACCATTCTTCAACTGGTGGCTTCATGGACTTAGTCGATGCCATCGAAAAAACGTTAATGCATGATTTTGATGCCATGGCTGCGGGTTCAGTTGAACCTGATAATCCCCAGCTAGCTGAATTTATCAAGTTTTACCGCTTAGCCAAAGATTTTAAACAACGCGACGCTAACGGGGCCGAACCACTATTACCATGCCTCAAGCAAGTCGATAGTCTAAGTGATTTTGCTGACTTACAACAACGGATGCCCGATTGGATCTACGACGGCCTCCCATTGCCATTTAGCCTGGACGTCGACGCTGACATGAAGAACACCAAAGTCAACGCCCTCTTCGCCCAAGCACCCGGCACCATTTTACCTGACAAGACCTACTATGACGAAGGCAACCAGGCCGGCCCTAAGTTACTCGCCATCTATGCCCAAATGATGACTGAACTGCTTCAAAAGACCGGTTATGATGAAGCAGAAGCCAAGCAAATCGTTGACGACACCTTGAAGTTCGACCGGTTGATCGTGCCGTGGGTCAAATCCGCTGAAGAATCCGCTGATTACAGCAAGATGTATAACCCTCGTAAATTCAACGATTTTGTCAACACGAGTCGGTACTTAGACTTGGCAGCCATCACGTATTCGGTCATCGATGGTAATCCTGAACAGGTCATCCTGCCAGAACCCGCCTTCTTTGACCATTTCAATGACGTGGTTAACCCGGACAACTTCGGCTTGATGAAGAACTGGATGAAAGCTAAGTTAGTTCAACGTTACAGTGGCTACTTAAGCGACGACATGCGGGTCTTAGCGACGACCTACTCCCGGGCCCTCTCTGGACAAAAGGAACCGCGTAACCAGGCGAAGAGTGCCTACTACCTCGCAACCGGGACGTTTGACCAAGTCGTTGGCCTCTACTATGGTCACAAATACTTTGGTGAAGCGGCCAAAGCTGACGTGCATCAGATGGTTGAGAAAATGATTGGCGTCTACAAGCGCCGTCTGCAAGCCAACACCTGGCTCAGTGCCGATACCCGTGCCAAGGCCGTCACTAAGCTTGATAAACTAGGCATTCAAGTCGGTTACCCTGATAAATTGGAAGCCATCTACACGAAGTTCAAGACGCACACCCCTGAACAAGGTGGTAACGTGTTGAGTAACGTGCTCCACTTCAACCGACTCGCTCGGCAAGACATGTTCTCGAAATGGGGTAAGGCTACGGACCGGACGCGCTGGGAAATGAGTGCGGACACGGTCAACGCATACTACCACCCATTCATGAACATCATCGTCTTCCCTGCAGCAATCTTGCAGGCACCGTTCTATAGCCTTGAACAATCTTCTAGTGCGAACTACGGTGGTATCGGTGCCGTGATTGCCCATGAAATCTCACACGCCTTTGATAACAACGGCGCGCTGTTCGACGAATTTGGGAACCTGCATAACTGGTGGACAGACGAAGATTCCGCACACTTCAAGGAACTCGCCAAGTCCATGATCAGTGAATTTGACGGTCTAGACTTCGCAGGCGCTAAAGTCAATGGGACACTGACGGTATCCGAAAATATCGCCGATGCCGGTGGTCTGAGTTGTGCTGAAGAAGCAGCCAAGGGCGAAGACGACGTCGACCTAAATGCCTTCTTTACCAACTGGGCCATGATCTGGCGGATGAAAGCAACGACGGAATACATGCAACTGTTACTTTCAATCGACGTCCACGCCCCAGCTAAGCTGCGGGCTAATGTTCAACCAAAGAATCTGGATGACTTCTACACGACCTTCGATATCCAACCTGAAGACGCGATGTACTTGGCACCAGACAAACGGGTCAAGATTTGGTAATTTAATTCTTATTGATCAACTAAAACAAATCGGTTCTTCGAGTTTGTGACTCGGAGGACCGATTTTTGGGTTGGTGGGGGTGTTGTTTATGCTGATGGCGGTCTTAAAGTAAGCTTTTATTTTAGTATCGAGTAAAATCATTAGTATTTTTCGAAATGTAATGATATGTTATATGATATATAAATATACTTACTTTTTTGGACAGCTAAGTGCTTTATGCTGAGATTAGGTGGTGATAAATTGACTGATAAAACATCCAAAACAGTTAATAACTCATTAAGAGAAAACTCCAATCCCGTTCAGTTTCTGCGTAAAAAGCGCCAAACGCTTGAGGAATTGAATCACTTTTTTGAATCAGAGTCTATTTTTGTAAAAACTAAGGATGATCAGAAACAGCCAGAAATCAACAAGTTAATTTCTGAAATGGAAAAAGCTGGTGCGTTAGAAAGCTTAGGCCGCGGCGTATTCATCGATACTGCGTGGTCACCAAACGATTTTTTGATTAGACAGCTCATGTTAAAGCAGGGCATCTATTCGGGTCCAACGGCACTTTATCTGTGGGAATTGAGCAATCAATATCCATATAAAGTTTATATGACCTTCAAACGTGGTTATCGACTGCCAACAACCAAATCGTTACAAAAATGGACAGAAAATGTTGTGGTCAGACAGAATACGACCGATAACCTAGACGACGCTGTCATGCATTTAGACGTTGCCCGCACTAATCAAAAAATCCGCCTCTACAGTCGCGAACGGACGTTAGTTGAAATTTTACGAGAGCCATACGCTTTAAACAATGAAGTCGTCAATACTGCATACAGACGCTATCTCGATTCACCAGATGGAAATGCTAGTTTGTTATTAATGACTGCAAAACAAATGGGGGCTTTAAAAAAAGTTCGTCAAAGATTGGAGATTATGCTGTGAATTCAGAACAAAGCAGCGAACAACGTGTTAAGGATAAATTGAAGACTAAAAGAGATATCAGTGGCGTTTCGTACAATATTTTACTAAAGAAATTTTTTATTGATGGATTTTTAGAACGATTATCTCAATCAGCTTATGTTAGTAATTTTGTCTGGAAAGGAGGCTTTGTTCTTTCGATAATCACCGGTGTTCAACACAGAACTACCGTTGATTTAGATACCATGTTAACTGGTGTCAGCGTTAGTGTGCCTACTCTGACACGAATTATTAATGACATAATTGATAGCGAACGACTCTCATATATTAGATATGAATTAGTGGATATAAAACCTATTCATGAAGAAAAGGCTTATCAAGGATTAAGAATCCGTCTCAAAGGAAGATTAGGACAAATGCAGGATAATTTCCACTTAGATGTTGCCACCGGCGAACGGCTGGAACCATCTGCAATCAAGTTATCCTATACACCAACCATTGGAGACAAAGCAATCCCGATTTACGCTTATCGGCCTGAAAGGATTCTTGCCGAAAAGCTTCAAACTATTCTGGAAAGAAGTATTGCAAACACACGGATGAAAGACTTTTATGATATATATGCGATTCCAAAATATACGAATATCAGTCACGATGTACTTTTGAATGCCTTTAAGGTAGTTATGACGGAAAGAAACACACTAAATATCTGGAATACTTATGAATTTGTTTTAACAGAAATCAGAAACGATAAAGGCATGCACAAATTATGGCAAAGCTACGCGGATGAACAAACTTTTATTCATGAATTAACACTGGACCAAACACTGGATGTTGCTTACGATTTCTTTCGTCAGTTATCAAAATAGTATACGTTTTTAGTCTTCGTATCTTGCTATCAATAGACGCTACATGAAACATGCCAGCCGGTCTCAAAGCCGTAGTCCAAATCATCCATACCCAGCCCACCCCTAAACCCGTGGTACAATAGACTTATCGTTTCACATCGAAATCACTCATTTAAAGGAGTACGCGCCTGATGTCACAATTTGAAAAATACCATCCTATTTTGACGCCGCACTATGCATTTGATTGGCTCACGAAAGTCCGCGTGGTCGACGTCTTTAATCTCTACCAAACAACTGATACGACCGTGACCATGGCAGCGACTGCCGACCGCATCAATCAAGTGATGCGCGAGATTTTTAATGACCGCCAACTGATTTGGGGTGTTACTGAGCGCACCACGAATGATTTCTGCGGGCAAGTCGGGTTTGCGCCAATCGATATGGCGACCCACCAAGCGACGTTAACAGTCCAGTTGACGGACACCAATCACGACGTCGCCCCCTTAACGGAAATTCTGGAACGACTCGTGGCATTCGGCACCGTCGAATTAAAGCTCCAGCAGCTCAAACTAGCTTTATCTCAGCCAGATTCACTCATGGGACAAGTGCTGACAACTTTGGGCTTTACGACTACCGACAACTTAAACTTTGACTACCAAGCGGCCTAGGCACTTACGCCTTTGATCGGGTCAAGCTTCTCAACGCAAGTGTGTGGAAATTGGCCTCCCAAGTAACGATTGACCGCTAACGGTCGTGCCACCCAACCTGGCAACAAAAAAATGCACCGCTCATCCGAACAATACATGTTTCGGATAAGTGGTGCATCTTTTTTATGTCAAAATAACTCGTTTAATTCAATTATTCCGTCACTTTTTCAGCCGCATGCGCGATGGCTGCTTGACCTAATAAGTTCAAGTAGTTGAATGGACGGTCATAGATTGGCTGGAAGAACATGTCAACGAAGCCTAAGTCATCGATCGTGTTGTGATTTTGAATCATCACTGAGATCACGTTAGCCGATTGTGAAACGTCATGTTCACTCATGAATTGGGCCCCTAAGATTTCACGTGTCTCTGGGTTGTAAACCAATTGCATCAGAACCGGTTTCGTGGTTGGCATGAATTCTGGACGGTAGTTATCTTCAAAGGTAACGGCTTCTGCAGGTACCTTTTCAGCTTGAGCATGTTCCAAGGTCATCCCTGAAGAAACAATCGTCTTGCCGAATAACATTAAACCAGAAGTTGATTGTGTCCCCATGTACTTCCGGGTTGGCTTGAAGATGTTCAAGCCAACTAAAGTCCCTTGACGAACCGCGTTAGTGGCTAATGGAATGTAAGCATCCTTCTTAGTTGGGTTGTAGTGAACCGCAACGGAATCACCGGCACCGTAAATATCAGGGTCAGACGTTTGCATGTAGTCGTTCGTCTTGATGGAGCCGTTCGGGTTCATGTCAACTTTACCCTTTAATAAGCTGGTGTTTGGCCGGAAACCAACACACAGAATGGCCATATCGGCAGTGTAGCTGCCCTTGTCAGTCTTAACAGTCACTTCTTTGCCATCATCGCTGAAGCCTTTAACCATTTGATTTAAGGCCATCTTAATGCCATGATCAACGAAGTCTTTTTCGACCCGGTCAGTGAAGCCTTTGTCTAAATACTTGTTTAAAATCCGTGGTAAGCCATCAATTAAGGTAACTTCCTTACCTTGCTTCTGATAAGCTTCGACTAATTCAGTCCCAATGTAGCCCCCACCGATAACGATGACGCGCTTAGCTGGCTTGGCAGCTTCCCATAGACTTTGGGCATGCGTCCAGTTCTTGCAAAGGTAAACGTTTGGGCTGTCAATACCATCGATTGGTGGAATTACAGGCCATGAACCAGTGGTGACAACTAATTTGTCGTAATGATCTTTCTTGGACTCGCCGGTCTTCAAATCAGTAACGGTAATTTCATGATTTTCGGTATCCACGTCGGTCACATCATGTTGCATATGAACATTCGCGCCTAATTTGGCTAATTGTTCTGGACTGGAATAGAAGAGCCCTTGTGGATCGGCAACTTCGCCACCAAGATAGAGGGCAATCCCACAGGAGAGGAATGAAACATTGTCATTCCGTTCATAAATCGTGACGTCCGTGTCTGGATTGGACGCTAAGATTTGATTTACAGCAGCAGTTCCGGCATGAGTACAACCAATTACGATAACTTTCATATTAAACGCGCTCCTTAAATGTGTTTATATTCACAATCATATTTGTGCAACATGTATTTGGTAACAATTACATTGTACTAAACGAAAAAGAAAACGCAACCAAAAACACGTAAAAAACGCACTTTTTTCACTAATCAAGTGATAACGAATTGCCGATATTACAGCATTTATGGGGGTTAACACGTTTATTAATTCGATTAACAGAGGTCGATAATAAAAATAACGACTACCCTTAAACTAATCATCAAACGATAAGAAAAAGCTCTCACAAGCGTTCGCTTGTAAGAGCTTTTATCTTCTCTTTTATTCGCCAACCACAATTTACTTGGGCGCATCCGTCAACGTCCACGTAATGTCACCGGTGTATGAGCCGGGAACGGCCCCGGCGTTACTGCGGTACAAAATACCCGACTTGCTCGTCCAATCGGATAAGACGTCATAGTCGTCATTATCGCTGGTCGTCGTATGGCTGTCAATCACGGTGCCGTTACTATTCAGAACCGTTGTCTTGTCACCTTCGCGGAAGAGCACGTCACCCGCTAACGTCTGACCACCCGTCGTTTTAAAGTTAGTGGCGCTTGCCTGCAGTTGCCAGCTAGATCCCTTACCACGACTGTCACGGACGACCAGTTGCCAGTCGTCTTCACGATCAGTCGTTTGGGCTTGCCCATCGAGCGTGATCGATTTGAACGTACTGTTCTTGGAGACACTCTTAAAACTCAATTCACCACCGGTCACCGTAATATTGGCCACACCGACTGGCGATTCATTTTCATAAGGATCTGACGCCCAAATCTCGAGCTTATTGTCATCGCCGACATGTAGCTGACTGGCTTTGATTTTGTAGCTAAAGAACCCGGATTCTTCGTCATTACTCATCTGCACCGTTGGCATTTCTTGACCATTGACCGTGGGATGTAGCGTCACTTTTTCGTTCGTCAATTGTTCGGAATCTTCAACCGCCACGATTCCTTTGATCGTGACATCCTCCCCATTGGCAACGGTGTAAGGATTATTCCGAATATAAATCCCCATCGGCTGGTCGACCGTAATCAGATAATCGGGCGCCTCAGTTGACGTCTCGAAGACCTTGTTCTTGAACGTCGCGCTGGTGACCGTCGTATTTTGGTTGACCGTCACGTCGTTTGCCGTCCCGGTCAGCGTGATGGTCGCTGTCTTCTGACTGGCTGACAAGGCTTTATTTAAGCTATAGTCGACCTTAGTGGCATCCGCAGTTGGCGCGGTCAAGGCTTGCTCGCTGCCATCCGCATACGTTACTTTCGCGCTATCAAACGTCACGTACTTCGGCAAATTCAGCTCGGCCGTGATATTGTCCCAATCTAATTGGCCACTCTGATATGTGAGCTGATAATCATATTGGACCTTGTGCTTGGCCTTCAACTGACTGCCGGTCGTGATTTCGCGGTTCTTGGTCTTATCCGTCACTTTGACCGCCGCACTCGCATCGACGAGATTCGGCGCACTCTCGATCACGACCATGTTGTTCCCAGAATTACTGCCAGTCGCACCCATGAAGCCCCAGCGCATCAAACCATCACTACTGTTGAACTGGCTGGTGTCTAGCACTTCACTTTGGGTAAAGCCACCACCAGTTGCCGAGCCGTCCGGATTCACATCATCAAACGTGTATGTCATCGTCTTGCTAGCAGCATTCCAATTCATCACGAGGTGGTGCCACTTACTGTCACCCAGCGTCATGTTGGTGACTAAATTATGGTGAGTCTGCGTAAAGAAGTACCGCGTTGACCAGATAATCCCCGTGATATCGAGACTTTTGACTGAATTATTGATATATTGGCTCGCACTACCCGGGTAGCCGGTCGCAATATGTTGTTTCTTGATCCCATTATCAAAGGCATCACCCTTACCCGCATCGCTATAACCGGTCGACGTGTTGGTGTAGGTGTCAAACTCTAAGGCCCAACTATTCTGGATGGCAGTTTTGGCAAATTCATCGCCATCCTGTAATTTATTATTGGTATCGACGCCCCACACGCCGAGGGTCTCCCCAATAATACTCGATGAACTGACCTTGGCGGAAGCCGTCGTCCCGTTTGGATCATTTTGTAAGACGAAGGCCATCCCGTCACCGGCCTTACTGGTACTCGTTGATGACCCCAAGTATAGCCACATCTTGAAGGTGGCATCCTTGTTAAGATCAAACCGGTTGGCATCATTTGACCAAAAACCACCCATTTGTTTCTTGCCATTGATCACTTGAATCGCCTGCGTGTTTGGCGAGCTGGCATTAGTGACGTCCGCGATACTAGCGCTATTCGTCACCCCGCTATTGAATGCGGCAGGAAGCGTGAAGAGTTTATCCAACTGATTCAAGCCAGACGGTGCCGTTGCTAACGACGCTTCGTCCGCAGCTTGAATTTGGGCGGTCCCGGCCCATAACCCGGTTAATGCCGCTAACGCAACAAGTATTTGTTTCGGTCCCTTCCACATGTTGAAAACTCCTCTCGCTAGTTAATCCTGACGGCGGCGGTTTTTCAATAGTAGCCAGATAATTGCGCCTAATAGGGCAACGATGACGACGCCGAGTGCCACAAACCACCAGAAATAGTTCGTTTGTTTTTCGGTCACAGCCGTATCATTGAGTGCTTTGGCCGTCTTGTCTGTAATAGTGAAGTTCTTAGTGAATTGCCACTTGCCCTTATCCGCTGTCGCGGTTAAATGCAACGTGTACTTGCCAGCTTTGAGCTGTTTGTTGCCATCACCAATCGCAAAGTTGAAGTTACTATTCGGCGCCATCGACATGTTGTCTTTGTTCGTCGTTAACACTTTCTTAGAACTCCCGGCCTTGGTCACGTAACTCTTGATTTTGAGGCCGTGCATGATGACCGGCTGATTATTTTGTAAGTTCGCTGAGACATAGTTCCGGTAATTGCGTTGTTCGGCTTTCACGGTATGCAACTTCATGTTCGGCTTGATGGTCGTCTTATCGGACTCTTGTAACTGGAGCCCAATCACATAGGCGTACTGATTATTGATGGCCATTCCGCTGCTGGCCTGTTGCCTCTTACCACTCAACTCTTGAACAATGTTGATCCCGCCGAGTGCCACCCCTTTAAATGCTTTTTCAGGGACATTTAACTGAATAGTCACTGCCTTGCTGGACTTGGCGGGCACCGTCACGACCTGCTTCTTGGAAAGCGCAGTCTTGATGTTAAACTTCAGTGAATCATCCGCCTTCGCGTTGGCCTGACTGTAGTCGATGATCCCGTTATCATTCGTCACCGCTAAGTTAGGTGAGACGGTGTAGCGGTGTTCTTTACTATCGCTATTTTTAATATGCAACGTCAGATTTTGTTTTTGGCCTGGGGTCACTTTTAAATCAAAGTAAGAGACTTTTTGATTGATCTGATTGTTAGGTAAATCAGCTTGAACCGTATAGTTCAAATCGTCGGCCTGAGCGCGCATCGTCCAGCCAGCCCCAATCACAGCAACAACTGCCATTAACTGCCAAAATATTTTTTTCATATGGGTTACCCTTCCTTTTTTCAACGGTAAGTGACGTGCTATGTATGATTGAAGCTGCCATTCATGACGAGTAGCAGCTTCAATCAAACCATTCAACTAGGTGCATTGTTTAATGACCAGGCTAACGTACCAGTGTAATCACCCGCACTGAGTTGCCGGTCATGAATCTGGAGTTGTGTCAGTTCATCGCCCCGATTCAAAATAACTAACCATGTGCCTAACCCCGATTGTGGTTGGGCAGTGACGACGTTGTTCGCGATGCCCGTCACGAGCTCACCGGTGTTGACCACGTTCGGGGCGGCACTGACATTGCCCGCTCCCGGCTTGAGTTGGACACTGCCTAATTTCAACGAGGTCGTTAACTGCTGCTGACCACTTTGTAACGGGCTGGGCGTTACTTGTAGGGTCCAGCCAGCCGCTGACGCGCGCCGATCAGTGACCTGAATCATCGCTCGCTCATTTTGCGCCGTCACCGTAGCGGGTCCGCCGGCTGTCGTGACGGATTTAAACTTAAGATTACTGACGAAATCGATGGTTAACTTGCCCCGTGAGCCTGTTCCGGTCACGTTACCTTCATCTGCCGGATCACCAGGGTATGGCTTACTGGGATCATCAGGATCGACCGGAGAAACTGCGTCGTCATCGTCCGACGGGGTCAACTTAACCTGCACCTGTGACTGTCTATCTGCAGCTTGCGTTGTCACGCTCCAGCCCCAATTGCTAATAATTAGCCCACTAACGGCCATCATTAGTAACCGACCTGTCACCAACAATCCCATTCTCATCGGTCACACCTCAGCTCTCCTTTGGTCCATTGGTTCTTAATTAGCTAGGGGCGTTGCCCAATGTCCAAGTCAGCGTAGAAGTGTAAGTCCCGGCCGAGTTACCAGCGGGTACTAACAGGGAAACGTCCGTCTTGGCATAAGCACTCGTGAACTTACCGATCCCTTCATTGGCAACAGCGCCTAAAATCATTTGGTTAGATTCATTCACCGTTACATCAGGTGCGGTTGGGTTCTTAGAAGCGTTGGCTTCATCATCAGCCGTTACACTGGCATTTTTGAATGTCAATGCCGCACCCCGTAATTCCTGACTGCCATTTAAAAACTTGGTGCTCATGACCTGAACGCTCCAGCCATCCGTATTACCGGGGTTGGTCACCTTCACACTACCAGTGACTGTATCCGCAGTCTTGGTTTGAGTCGTGTTATCAATTGTAACCGTTCCCATATCCAAGGCTGGGGCTTCATCTAACGTGATGTCCTTGTTATTTTCATCTTGTTCCAACTTCACTTGTGCTTCAGTCGTTGTATTGGCTGCTTGTCCAACGAGTGGTAAGCCTGCCATAAGTGTCATGCCTGCAACAAGTGTTCCAATATATTTTTTCATTTTGGTTGCTCCTTTATTGTTTGACGGTTGCGCCACCAGATTAGAATTAAGAATATTAACAAACTTAGTCCGCAGACCCCAATAACGAGTAGAATCCACTGCTGTACTTCATTCATCTGCGGTAAGATTCCTTGTAGCGGTCCTTTGACGGAATTGCCAGTCACACCTGAATTAGAAGTGACCGTTAAATGGTAAGTGCCAGT
Source organism: Lactiplantibacillus plantarum EGD-AQ4 (assembly GCF_000463075.2). GTDB lineage: Bacteria > Bacillota > Bacilli > Lactobacillales > Lactobacillaceae > Lactiplantibacillus > Lactiplantibacillus plantarum_A. Next base: position 28,729 of record NZ_AVAQ01000049.1, read on the forward strand.
TTGGGTATCGGCCAGCACCGGAATGCTAATGAGTTGGCTGAGCCCGATTATTAAGCCGCCAGATTGCCATTTGATATGACCACTCCTTTCCAGTAATTGACTGACGTCTGATTAATCTAATTAACTCTTGGTACTAATAGTGAATCGTTGTGAGTAACCCTATCAGCAACGAAAATATATCATGGTATTGGAATCGCTGTCAATTAATGTTGCCCCTTAATCATTGATTAAAAGTGCCTTTTTAACGGACCTCTGAGCCGTTTCTAATATTATGACGAATACAAATATTTTGATATAAACTACTGCAATCAGTTTAACATCAAGCTTTTCAGCCTGCCGTTTATGGTCAAATAATCGCTAGTAGTTACCCACCTTAACTAAATAAGACGTCAACATTATATTGTTGTTAGACTTTAATGAGAGCTGATATTAGGTAAAAGTTCTAATACTTATAACTATTAAATTGCTATATCCATTTGGAATACATCCGCAACGCTACGCTGTTTGTTTAACTTATCTTCAATTTATAAACCGATGTAATCGATTTAATAACCCTACTTTTATTTCATTTCCAAATGCAACTAATTGTGCTCAATTAAAATCCAATTTCAAAACAGTAAAGTCCCTTTGAGCAAACGATTTTAGCCGTTCAATTATATTTACCAAATCGCTAATCCGGCTATGGTATACTTGAAATACTTATTTCTAACCAGAAAGGCGGCCTCGATTTTGCCCGCTAAGAAAACATTTCAAGATGATCAAGTTATTGAAAAAATTATGTCTTTATTTTGGCAGCAAGGCTACTACCACACGTCGATGGATGAAATCGTCGCGACTAGTGGCGTCAAAAAGCAGAGTCTCTATAATGCTATCGGCGACAAACACACGCTCTACCTTCGTGCGCTAAGTCGCTACCATCAACAAACGCTCACGAGCTGTACGCAAGCCATGCAACAACTCGAACAACGTGGCGCTGATGCGTTGACGGTGCTCGGCATGCTGTTTAGCCGTGATCTAACTAACACTGACCAGCCAGCTGGTGATTTGATGGCCAACGCGGTCGCTGAATTTGGGACGACTGATACGGATGTCCAGCAAGCCGTTGATTGGTTCTACAATGATTACTTGACCTTGATGGCCGCCGTCATCTTAAAGGGTCAAGCGAGTCAGCAGATCATCAACACGCCCTCCAGTACCGCCCTGGCCCAGGCCTTACTCGAAGCCCGCATCGGCCTCCAGACTCGGCTTCGTCAGGGCGCCCACCCGGATATTGCGCTGCGGGAACAAGCTTGGCGTCAATTTTTAGCACGTTAATAACTGCGCATACTAAAACCACAGCCTTCCGATGAATCGGGAAGCTGTGGTTTTTAGCATCTGCATTTTTATTTTATTAATTGATGTTAATCGTTCATGGCCAACAAACTGAACACGACTAAACATATTTCTGAACCAACCAATTCTGTGCCGCGCTGGTCAGCTGGCTACCATAGTGCTGGCGCAACTGTTGAGCACCGGCGTAATGGTCGAAGTCAAAGGGGCTCGTCAGCGTTTCGCTAGCTAGTAACGCCTTGGCAAACCGTAGATCGTCGACCGTGATCTGTTGGCGATAGGCGAGGTCTTCTTCGGCTGAGACGCGTTGCCACTGGTCACGAAGAATTGCGGCCGCACGCTGATAACGGCGGTCATGTGTCAATAATGATTGCATATCATCTGGATTGAGTGGTTGGGCCATCGGGATCATCTCCTAAATTCAAATTGACAACTTGACCAACGACGGGGTGAATCGATAACTTGTCAGTCGGTCGCGCCAATAACCAAATAACGTTGGTAAAGTGATGTGCGTCCACCTGCGCCTCACCCCGACCGTCCGTTAAAATTAGCGCCAGCGTTGTCGAAGCCGTTTGATGATGCCGGGCTAAGTCGTCAAAAATCGGCTGATAGGCCGTTCCCCCGCCACCATGGCGAGCGAACCGCACCTGTTGCGGGAAACTAGCCTGATACGTCTGACCTGGTTGGACAATCGCGTCAAACGGTTTAATCGTAATCGTCGCCGTTAACAGTTGAGTCAACGTGGCGGCTTGAGCCAACAACTGGCGTAATAAGGTATCACTGATGGACCCCGACTGGTCAACGTAGACTTGTAAATCCAACCGGGTATCACTGATTTGACCAGGCAACTCCATGCGAGCGGGTTGACGCCGATTAAAGCGGGCGTGTGAGGCCTTTTTGCCGCTTGGAATTTGGCCTAATCCCCGGACTAATAATTGCCGCCAGTCGATTTGCGCCGGCTGACTAAGGACGTCCAATTGCGCAGCGACGTGGCCCGCAACCAGGCCCCGACCAGCTTCAGTCGTTTGTTGCCACGCGTCTTTGGCTAATTGGCGTAGCCGTGATTGCGCTAGATTAGGGTTCGTTAATTGGCCCCCTGCCGACCATTGACGAGTATCATCAATAGCGCCGGTAGCTGGCAGTGACTCCTGACCCGTACTGGGCTGACGGTGTTGCGGTCCTTGTGGTGTCGATGGGGTCGTCTGGCCCGCATTCGGCCGTTCTGGATTGGTTGACTGTTGTTGGCGCAATAATCGTAAATAAGTCCCCGAATCAGCGTGTTGCGGTAACGTGACGGGCACCTGCGCCTGTATCTGAGCCAGCGAAATCGCCGTTGCTGGCAACCCGCTCACATACTGATTCACGGCCAAATCCGTCGCTAACGTCACGAGTCGTTGCTGCGTGGCGACTTGATTGCGGTAGCGCAACGGATGTTGCCACACCACGTGTAATGCGACGTGTTTGAGGCCGGCTTGTAACTGGTCGAAGCGGGTAAACGTCTGAGCTAAGGCTTGCGGGGCATACTGTAAGACGAGCTGATTGTCGACCCAGCTCAAGGCAAACGGCGCGTTCAACTCAGTATTCAGTTGCCGGGGCAAGCGCGTCAGTAATTCGCCATAAAACTGGTCCGTCGCTAATAACTCAATGACAGCACGACTGAGCATTGTCGCAGCTTCCTGCGCCGGATGCGTTGGCGCGGTCGTCAACATCGTTTGGCGCCAATTGGCATATTCCGCGGCATTATTCAGCATCGCCCGCACCCCCTTCTATTGATTCGACCAACTCGCGACTTGTTGCAAATATTGATATAGTGCCGTGACATACGGACTTTGTTTGGCAACGTTGGCCGTATAGAGCTGTTTTAGTAACTCACGCTGATGGCCAATCTGTTGGACCAGGGCGAACTGACCATCCTGGCTGAGCGTTTGCAATAATTGCATAAACCGTCCGGCGTTGTGGTCATCAGTCAACGGATAAGTCGCCGTCAGCTGCAAACAACTCGCCAGCACCGTACTCTTTTGCAGTTCACTCATCGCGGTGAATTGTTTCAAGACTGGGGCAGGGACCACGGCACCAACTGGTTGCGCTTCGTACAGCATGGCTGGCGTCACGTGAATGGCTTGCTGCTCGATAAATTGATAGAAGGCCAACCCCAGTGTTGCGCCGACATCACCTTGAAAAATATCGAGTGCGACGAGCGTTTGTTGGTCATCCGGCAACTGTTCGAGTTCATATAGGTTGGCTGAGACACGTTCCCAGGCACGGGGGGTCGCCGTCAAGTCCGCCTGCACATCCGTCTGATTGAGGCGGGTCACGTCCTCACTAATAAACTGTTGAACGAGCGGATGAATGTTGGGCCGCTGGCGCTGCTCATCAGAACGTTGCGCCCAAGCTAGCCAGTCCGCTGGGTCCGCGCGCATCACTAAGCGGACGGTCCGATCTTTGATGGCCGCATCCCCCGCAACGACGCCGTACGTGCTCTGTTCGAAACCGGTCATGCTGGCATCAGGATTTTCGGCAAGAATCAGTTGAACTTGTTCTGGCAACCGTAACGAATTGATCGTCCGTTGTAAAACGAGGTTCATCAATTCACTTTGAACTGCCTGTGTTCCACGGTTAAACTCGTCGAGTAGCCATAAAATGGGCTGTTGCGGATGGGTTTCGGCATATTGAATGATTTCAATCAGGGTGTGAGAATAGCCAAATTGAACATCCGCCAACTGACCATAGTGTTGCGTCTGAATAAATGAGTCACTCGTTAGCGGCGGCACCGGAATCGCTAAATCCCCCTTTTCGGAAAGACTGACGACCGTCGTAAATAGTTTCGCCCCGAGCTTTCGCGCCACATCCGCGACGAGCGCTGATTTACCGATGCCCACTTCACCGACAATGTTAGGCACGTTGCCCGCCTTTAACACCACCGGAACTGCCGTTAACAATGCTTGATACGATAACGCCATGAATTCAACCTTCCTTTACTGTTTCACGTGAAACAAACTGACTGTTTTTCATTAATACTCGCAACTACTGTCGTTACTATTATAGAACAGAATCGTGTTTTTGATTTGGCTAGCTGTCTGTCAGCCGATGCGCGTTTCCGGCGGACTTTTGGGACTAGGTCAAAGTTGACTACTTTTGAACTTAAGAATTGGCGTACTTTCAACGTGCTGAATAACAACTCGCATAACACGTTAGGTCAGTGTCTCATCATGCTGACCGGTGGTAATTATTACTGACCAACAACAAATTTTTTATATACCGGTCTTCAAATCTGCTGAAAATCACTAACAATCCGTGACAGCAAGCTTAAGGACATAACTATCTAATAAATACAATTATCAAAAACTAACCATAAAACGTCATTAATTGAGCAAAAAAGCTCGTTTTAAACCATAGTTATTGTAAAATAGGTAAGGTTAGCAATTATTCCAAAAGGGAGTGTGCAAATATGCGCAAGTATCTCGCCGAATTTCTCGGCACGTTTATGTTAGTGTTCTTAGGGACCGCGACCGTTGTGATCGCCAAGGGTGACGTTCTCGCCATCGGGTTGGCCTTTGGGTTAGCCATCACCGTCTCCGCCTATGCCTTTGGTGGTATTTCAGGTGGTCACTTCAACCCCGCTGTGACAACAGCGATGTTGATCAATCGCCGGATTGACGCCGCCGATGCAGTCGGTTACATCATTGCCCAAATTATTGGGGCGATCGTTGCTTCTGCCGCAGTGAAGTCCTTTGTCAGTGCGTTAGGTTTATCCGCAACCTCACTCGGACAAACTGATTTCCCTAAAATTGGGAGTGGCATGGCCTTCTTCGTTGAAGCGCTCGTTACCTTCTTGTTCCTGATGGTGATTTTGAATGTCACCAGCAACGACCACGGTAACGCGGACTTCGCTGGGTTGACGATTGGGGTAACGTTAGCCTTCCTGATCATCGTTGCCCTCAACTTGACCGGTGGTTCTTTGAACCCGGCCCGTTCAATCGGTCCCGCAATTTTCGCCGGTGGGAGTTCCTTATCACACCTATGGGTCTACATCTTAGCACCTGAAGTTGGTGCCATCTTAGCTGCCTTCTGCGCCCGCGTCATGGGTTCTGAAGACTAAGCCATTTAATTGACTGATAACGACTGTGCGGCCATGATTTCGTCATTGAAATCATGGCCGCACTTTTTAGTTTTAATTTTTATCAGCTGAAACACTGGTTTACCATAATGACGTCATAACTGCCTTTGAGCCCGTCCGCAAGCAAGGCCGACTCAGACCGCATTCGGCTCTAAACTTGCCTATTTCCGCCGCCAATGGGTATACCACGAGTGCAGCGTCCCAATCAGCAGGCCGATAATCACGACGACCGCCGTCACGTAGCCGAAGATTCCAATATTCGTGATCCAGCTATTATCCGGATGACTCTGGACGAGTAGCGAGGACCCGACGATCAGTGCGGCTAAAATCACTGAGAGGACGATTTTATTGACCATGGAATCGATGCGGTCAATGAATAGCTTGCGGTGTGAGAACACCAAGTTAACGCGGGTCTGCCCGTTTTCAAAGGTATCCAAAGCCGACAGCAGGCGCGACGGGATCTTGGGCGCATCCCGTAAGCTCTGCAGACTGGCCAACAAACCGTCCTCTAGCTCATTGCGTAGATTAAAGTTTTCGCGAATGTACTTGCGGGCAAATGGGCGGGCCACATCCATCATCGACAAGGTCGGGTCTAAGGTTTCAACGATGCCTTCAATCGTCCCGAAGGCCTTGCCCAGCATCGTGACCGCCGGATTCATCTGAATGTTATTGCTGCGGCAAACCTTGACCATCTCAAAGAGTAAACCTTGAAAGTCAATGTCGCCCAAACCCGAATTATAATATTGGCTCAAAAACGGCGCGAGCTCGCTGAAAAAGGCTTCCTCATCAACTGCCCCGGTTCGATTGGAAATGGCCAGAATCGCCTTCCCGACTTGGTGGGTGTCCTCCGTCGTGACGGCCACGACCACGTTTGCAATTCCCGCCATCAGTGCCGGACTAATTTCGCCCATCATGCCAAAGTCTAGGTAGACTAGGCGATACGGCGGCAGTTGGCGTTTACCGAGCTTGCCCACGCGCTGTGGGACCGTGTCATTGTACCCGATATCGCTCGGCTGCAGCTCGCGTAACAAGATGTTGCCGGGATGCGGGTCCGCATGGAAGAAGCCATCTTGGAAGACTTGCTTGAGAAAGTTTTGGACGAGCACATTCGCCAGATAGCGACGTTCTTCATCGTATTGCTGGTCACCCGCTTCATCCGCCGCCAGGACTTTAGCCATGAAATGCTGAATCGTCGTCCCCGGCATGTACTGGTTGACCAGGACTTTTTGTGTGCTGTACTTGCCGTAGACGCGCGGCACGCGAATAATATCATCACCGTCATTCAACCGGTAAAAGCGTGAGCCGTTCTTGACCTCAATACTCGTATCCAGTTCGTTAAACAGTGACCGTTTGATCTCCGCCACCATTTCCTGCATGTCGACGACCGACGATTCCGGAATGTAGCGCAACAGTGGCAGCGCCCGTTCGAACAGTGAAATATCTAACGCGACCTCGGCATCGATGCCCGGATGTTGGACCTTGACCACCACTTTTTGACCATTCAGCAAGGTTGCGTGATGGGTTTGCCCCATTGATGCGGATGCGAACGGCTGCTCATCGAATTGGGCGAACATTTCATCGATTGGCTTACCCGTTTGTCGCTCAATCGTTTGTTGGACGACGTCGAAATCGTCGGCGCGAACATTATTCTGCAATTTTTTGAATTCATTGGCGAACTCCGGCTTAACGATATCCGTTCGTGACGACAGAATCTGCCCGATTTTGATAAAAGTGGGGCCCAGTTCTTCGAATGCCGCGCGGACCTGGTCAGGATTCTTCTGACGCGCCAGATTACTCAGCACATTGTACTTGCGCAACACACTCACAATCGTCCGGAAACGCGTGTGGCGGTTCTGATTCACTTGCCATTGCGGCTTCTGTTCGTCACTAGTCGTCATCGGCGGTTCCTCCTCACAAATTACTTGATAGTGCTATTATCCAACTTTCCAGCCGATTCCGCACCTGCTAACGTGCTTTTTTCATAAAAAATTAGCGCACATTGATTATCGGTGGTCATTAATCAATATTAAAACGCTATCCACCGGTTTATAGCGAATAGCGTTTCATTCTTTAAGCTTCATTGTGGACTTGATGGGCCTTGAGCCACTCCGCTAACGCCACCATCACTTCATCCGTGTCAGCGTTGGTCGTGACGTCCAAAATCAGCGCCACGGCTTCATCATCGGTATAACTCAATTGGATGCCATTCGCGTACAAAAATATGATGCCACTGAAGAACGCGGTCCGTTTATTGCCATCCACAAAGATATGCTTCTTCGTGATCTTCTGAATCATAAACGCGGCCTTGATCCAGATATTAGGGTACAACTCCTTGCCAAACAAGACTTGTTGCGGCTGTTCAATCACAATTTCGAGCCCCTGCGAATACTGAACACCGCCATATTTTTTATCGGCGCGCTTGATAATATTTTGGTTGAGGTCAATGAGGAATTGCTTATTTAGATATCTCATAAGTCCTCCAGTCGTTTCAATAAGTCGCCGTGTTGGTCAAGAATATGGTCGGCCATCGCTAACAGGTCGGGCTGCTCATCCGCTACCTTGCGAAACGTGATTTCCTGGCCGTCAGGGGAAACAATTTTTTCAAAACTAGTTTCACTCGTGGCATTTAGCGCTTCTCGGTCCTTTTTTGACACCCGGAAAGCAAATGAATTGCCGTTTTTGAACATTTTGATGTGATCTGAATTGTTTTCGCTCATCGATAATCCTCCTCGTATTTTCGTGTGTACATTATAGCATGTTGTACACACGTTTTTGTTGCAGATGTCGCTGACCACGCCCAGTATGTTGAAGTTACTAACTTAACGATAACTGCCAATAACGCCTGATAAACTGGGATTCTGATGTGCCAATCAACGCCATTAATCGTGTCGCTTCAACTACCCCGACCCATAATCTACAACCGACTAACATCCACAAAATATTTTCAAAAAAAGATTGACAAATAATCTTCACGGTTGTAAGTTAGAAGCACATTAAAAAGCGGTTAACAAACACGTTGACGAACAAAGTAAATTTCCTAGCAGTGTTTAGAGAGTGTCAGCTTGGTGAAATGACATCACAACTAGCTAATTGAAAATCAGTTCTGAGTGGCAGTGACGAGCGTCTCGTTAGTTGCTGTTGGTTGCTCCCATTATTGAGCCCGGGTATCGCAAGTGGCCGGTCACTTGCCGTACCTTCTGAGGTGTCCGTAGCAATGCGGTCACAAAGCTAAGGTGGTAACACGTGTAAAAACGTCCTGGTTTCTGAGTCTGACTCAGATATCAGGGCGTTTTTTGGTTAATCGCAACTTTTTAAAGGCGTCATTACGAGTAAGCGTTGACCCGAATACACAAAGGAGTGCTGATTTTATGCTAAATCGTATCCAAAAACGCAACTTGACCAAACGTGATTATGTCACTTTAAGCTCAATGATTTTCGCCCTATTCTTCGGGGCTGGTAACCTGATTTTTCCGCTACATCTCGGCCAATTAGCCGGTTCACACTGGGGCATGGCTGCCGTGGGCTTTCTCGTAACGGCCGTCCTATTACCGTTGCTCTCCGTTCTGGCCGTGTGTGTCACTAAATCAAAAGGCGTCTACGATATCGGTCGGCCCCTGGGTGCAACTTTTGCAGTCGTCTTCATGGTCCTGATCCACTTCACGATTGGGCCCTTCTTCGGGACACCGCGGACAGCCACCGTTTCGTTCACCGTTGGGTTAGCACCATTCTTCCCAGCCAAGTACCAATCACTGGCACTCTTGCTGTTCTCAGCCGCATTCTTCGGCTTGGCTTACTACCTCTCCGTCGAACAAAGCAAGATCATGGCCCGCGTCGGCAAATTATTAAATCCATTATTTTTATTATTACTCGTTGTGATCTTTGCCGTTGGTTTTAGTAGCCCCCTAGCGCATGCTGGTAGCACGACTGCCACCGCGGCTTATCAGAGTGCTGGATTCACTAATGGTTTCTTGCAAGGTTACAACACAATGGACGCCTTAGCTGGTCTCGCCCTCGGGGTCACCATCGTCACGGCCGTAAACTTCATGGGCCAAACGGATCCCAACAAGGCTGCTTGGGTCACCGCTCGCGCTGGGTTCTTCTCAATGGCGTTTGAAGGCTTAATCTACGTCTTATTGATCTTATTAGGTGCTCAATCCCTCGGTCGCTTCAAATTATCAGATAACGGTGGTGTTGCCTTTGACCAAATCGTCAACCATTACATGGGGACAGTCGGGCAGGCCGTGTTAGCCGTCTTGATCGTCACGACCTGTTTGACGACCGCCATCGGTTTAGTCGCCGCCTTTGCCCAAGACTTCCATAAACATTTCGGCTTCTTGAGCTACAAGGCTTGGTTACGCATCACCTGCCTCGCCTCATTTTTGACGGCGAACGTCGGGCTCAACCAAATCATCGCCTGGTCGACCCCCGTCTTGATGTTCTTGTACCCACTCGCGATGGCCTTGATCTTCTTATCCATCCTGTCGCCGCTCTTCCATAAGTCACGCGTCGTTTACGTCTGGGTCGTCGTCTTTACCGTCGTTCCCGCCGTCTTCGACATGGTCGCGGCATTTCCAGCAGTCGTTAGCCAAAGCGCCTTTGGCCAAGCTATGGCGCACGTCCAAAGCTACTTGCCACTAGCTAGCAGCGGGATGGACTGGCTCGTACCCGCATTAGTCGGCGCCGTCTTTGGGACTGTTCATTACCTCGTTACGCGGCAAAATCAGGCCAGCGTGGATATGGAGTTGCCGGTCAAGCATTAGAATTAGTTGCGATTGATAATTGCAACTGCGCCTTCAAACTAATCTTGGTGCGATGTTTGATGAAATTCTTTTAAATATGAAATGAGCCCTGTCAGCGTTTGCCGGCAGGGCTCATTTGGGGTGTAGGGCTATTTTGGTTCTGGTTTGAGGGTAACTTTCATAGCTGACTGTCCATGTTGAATCGTTGCTGGCCAGTCATCGGTCCGAGCTGTGATTCGTCCGGGTTGCGTGAAGAAAGTGACGACGACATCATCATAACCATGTTGCTTGATCAGGTCACGGTCAAAAGTCATCAGTAGGTCCCCCGCATGCACAACTTGGCCATCTTGGTAGTAAGTCGTAAAGCCAGCACCACGAAGGTTGACCGTCCCTAAGCCGACATGAATAATCGTTTCAAGTCCAGCGTCAGAAACAATTCCGAGGGTGTGTTTCGTCGAGAACGTAAACCGAATCGTCCCGTCAAACGGTGCGTATAGCCGCCCATCATTCGGATGAATGGCAAATCCGACGCCTGGTAAGCCTTGACCCTGATTCCCGTTTTTGACGGCTTCAAGCATCATCGGTTGACCACTGACAGGTGCTAATACTTCCGTTGTTAGCGCATCGTCAACGGTTGCGACCGTCGCTGGTGCACCCGCGACTTCACCGGTTGCGAGCTTCGTCTGCAGTTCTTCGACGATTTCAGCGTGTTTTTTCTCCGTAATCGTTACTTTGAACATGAAGACGAGTAATGACAAAATCGCACAAGCTAACGGTAAGTAGAAGGCCAGTAATTCAAACGTGTGAATGTTGCTGGCGGTCATATCAGCGGCAGTAGCGCTGCCTGTCATCCCAGCAACTAAGGCAATCGCACCGACGATCCCGTTTGAAAAGGCACCCGTGATTTTGTCAAGCATTGGCCGTACAGCTAAGACAACAGCTTCGTTCCGGTTACCATTCTTCAATTGTCCGTATTCGATGGCATCCGTCATTGATAATACGGTGACGAGTTGAGCAAAATTGATGTTGAAGAGTACTAACCCAATAATCAATAACGTCAAATTAGTATGGGCCACGATAAAGATAATGTAAGCCAAAATCATTGAGCATTGACCGAGTGCAAATAGGACTTTCCGTGGAATAAACCGGTTCAAAATTGGGTATAGTGGCGACGTAACAAAGCCGATCACCGTTGCGACGGCACCAGCGATCCAGAATTCGCCGGGCTTGCCAATCACGAATTTAAAGAGGTAGAACAAGACCCCATTAGTTGTTACATAAGCTAAGGAGTAGAACAGATAACCAAGACTGACCCACATGATTTGGTCATTCTTGATAATTCCCATGAAGACGCCTTTGATCGTCGTCTTCTGCTTAGCAGCTTCCCGAATCGCATTGTGTTTTTCACTCGTTCCAAAGGCGACACATAACGCTGACAGAATTGCCACAATCCCGACAATAATAGCAAACGCTAGCCAACCTTGAGGCCCCTGTGTATGCTTCCCAGTTGCCATAAAGGTAAAGTAAGTCGTAATCGGTACGACGACCATCGTCAGGCCGTTCCAGCCAATGGTCCCAGTAAAGCTACCTAATGCGGTATAAATTCCGCGGGCGTGACTGTCTTCACTGATTGCAGGCACCATGCCCCAATATGAAACGTCAGTTAATGAGTAAAAGACATCTAGAATAATAAATAAAATGACGAAAACAATGGCAAATAGAATCCAATTAACTTTGGCTAAGCCAAAAATCCCTGAAAAGATCACGACTAATAAGACTGAACTGACAATACTCCCAATCACTTGCCACGGCGTAAACTTGCCCCAGCGTGTCTCAGTATTATCAACAATATTCCCAAGAATCGGGTCGACGACGACTTCGGCTAGCCGAATCACAACAACTAATCCGGTAATTAGCCCAATCAGTCGATTGGCGATGGCCGGCGCCACGCCACTAAACATCCCGCTGGTCACGAACACAATAAAATACGTACTTAACGCGCCATAAAAGGCCGAGTGACCGAGATTACCAAGCCCGAATGCCACGCCTTCGTTAATTTGGCGCCACGACAGCTTCTTCTTCGTCACTGGTTGTTGTCCCACATTTTGTTCCATTAGTTTCACCCCGTTTATTTATTTTGGCATCGTGTAAACTTGAACACCGTAACCGGCTAATGCTTGTTCTCCCTGTACCGATTGATCGCTAAAGACAGCGTGCAGCGGTTGAGCTAACGTCACAGTGGTCGGTTGGTGGCTAAAATTAATCACGAAATAATAGCGTTCCGTTGCATTCTCACGAACTTGAATCGCGACCTTAGCCGTTGCCTTAGTGATTGGTAGGCTTGGCTTGAGTTCAAGTTGAATCGCCAATTGTTCATAGAAGGCCGCCAAAAAGTCAGTATCTGTCCGAGCCGCGAGATAGTATGCGCTTCCATTTTCAAGCGTATTTTTAGTTACCGCGGGCGTGCCGGCATAGAAATCCTTTTGGTAAGTGCCCAGTGTCTCGGCGGTCGTCGTCTCGATCACATCACAGTAATCATTGATTTGATAAGCTTGATGATAGGCCGTTAACGCATTGTGCTGTTGCGGATATAACGTATCCGTTTCTTGTACCTTGAGGCCATAGGTAGCTTGTAAATCGGCTAACCCGTCACCCTGATAGGCTAAGAAATCACGGTCAACAACGCCTGTGATATAGGTGCCGACTAAGTGTCCACCCTGTTCAACATAGGCCTTTAGTTTGGCCGCAAATGCCGCACTCATCATAAAGTGCATCGGGTCGATGATGAGGTCATATGCGGATAGATCATCGGTCGTTGCGAGGATTTCGACTGGAATGTCATGTTCCCAGAAATATTGATAATGTTCTTGAATCGTCCGCCAATATTGCTTGGTCTCATTGGCATAATTGCGCGCATCATCGAGGGCCCACATGTTGTCGTAATCGAAGACGATGCCGACTTTTGCCCTCGAACGCGTCGTTGCGTGTGCCGCTTGCAGCTGTTGCAAATCTTGCCCCACTCGTTGGACGTCCTTGAAGGCCCGGGTCTCAGTTCCGCGACGATTGGTAACGACCGCGCCGTGAAACATTTCAGAAGCCCCTAATGATTGGTGCAGTTGAAAATATAAGACGGAGTCCGCGCCATGGGCAATCTGCTGTAAGCTGCCCATTTCGTGCATGCCAGGACGTTTGGCCCGGTTGTACGGATGCCAATTGACTTGCGACGGCGTGCTTTCCATAATTAGGTAATTATCATGCTTGAGGCTCCGCATCGTATCATTCATCAAAGCAGTCTTCATGGCTAAGTGCGCGGTACTTTCATAGCCATTGCTCCAGTTTGGATAAGAATCCCAACTAACAATGTCGACGTGCTTAGCAAATTTTTGATAGTCCAAGTCGTAGAAAACGTGTGACTCGGATGGATTGCCACCCATAAAGTTGGCCGTAACTGGTACGTTCGGTGTGAGCTCACGTAGCGGTTGGATTTCTGATTCAAAGAAGTCAATCGTCTGGTCAGTCACAAACCGGTGCCAATCCAGATTTAAGCCCATCACCCCAGTATCTCCTAATGGTGACGGTGCCTGGACCTGATCCCAGCTCGTATAATCGTGACTCCAAAAGTCATTCCAGTAAGCATGATTCAAATGGTCTAAGGTCTGATACTTTTTTTGAATCCACTGACGAAAGGCCGCCTGACATAAGTCACAGTAGCAAGCACCACCGTATTCATTGGAGATATGCCACAGTAACAAGCTCGGCCGCTTACCATATCGTTCCGCTAACTTCCGATTGATGGCTTGCACCTTTTCACGATAAATAGGGGAAGTAAAACAATGGTTATGGCGCTCGCCAAATTGATTCCGTTGACCCTGTTCATTGACCCGTAATACTTCAGGATACTTTTCAGCCAACCAACGCGGGCGGGCCCCACTTGGCGTTGATAAAATAATCTTGGTTCCCTGCGCTTCAGCTTGATCAAAGATTTCATCTAGCCAACTGAAGTCATAGTGTCCCTCAGAAGGTTCTAACTTATCCCAAGCAAAAATGCCCAACGTTACCGTATTAATTTTGGCTTGCTTAAATGCTTTAAAATCTTGTTTGATGACGCCGGGTTGGTCCAGCCATTGATCTGGATTGTAATCACCACCGTGTAAAAATTCAGTGGTCTTGATTGGATTGGTCATTTGCAACGCACCCTCACTTTTCTGTCTAATCAATTTATCTTTAACAGCTCTTATGATAAGCGCTTTCATTAACGAATGTAACCCGTTTTACTAAAATAATTACTAAATATGAGTAAACAATATTTACGTTTCGTTTATTAGCGTTACTGCTTTTATTTCCGCGAATGAAAGCGTATTATTACTGTGAAGGCATTTCAATTAGTAACCAATTGTTTATTAATCCACATTGAGAGGGGTGTGTTTCAATGCCAACTATTCGTGAAATTGCTGCCAAGGCGGGCTACTCACCAGCGACTGTCTCGCGGCTATTAAATAACGACCCGACATTTTCAATCTCAGATCACGCGCGTCAAAAGATTCTCCAGACGGCTCAAAACTTAAACTATCAGCAGCCGAACACGACTCACGGCTTGACTTACCAGGTCGCGGTCATTTTTGCAGTACAGCCGAAACAAGAATTGGAAGATATTTATTTCAGCAATCTCCGGCAAGGGCTAGTAGAACATGGTAAACAGGCTAATCTGGACCTGACTTTTTATCCTGACATTGACCACATCCCCGCCGATATCGATGGGGTCATGGCGGTCGGTGAATTCGACACCCCAACCCTCAAACGCTTGCGGCAACTGACGCCTCACCGGATCTTTGTCGATTCCAACCCAGATCCACGGCATTTCAATTCGGTTCAACCGAATCTGCAAGCCATTACTGAGTACGCGATCGACCAGCTAATCGCTGCCGGCAAGACACCGATTGGACTCATTAATGGTGGTTACTGGAGTAAGGATCAACAAGTCACCCATCATCAAGACCCACGACAAAAATACTTTGAAAGTCGTTTGCGTGAACTGCAACTTTTCGACGAACGATTTATGTTCGTTGGCGGTGCTTTTTCAGTTGCCAGTGGCTATCAACTAGGTCAGCAGGTCGTTCAATCGTTGTCCAGACAGGCACTCCCTAAAGGATTCCTAATCGGTTCAGACCCCCTAGCAGTCGGTGTCTTACAGGCTTTCAACGAGAACAAGATCACCGTTCCCGCCGACACATCAATCATCAGCATCAACGATATTGACATTGCCCGCTACGTCTCACCGCCATTGACCACTTTTCATATTGATACAGATGACATCGCGGCACAGGCAATCGCGACGCTTAAAGATACCATCATCTTTGATCGTCCTCAGAAACGGATGGTCTTAGTCGATGCGAAATTAGTCTATCGTAAGAGTTTTCTAAAGCCGCGGACTGATTAAATTTGTAAAATACCACTAAAAAAGACATTTTTGACAATCGGCTGGGCGGACTTCCGCACAAACTGGTGTCAAAAATGTCTTTTATTAATGTTTAAGTAATCTAATCTTGCTTTGCGATTGCACTATTTTCTGTTTATCCCATTGGCAACGGACTAGTTACTAATTTCTTTAATAGCTATCGCCAAACCACTGGCCCGCCTATTGCGCCTCCGCCTGCGGATAAGTAATCAGATTACCACTTTCAAAAGCTGGTAGGCCTTTAACGGCACGATACATCGCCCGTTCGATTTGTTGTAGGCCGCCACCATTGGCAATGGCCATTTTGAGGTTATATTGTTTGACCGCCTTGCTCAATGCTTTGGAAGTGGCGTGCTTGTTTTGATTTTGGACCATCACAACAATATCTGTTTGACTGAGTTGTTGATTGTAGAAGCTGGCGCTGTTGCTATGTTTGAAGGCGTCAATCAGTAGCGCATGACCGTTGTGTTCATCAATCAGCTGGGTAATCTGCTGCTGCCGGGTGTTGGCGTCACCCATGACAACGGCGACCGTTTGGGCTTTTAAATCAAAGTCCAGCGTTTGAATCGGTTCGGCCGGACTAGTAGAAGTGGTTGACTTGATTCGTTTTTCGGGGCGATTCGCCTGTGCACCCAGGGGCCGATGACTATGATGAACATAGCGAACGACTGGTTTGTCAGGCTGCTCATTAAACCAAGCGAGGTCGACTAACTGGCCATCATTGATACGTTGGCGCAGGGCGTCGCGACCTGAAATTTTAAACGTCTCAACGGCTGGATTAACGCTCGCTAATGGGGTGCCTTGGTAATTTTGGGTAATCTGATAAGTATCATCAAATGAGTTGTAGTTAACAACGTAGAGCGGCGCTACGGTAATTAAATTTGGAACCTCTGCGTGACTCAGGATTTTTTCAATAAAAGGATGATTCTTGCCTCTTTGCATTGTTCCGACTTGAACCCAATCACCATTTTGAATTTCTAATTGTCTAGCTAGGATTTCATCGTAATAATAATGCGGTGCCTTGTCATTATCTGGATCAATTAAATCAAACCCTTTTAGTCGCCGTCTAACTTGCATCACGGTATGGTTAGGTTCATCTGGAGATGGTTTAGTTGATTGGGTGATTAGCTCAGTTGCTGACTTTTCAGCTGTTGTTTTTTCAGTCGTCGGTTCCTCAGTTGTCGACGACTCAGTATTTGTTTTCTCAGTTGCTGGCTGATCTGTATTTGATGTTGCTTCATTTTTAATGGCTGGCTCTGGTCTTAATTGAACGGGAACTTCTGAATGGGTATCTTCTGTATTTTCTATACTTTTTGTCTGTGTCTCGGATGCGGCTAATTTTAAAATTTCTTGGATGGTCACAGCGCCGCTTGCTAAACCATCGTCGGTCGGTTGAATCATGGCCAGTGTTTTTTCAATGGCCATTCGATAATCACGATATTTCTGCATATATAATCCTCCTCGTTTGATTTAAAATTTAGTTTGGTACGCTCTATTATCAATGAAACAGTGCTACTTTGCCAGCGCCTTTAAAAATTACCCTTCCAACACCGCCAAAAACACCTGGCCCATCAGTGCCGCATCATCCGCCACTGAAGCGCGCATATAGGCGGCCTGTTGTTCCTGAGTATAATTGATTTCGAAGCCATGTTGCCGCGCTAAAACGGCCGTGAATAGCCGTGTCGTCCGCCCATTGCCTTCACGGAACGGATGAAACATGTTGATTTCAGTCACGAGACCGCCTAACGCCTGGGCGATTTTTTCACGGTCGGCAGGCAATTGTGCATAATCGTCGAGTTGGCGCTGAATATCTAATTCGGCATTACCGAACAAGGCGACGGGATGGAAGAACGTGACGACTCCATTCGCCGTTTTGTTAAAATCAACTTCACGATAGTGGCCGGCCCAATCGTAAATTTGATCCAGTAAATAAGCATTGATTAACTTCATTTCTTCAATCTTACGTCCGGTCAACTGCTGACCATTGGGCAACTTGTATTGATTCTGACTCAAGGCTTGTTGCTGTTGCGTGCTTATCTTGTACTCGATTTTCTGTAATGTTGCCGCATTGGTTATTCCCAACAAGTTACGCAATGTGCCATTTGGTTGAAGGTAGTCCGCCCAGACTTTTCTCATTCAGCTTTACGTTCGGCGGAGGCTTGAATTGCTGCTAGCATCTCCTGTGCACTGATTGGCCCGTCTTCATAAAAACGACTCGCATCCTCAATATCTCGCTTCGTTGGTTCAAAGCCCTCATACATATTACTGATAACGGCATTCAGAGTTGCACGATATTCCTTGCGATTCCGAAATGGCACGTCCATAATCGTCAGTTTTTGGTCATCGTGTTCTAGATACATAATTTGATCGTCCTCCTTGAATTGTGTCAATGCAGGAAATACTGCATCATCCGCTGCCAAAATTTGAATCAAGCGCACCGCGGCGCCACTTGGTTGATAGTCTGCTTGTTCCCAGTGCTGCACCGTTCGAACTGATGTGTTGAGTAGCTTCGCCAGTTGGGCTTGACTAATTCGGTAATGTTGCCGAATTTGTTTGAGCGTTGCCGCTGTCGATTTCATTTCCATCACCTCATCGCTATTATACCCTTCAAGGGTAGATCTGTCTTGCTTACGAACTTGCGCCACCCCAACACACCGCTCATAACAAGTAGGCCTTATTATTTAGATACGCAATTCATTGGCGTTACCATTTTTTTAAATCGAATAAAATTTAGTTCATTTCCGATGTCTAACGATTGGCCCCCAAAAGCCACTAAAGATTAGCGACTTTGCGGCCATTTCAATGGTTCATTTCATCAACTTGCCTTGAGACGTTTTTTTCCATCAGAATAAATTCATATTCCGAATTATTAGAAGCAACCATCTCAGTACCAACTTTCACATAACCGGCCTTAATATAGACCTTGATGGCTCGTTCATTGAACGCCACCACTGATAAAACTAATGTTTGATACTTCTGATGTTTCAAAACAAAATGTTCAATCAACTTCAGAAACGATAACCCGAGCCCCTGACCAGTTAGATTAGGTTTGAGCCCCAACCCGATTTCTGCCTTTCGTGCTGATAACGGCTCAATGCAAAAGTAGCCGGTCAACTCATCATCATTGACAACCTGAAAATAGCGGCCTCCTCTTAAGCCTGGAGAGATAATTTCTTCAAAATCCTCGGGGTCTTCGGTCATATCATAAAATGAATAGACGCCCTCATAATGCCAATCATTGGCGATTGCTTCTGCATTATGCTGAGAAAGCGTCTCAATCTTCATATTTTTGAACTGTTCCATTCATCATCACCTCATTGAAATTGTGCCCTTCAAAAATAGTACTGTTCGGCTGACAAGTGTTCTCTCCTGAGCACATCAACCATCGTAAACAGGGCCTTCGTATTTATAGATACGCAATTCATCCACGCTAACCATTTTTTTAATTGAATAAAATTAATCTCATTTTCCAAACTGCACATTGCAACATTTAAAGGCCGAGGCCTTGCACCGTTTCTGGCCAACTCATCGTTTTAAAACGATCCTTCTTCCATTTCTGATCAGCAGCCTGTACGTCGACCCAATCCGCCAACTTCTCAGGAACTGTTTGCTTGATAAAAGCGGATCTACTGATATGATGCGCTATCGTATACGCACTCAATAACGTCTCAGTGGCTTCATCAAAATGAATCGTAATATCCTGTATCATCGTCAATCAGTCCGTTTTTCTCGTTTAGCGGTTCAACATTCACCCACCAGCCAATTCTAATTGTTCACTGGATTTCTTAATTGGTTAGCGCTATTATACCAGTCCCTGTCCCCTAATACTGCGTACCGGACTTTAACGTTAACATTCTTTATATTAACGTTCCTTGAACGAATTAACAGTCTGCCACCAATTCAAGTCAGTCGCGACTGCTAACGAGCAAAAATGAAATTAGCGCACCCAAAAATATCACCAAAATAAGCGCCCATTACTACGGCACCTGCTATTCGGAATAATAAAGTTGATAACTACGAAAATTCAGTATACGATATTACCGTATTCAATAATGGCTTGGCGTTACCCCGTTTGATCAATAGCCAATCAATTCGTGGGCTTGGAAGTCCGTATCAAATGCGCCCATCCAAAGTTTTTTTATCTGACAGTCTATCTTTAGCCGGAATGTTAATGTTTACTTGTAACAGTACAGCAGTGAAGTCGAACTAACATTAGCTAAAGCGAGCGGTATAAAAATTAACGAACGTTTGTGAGATTGCAAATTTTACTTGAAATACAATTTTGGAGGCAACCATGAATTTTCTTCCGATAACTAACTATGATTCTTCACCTAAAGCGATTATTAATCCCTTTAGAGATGAAGGTTATCAATTTCCAGATAAGATGTTACTGGCATTCGTAACGCCAGAAGTGATGCGTGAGTTTAGTCAAGAATACAATGCTGAAGCGTTAGCAACTTTTCCGATGTTTTCGGGTGCCATTCAGGTCTTTCAAATTAATTGGCATGGTGAAACGATGGGGGTCTGTCGTGCGGTTTTGGGTGCACCAGCCGCTGCACAAATTATGGAATTCCTAATTGCTTATGGTGCCAAACAGATTATTGCGGTAGGCTCTTGCGGTGTTCTGCGAGAAATTCCAGAGAATTCTTTTTTAATTGTTACGGAAGCTTTGCGTGATGAGGGGACGTCCTATCACTACTTGCCAGCAGCGCCAAGTATTCAGCTTGATTCGGACATAATTGCATCTGTTCAGGCGTCACTACGCAAGAATTCAGTTGCAGCAAAAACCGTCAAGACTTGGACAACCGACGCTTTCTTTCGTGAGACACCTGCATTGGCTGACCAGTATGTGGCACAGGGATTTGAAGTCGTGGAGATGGAATGCTCAGCACTAGCCGCAATTGCTAGTTTTCGCGGGGTAAAGTTCGGCCAGATTCTTTTCACGGCTGACTCTTTAGCTAATCCCAAAGCATGGGTGGCACGGAATAGAGGACGAGGTGCGCATACAATGGCCTTAATTAATGCGCTGAACTGTTTGATTGACCTTTAACATTTCACAACCAGAAAGATTGCCGCTAGATTTTTGATTCTGCCTAAATTTATTTTTTTACAGTCTATTTTTAGCACAGTCATCCAAAATTCCGGCACAATCTCGCTATTCAGCCGATTCCAACAATTGGTCCCGGACAGATTGACTCACTCAACTTATCCCAGTCACTTAACCAGAAAGGAAAAATCATGAGCGAAAAATTAACTGATCTACAAAAAAGCATCCAACAAGCAACTGCAGCGCTAAACGGTGATTATTCAAACATCACGGTCCACGAATCATCACTACAACTAGTACCTCACTATTCGGCACAAGATATCAAAGCGATTCGTTCCGAGCTCGGCATCACACAGCGCGTTCTGGCTTTAGTCTTGGCGGTCTCCCCGCGCACGGTTGAAGCTTGGGAAGCTGGCAAATCCCAGCCAAATGGCAGCGCCTGCCGGTTATTACAATTAATCCAGCAGTATCCGAACTTGATTAAAGAAATTTTCACGACTAAGTGATTAAAACTAAAACATCCTGAGCCACTCTGCAATCCGCAGTACCACTCAGGATGTTTTGCATTATTTCGTACTCTCCCGTTCCACCAGCGTCGTTCCCAACTCGATTCGTTGGGCCGCTTGGTGGGCGTCTTGGAACCGGCTGACTAACAAATCGACGGCGGTCTTGCCCATTAGTTCAGTCTCAACGTTGACCGAGCTGATTTCAGGGTAAACGTATTCCGCCAATGAGGTATTGTTGAAACTAAACAGTTTGACGCGTCCAGGAACGGCAATTTTAGCCTGCTGCAAGGCTTTCAAAGCCCCCGCCGCCATTGGATCATTGGCCACGAAAAAGGCGTGTGGCAGGCGCGGGCCTAGCGCGACAATCGCCCGTTTCATGGTTACAAACCCCGACTGACTCGTGTAGTCGCCAGCCAAGACGTACTCGGGATGATAGG
Source organism: Lactiplantibacillus plantarum EGD-AQ4 (assembly GCF_000463075.2). GTDB lineage: Bacteria > Bacillota > Bacilli > Lactobacillales > Lactobacillaceae > Lactiplantibacillus > Lactiplantibacillus plantarum_A. Next base: position 50,359 of record NZ_AVAQ01000049.1, read on the forward strand.
CATGGCGACGTTCTAGCGCCTGCTTGAAGCTTTGTTGACGCTGATTCGGAATCTCGACTTGTTGATCCGTCGACCACTCCTGTCCATAAATCATGCCAATATCTTGGATCCCGCGCCGCCAGAAATAGTCGACGACCCGACTCGTCGCAAACGTGAAGTCCGTGACCACGCTACTGAAGCCCTGCGCAAACTGGTCATCGTCCACAAACACGAGTTGCGGGGTCAATTCACTCAGCTGGTGCACTTGCGTCGGGCTAAACTTTCCCACCGCAATCACCGCGTCGATATCATCACCGACCTGATCCAATTTGTTCTGAAAAATACTCGTGGTAGTGAAACCGTAGACTTGGGCCTGACGTTCAATTCCTTTACGAATCGCCAAGTAATACAGGTCATCGTGTTCCTGCGTCTTGGAATACCACTGGATCACCGCAATATTCTTACGCATCATCGTTTTCACGTCTCGCCGTTTGCGTTTGCTATAACGTAGCTCCGCGGCGATGGCAAACACCCGTTGGCGCGTCTGGTCGCTCACAGACAGCGTGCGGTCATAATTCAATACTCGCGAGACAGTTGCCAGCGAGACATCCGCCCGATTGGCAATATCTTTTAACGTGACGGCCATCGTCTCGCCTCCTTCTAATAACAAACGTGGGGTAGCGGGGACTGGCACCACTGACCAATAATACTCAGCCAGTGACGCAGCAACACCCCGTTGCCCCACGTTTTATTTGTTTGATTTACAATTTAGTCTTTGAGTGTCGCCACGAACCGATCAAACGCTGCTTCGCCTTGATCGTCCCACTTGAAGACGCCGGCATCTGCCAGCACGCGGGCAAAGACATTGCCGACTGCTTTGTCGATCACCGTGGTAACGTTATCGGCAGTAATCGTGTTATCAGCCTTCAACTGGTCGGCCCATGCTTGATGCATTGGAACCATTTCGTTTGGTTGATCCAACAAATACTTGCCCACTTCAGCCAATTCCGTCTTGAGACGTGCGGGTAAAATAGCGCGGCCCATGACTTCGATCAAACCGATATTTTCCTTCTTGATATGTTGCACATCCTGATGTGGATGGAAGATACCATCAGGGAATTCAGCGGACGTTTGGTTATCGCGTAGCACGATGTCTAAAACGTAATCGTCGCCAACTTTACGGGCGATCGGTGTCGTCGTGTGATGGCGGGTGCCGTCAGTATAGGCACGGACATCCACGCTTTCGTCTGAGTAGTTCATCCAAGTGTCATGAATCTTGACAGCGGCATCCGTCAAAGCCAAGACGTCTGGACTTGATAACCGAATCGTCGACATTGGCCACTTAACGATGCCCGCTTTGACGCCGGCGATTCCTAGGTCGATCGAGCGCGCGATTGGCGCCTTCATCATTGGAAAGTCGTGCCGACCGCCTTGATAGTGTTCGTGTGACAGCATTGAGCCACCAACGATCGGCAAGTCCGCATTACTGCCTACAAAGTAATGTGGAAATTGACGAACGATTTCGAGTAAGTTCGTAAACGTTTGCCGATTGATGACCATTGGCCGGTGTTCTTGATCCAAGAAGATCGAATGTTCATTGAAATAGGCATATGGGGAGTATTGGAAGCCCCAAGTGTCCCCGCCTAATGTCAACCGCACGATGCGGTGATTACTCCGGGCTGGATAACCTAAGCGACCCAAGTAGCCTTCGTTTTGCATACATAACTGGCACAGTGGATAACCATCTTGTGGTTGATTCCGTGCGGCCGCAATCGCTTTGGGATCCTTTTCAGGCTTCGAGAGATTGATGGTGATTTCTAGGTCACCAAAGGCCGTTTTAGCTGGAAAGACTACGTTTTTGGCAATCGCCCGCGTCTTGATGTAGTCGTTGGCCTTGCTCAAATTAAAGAAGTAATCCGTCGCCGCTTTCGGACTGTCTTGATACTTGTCCCAGAAACGTTGGTTGAGGACTGATGGCAACGGTGTCACTAAGTCCATCAACTGGTCAGCCAAGATATCGCGATCCGACTGGGACGCTTCAATCTTGCCATTTTGGATCGCCGTTTCGACCAACGCATCCGTCAAACTCGTTAATTGGTCATCCGCCGCAGCGACTGGTTCGCCTTCACCAACGAGTCCTAAGACCCGATTATGCACGTAAATGCGGTCCATCGCGCTGTACTGTGATGGTGAGGCAATCACAGCATCAACAAATTGATCTAAACTCGTCATTAGTTCTGGCCTCCCCGATCGTCATAGCCAGCTGGATGACTTTCTTTCCAAGTCCAAGCCGTCTTAATAATTTCCTTGACGTCATCATATTGTGGCTTCCAGCCCAAGACTTTCCGGGCTTTATCGCTAGCGGCAACCAAGGTACTTGGGTCACCCGCACGGCGTGGTGCCATAACGGCTGGAATTGGCTTTCCAGTCACTTCACGCGCGGCATCTAGCATTTGTTTGTTAGAAAAGCCAGTTGAAGAACCGAGGTTGAACGCATCACTGTCATGACCTTGCTTGAGGTATTCGAGTGCCAAGATATGGGCATCTGCTAAATCGACCACGTGAACGTAATCGCGCACATTCGTCCCATCAGGCGTTGGATAGTCATCACCGAAGATCTGTAATTGATCCCGTTCACCAGCAGCAACTTGTAAAATAATCGGAACCAAGTGCGTTTCTGGGGCGTGGTCTTCACCGATACTGCCATCTGGCTTAGCACCAGCCACGTTGAAGTAACGAAGCGCTACGAACTTGATGCCGTAAGCCAAGTCAGACCAATGCATGATTTTTTCCATCGCCAACTTACTTTCACCATAAGGGTTAGTTGGGACTTGGGGATCAGATTCCTTGATTGGCACTTGTTTAGGTTCGCCGTACGTTGCCGCCGTTGAACTGAAGACGATCCGCTTAACGTCATGCTTGGCCATAACTTCCAACAACTTGACCATGCCGGCCGTATTGTTGTCAAAATACTTGAGCGGATCCTTCATCGATTCAGGGACCACTGAGAATGCGGCGAAATGAATGACACCTTCCACGTTTTCTTGGTCAAATACGGTATTCATGAACGCCGTATCCCGCACATCACCTTCATAAAATCGAGCTTGATCATTGACCGCTGCCCGGTGCCCAGTGACCAGGTTGTCAACAACCGCCACATCGTACCCTTTTGCAATCAACCGATCAACCGCGTGTGAACCGATGTAACCGGCACCACCTAAAACTAAAACTGCCATTCTAATTCCTCCTCAAATTCCTCAATGCATGTAACTGATTTAAATCATGATGCTGTTAACGTTAATTTTTTAGCGATTAACGTTTGTTTTCTGATTAACGATCACTTTTTGACGATTAACGCGCATCTTCTGATTAACGTTAACTTTTTAGCGATTAACGTCTAGTCTCCGTTTAACGTTCAACTTTTGACGATTAACGCTCATTTTCTGTTTAACGTTCACTTTTTAGTGATTAACGTTAACTTTCTGACGATTAACGTCCCATCGTCGTGATTAAAGTTCCTTAGGGCCGTCAGCGATTTCTGCAATGTAGAAGTCAGCGTCGTAGCCAATCGTGTCGCGGTAAACTTTACCGACATTAGCTTTAAAATCATCGACCTTATCCTTGTCAACAATGGCAATACCACAGCCACCAAAGCCGGCACCAGTCATCCGAGCACCCAAAACGCCAGGTTGTTTCCAAGCCGTTTCAGCTAAGGTATCCAATTCTTTCCCAGTTACTTCGTAGTCAAAGTGTAATGAAACGTGTGAAGCCGTAACTAATTCACCAAAGGTCGTTAAGTCATCATCAGCTAACGCCTTAGTTGCACGAATCGCACGTTGGTTTTCGAAGACCGCGTGACGCGCACGTTTGATCAAGGTTTCGTCATTGATGAGGTAAGCTGCTTCGTCGAATTGATCGTTGGTCAAGTCGCCGAGAGACTTAATGTCCAACTTAGTTTGTAAACGCCGCAGTGCTTCTTCACATTCTGAGCGACGTTCGTTGTACTTCGAATCTGCTAATTCACGGCGCTTGTTCGTGTTCATGATGACGATCACGTTGTTGCCAAGTTTAACTGGGGCATAGGAATAATCCATCGTGTTGGTATCTAGTAAAATTGCTTGATCCTTTTTACCCATTCCAACGGCAAATTGGTCCATGATCCCGGAGTTAACGCCCACGTAGTTGTTTTCACACTTTTGGCCAATTTTAACCAAATCTAATTGGCTAATGTTGAGGTCAAAACCAGTGTTCAACATAATTCCAGTCAATAATTCGATTGAAGCTGATGAAGAAAGACCGGCACCATCTGGCATGTTGCCATGAACGTAGAAGTCAAACCCATGATCGAATTTGACACCGGTCTTGGCGATTTCGTTCATCATCCCTTTAGGATAGTTCGTCCAACCAGCGGCTTTGTCATAGGCTAAGTCGTTAACGTCGAAAGTCACGATACCCGCATCTGGAATGTTTGCGGAATACATCCGAACCGTCGTATCCGTCCGTGGTGCGTAGACCCCGTATGTCCCAATCGTGATCGCACATGGGAAGACGTGACCGCCGTTGTAATCAGTATGTTCACCGATCAAGTTAATCCGACCAGGTGAGAAGAAGACCCGTTCTGGTGTGGTATCAAAGGCTTCGGTAAACTCCTGTTTTAAGTCGCTAGTTTTCATGAAAAATCCCTCCGTAAATAGTTTTACTAAAATTTTATTAACTTGACTATAATGCTTTTAACGGTCGCTGTCAATACCTTAACAATCCTTTTATAGCAAAAATGGTAACGCTTTACTATTTTAGCCAGACTCGGCCCCTCTTTCCCAGTCAAACTAATCTCATTACCCCCTTACCATCGATTGATTTAGTTAAATTTTAACTAAAATATCGTGTACAAATACTCAGCAATGTTTTATCATCATAGTTGTAAGCGCTTTTATTAACGATTTTGAAAGGAGCTTCCTCATGCAAGCTAATCTTCAATGGTTAGACGACCCGGAAGTGTTCCGGGTTAACCAATTACCTGCGCATAGTGACCATCACTATTATCACGACGCAGCTGAAATCAATACTGGCAGTCGTTTCGTTAAGTCCTTAAATGGTGCTTGGCGCTTCAACTTTGCTAAGACACCAGCCGAACGCCCGGTTGACTTTTATCAACCGGACTTTGATGCGAGTGACTTCGACACGATTCAAGTCCCCGGCCACATCGAACTCGCCGGGTACGGTCAGATTCAATACATCAATACGCTCTATCCGTGGGAAGGTAAAATTTACCGACGCCCACCATACACCCTGAATCAGGATCAGTTAACGCCTGACCTATTCAGTGATGCTGACGACAATACCGTCGGCTCATACCTTAAAACGTTTGATTTAGATGACGCCTTCAAGGGACAACGGGTCATCATTCAATTCCAAGGGGTTGAAGAAGCCTTATACGTTTGGTTGAATGGGTACTTTATCGGTTACGCCGAAGATAGTTTTACCCCATCTGAATTCGACTTGACGCCTTATATCCAAGACACCGGCAACGTTTTAGCCGTTCGGGTCTATAAACGGAGCACGGCTGCCTTTATCGAAGACCAAGATATGTTCCGTTTTTCAGGAATTTTCCGCGACGTCAATTTATTAGCCGAACCTGCCACCCACCTCAACGACTTGGATCTGCGGCCAACCGTTAACGAAGATTTTGAAAGTGGCGTCTTGAACGTCACCACTAAGTTGACTGGTGATGCGGCCACTTTGGCACTCACTGTTAAGGATCAGGACGGTCAAGTCGTTGCGACGCAAACTCAAACGGGCAGCGACACCGTGAAATTTGATGCGATGGCCTTTGACCAAATTCAGCTCTGGTCACCAGCTTCACCGTATCTCTATCAATTACTGATTGAAGTCTACGATGCTAACCACGAGCTCTTAGAAGTCGTTCCTTATAAGTTTGGCTTCCGCAGTGTTGAGCTCCGCGACGACAAGGTCATTTACGTCAACAACCAGCGGCTCGTCATCAACGGCGTCAACCGACACGAATGGAATGCGCATACTGGTCGGGTGATTACGATGGCCGATATGACCGCTGATATCCAGACGATGTTAGCCAATAACATCAACGCCGATCGGACTTGCCACTATCCTGACCAATTGCCATGGTATCAACTATGTGATGAAGCAGGCATCTACTTGATGGCCGAAAACAACTTGGAATCACACGGTTCTTGGCAAAAGATGGGCGCAATCGAACCGTCTTACAACGTTCCTGGCGATAATCCACACTGGCTTGAAGCCGTGGTAGACCGGGCTCGCTCGAATTACGAATGGTTCAAGAATCACCCATCCATCATTTTCTGGTCACTCGGTAACGAATCATTCGCTGGCGAAGACATTGCCGCAATGCAAGTCTTCTACAAGCAACATGACGATTCACGGCTCGTTCATTACGAAGGTGTGGTCCACACACCTGAACTAAAGGATCGGATTTCAGATGTCGAAAGTCGGATGTACGAAAAGCCGGACGAAATCGCCGCTTATTTGGATGACAATCCAGCCAAGCCATTCCTCGATTGCGAATATATGCACGACATGGGGAATTCACTTGGTGGGATGAAATCTTATAACGATTTGATCGATAAATACCCAATGTATCAAGGTGGCTTTATCTGGGACTTTATCGACCAAGCCCTATTCGTTCACGATCCAGTCACTGACCAGGACGTCCTTCGTTACGGTGGCGACTTCGATGAACGCCATTCTGACTACGAATTTTCCGGTGACGGCTTAATGTTTGCCGACCGGACGCCAAAACCAGCAATGCAAGAGGTGAAATATTACTATGGCTTACACAAATAATCAGTTACACGTTATTTACGGTGATGGCAGCTTAGGCTTGGCCGGTGACAACTTCCACTACCTATTCAGTTACGAGCGCGGTGGTCTCGAATCACTACTCGTCAACGGTAAGGAGTGGCTCTATCGGACACCAACACCAGTCTTCTGGCGCGCAACCACCGACAATGATCACGGGAGCGGCTTTTCGACTAAATCAGCGCAGTGGTACGCCGCTGACAAATTCTCAACCTGCCAGGACATTCAATTGACGGTTGATGACCAAGCCATCACGCCACTACCAATCGCACCGCTCAACAATCGCTACACCGACCATGAAACGGCCACGAAAGTCTCCTTGGCTTATCAATTCGTGACGACGACCATTCCTAGTACGACGGTCACGGTCACCTACACCGTGACTGCCGATGGTCAGATCAACGTGGCGACGCACTATGCTGGCAAAGCTGACTTACCTGAGTTACCAGCATTCGGTTTGCGGTTCATCATGCCAACGACGGCAAACGGCTTCGACTACACCGGACTCTCAGGCGAAACTTATCCTGACCGCTTAGCCGGCGCTAGTCATGGCCAGTTCCACGTTGACAGTCTACCCGTCACCCCTTATCTGGTGCCACAAGAATGCGGCATGCACATGCAGACGGAACAAGTCACGGTGACACGGTCAACGACGCAAAACAACGCTGACCACAGCAGCGAACCCTTCAGCCTGACGTTCAGTCAAGTTGACGCGCCCTTCGCTTTCAGTTGCTTACCATACACCGCCGCAGAACTGGAAAACGCGACACACATGGAAGAATTGCCGTTAGCTCGGCGGACGGTCCTCTCAATTTTCGGTGCTGTTCGTGGTGTCGGCGGTATCGACAGTTGGGGAACCGACGTGGAATCCCAGTACCACATTCCAGCTGATCAGGATATCGATTTTAGCTTCAATATCCACTTTTAACATCAGCGGACGATTCCGAATGTGACGGCTAGTTTGCCTAGCTGTGACAACTAAACCAGACAAAAATGGCAGTCATTGTTGAGAATGGCTGCCATTTTTGTCTGGTTTAGGATGGGCTAGCTGGAATGCTCCGCTAGCTAAAAAATGGTCATTTACAGGGATTAACTGCCCGTAAATGACCATTTTAATTTGAAGTTTTTATTAATCTGCTTCACGACTAGCCAGCAACCAGATTAGGAATTATTCGTTCAGTAGTCATGCAGTCTGTGCCAATCTATCATGCACACATTAATCTTTTGCCCGGAAGTAGTGAATCTGGGCCGTGAAATCGCTAGTTTGGACTGGCGTCGTGTAAAGTCCTAGTTGCATGAGTTCATCACCGCCATAAGCGCGCTGGCTATCGTCCTCAACGTAGGTCTGATCAGGATCCAGTCCCGCCATCTTGGTAATATGAGGTTCTGGCTGAACGGCACCTAAAATCACAAAGGTGAATAACAAGGCTTCACGTTGATCGTGACTGACAAATTGCCAAGCGACAGTATTGGAGTCAAATGGACTTTCAAGACGATAGAATGTGCCGTATTGAATCAAGTCGCGGTGTTGCTTGTAGAACGCCACTTGTTCCTTGACGGCCGCCTTATCCGCCTCGCTCAATTGAGCAGCGTCTAGCTCATAGCCCAGCGTACCACTCATTGCGACAGCACTCCGCATCTCCATTGAGGTCGACCGTCCCAACAATTCATCAGGACTCGTCCCGACGTGTGCCGTAATCGCAGAGATCGGGTACACTAGCGAAGTCCCGTATTGAATCTTCAGACGTTCGATTGGGTCATTGTTATCTGATGGCCAGCTTTGTGGCATGTAGTACATCAGCCCGGCATCGAAACGGCCACCACCACCGGAGCAGCCTTCAAATAAGATTTGTGGATAGCGTTTCGTCAAACGTTCCATCAAGTCATAGACACCCAGAATGAAGCGGTGACTAGTCTCACCCTCATGTTCAGAAGCGCTATGTGGCGAATAGACTTCCGTCAGATTTCGGTTCATATCCCACTTGATATAATCGATTGGCACTTTATCCAGCACCGCGGTCATCTGTTCAAACAAGTTGTCAACGACTGCCGGTTGGCTGAAATCGAGAACATATTCGTTCCATGACAAGGTCCGGCCACGATCAGGGACACCTAAGACCCAGTCAGGATGTTGCCGATAGAGGGTCGAATCCGCCGAAATGTTTTCGGGTTCGAACCACAGACCAAAGCGCATGCCTTTATCATGGGTCCGTTGGCTAATATCGGCTAAGCCCGCCGGTAATTTCTCCCGGTTAACGAACCAGTCGCCCAGCGAACTGTTGTCATCGTTTCGATGACCAAACCAGCCATCATCCAGCACAAACATTTCGATTCCTAACGGTGCGGCCGCATCCAAAATGCTCTGAATCTTGTCCGCATCGAAGTCAAAGTAAGTCGCTTCCCAATTGTTGATCAAAATCGGACGTGGTTCGTGTTTGTAACGACTCCGTGCGACCCGGTCCCGCAACAAGTCGTGATAAACTTGCGACATGCCGTTCAAGCCGGTCGTTGAATAAACCATCGCCACTTCCGGCGTCTGGAAACTGTCACCGGCGGGTAATTGCCAATCAAAGTTATATTCGTTGATGCCGACCGTCAACCGGGTTTGACCGATTGGGTCCCGTTCCAGACTAAACTGGTGGTTACCAGAATAAATCAATAAGGCTCCGAGTACGTTGCCCCGGAATTCGTTCGTATCCGGATCAGCGAGTGCTACAAACGGGTTCATATGATGCGAACTAGCACCCCGGCGGCTTTCAAACTGAGTGAGGCCGCGATGCAGCCGTTCACGACTCATTTGACGTTCACGCGCGTAACTACCAGGTAATGAGATAGCATCCAATGGCTGTGTTGGTAGGTCCATCTGCATTGAAGCGACTTTCTCCAAATCAACGGGTTGCTCGCTATGATTGATGATACGGGCACTCCGCGTGATAACGGGTCGATCACGATAGATAGTGTACGCCAGTTCTGCGGTCACCCCTAACGTCGCGTCACGCAGCGTCACAATTAACGTTTGGGCTTCATCTTCGGCTTCGACGTACGTCTGTGGCAAGCCTTTCAAATCAGGCTTACCCGCTTCCAGTCGGCAATCTTGGTACCGGAAGTCCACGGTGCGGGCACCATTGGCAGCGCGAATAATCGCTGCCGGTTGGCGGTAGTCACCGGTGTTATTGCCACCATATTCCTGTGGCAGATCATCCTTTGAATACGTCCGGTCCGTGGTGTTCGGTAAGTTGCCTGAAAAGCCGCGGTCAATTCGCGGATACTGGCGTTCGCCGTGATAGCCGCGAACGCGTGGGCCAAAGTACAAGTGTGCGAGAACCCCACCCGTTTCAACGCCTAAGATATACGAGATCTGGTCATTATGCAGATGAAAGACCAGGTGTTGTTCGTCAATATTAATTAAAGTCTGCTGCAACGTCACTGCCATATCAAATACTTCCTTTCACGATTCACTTCCGATTACTGAAAAAAAGAGCTATTAATGGCTTGCGTCATTAATAGCTCTTCTCATCAAGAAACTATGCTTGATCCGGTAAGCCGACATTCGATAACTGTAAAATATCTTCATCATCATGGATGGTGGTTCCTGAAGTCTTCAAGTACTTAAATTCAGGCATATCTTTATAGTTCGTAATAACGACCATCACGGTATCATCCAGGCCAGCTTTTTCAATTGCTGGTTGCCAGAATTCGATCAATTCTTGACCTTGTGTGACATGATCGCCCTTTTCGACGTACTGAACAAATCCAGTTCCGCGCATCTTGACCGTACCAATCCCGATATGAATCAGCGTCAAAATACCGGTGTCAGAACGTAGCCCAATCGCATGACGAGTTGGGAAGGTGGCAACAACTTCACCATCAAATGGGGCTAACACTCGTCCATCAGTTGGTTTGATTGCAAAACCTTTACCCATGCTACCGTTAGCGAAGGTTTCGTCAGCAACTTCATCTAAACTGATCAGTTGACCAGCAACTGGATCTTGATAAACGGTCGTCTTAGTATCAGCTTCGGCTTCAACTTCGGCAGGTGTTTCATCAGTTTCCAAGTGAGTTGACCAAGTCTTTTCAAGTTCATCAACGATTTCAGCATGCATCTTTTCGTCCAATTTGACCTTCTTGAAGAAGATGAACGTCCCAATCAGGATCATGGCAGCTGGAACCCCAAACATCATTAATTTGAAGATGGCTTGTCCGTGAGCAGTCACGTCGCCGGCAGTTGCACCAGCAGTCATCCCAGCCCAAACGGCAGTTAAACCAACGACCCCGTTAGAAATCGCGCCACCTAATTTATCAAGCAATGGCCGAACGGATAAAGTCAAAGATTCGTCACGGTGACCGAACTTCAATTGACCATATTCAACGGAATCACTCAAGACCATCAAAACAACTAAGAAAATCAGTGGTTGTGGAATGTAGAACAGAACAGCAGCAGTCAAGATCATTGGTAATGATTGACCAGCAAAAGCAAACAAGATCAATGAAATCATCATGATAACAATGGCTAAGAAGAACACTTTCCGCCGGCTAAATTTCTTAGCTAATGGTGGGAAGGCCAATACGGCAAAGATCCCGATAATGGCATTTAAAGTTCCAAGCATCGTGAATTTCGATGCATCACCTAAAATGTAGGTGAAGTAGTAAAGTTCAAGTGAGTTAGTGATGGCGATCCCTGCCGTATAAATCCCATACATCAGTGATAACCACATTAATTGATCGTTTCGTGCCAACACTTTGAAGACTTCTTTGAAAGTCGTCTTTTCAGTATTTTTACGTAATTCAGAATCATTTTCCTTAGTTCCTAATGCAACGACTAAGGCAGAAATCAAGGCGATGGCCGCAATGATAATCCCAAAGGCCATCCAACCACGATTATCACCCTGACCACTGTTAGATTTAACAGAGAACATCAGGACGATTGGCATAACGATAACCCCAACAATGTTGGCACCAATGTTAGAACCAACCCGGGCGTATGTCGCCGTCTTTTCACGTTCGGCTGAGTCAAATGAAATCGCTGGGATCATTGACCAGAAGCCCACGTCTTTAAATGAATAGAAGATATCCATCGTAATGTATAAAATTGCAAAAATAATTAAATATAAAATTGGGTTTGACGTGTTCAAGCCGCCTAAACTCGTGAATAAAAGTGCTAGAACGACGGAACCGATAATCCCACCAACCACGATCCATGGCTTAAAGTGGCCCCAACGTGAATTGGTGTTATCGATGGCGTTCCCAATCAGTGGGTCAATTGCTAGTTCCACGAACCGCAAGCCCGCAATAATCATGGTGATCCATGCAATCATTTGTGTCCCTTGCGCCCCACTGCTCTTATCGAATAAGTGGGAGGTCACAAACATAATAAAGTATGTCGATAACGTTGCGTAGAAGGCATCATGCCCGAACGCCCCGAATGAATAAGCAAGTCGTGATGTTATCTTCCGACCTTTGCTCTGCTTTTGTTCTGCATCCATAATCTCGCCTCACATCTTTCTTGAATAATTTACATGTTTAAATGTAATCGTTTTCAAGGACATTGTCAATGATTTTTAGTAAAATTTGCTTAATTGTTTTAGTAATCACCTGCTAGAATCAGTTTTAAAACTACCACGATACCAACCAAATCCCGTGAAACACTAGGATGGCCATCATCTGTTTTGTCGTATTCGCTGACCGGCAATTAAATTTACCAATTATCAATAAGTTTACTTTCAACCGAAAATCACGACGTCTTTAAACAACGTTTACCACCACCCAACAGGCCATCAACGGATGCAAAAAGCGCCCCCGACGATTGAGGGCGCTCGTGATTTCACACAAGGATGTCATTCATTCTAGTTCAAACGTTCGTATTGGTAACGAATCGTATGGGTCACAGGTTGACCAGGACGTAAGACGATGTCGCCAAAATCAGAATGATTAATAGCGTCTGGCAAGGTCTGCGCTTCAGTTGCTAACGCGTTGTATTCATGCGCGTCTTGCTTGTCTGGGTCGAATGGATTGGCCGTGAAAATAATCAGACTATTCCGGTCAGAGTAAAGTTTCACTTGGCGTTTACCCGCAGTATCGCCGACAATCGCAATCGGTTCCGTCGCACTTGGCATTACTTCATAAGCATCATCGAATTCGATGCCACCATTTTCGGCCTTCAATTGGGCTAAAGCCTTTTCGACTGGTTGAATTTCGTTAAAGTCATAGGCCGTGCCCTTAACGGCCAACTTCTTGCCAGTTGGAACCTTTTCATCATCAAATTCGAGATGTGCGGCACTAGTGATTTGAAGTTGTTGTTGTGCTAAACTCGTCCGGTCGTCAGTCGTATTCCAGTAAACGTGGTTCGTTGGGTTGAAGAGCGTTGCCGCGTCAGTATCACCAGTGAAGGCAATCGAGACTTGGTCTTGATTATCTAAGGTAAACTTGATTTTAACGTCCATATTTCCCGGGTAATTATCGTCCGTTGACTTGATATGCTTAGACAATGTCACGCTGACGCTATCATCATCCTGGCTAAATTCACCATCGAAATTCAAAGTGTTAAAACCATGATTACCACCGTGAAGTGAATGAGTCTGTTCGTTCATATCGACATTATAATCTTGCCCATCGATCTTGAACTTGGCGCCACCGATTCGACCAGCGACCCGGCCGATTGATTGGCAAAGACAGAAGCCCACCCGTTGGTAATCAGCCATACTGTCGAGACCCCAAATCAGGGGATGTTCAACCCCATCTTCGTTAACGACAAACTCTTGCCAAGTCCCACCATAACTTAGAACTGAGATCCGCGTCTGCTTGTCATTGATTAACGTGTAACGCATGACGTCTTGGCCATCGAGTTGATCAAATACTGTTTTTTTAGTTTCCAAAACATGCCACCTCCGTGTTATTTAAACCGCTTTCATTTAGTAGTATACCAGACTTTTCATCTGATGAGTAAAAGTTTTACTTAAAAAAGACGTGCGCCGGAAATTCGGCTCACGTCTCACTTCTGATTATTTGGTACTTGCACGTTCAACTAGATTGGTCCCTAATTCCACGCGTTGTGTCGTTGTTCGTCCAGCTAAACGGCTCATCACCAGGCTCACGGCAGTCGCTCCCATAAGCTCAGTATCCACGTTCACTGCACTCAATTCAGGATAAACAAAGGTCGCTAACGACGTGTTATTAAAGCTGAACAGCTTGACCCGTTCCGGCACCTGAATGCCACTGGCTTGCAAGGCCTTCAGCGCCCCGGCTGCCATCGGGTCGTTCGCCACAAAGAATGCACCAGGTAATTGGTCGCCCAGACTTCGAATTGCTTTTTGCATCATCTTGAAGCCCGATTCGCTAGTGTAGTCACCCTTAAAGACAAACTTGGGATCAAAGGCGTGGCGGCGCTCCATTGCGGCCCGAAAACCGAGCATCCGCCGGTCGACGACGGTCTGCTGATGGTCGGTCGTCATTTCGGAACCATGAATAAATCCGATATGATGAAAGTTGCGCTTCCAGAAATAATCAACGACCTTCTCCGTGGCTAATCGAAAGTCGGTAATGACGCTGTCAAAGCCGGCGTCAAACTGGTCGTCATCAACGAAGACCAAGTTGTCGGTCACCGCAGCGAGATCATCTACCTGGGTCGGACTGAATTTTCCGACAGCAATCACGGCATCCACGTCCGGGCCCAGTTCCTGCAAGTTATTTTGGAAAATCCGGGTGACTTCGAACTGATTATCCTGACCGCGCCGTTCAATTCCCATCCGCACGGACATATAGTACAAATCGTCTTGTTCCTTAGATTCGGAATACCATTGAACAATCGCGAGTCGCTTGCGTGCGGTCGTGATGGTATGCCGCTTATTTTTAGAATATTGTAACGCTTCTGCGGCATCCAAGATGCGCTTCCGCGTGGTCTCACTAACTGACAGTGATTGATCCTTATTCAACACCCGCGATACCGTTGCCAACGATACCCCGGCTTTATTCGCAATATCTTTTAGCGTTGCCGCCATGGATTGGCCCCCTTAAATTTAAACAGATACTGACACTATCTAAAGTCGCTATCGCATGCTTTATTTTATAATTGATTGTCATTTTAAAGTGTTTTGTCGATTTTAGCACGTATTTGAGATAACTATCATGTAAAACTTTATCATTAAATATGAAAATTAGCGAACTTAAGCATTAATTTCTTTAGTAAAAGAACTTCACCATTGCAAAGCCGGCAAACTATGCTAAGATAATCTTAACTATTAGGTACAGAAAGGGCCACATCTTCGGATGCGGCCCTTTCTTTGTTTATCGCAATTTTCAGGCGTAGCGTTTTGACATTCGCTATATAACGTTAATTTCGCCCAGCCGACCAATCGATGGCTGGTTGTTCGGCTAAAATCTGATCAATCTTCGCTAATTCAGCGTCACTAAATGCGAGTTGGTCCAAAGCTGCCACATTATCGACAACCTGTTGTGGCCGACTAGCACCAATCAACACACTAGCTAAGGCGGGCTCACGTAAGTTCCACGCTAAGGCCATCTGTGCTAGGCTCTGTCCCCGTTGTTGTGCGACCTCATTGAGCCGTTTAACGGTCGTGAGAGTCTGTTCAACTTGGACGGGACTGAGGAATGGAATCGTGGCCTTATTCGCCCTGGAGTTCGCCGCGATACCATGCAAGTATTTATCCGTTAACAGGCCTTGCGACAGTGAGCTGAACCCCACAGCCGCTTTGTGGGTCTTCTCCAGTACCGGGAACAAGTCTTGTTCGGCCTGCCGATTGAACATGTTATAGCGCGGCTGATGAATAATATACGGCGTTCCGAGCTGCTCAAACAATTTGGTCATGGCTGCCGTTTGTTCTCCATTGTAATTGGAAATTCCAACGTAAAGCGTCTTACCCTGACGAACTAATTGGTCCAGAGCCGCTGCAGTTTCAGCCATCGGTGTTTCAGGATCGGGACGATGGCTGTAGAAGATATCGAAATAGTCTAGTCCCGTGCGTCGTAAACTCTGATCCGCACTAGCGATGATGCTCTTACGTGAGCCCCAATTGCCGTATGGACCTGGCCACATGACGTAGCCCGCCTTACTAGCAATCACCATCTCATCACGGTACGGCCGCATGTCAGTCTTCATAATTTGGCCAAAGTTGGTCTCCGCACTCCCTGGTTCCGGGCCATAGTTATTGGCCAAATCATAATAAGTAATCCCCAGATCAAAGGCTTGATGAATGATCGCCTTTTGATTGGCAATTGGATCAACACTACCAAAGTTATTCCATAGCCCAAGCCCAATCGCTGATAGCTTAAGGCCACTCTGTCCCACTCGATTGTATTGCATCTGATCGTAACGCGTCTGACTTGCCTGATACATTTTAAACACCCCTTCATCATCACTTCTAGCTAAAGTTACCGCTTTCATTAGTAAAAAGCAACTGCCTTTTTTACTAAAGTCGTGGGCGTTCACGTGGCGACATTTCTGCTCACTTTTGAGCCGTCTTGCTTGATAAAATTAGTATATGAACTAGAATATATTATAGTGATATAATTTCAAAGGAGACTCATTATGGACCCTAAATTTCTTGAAGTAATCAAAGACACCACCCCCGCAACCATCGTTACCGTCAACGGTCAGCCAGCCCACGTCGTTAACACGTGGAGCCATTACATGCAACTAGTCGACGACCATACCTTATTGATTCCATCTGCTGGTATGCACTCGATTGAAGCCGACTTCGCGAAGGATAATCACCTGACCATCGCCGTTGGTAGTTACAAGGTACCTGGCACAACCGGAACCGGCTGCGGCTTCCATATTCATGGGACTGGTAAGTTTGAGACTAGCGGCGCCTACTTCGATCAGATGCACGCTAAGTTTGACTGGATCCGCGCCACTTTGGTTGTGACGATTGAGGATGTAGAACAGAAGATTTAATGATCAAACATTAAGACCAGGCACACTGCAGAATAAGTGGTCCTGGTCTTTATTTATTATTAATAACTTGTTTTAGACGCTAGCATGCGCTTGCGTACCTTCAGCGGAACAGTCTTTATCTTGCTGTTTGTGCGCGTGGCCGACACGTGAACCAAATCGACTCACAAATAATAGGACAGCGATTACTAGACTTGCGATAATACCTACGACGAACGAAGTATCCCCGGCACTAATATGCAATCCTGCTAGGATCATTGGTGCAGTAACACCGGCAATTGAAGTCATTAAGGTATTCATTGCGATGACGATTGGGAATTGTTTCTTATTAGCTAAAATAGATAATTCGTATGGAATCGTAGCATTAACCATAACAATTCCGGCTCCTGAGAACATATTTCCAATGATATGCATGATCACATTATTAAAGAAAACGACGAATACAAATGATAATGCCAAAGAAATGAAGCCCCATGCCATAGTTTCATTACGTGTCATCTTACGAATATACTTCAACCCGAAAGCAGTGAGAATTCCGCCTAAGTTTCCGATGGCAGTAACTAGTGCCGTATAAGCAGTTCCTTGCCCTTTAGCAGCTAACACGATAGATTGATTAGACATAAAGGTCATCATAATGAGGGACATGACAAAACTAACGGCTAAGATAACATATACGAACTTATTCAACCCTTTGACAGCTCGTAAAAAGCCACCTTTGGATTTGTTGCCTTGTTCATGATTGACTGTCAGTTTAGTCCCTTTAGGTAACATCGCAAATACTAGAATGAAGATAACGATTGCAACTGCATAAATCCAGAATAAGTTACGCCAGTTACTGCCACCCAAGATTCCACCAATCGCAGTTGAAGCCATCATGCCGATATTATTGAAGCCCATCGACCACCCCATTACAGTGGCACGTTCTTCACCTTCAAAATACTCTTGTAGAAGTACTGGCACAACGTTACTAATTAATCCTAATCCGAACCCAAATGCGACCATGCAGGCTAAGATCATATTCAAACTACTGTTATAAAATGCCGGTAACAATCCTGCAATTGCAACAAATGCAACCGCAACTAACCCAATATTTTTACGTGTCAATTGGTAAGTTAACCAAGTGAATAGTAATGTTGCAACCAATTGTCCAAGTTGAGGGATAGAACTCAACATCTGAACTTTAGAAATTGGTTCACTTGGAAACGATTTACTGATGGCAGCGATTGCAGCCCCAACAACTGAGCCAGACATCAACAGTAAATTCATACTCAATATGCTAAACGCTAATGCAACTTTTTTCTTCGTCATTATTAAAGCACCCTTTCCGATAACATCTTATTTTCCAATAATGTTTGCGCTTTCATCTACAGTTATAAGTATATGGTGTCAATCTTACTCACACCATATTCAAAAATCATGTTTCTTATGTTCATTTCCCAGTACTAACTATGACGTGCCGTTTTTAATTTTGCAGTCAGTTCGACTTGTGTCCCAACTCGACGAACAATCACTAAAGCGCGCCCATTAAACAATCTGACTTGATTTAATACTGGTGTTTCAACATTTGCAGGATTCCCGTTTCCAGTACCAATAATCGTTCCGTCTTGAATGCTCAAATCTACCGGATCATTTGAATCGATTGCCAAATAACCGTTCTGATCAACAGCACTAATTTCATATAACGTATCCTGTACACCACGGTAAACACTCGCAACATTAACCTTTTTCGCAATATCACTCGTATGCCGACAATCAGTAGCAACAACTTCTCCGCCATTATCTGCACAGACTTTTAACTCACCATCAGCATATGGAACACGCCAGTTAACTTCACAGTCATCGAGTGCTTTTCGACCATAGCTAATACCATTAACAAATAGTTCGGCGTACTGGGCATTACTAAACGCCCGCACTGCAACTTTCCCATCCGAATCCAACTCTAAAGCGTCATGATTCCAGGCTGGCATCACATGAATCATGTCATCACTGGTCCAATGCGCTTGATAATAATAGTAATAATCCTTCGGGAAGCCACAATTATCACAAATTCCGAATTGTGATCCAATTCCAGGCCATTCAAATGGGGATGGTTCACCATAATAGTCAAATGCTGTCCATAAGAACACACCACCCATATATGAATGTTGGCGTAAATAATCCATGACAGTTTCTGGATGTGCAGTTCCACCTACACCGGGATCGCCAGCCTTGCGCTTACCAGGTAAGACCATCGAATACATCGAGCCAAAATTATTACATTGACACTTTTCAGCATCATCCTTGTACACGCCCCGTGTTGAAAAGTATGACGCATTTTCAGTACTCATCATTGGGAGGTGCGGATGGTTTTGCTTAATCAGTTCTGCGCCCGCACCCATGACACCGGCTTCGGGATAATTAACACCCAAGACATCAAAATTCTTTAAATAATCCTCGTCCACGGTACCTTCAGGATTCAACAGTTCTGCAGACATGACTAGATGTTCATGATCACACTTTTTAATAGTCTGAACCAATTTTTTAGCGACGCGCTCACCCAAGGCGGTGTTACCAATCAATTCTTCGTTTGCAACTGACCAGAAGCCGATAGAGGCATGCATGCGACTTGCCATGACCATCTTTTCCAAATCATTCACACGCCACGGGGTACTTTCTAGTAGTCGATTTTCATTAATAACCAGCATTCCTAAATGGTCACATGCTGTCAATAGCTCTTCGGAGGCAAAATGATGTGCACTCCGCCATGCATTGACGCCCATCTGTTTCATTTGTGACACCTTATAGCTGACAATATCTTGATCTAGTGCAACACCCACACCACCAAAATCTTGATGTTCACAAACACCATGCAGTTCATATCGATTACCGTTCAGATAAAAACCATTCTCGTTATACTTGAAGGTATGGACGCCAAACTCCTTCTGCACCAAATCATCAGTAAGCTTAAAACTAGCCGTGTATAAATTAGGTGTCTCAGGTGTCCAAAGCATCGGATCTTTCAATGAGTAGTTCGCATGATAGACATGTTGTTCATGCGCCGGAATAGTCACCTTTTCAAGACTGATTTTTTCTTCATTGATTTCGACAGTGGGCTGAACAACTTGTGGGTTATCGGTGTGATTTTCAACAGCACACTCAATACCCAAATCAGCACTGTTTTCGGCTAGGGACTTAGTATAGACATAGAGGCTCTTCTCATTTAAGGACACATAAGGAACCTGCTCCAGCCAGACTGATCTGTATATACCTGCACCTTCATACCACCAGCCTTCAGGGCCAGTCGTTGTGTCCGCCCGCACTAGCAATACATTCGGCCCTTCGTCACCATAATTAGCCATCTCGGTAATATCCAGATCAATGCTCGTGTACCCGCTATTATTATGTGCGAGATAAGCACCATTTAGCCAAAGGTCTGCCATACGCATCACGCCGTCAAAATGTAAAATTAATCGACGATTTTTAAACAGTTTTGTTGGTAGCTTGAATACGCGACGATAATATCCGACACCATCCTCCTTAGAGCCACTCATTAGATTGGCTGGATTATTAACAAAGGGTTGCGCAACTTTCCAATCATGAGGCAATGTAACCGTCTGCCAAGAGCTATCTAGATGACTAGTTAAATCTGTTCCAGCTAGATTTCTCAGCCCCATCTCCACATTTCCTTGAGCAATTAGCTTTAGAAAATGGACGCCACCAGCACTTGGCAGGATGCGATGCTTACTTTCTGCAGGTAACGCTGCAGTTAGTCCACCAAGTGCATGGGCCTTCTTAGCAGTCTTAAAAGGGACCTTCAGCTCACCTGCATGAAATTGCCAATCATCATTTAAATATTCTTTCACACGCATATTTTTCAACTCCTCTGAATATGGTTCCAGTTTAGACGCTTTTTTCATATGCTATAATGACGATAATCGACCAAAAAAATCATTTCCTGCAATTTACCAACTTAGTCAAGAGGTGTATCACAACAATGCCACATAATTATTTTGAACAGATCACATCTAGTAATAAGCGGGCAATCATTGCAACTCAGATGCCATTAGCGCTCTTTTATAAACAGCGATTAAACAATAAGGTTCTCTACACAATGGTCCAATCTGGACAGGTCAAATCTTTTGAAGCAGCTGATTATTCGCAACCTCATCAGGACGAAGACTTTGAGTTAATGTATGTACTTAAAGGACAACTAATGAATTTCATTGAAGGCCAAGAATTCTATTTCAAAGCAGGCGATGGTTGTCTTCTTCCTCCCCAGATTACGCACGCGGAGTCATTAGATGTCGGGTGTACTGTTATTTTTATTAACCTATCACAACCGCTATTGAGGACACTGCTGGATGCAACCACCGATACTGGCACCATCTTCAGTTTTTTAAATCAAAATCTCAAATCAAATAACCAGTGGAAACGTAACTATCTAGAAATAACTCGAACCATACCAGTGCCTTATGAAACTTTTCAAATTATTATGGATTCATTGCAACAAGAAGTCGCAACTAAGAAAATTGGCGCGACTTACTTTCAGCATGGTTTGGTCTTACGCTTGTTAAGCGCTCTTGAAGATACAGCCCGATTTAATATCAAAAACGTAGACTTAGATGCCTCAAAGGAGGATTATCTCGTCCACCGCGTCATCCACTTTATTGATGAACGCTTAGGTCAGGCTTCTAGAACCGATATTCAACAGCACTTGCATTACAATGCAGAGTATCTAAACCGATTGCTCAAGAAACAGACCGGACAGACCCTCACTGAATACGCCCAATTAGTTCGCCTCCAAAAAGCAAAACAACTCTTAGTTGCCACTAACTTGAAAATAAATGCAATCGCCGAACAACTTGGCTTTAATAGTGAGACTTATTTTTATCACTATTTTAAAAAGAATACGGACCTATCCCCCAATCAATATCGTCATCGTTTTAAATAAAATTATTATTGGACAGAAGAAAAGCAGTTCAAAAATTGAACTGCTTTTCTTCTTATTTTAGTTGATGCTGAGCTCGGTACTCAGAAGGAGACACACCTAGGTGCTTCCGAAAGACTTTATAAAAATATGACGGATTCTCATAGCCAACTTTAATTGCGATTTGATCAACGGGTGCTGAAGTATACGTCAAATATTCTGCAGCAACATTAATTCGTTGTAAATGGACCAGTTTGATAAACGTTAATCCAGTCTTACTCTTTAAAAAAGCTGACAAATAATTAGGATTGAATCCAAAATAGTCTGCCATGTCTGCTAGAGAAATGGTTGAATAATGCTTTTCAATATATAGCAATAAAGACAATAAGTTGGTCCCGGTGTTCACCTCTTTTTTAACCCTGAAATCAGTCTCTGAAGCCACACGAATGAGCCGCAAAAACAAGGTTAAAATTTCTAGCCGAATAATCTGATTACTCTGACCATCCGCAGCATAAAATTCCTGGATGATATCATATAGCACCCCTACGATTTTGGCATTATGCTTTGTTCCAAATATACTATAATTGCCTTTACTACGATCTTCATTGGAAAGTATTGATAAGAGTAATGTTGATATATTCGTCGTGTTATTGACTGAACGTAAAAACTCAAAATCATTTAACGAAAAAGCGGATCGCTTTAAAGCGATATTAACAACAATCGAGCCATCATCAATCGGTTGTACCTGGTGTACCGTTCTTGCTCCCATAACAATAACATCATCTTGGGCAGCCCGAAAGTTACCGTGCTTAGTTGTGACCACACAATCTCCTAACAGTGGAACCATTAATTCAACATAATTGTGAATGTGAAATGGAATGTACGAGTTTACAGGCTGTACCGAAATTGCGATAGACTGCAAATTAATTTCCAAGGAATCATCCAATGTACTAAAAAATTCATATACAGGCTTATCACCAACATTATCGACTGGATGAACATGCATTCCAGCTGCAATTTTCTTCCAATCACGTGGTCGATTATTCCGTCGTAATAATTCTAAAACTTCGGTATTCATTCGATCATTTCCCTTCAAAAGTTGCTATTTCACACGTTATTCGCCAGTAAGTTGATTCACGTTATTGTAATCGATTTCATAATACTCTAATGTATATTTGTTGATAAGGCCTACAGACCCACATCTATGAAATGAACACACTTAATCTGACTTTTAGCAATAGTTTCACTTATACACTTAAGCTAGAATGTAAGCGCAAACACAAATTGGAGGCTTATATCTTATGCTAGATTTAACTCAAAAACCTTATTATTTAAACCAAGATCAAATTGACTATGTTGAAAACAAAGTTTCACAAATGACTCTGGATGAAAAGATTGGCCAACTATTCTTCGTTATCGGACAAGATGAAGATACCGTTGATTTGCCCGCATTCATCCAGAAATACCAGCCTGGTGGAATGATGTACCGTCCTGATTCTGCACAGAAAATTAAGGATGAAGTCAAAAATATTCAGTCAGCCACTAAGATTCCATTGTTCTTTGCAGCAAATTTGGAATCTGGCGGTAATGGCATTGTTACAGAAGGAACTTGGTTTGGGATGCCCCTCCAGATGGCAGCCACAGACGATACCACTAGTGCGTTTAAACTAGGCGAAGTCGCCGGTAATGAAGCACGTCAAGTTGGTGTCAACATGTCTTTTGCACCAATTGTAGACATCGACAACAACTTTCGCAACCCAATTATGAATACCCGTACATTTGGGAGCAATCAATCAAAAGTCATTCAAATGGCCTCAGCTCAGACGAAGGGGCTACAGAAAAGTGACATTATCCCTGTTATCAAACATTTTCCAGGAGACGGGGTCGATGAACGTGATCAACACCTTTTAAGTTCCATTAATTCATTATCCGCCGACGACTGGATGACTTCCTATGGGCAGATTTATCATCATTTTATTGAAGCTGGTATTCCAAGTATTATGATTGCACACATTATGCAGCCTGCTTGGGAACGCCGTTTACAACCAGGAATTGAAGATAAAGACTTACGGCCTGCATCTAGTTCCAAGCTATTAATCGATGGTTTACTACGCGACCAATTAAACTTTAACGGGCTTACCATTACGGATGCCACACCAATGTTAGGCTATAATACAACACTGCCCCGGTCTGAAGTTCTACCTGCAACCATCAATGCCGGCATTGACATGATTCTCTTTAACAAGAATATCGATGAGGATTATGCTTACATCAAGGAAGCTATTCAGAATCACACCTTACCAATGTCACGTGTGGATACTGCCGTGACACGCATTCTCGGCACAAAGTTAGCACAAGGTGTAATGGACGTTGAAGAAACTTCTTTGAAAACACCAGCCAGCGAATTGAATCTTAATAAAGCGGAACACTTACGCTGGGCAGATGAAGTTGCTAAAAAGTCAGTCACGCTAGTCAAAGACCGTGATCATTTATTACCCGTCACTCCTGCAAAATACCCACGGATTCGTCTCGTCGTATTAGGTGATTCTGACGACGGCGGCTTTAAAGAAGGCGGACATGTTGCGAACGCATTCCAAAAGGGCTTGGAAGACCAAGGGTTTGAAGTTTCGTTATTTGATCAAAATAAATTAGATTTTCACGAAGTATTCGAAGAAGGCGTCAGTGACCTACAGAAAAAGTTTGATTTGGCACTCTACATCGCAAACGTCGAAACTGCCAGCAACCAAACGACGACTCGGTTGAATTGGGTCCATTTAATGGCTGCCGATGCTCCTTGGTATCTACAAAGTATTCCGACAGTCTTTATCTCTACGGCCAATCCATATCACTTGTTTGATTTGCCACGAGTTTCGACATTTATCAATGCTTATACGGGAAATCAATCAAACATTGATGCAGTATTACGAAAAATCAGTGGTCAAGAGTCATTTGTCGGCAAAAGCCCCGTTGACCCATTCTGCGGAGATCTAACGGCTAAATTATAATATCGTAGGAGGATTTTCATCATGAACATTTCACAGATTTTAATTAATCATATGCATGAACCACTGGGATTTGATCTAACTAATTTGCGAATTGAATTCAAGGTTGATGCACCACATTACACTAAAGTGAAGAAGCAACTTATTATTTGGAAATCGAATTCAGCGCAACCTTGTTATCAAACTGAATTAACCGATTACGATAATAACTTTTTCGACGTTGCAATGGATTTAGAACCTCGGACAGAATATTCTGTCCGTATCATCCTTCAAAATAGCGAGCAACAAATTTCTGCAGATAGCCACTTTGAAACTGGTAAAATGTCTGAGAAATACACAGCAGATTGGATTGGAAATTCCAACAAATCGGTTCAAAACACACTATTCAAAAAATCATTTAAGACGACACAACCAATCATAAAAGCGCGATTATATGCAACTGGATTGGGATTGTATGAAGCGTATTTAGATCATCAAAAGATTGGTGATGAGTATTTAGCACCAGGCGTGACTGCTTATGACAAATGGATTCAAGTCCAAACATATGATGTCACAGAAGCTTTACAGTCACCATCAACTCATGAGCTACGCTTTAGTACCGGTGATGGCTGGTATAAAGGAATCTACGGCTTTGATGGTGGCAAGGATTGTATTTACGGTGACCAGCAGCGCATCCTCGCCGAGCTTCATCTGACCTACGCGGACGGCAGTACGACTGTTTTAAATACCGATTCGAGCTGGGAAACCACAACTGGGAAAATCACCAAATCAGCGATCTATTATGGCGAAGACATCGACGACACACTCACTATCACCGATTGGCAGCCAGTGGTCATCCTCTCAGAGCCAAAAACGACGCTTCAAGATCGGTTAAGCCTGCCAATCAAGATTCACGAAAATCTGGAAGTTCAACAAATACTAACAACGCCTGCAAAAGAAACCGTGCTCGATTTTGGTCAAAACCATGCAGGTTGGCTAACCTTTTATAATCGTGAGCCCAAGGGGACTGTATTAACTTTTCAATTTGGTGAAATCTTGCAACAAGAAAACTTTTACCGTGAGAACCTTAGAACTGCCCGGGCTAGCTTCACATATGTATCAAATGGAAAAGAAGGTTGGGTTCGTCCTCACTTCACCTATTTTGGATTCCGTTACGTTAAAGTCACAGGTAATACGAAGCCACTTGATTCACAGGACTACAAATCACCAGTTCTGTATTCCGACATGGCCACTACAGGCTCAATTCACACTGATAACGAAGCTGTCAACCGTCTCTTTAAGAACATTGTTTGGGGACAGAAAAGTAACTTTCTGGACGTTCCAACCGACTGTCCTCAGCGTGACGAACGTCTAGGTTGGACAGGTGATGCTAATATTTTCTCCAATACCGCAGCATACAACATGAACGTCTTTCAGTTCTTCAAGAAGTATGCCCGTGACATGGCAGTAGAGCAAAGTCAGCATGATGGCATGCTGACAATGTATGCGCCTGCCATGGGTGTTGATGATGGCGGTGCGGCCGTCTGGGGCGATGCAGCCACCATTATCCCATGGAACATGTATCAAGATTACGGTGATACCGCGGTATTAAAGCAAAACTATACCGCTATGAAATCCTGGGTCAATTGGATAACTGCAAATACCAAAACACCTAATTTATGGACTGGCATGTTTCAATTTGGTGATTGGATTGCCTTGGATGGTGAAAATCCTGCGCTACCAACGGGTAAAACCGACGAAGACTTCATCGCATCCGTTTATTACTATTACTCCAGTTTAATTGTCGCAAAAACTGCAGCTATGCTTAATCATTCCCAAGATGCTGATGAATTCTCCAGTCTAGCGGCGAATATTAAGTCAGCTATTCAGAGCGAATATATTACTCCGACTGGACGTTTGGCGATTGATACTCAAACTGCCTACGCACTTGCGCTTCAATTTGAATTAGTTCCTAAATCACAAGTAAAACGTGTCCTTAACGATCTTACCAATCGGCTTGAAAAGGATAACGATCACTTAAAAACTGGTTTTGTCGGAACGCCATTCATCTGCCAAGTATTATCCAAATATGGGCAGCACAAAGTCGCAACCAAGATTTTCTTGCAAACCGATTTTCCAAGCTGGCTATATGCTGTCAAAATGGGTGCTACCACTGTTTGGGAGCGTTGGAATTCCGTAGAACCCGACGGTAGTATGAACAAAGATGGCATGAACTCTCTAAACCATTACAGTATTGGTGCCATTATGGAATGGGCTTACAAATACTTAGTTGGTATTAGTGAACATGACGCTGGCTATCAATCAATCACCTTTGCGCCTCACTTTGATTATCGATTGAAACAAATCAGTGGGCACTACGATACGCCCTATGGTTCATTCAAGATGAGCTCACGTATCGAAACGGACGCTAGTCATACGATTAAAGTTAACCTGTCCGTTCCTTTTGGCGCGACAGTTACTGTTAAATTACCTAGAGCTGAAGGTCGTCAAATCCACGTGAATGATCAGATATTGACTGGCAACAGTTTCAAACTCACTGGCGGTCAGTATGAAATCTACTATCAACCAACTAATGACTACATTGAGCACTACTCTGAAGATACGGCCGCTGCGATGATTATGGCTGATAAGCAATTGGTGCAACAAATTGACCGTATTGATCCGGTATTAGATTTCTTTAGGAATGATCCCGATGCTGCTCAAGGTGGTCTTGGTAAGATGTCGTTAACTAAGCTAAATACATTATTGCCCTTTATCAACATTGACCCTGATCATCTCGTCAAAATCAATGACTTATTGAAATCTACACCATTATCAAGTGAACGTCAGTTTATGAAGGAGCGCTAATCTAATGGTCTTAAAATATCAAAATCCTATCTTACGGGGGATGTATCCTGACCCTAGTATTACGCGAGTTGGTTCTACTTACTATATGGTTAACAGTACTTTTGAATACTATCCGGGAATTGCACTATCCAAAAGTAACGATTTGCTGAATTGGACGAAACTCCCCGGAATCGTATCTTCCCCTAATCAAGCGGATTTACGACAGTCGAAGTCTAATGAGGGTATATTCGCAGTATGTTTGCGGTATTACGAACACCATTTTTATGTGATTACGACTAATTTTGCCGAATTTAAGACTTTCCTGATTCGTGGTCGTTTAAGTGATGACGGCGAACACATTGAATGGGAAACACAGCGGATAGAAATCGATGTCCCTGGGATTGATCCGGATATCTACTTTGAAAATCAACACGCTTATGTCCAGTTCACCGGATATGTTGATAAACAAGGGACGAAAGCAATCCGTCAAGTTGAGATAGAATTAACGACAGGTAAGATTATTCATGAGCCGGTGATTTTAACCTATGGTACCGGTGGCCGAGATGTCGAAGGTCCACATATTCTTAAAAAGTCAGGTTGGTATTACTTGTTGGCAGCAGAAGGCGGTACCGGTGAAGGTCACATGATTACCATTTTCAGGAGTAAATCCATTTGGGGCCCATACACTGATGACAGTACGATTAATCCGCTGTTTACCAATCGTGATCGAGCGAGTGAACCCCTTCAAAATGTCGGTCATGGCGACTTATTTCAAGATGTCAATCATAATTGGTGGCTTGTTTGCCTGGGTACCCGTCCCGCACAAGTTGGGTTCACGGCGATTACAAACATCGGACGAGAAACTTTGCTCTACCCTGTTACTTGGGAAAAGGACTGGCCAACTGTGAATAATACGATTCCTACAGTAAACGTTGACCTATCTCAATTTCCAAAACATGCGGCATCATTACCACACGCTCAGCAACAGAATCGCTTCGTAGATAAGTTCACGACGTCTGATTTAAATCCCGAGTGGCTGAGCTTACGAGATCAAGTACCTGGGCTTAGCATTTACGACGGCCAACTTCACTTACCTGGTAACGAACATCAATTATCAGACCTCAGTACGCCAGCATTTGTTGGTGTTCGACAAACGGAACATGATGAACGATTCACGGTCACACTCTCACCTGACAGTCATGTTAATCAAGGAAGCTTTGGAATCGCAACTATCATAGACGCAGATCATTTCGCTGCACTTTTAATCAAGCAAAGCCCAGAAGGTCGCTACATTATTTACCGCTGTCAGCAAGTAGGTGATCTAAAAGTCAACCGGGAATTAGGTACTTTAACAGAATATCCGACAGCACTCAGCATCTTAAATCGTTCAGATAAGAAAACATTTGTCGCAACGATGAGTGACGACAAGCAAGTCTCCTTCTCCACAGATAGTCTCTTGCTATCGAATCAAGCAATCGCAGCACTGAATACCGGCGATATTCAAGGTATATTCGCTTATAAGAACGCACAACTTGTCATTTCTCAAGCTGTACGTGAGGCTTTACCGAAGCATGAATAACCGCTTAACATATCTTGAGCATTCTCAAGCGCAGTTATTTATGAATGTTGATGAAATCATTCACTGATATGGGCTCAGTACCGCTATCATTAAATGATATTTCGACAGAAATTGCAAAGCTAACATTCTATTCTTAAAGCGAATCGTCAGATACATGGAAGGTGTCCTTTATGCCAAGTAAGATTATTTATAATTGTGAAGTTATTAATGCGGGTTATTATGTTACAAGCGCTGATTTATTGGGAGAAGCTGGTGAGCAGCTCACTGGGTCACAGCTCCGTTTTGAAGTTAATGGTCATGAGATTGGAATCAGGTCGCTTTTAAAAGTTGGTCGAAACCTTCATATCGAACTTGAAGAAACGCGGTCATTATCGCTGTTAAATTTTGATGTAGAAAAATTTGTCAATGAATTTCACTACCCCCAAGTTAATTTGAAAGGTTGCAACCAAAATACTGCACAGTATGAAGTTGTCTTTAAAGATGATGACTATTTGGCAGATTTCGATACACATATTTTTCAAAGGGACACCGGTCGAATCTCTTATTATCAATATCAAACGGGATTCAAAGATGAAGCAAGACCATTAGTGATCTTCTTACATGGCTCTGGTGAAAGAGGATTTAAGAACCAGATGCCATTATTAGGTAATGATGTGCCCAAAACAATTCATGATTATATCGCTAAGCATGAAAATGCCGTCTTACTGGTCCCACAAGCGACCTGGGCACCTGAGTTGAACGGTTGGTTCCGACCCGAAATCCGTAAAACATTATTGAGTTTGATTAAAGCAAAAATTCAATCAGATAATATTGATCCAAAACGTATTTATTTGGTGGGGTTATCTAACGGTGGTGCAGCAACATGGCATTTTGCAGAACATCACCCCGATTTATTCAGCGCAATCGTCCCCTGCTGTGGGTACATTTATAACGAAGATAAATCCTTTGTAGGGGCGGCTGGTGAGGGCCGATACATGCATCCACGCATGGCAGAAGCGAAGGCACTCAAAGAAACGCCAATTTGGGCATTCCATTCACATGATGATCACACCGTAAATGTGCAAGGGACGCTTGAAGCAGCTGAGATGGTTAAAGAATGTGGCAATCAAAATGTCAATGTAACGATTTATGATGATGGTAAAGTTACGCCAAATCCACACGGGTGCTGGGAACCAGCATTTGATACACCGACATTGTTACCATGGCTGTTCTCACAACGAAAAGCGTAGGTAAGTTTACACGAGTTAATCAACAAAACAGTAACCCTAAAAAAGCTAGCACCTGAACCCGTTTGGGGTTCAGGTGCTAGCTTTATTCAGTTCAACCTATTTAATTCGCAACCGACGTCTTCGCCTTAGCTGGCAGTGCCGCCAGAAAGTGGCTAAAGCACTGCTTCAAGAAGTGTTCACTCGCGTCATCAGTCAAATGATCGTTTTCATCAAACTTGGTGCCGGCCTGTGGCAACATGAATTCATTGCCGGGAAGGACTTTGGCATCAACGCCTGGTGAGTCGAGGATTTGACGTAAATTCATTTGGGCGCGGACGGTGCCTTGAACACCTAATGACGTGCCGACGATCATGACTGGCTTGTCCTTGAATGGGTGTTCTGCGCATGAGAGCCATTCGATGGCACTCTTCAACGCCGCTGGAATACTGTGATCGTATTCGGGCACGCCGAACACGACACCATCGGCTGCTTCGATTTTAGCCGCTAATGCCTTGACATTCGCTGGCTCTTGGTCGATATCATCCTCGTTGAAGAGTGGTAAGTCTTTGATTTCACAGATGTCAAAGTTAACCTGGGTCTCGAACAAATCCTTCATCACGTATAGTAACTTGCGATTATAAGACTTGGAGGCGTTGGTCCCCACGATTGCGACGATATTGGCTTCATCGTCGCCAGCTGCGGCTTGGCGTTGGGCGTTGTCACTGGCAGCTGCACCGGCAACATAGCCTGATGAGATGCCCCAAGTATTCATCATACTTGGCATCGAATCGTGACCATTGGCCCCACCGATAATTTCACCAGCACCAAAGTAATTGGCTACCGGTGCATTCTTAGTCGTGACCAATTGTAAGTTATCCGCGTTGACACTGTAACCACCTAATGTTGTGGCAAACCGGTCACGTTGTTCAATAATGTAGAAGGTCTGACCTTCAAATTGGTGCAAGAACTTCGGATCGCGTCCAAATTCATGATCATGACCATCTTTGACGTAGCCTTGATAATTTTTGACTGTTTGGACCAGTTCATCCACATCAATACCAGCTTGTTTAGCGGCATCAGCCAAGTCGCCCTTAACAAAGATTGGGCGCTTATCCTTACTATCAAAGAAGCTTTGGATTTCTTCCGGCGTAAAGTCGTGTAAAATCAATAGATCATAGACTTTCTTCCAAGTCCGTTCATCCATGACTAAGTATGCGACCTTGTCATCCTGCTTGAGAATGGCATTCCGGAAAGCGGTATAAACGTTAGATTCATTGACGATCCGCTTACCCTTAGAATTGACATAAATGGCACCCATATCCGTCGCTTGCTTTGAAGCGTACGTCGTCAACTTAGCCACGCCTGGTTCAACTTCCACGCCATGTGGATAGAGCTTATACCAGCCTAAATCATGGGTTTGCAAGTCCAAATCTGAATTGAACTGGTAAGCATCACCAGTCGACGTCATTGGGCCATAGTAGTCGATGCCTTCACTCTCTTCGCCACGCATCTTCTGGTTGGCACCGTGACCACCAGCAGCCAAGACGACTGAGCGTGCTTTGATGTTGACCATGTGGTCTTTTTGGGCGGCAACGACACCGCGTAATTGCTTATCGTTATCCAACATCAGCTTTTCGACCCGCGTGTCTAGTAAGATCTGACCACCCGCGGCAGCGAAGGCTTTTGAGACCTTTTGAATGAATTCGTAACTACTTGCAGACGGCAATTCAATTTGCCGATTGATCGAATGTTCAGGCGTTTGGGTCTGAGCCTTCTGATAATGTAAATCAGCGAACTTGCTGATAAAATCGATGGCTGGGCCAATGTTATGCACCATTAAATCAGTTAAAGCGGGGTAATTGGTTTCCAAGCTTTCACGAGCGACATCCTGTGCTAACATCTCTGGGGTATCGTGATTGTTATCAAAGATCTGTGCGGATACATCCGAACCAGTCCCGACAACATTGGAACCATTCAAAATCGTCGCGCCACCCAAATAACCGTTTTTCTCAACTAAGATGACTTTTTGGCCCATTGAGAGTGCGCGACAACCGGCAACTAATCCCGCTTCACCACCACCGATGATCAAAACGTCAGTCCGATAATTTTTCGTCTGCGGCTTAGCCTTCTTAGGGACTGGATGAACGGTCACACCAGCATCGGTGACGGCCTGATCAGCCGACTTCAATAGCGCTTGGGTCATGACCGTCGCGCCACTGATCGTGTCCACGTCAAATGACTGTTCAGTAATAATATTTTGTTTCAACTTATCGATGACTTGGTTAAAAATCCCCGACGTTTCGGAATGTTTTAATATCTTCAAGTCCTCAATCTTATTGTCTTGTACGTCCACTTCATAATTGATGATACCGTTGTGGCCCATTGCCTGTCCGGTAATTTGTTTTTTACTCAATAGTAAACACTCCTTTGCGTCGCGGCGTTAAGCCACTGGTAACTGTGACGTGTTGGTCGTGGTCAATGAAGATGGCCTCTGTCTTAGGAAGCGGCTCAATCAGCTGAGCCCCCTGCTTTGGCCCCTCAAAATAGGCCACAGTCGACAACACTTCTGCTAATTCTGACTGTTCAGTAATGATCGTCACTTGATCAACTTGATTTTCTACTGGATAACCCGTTTTCGGATCAAGAATGTGGTGATATTGGCGATTGCCAATCTTAAAATAGCGTTCAAAAATTCCTGAGGTGACAACCGTTCGTGCGGGCATCTCAACTTGTAACGCTGGATAGCCACGTGGCGCTTCTGGGGCTTGGATTCCGACCTGCCACTGTTGATTAGCAGTTAGGGGATTAGTCCCAAGCAACTTCACATTGCCACCTAGATTAACGATGGCATGCTCGATGCCGGCCTGTTGCAATTGCGTCACGATTTGATCGGCAAAGTAACCCTTGGCGATCGCACCTAAATCCAGCTGCATGCCAGGTTGGCGTAAATACACGCTAGACTGCGCCTCATCCAAAATCACTTCATGCAAGTCCATTAAGGCTAACCGTTGCTGAATCGCCTCAGTGGACGGTACCTGATGGCCGCCAAAGCCGATCTTCCATAGTTTGACTAATGGCCCAATCAGAACGTTAAAACTAGTCGGATACTGTTGCGTATAGCGAATCGCATCCGCTACTAAGCGAAAGCATGCCGTACTGACTAGTACCGGATGGATTCCGGCATAGCGGTTAATCGCGGCCACTTCCGAATCGGGACGGTTGACTGAGAAGACCTCATCCATCCGTTGCAAGTAATCGTAGACAGCCTCAACCGCCGTTTGATTCGGTTCAAAGAGGGTCAGCGAGATAACGGTCACCATCATCGTAAATTGCGAGACATATTTCTTATGTGTTTCCATCATCCTACTGACCCCACTTATTCATCGTTAGTTTATTTAATCGTTTAATTCAATTTCAAGTCTTCTAATTCTGGGCGTAGGTGCGCTAAGGCAATCTGGCCCGGCGCTGAAGCAGCCCCGACCGTGGCAAATGAGAGGCACGATCCAAAGGCTTCGCCTGCAATCCGTGAGACTTTCCCTAAATCACCCATCGACATCGTAATCACAGGCCGTGACAACGTTTGATGTGCAATGTTGGTGGCGGTCAATAGTGTCAACACATCTTCAGCGGATTGCGGCATGACGGCCATCTTAGCGACATCCGCGCCATAATCCACCATGCTGGTCAACCGTTTGACGATCTCGGCAACACTTGGCGTCTTGTCAAAATCATGATTACTCATGATAACAACGACTTTAGCCGCCTGAGCTTGTGCGACCAACTGCTTAACGTCCTGTTCATCATGATAACGTTCAACATCCAACGCGTCGGTGAACTTTCCGGCAATCACCGCTTGACACACCTTGAAGTAGTCAGCATCGGCTAAGGCCAATTCACCGCCTTCACCCTTCGTCCGGAACGTCGTCAGCAAG
The DNA here is from genome assembly GCF_000463075.2 of Lactiplantibacillus plantarum EGD-AQ4. Taxonomy (GTDB): domain Bacteria; phylum Bacillota; class Bacilli; order Lactobacillales; family Lactobacillaceae; genus Lactiplantibacillus; species Lactiplantibacillus plantarum_A. The sequence continues at coordinate 84,553 of NZ_AVAQ01000049.1, forward strand.
GCAATATCGCCTAATGCATTCCGCAATTGTTGACCGGCATCCTGCAACTTAGCGGCATCCGTGACACCGTCAAAGAAATCAATGCGCCATTCAACTAAGTCCGGCTTGGCGGCCTTGATCGGGCCAACTGCGCTCAGAATATCCGCGACCGTCTTGCCCGTGATTGGTACCGCAATTTTGGGACGGCCGGTGCCTAATTCGATGTTTCGTAATTTAATGACTGGTTGCATCTCGCGCACCTCCTGATATCAATAACTTATTATTTAGCGTCATCATCACTAAATAAAATTTGGTGGATATAATCAACTGGCATATCCTCGCCAGTCCATAGTTTAAACGCAGCGGCACCTTGCTCGAGCATCATGCCTAATCCGTTATAAACGTGCTTTAATCCAGCTTGACGCGCAACCTTCATCAGCTTGGTTGTCCGTGGGGCGTAGACGGTATCAAACACGATTTGGTCTGGACGGAACCAACTAGGATCGTCAACTAACGTCTTGTCTTCAAGTGGCTTCATACCCACCCCAGTTGAATCGGTGTAAATATATGAACTCTGAATTTCTTGCTTAAAGTCATCACGATCTTCGAGTGAGTGCAAGGTTGCATGACAATCCGTCTGTTCATTAATTAGTTTAACGTTTCGTTCTGCATTTGCCCACGTTGCATCATGCATATTAAAAATCGACATCTCTTTAACGCCATCTAGCGCCGCCTGAACAGCAATGGCAGTCCCAGCACCACCGGCACCTGACAATGTCATCTTGTGGCCACGAATGTCTAACCCTTCATCAGCTAGCGCTTTCATAAACCCAATACCATCAGTCGTATATCCAGTCAATACACCATCATCGTTAACGATCGTATTAACCGCGCCCACCATCTTAGCAGCTGGGTCTAACTTATCAAGCAGTGGAATGACTTTCTGCTTGTTGGGCATTGAAATATTGGATCCGCGCATGTCTAAGGTCCGGATTGATTCAATGGCACTTGGTAACGTCTCATTCGTGACTTCAAATGCTAAGTAGGCATAGTTTAAGCCCAATTTAGCAAAAGCATTGTTGTGCATAGTTGGTGACATTGAATGTCTAATCGGATATGCCATTAAGCCAATCAGTATTGTATGTCCATCAATTCGTTCTGTCATAAAAAACACTCCTCAATTTATTTTCGGGTTTGTTACTCAATTCACTTGTTATGTTAGCAAAATAGTTTAATATAATAAATATGGATGATTCGTTTAAATCATCAAATTTTTCTATGAATAAAGGAGTGTCCTGACCATGAATTTAAGGCATTTAATTTTCTTCAAAGAGTTGGCTCGAACTCAACATATGGCAAAAGCGGCGGAAAATCTTGGCATTTCACAGCCCTCACTCAGCTATGCAATTAAGAAGCTCGAACATGAGTTGGGCGTCCCCCTGTTCGAAGCCGATGGTCGTAATATCAAGTTAACGTCCATTGGTGGCGTCTATTTGAAGTACGTTACCGCTACTTTAAATGATTTATCACAAGGTAATGAACTCGTTAAGCAACTGATGGATCCTGATACCGGGCACGTCAAATTGGGATTTACGTACACCCTTGGCCAGCAGTTGGTGCCAGAGTTAATGTCTAACTTTAAAATGCAACCTAGAAATCAAGCTATCACCTTTGAACTTGGTCAAGGAAACTCTCAGGGATTGCTACAAGGATTAGCATATGAACAATATGACATCGTGCTGGCCTCCAACGTCCGAAAGCTTGGTGACCAGTTCACAGCGCACCTCTTTGACTTCATTCCACTAGTCCAACAAGAAATCGTTGCGGTGGTTCCAAATGATCATCCACTGGCTCAAAACGACTCACTTCACGTCGCTGATCTAGCAGCTTACCCGATGATTCAATTTTCAAAAAATAGTGGGTTGCGCCCATTAATTGACCAAATTCTGGCAGCCGCCCACGTTCAACCTAAAGTGGCTTTCGAAGTTGAAGAAGATCACACCATGGCGGGCTTCGTGCGATACAAATTGGGCGTTGCGTTAATGCCTTATTTGCCGCTATTAAACCCTAGTCAGGTTTGCATCAAACACCTAGTTGATCAGCCGCTTAACCACCAGATTTATCTGATCGTCCGCCGTAGTGGATTCGTTACGCCAGCCGTTCACCGTTTTCAAGAATTTGCGCGCAGCTACTGTTGGCAACATTATACTGACCAGGACCGATTAATCTAAAAATTGCGTCCTCATCACAAAGACGCAATTTTAATCTTAATTTTCAACACTAGAAGCCGTCGAGACAGCTGATGATTGTCCACGATACTTAACAATCAAGGCTAAGCCGACGCCGATCAGTGTGATCACAACGTTCATTAAAATAATCATTCTTGGTGCACTGGCTCCGGTGACTTTTGTCAAATAGGCGGCAGCCGATAATACGACGTAATTAGCAACACTAGAAGCAATCATTACCAGCGATGTGGCGAGACCTTTGCTGTCCGGGAAGAAGCCAATGGTCGTTGAAGTGGCTAACTGGAGCACCCCACCAGCGGCAGCATAACCGATTACAAAGCTTCCAATGTACAAAATAACGGGATTACTGATGAAGTAGCACAGTAATAACATGACGATTGAAATACTTGGATACAGGACCAGCACTGTCGTCTCTTTCAAGCCCATATGAATGAACTGGGCCGTCAAAAGTACGGCAACCGTTGCCCCGACGGCATAAAATGATTGTAAGGTACTTGGATCTTTGATGCCGTAGCTCGCTCCTAATTCTTGGTTACAGTTGAGCCAGATCATGAAGGTGGCAGAACTTGTAAAGCCGATTAAAATCGAGGCAATTGAAGCTGGCGTAAAACGATGCTTCGATCCACCCTTATTAGTTGTTGATTGTGTTTTAACGGCCGTCTTATCTTGTTGTGGAAATGGTAAAATCAGCACTAAGATTGCATCGGCAATCATTAGAATCCCGCAACCAATGAAGATGACTTTATATGATAACTGTGCGCTTGCAACTAATCCAATGACAAATGGCAGAATGAATTGCGCCACCGTAATCGCAAATTTTGTAAACAAGTTCGCAATTGAAGCGGACTTAGGGAAGATTTCCATCACACTTGGTGAGACACAAGTGTCCAAGAATGAATTGGCAATCCCATTAACGATACCAATCGCGTAAGCCCACCACATACTATGGACACTAATCATGCCGAAGAAGAAGACGGCATATAACGCGATACCAATAAAGCCACTGATTCGCCGACCAACTTTGTCTGAGACGGGACCCGAAAATGGATAAGCAATGAGGCGTCCGAGACCATATGCCGCAATCACTGAAACAACCATACTAACATCGATCGTGCCATTGGCTAGCGTTGTCGCACCCCAAGCTTTCGCAAAATCGGTCTTGTACTGCCCCATAATTGAGGAAGCAATCCCCAAAATGAAGTAGGCAAAATAAAGTGCTAGGGCTGTAACATAGTATTTACGGTTCGAATTTGTATTAGTTGCCATTTTAACGACCCCCATCATCTGAGAAGAATCGCTTCGTCACTTCTTCGACTGGCATCTCTTGACCAGTGTATAGTTTGAAGGCTGCTGCACCTTGCCAGACCAACATGCCTTTTCCACCAATCGTTTGACTACCATGTGCCGCGGCATCCGCCAACATCTTGGTAGTCGCTGGATTGTAGACGGTATCCGTCACCACTAAATCTGAACGATAAACACGCATATCTTTAATATTAGTTTGATCGACATTCGGGGCCATTCCGGCTTTGGTGGCATTGGCCAAAATATCACTCTGACCAATTGCTTCAGCCAGTGCCGTCTGATCATTAATATCGCCGACCGTCACTTGACAAGCTGGAACTTTCTTCATAATCTTTTTTGTAGTCAGTTCTGCATTTTGATAAAAATCATCCTTAGGGTTAAAAATATGAATTGCTTGTGCACCATCGAGTGCCATTTGAACCGCAATCGCAGTAGCCGCACCCCCAGCACCTAAAACAGTGAGCCGTTTTCCCTTAGGATCAACACCGTGATGCCGCAGATTTTCAACATAACCAGCACCATCTGTGTTGTGGCCGACTAAGACACCATCATTGTTGACGATGGTGTTCACAGCGCCAATCAACTCAGCGGCTGGCGAAAGTTCGTCAACTAATTCTGCTGCGACTTTCTTACACGGCATCGTCACATTGGCACCACGCATATTTAAGACGCGCATCTTAGTCAGTGCACTCGCCATCTCATCAGCTTGAATATCAAAAGCTAAATAAGCGTCATTGATTCCTGCTTGTTCAAAACTATAATTATACATTGCTGGCGAACCAGAATGGCCTACAGGTGAGCCAAACAGTCCTAACATCGTCGTATGACCGTCAATCCGTGCTTCCATTACTTGATCCTCCTCAGTGTTGCTTGGCGACTTGCTTCGCTTCGTATGCTTGGTATTCGGCCGTTGGCATATCCTTACCCGTAAAGAGTTTGTATGCTGCGTCACCTTGCCATAACAGCATTCCTTTACCTGGTGCCACCGTGCAGCCCAACGCTTCGGCGTCTTCAATTAACTTCGTCTTCAGTGGATTATAAACAGTATCTGTAACGACTAAATCTGAACGTAAATAACTAGGATCAACCAGCGATTGACCGTCTAGCGGCTTCATACCAACGATCGTCGCATTAACTAAGATATCAGCATCTTCAATCTCAGCTTTTAATTTAGACTGATCCTCGAGATGATAAACATTAACATCAACTTCTGGCTTAGCTTCCTTAATCTTCTGTTGTGTCTTTTCAGCATTGGCATAAAAATCATCGTCACGGTTAAAGATTGCCAATGACTTTGCACCGTCTAAGGCACATTGGACTTGTAAGGCAGTCGCTGCACCACCAGCGCCAATCACAACTAGCTTCTTACCGGCAACATCCACGCCATTTTCTTTCAAATTGCGGACAAACCCGATACCATCGGTAATATGTCCCGTTAATTTACCATTATCATTCACAATAACGTTGATAGCGCCTACAATTTTAGCTGCTGGTGATAAATCATCGACCAGCGTTGCGGCAACGCTTTTACATGGCATCGTCACATTACTCCCGCGAACTTTAAATAGCCGTAACGCATCAATCGCTTCTGGCATTTGCTCTTTTTTGACGTCAAATGCAAGGTAAGCATAATCTAGTCCTTGTTGTTGGAAACTGAAATTATACATTGCTGGCGAGCCTGAATGACCAACGGGTGACCCTAGTAACGTAAATAAACCGGTTGTTCCTGAAATACGCTTTTCCATAATTTATAATCTCCTCGTCTATTGAATAAGGAAAGAGACTGAGACAGTTGTCCCAGTCTCATCCACAAGTTCATGTAACTGAATTAAATCATTATTTTTTCGCTGGTTGATGATGATCGATCGCGTATTGACGACGGCCACCTGGCTTTGGAATCATATCAGAAATCATGATATTCAAGCCACCATCGACAGTGACTTCACCGCCATTAGTGTAATCAGAACGATCACTAGCCATGAATAACACTGTATTGGCGATGTCATCCAAAGTCCCGATGCGACGACTAGCAACTAAGCGTTCCCGACCTTCTTCAACTTTAGGATCACTATAGAAGTTTTCTGATAACGGCGTCTTAACTAAGCATGGTAGGACACAGTTACTCCGAACACCGTATTGTCCCCATTCAGCGGCCATCTGCTTCGACATCATGTTAACCGCTGCCTTAGTCGTACTATAAGCACCACTATAAGTTTCTGGATAACGTGAAGCAACCGTTGAGATGTGAACCATTGTACCGTGCTTTTGTTGAATCATGACACGGCCGAAACGTTGTGACATCAAGAAATAACCCGTTAAGTTAACATTTAAAGCTGCTTGCCATTCGTCTAATCGTAGATCTTCAAGAGGTGAGAAACGTAAGATTGCAGCCGTGTTAACTAAGACATCAATCTTTCCGAACTTGTCAGTGACTGCTTTAACCGCAGCGTCAACTTCTGCTTCATTGGTGGTATTGCACTTAACTGCCAATGTTTCGACACCATATTTGTCTGCAAGTGCTTTAGCATGTTCTTGAGTCTTGTCCTCAAGCATATCAATTAACACAATCTTGGCACCTTGTTTTGCGAATTCCTCACAAAACTTAGTTCCCATGCCACCAACAGCACCTGTAATTGCAACCACTTTATCTGTTAATCCTAGCCAATTATTAGTCATTAGTACTCGCTCCTTCTACTCAATTATTAAGCCTGAACTGGATCTTTTAAAATTTCAGGCCAAGCTTGCTTCAAAACTGACACAGTTTGCTTATACGTATAATCAGCAACGTAGTCAATTCCCTTAGCCATGTACTGATCCGAAATCACTTCCACACCAATCACCTTAGGATCGACGCCAGCGTCCTTGATCATCTTTACGAAACCAGCTGTGTCTAAGTCACCAGCACCTGGGGCCAACCGATCGTGCATTGATTCATCACGTAAGATGGAAGTTGCGTATGGCCGGGTGTAGGCATCGTCGATTTGAATTGAAATAACTCGTTTAGCCTGTTCCTTGGTTAATAAATCATATGGTTGGTTAGCGCGAACCCAGTGCCACATATCTAATAACATGTAGACATTGTCGCAGTTAGCTTTCTGCATGATTTTCCAAGTCTTATCCAAATTTGGCAGGCCGCTGTATGGCATTGGTTCTAGTGCAATAATCAAATCGCCCGCACGCGCAGCCAACTCTTGTAACTTCTTAGCGGTATAATCAATATCATAATCTTCCATCAAACCAGTATTGATGTGCTTTACACCGAACAGTTCACACATATGGAAGCAAGCTTGTTCCTTATACTTTTGTTCATATGACCGTTGGGGTTCACACCACTGAACAATGTATTCAACTTCGGTACAACGAATCTGGTATTTATTTAAAATGTTCAAAATATCCTGATCCGTTAAGCCTTCATTCAAAGCATCAACATAAGTTTCAGCGCGTAAGCCGATGCCATCATAACCAGCAGCACTTGCAGCCTTACAACGATCTTCAAATGTACATTGATCACCAAGCGTCCAGGAACTAATTGTAATTGGATGTGCTTTTGTCATAATATTTTTCCTCCAAGGATAGTGGATTCGTAACATGCATGTTCTGTGATTCACATAATTTATTTTACAAGTTAAATGTAATCGCTATCAGCAAAAACGTCCAATTGCTTTTATCCACCATAAACCATAGCTAAAAGTTATTAATTCTGGTATATTAGCCTTAGAACAAAGTTTCTAATACCCGTCAGTCACTAACAAGTTTAAGTTTCAGGGGGTCAGAAGAATCATGAATCTGGATCATCTACGTTATTTCGTCGCGCTTTCTCGCACAGAAAACTATACACAAACTGCCAAGCTGTTACATATTACACAACCTAGTCTAACCAAAGCCATCCATTCATTGGAGGCCGAGCTCAATGTCGGTCTCTTTCAAAAATCCGGACGAAGTGTCACATTAACGCCTGCCGGTAAGGTCTTCGCTAACGATGTCGAATCCGCATTATTACTTTTAGACAAGAGCGTCACTAACGTCAAACGGTTTAATCAGCAAAAATCCCCTATTCGAATCGCAGCACTCAGAACGCTCAGTATCAAATGGCTACCAGATATGGCCCAACGATTTCTTCAATTGAGTCCCCACTCAGCCGTGCAGTTTCAGTTCAATACAGATACTGGCCTCTCCCCGGACATTTTGCGGGGACTCCGGGATGGGAAGTATGACGTAGCATTTTGTTCTAAGCTAGATCATTTCAGCGATATTGCTTTCTTCCCAGTCGCTGAACAAACGATGGTCTGTATCACGCCCACGACTCACCCGTTGGCGAACCGCTCCAGCATTAACCTGGCGGAGACACTGGCTTATCCGCAAATTACGTTTTCAGAGCGTAGCGGCTTACATCCCATCATGAAGAAACTCTTCAATGACTGTGGCGGCCAACCAATTAGCGCATACGCGGTCGAAGAAGATCAAGCCATCGCCGGATTGGTCGCTAGTGGATTTGGGATTGCAATCGTCCCGAATATGTCGATTCTTCAAAATATGCCTGTCAAAATCATTCCATTGTCATTTCCAACTTGGCAACGAATCTTATACATGGCAGTTTTAAAACATCGGACGCCGCAGCCCGCAATGGAAGAATTCATTAAGTTCGTTCGAGATCAGAGTAAAACCTTATCCGTTAATAACATCTAAACAACAAGCGAAAAAATCGCATTTAACCGATAACCTCAGGCTATTGATTGAATGCGATTTTGTTATTAGACACTTGCCGTGGCCGTGTTAAAATTTGAAGTGAATCAATGATTGTGAATTTAGTATCAATTTAATATTTTGTAAGATGTAAACCGTTTACTTGTCTGTTTTAACGTTATTTATAATCCGGTCATTCAGCCTTAATATAACCGTTTAAAACCGTTAATTTAGCCAAGTTTGTGAAAAATAGAATTGGTGGGTGACAACCATGGAATTGAAAGAAAAGCAGGATATAACCATGAAGCATAAAACGTACTTACCGCTCGCTGCTGGAATTTACTTAAATTACGCTATTTTAGGAATGGCGACCATTATCGTCTCGCAATATGGCAGTCAATTCCAAGCCTTATGGCACACCGATGTTAAAGGAATTTCCACTGTAATCGCCATGATTGGGATCGGTCGTCTCTTAACGATCCTGATTGCCGGCTATCTCTCAGATCGATTAGGGCGCAAAGGCACGATGCTGATTGGCATGGTGGCGCAAATCCTATTCTTAGCTGGCTTATTCTTCAGCACCAATCTCATTAGTGCCTGCATTGCTGCGCTATTCATGGGTGCCACTAATTCCTTTGGCGATACTGCAAGTTACCCGGCGCTGACTGATGCTTTTCAGGAGCAAGCCGCTAGCATGAATTCACTCGTCAAAGCAGCGATGTCACTTGCACAATTCGTGTTACCATTTATTGTCGCAGCGCAACCAAATGCGCAATTTACACTAGTCATCATGGTCGTGGTGATGCTCTTAGACATTGTCTTGATTGCCCTGGCAAGCTTTGCGCCACAAACTTTGACCCAAGCACACGCTAAGAACGAACCTCAGAGCCAAACGCTGAATACCCCAACTAATGCTAATGCGGCACAGCCGTCTATGTTGATTGATGGCAGTCTCTTAATCATTGTGGGATTCACCTTGTCATTTACATTTTATATTTTCTCACAGTATGCGCCTAACTTCGGTAGTAGCGTTCTAAAGCTCGGACTCAATAGTTCCAAGTCATTGATTTCCTGGTATGCGATGGCCTCATTGATTTCTGTCTTTATTACGTCATCCTTGGTCACACGCATCAAACCCATCAAATTGATTTTTGTTTATACGCTAATCTCATTCTTAGCATTGTTACAGATGATCGTGATTCCTAGTGCTGACGGTGCGCGTTTGACCGCCATCGCAATCGGCTTCTTCGCTGCTGGTGGGATCTGGCAACTAGGACTCACCTTACTCAGCCAGTACTTCCCGGCTGAAAAAGGCAAAGTGACTGGGTATTATAGCTTCGCGACTGCCCTAACGTTTTTTGTTGGGCCATTAGTCTCAAGCTTCATTATTGATGATACTGCTGCCAGTGTACTGCATGTCTTTGAAATTGACACGGGCGTCACTTTACTCAGCCTTGTAATCGTTATTGTTCTGATGATTCGTAATCGAAAATTTGCAAACTAAATCATGGTTGATAAAGCAAGTGTGATTTCGAAATGATGTCTAGTGGAATTCGGCATCGTGGCACTGGCTCTGAAATGATGCCGAATGGTGTTCGAAATCAGAACATACGCTTTGAACCTGATTATCCTAGAAGACAACTTAGTAGAATAGCTTTAAATGAATAGGATGAGCAATCCCAAATCGGTTGCTCATCCTATTTTAGTGTGTCGCGACTATTTGTCCCACGCACACCTGTTGTTGATATTACGCCCGCACGCTCACGATAATCTGTACCAATACCATCAACGCCGCCAAAATATCCAATACCCAACCACTCCAGATATAATAATTCTCCATCGGACGGTATTTTTGACGCGTGACTTTGAGGTTCTTTTCATAGAGTCGATTGAAAAATACAAATAGCCAAATAAAAAACCATAAAATTAGGCAAAAGACGGGATAAATAAAAATATTGCTCTTGATTCCCCACGGTTCCAAACTTGTGACTGCGGTCGGCACATAGACTTTACCAGGTAACAATGGATAAGCGATTACCGCTAACAATAGCGGTACTAGTGCTAAAATCGTCTGTCCCCATAAATTATAATGACCATGCTCATCCTTAATATTAAACACTTGCCCAGCCTCCCTTGATTAACCAGTGTATTGCATACGGCAATTGCTGGTTCCACAGTTGCCAATCATGATGCCCGGCTTGCGATTGCCATTCAAACCGATCTTTGAAAACAGCGGCTAACTGCGGTCTAAACGCTTCATCCATCGCGTTCAAAATATCTTGATCACCCGTTGTCATCAAGACTCGTAGCGTACCCCAATCGGTTGAATGCTGTAATAAATATTGTAAGTCAACAGCCGTATTCTGCAGTTGTTCCGGTGAAAATGCCAGCTCAAAATCGGGCATAATACCGGCTTGTTCCACGTGAAACTTTTTCAGATCTGTTACTGGTGACAACGCCGCCACCGCTGCAAACTGTTGCGGATAGGTCAACGCATAGCGTAACGCCCCGTATCCACCCATTGAATTACCTAACAAATAGTTATCAGCCGGCCGCGCAGATAACGGAAAAATGTAACGCATTCGAGTGGGTAACTCACGTGTTAAGTAGTCCCAATACCGAGGCCCATGCACCATATTCGTGTAAAAGCCGCGACCAGTCTCCGGCATCACCACTGCGACCCGATACTGCGTTGCCAACAATTCAATGGCCGTCCGCCGTATCCAGGACGTGGCATCGCCTCCCAATCCATGTAACAGCCAAATGGTTGGCAAGCGCTGATCTCCACTCATATAAGCTGATTGGACTTGCCCAGCTGCATTTAAAGGTTCCGGCAAAATCACCTGGACCTGTGCAGGTTGCCGTAAGATATTTGAATAAAAATTATTACTGTGAATTGACATGTGCCCCTCCTATCAATGCCCAATCAACGAATTTGATTCATTGCCACTGACTTTGAATCACTGTTCAATCTAAGTCCAAAGTAATTCGGTAGCATGTAACTAATGGTATATTCAAGCGTCTGATCACCTTGAAAGACCCACCGCTCAATTTTGATAATCATCGTATCTAGGCCAACGTGTAGGTAATCCGCCACACGCTGATCAGGAACACAGGTGGCCGCATACTCTTGCTCAAACGGCTGTCTTGAGAGATCAAGTTGGGCGTATTTGCGGATCAAGGCATAGATTGAATGGACTGCTCTTAGCTTTTTGAGTGCCGTTGCTGGAATCAGCGATGATAAATACCATGATTGGGAGAATTCGAACGGGGCCTGCTTCATTTCACGCAATCGCTCTAAGTACCAAGTTGCCACCGGCTCAGTGAATCTTGCCCGCGCGGGTGGCACGGTCTCTTGATTGGCCACGAGCACGGCAACTTGCTCTTCATCAACATCGTAGGGATGCGTGTCCGTGATTCGCACCGCGGTGCCCCGATTAAACTTGGACACGAAGCTCCCCTTTCCTTGAATTCGGTAAATATACCCCTGGTCAGCCAACGTATTTAAGACGCGTACGACCGTCGTTGAACTAACTTGATACTTCTTTCGTAACTCGCTCTCGCTATAAAACGGCGCGTTCTTGCGAAAATGATTTGAATTCAATTCCAAAATTAACGCATTTAAGATTGTTTGATAAATTGGTTCTTTGCGACTCATTACCCTTCACCATCCCGCATTAAAGTTAATGCATTAAATGTCTATACTTAATCAAAATTTAGGCTCATTCATTATAAATAACGTTATGAAAGCGTTAACTATACTGCTATATTATGCTATACTCACTGTTGAAATCAAGTTAATGCATTAACTTTTTTGAAATTAGGGGGGATTAATTCACAACTACTTGAACTAACCAAACTTTTTAAGGAGATGAATGAATCATGGATAATTCACGTACGTGGAAAGATAAAACGGTTGACGTCATGAGCAAGATTGCAGCCAACCGTTATTTACGTGCTATTCGGGACGGGATAGCAGTTATTATTCCAGTTACCATCGTCGGCTCGTTCTTTACGATCGTCACGCAACTACCCATTACTGCTTGGACAAACTTTATTAAGCCCTACGCCGCTGGTTTAGCAATTCCAATTAATTTTTCAATGGGCTTTATGGCGATTTATGCGGCATTTGCCATTGCAGGTCGGTTAGCTGAAGATTACCACTTCGACCATATTTCAACCGGGGTCGTCTCAGTAATGGTCTTCCTATTGTTAGCGGTCAAACCAATTACGACCACGCCCGCTGCTTTCAAAGCACTGGGCTTAAAGGCCGCTGCGACCGTGGTGCCATTAACACACTTCGGGGCTGCCGGTTTATTTACAGCGATGCTTGCCGGAATTCTAACAGCCGAAGTCACTCGGCTCTGTCGTGATCATCATCTGGTCATCACGTTACCAGATGGGGTCCCACCGGCTGTTGCCGCTTCATTCTCAGCTTTGATTCCAGCAACTTTCTTAATCGTTGGTGCTTGGGTCATTCACGTTGGGCTGAATTTTGACGTTAACGCGTTCTTACAATGGGTCTTCAGTCCATTAGCCTACTTCGGGCGTGACAATTTGATCTCAGTTATCGTTCCAATCCTCTTAACCGATATTGTCTGGCTATTCGGGATTCACGGTGCCGCTTTGGCCACCCCAATCTTCTGGCCATTATGGTATCCAAACCTGAACGAAAACTTAGCTGCGATTTCTAAAGGCGCTACCGCAGCAACGGTTCCACACTTCATGACTGAACAATTCTTCCAATGGTTTGTCTACGTTGGTGGTGCCGGTGCAACGCTGTCTCTGTGTATCCTATTAGCCTTCTTCTCTAAGTCGGCTTATGGCAAGACAATTGGCAGGGTTACCATTATTCCTGGGATCTTCAACATTAACGAACCCGTTATCTTTGGTGTGCCGATTGTGATGAACCCATACTTCGCCATTCCATTCGTTCTGGCACCATTGAGCATGGGGATTATTACTTGGGCTGCCACCGTTCTCCACTTAGTTAGTCGGACAGTCGCATTAGTTTCTTGGACACTTCCTGGACCAATTGGGGCATTGATGACAACTGCTTGGGATTGGCGCGCTGCCGTCCTATGTATTATTAATATTATTGTCGCCACTTTCATCTACTACCCATTCTTCAAGGTTTGGGATCGTAAACAATTAAAGGCTGAACGGGATGCTGCTAAAGCCGACGCTGAAAAAGCGGCGCAAGCACAAGCAGCTACTGCCGAATAGCACTTTACGAGCACTAATGACTTCAAACCTAAGTATGAGTCATAATGAAACTGATCGATTTTGGTCTAACGAACCATCAGTCTGGCTGGATGATGACCATGAATTAGACCGTTATCATTGATTACTCCATGAGGACTGCTGCTTGTGCCGCAGTCCTTTTGGTACATATTCTAAGAAACGAGGAAACTACCATATGAAAGCAGATATTAACCAACTGACTACCGAAAGTCGCAATCCGGCCAGTAATCACTTAGACGAAATGTCCGTACTTGCTATTGCACGATTAATGAATCAAGAAGACGCCAAGGTCAGCCAAAGCATCACCCCACAATTGCCACAAATTGCCGCTGCGATTGACTTGATCGTTAAGGGCTTTAAAGCTGGCGGTCGCCTGATCTACATGGGTGCTGGTACTAGCGGTCGTTTAGGTGTCCTCGATGCTGCAGAATGCGTTCCAACGTTTGGTACCGACCCCTCAATGGTTCAAGGCCTGATTGCCGGTGGCGCTCAAGCCATGACCGTCGCTGTCGAAGGTGCCGAGGACGATTTCAAGCTCGGCGGGCAAGATCTTAAAGCGTTAAAATTAACGGCCAATGACGCGGTCGTGGGACTCGCAGCTAGCGGTCGCACCCCGTACGTCATCGGTGCACTCGACTATGCGCACGAAATTGGCGCGGCGACGATCAGCTTAGCTTGCAACGCGTCGGCCCTAATCAGCCAACACGCCCAGGTGGCAATTGAAGTTACCCCGGGTCCCGAAGTACTCTCTGGTTCAACCCGTTTGAAAGCTGGGACAGCTGAGAAAATGGTACTGAACATGCTGTCTACGATTTCGATGGTCAAAATTGGCAAGGTCTACCACAACTTGATGGTCGACGTCAAACCAACCAACGAAAAGCTCGTCATTCGCGCTAAGCATATGATTGAACTTGCAACCGGCGTCTCTGCAGATGAAGCTAGTGAACTATTCACTGCTGCTAACCAGAACGTTAAGACTGCCATTGTCATGAACTTGGCCAATATTTCCGTTACTGAAGCCGAACAACGTTTACAACGAGCTCACGGTGTTGTTCGAGATGCCCTATAGGAGGTGGCACAATCATGACCTACTTAATCGGCGTTGACTGTGGTGGTACTCACATCGTCGGCCAAACTTGGACCACTGATCCCGAGCACCTAGTCCAGAGTGTGACGGGTGGTCCTGGAAACGTCGTCTTAGACTATACTGGCGCGATTGCCAACTTAACCGGCGTCTTAGATCAACTAGTTGCGTCCATTCCCACTGACCAAGTCGACCTAATTCTAATTGGAATCGCGGGTATTGAAACTGCCGGCCATGCGGATGAAATTCAGCAACTCATTCATCAGCGTTATCAGATTAAGACTCGTGTTATTAGTGATGCCAAACTCGCATTGCTAAATGGGCTGGCTGGTGCTGATGGCCTATTAGTGATTGCCGGGACTGGCTCGGTCGTTTACGGCCGTCAAACGGGCCATTTTCTCCGCGTTGGTGGCTGGGGCTACGTTCTGGGTGATGAAGGAAGCGCCTATGATATTAGTAAGCGGGCGCTTAAGCAAATCCTTACTCGGACGGATGCCGGACAAACTAGTCAATTGACTAAGTCGCTACTAGCACAACTGAACGTCTCCAGTGTGCCAGCAGCAGTGCAACGGTTCTACGCCCAAAACCGGCAAACGAATGCCCAGTTAGCACAACTAATCGCTGGCTTAGCCGATCAGGGGAACTCGGAAGCAATTGCAGTGTTAGTCGCATCGGCCCAAGCACTAGCGAAACAAGTAATCACCTTATATCAGCGTTTTGACACACCACGACCGCAAAACATCGTCCTTTCAGGATCTGTTTTGCAGCATAACCAATTGGTTCGAGAGGCGTTAACTACCGCCATTCATCAGCTCGTACCAACAGTTCAATTCAACGAGATAACAACTAATAATGCCCACGCTGCCCTGTACTGGCATCGTTGGGCTCAGGAGGATAACAATTAATGACAATGCGGCAATTAGGATTATCAATCTATCCCGACCATAGTGATTTTGAAGCGAATGCGGCTTATTTAAAATTAGGCCACCAGTATGGTTTTACAAGAATCTTCATGAGTATGTTAGAAGTATCGGGCACGGTTGCTGAAACCAAGGCTAAGTATCAAAAAATCATTGACGTTGGTAACCAGCTCGGATACCAAACCATCCTGGACGTCTCACCCCGTATCTTCAAGCAATTAGGTATTTCATACAAGGATCTCAAGTTCTTTGCTGATTTGCACGTTGCTGGTATTCGGCTGGATGAAGGCTTTGACGGCGCCACTGAAGCCATGCTGTCATATAACCCATACGGCTTAATTATTGAGCTCAACATGAGTAATGACGTCGACTACCTCAATAACATTCTCAGTTATCAAGCCAACGTGCCATTTATTTATGGTTGCCATAACTTCTACCCGCAAGTTGGCACGGCCCTTCCGTACGACTTTTTCGTCAAATGTAGTGAACGATTCCGAAAATTCGGCATTCACTCCGCCGCATTTGTGGCGAGTCAAGTCGGCACGATGGGACCTTGGAACGTTAACGACGGCCTTCCCACATTGGAAGCTGATCGCCGCTTACCGATTGCCGTTCAAGCCAAGCATCTCTTTGCTTCAGGACTCATCGATGATGTGATTATCGGCAACGCCTATGCCAGTGAAGCAGAACTAGCCGCACTAGCAGCCATCAATCGCTACCAGGTCCAATTTCACATTGAATTTGAATCTCACGTCAATGAGATTGAAAAAACGATTGCCCTGACGCCTCAGCACTTCCGCCGGGGTGACATTAATCCGAACGTCATCCGCTCCACAATGCCGCGGGTGACTTATAAGGAGACACCCAACGCCCCGCACGATAATGATATTGAGTTCCAACGTGGGGATGTCTTAGTTGGAAATGATGATTTCGGTATTTATAAAAGTGAGTTGCAGATTGTGTTAAAACCGCACCGTGAACCCCGTAAGAATCGGATTGGACGGATTGCACCTGAAGAATTACTGCTACTTGATTTTATTAAGCCTTGGAGTAAGTTCAGGTTTGTGGATTAATTCGTAAAATATCCGTTGTAAGAATATGAAAAGTCCGTTTGAAGATGTTGGCATCTTTGAACGGATTTTTTGGGTCGGAATAAGCTTTCGAATTTAAATCGAATTTAAAATATGCCGCTATATCAGTGTTCATTTCATATTTTGTTGGAGATTCGAATTTAAATCAAAAACAAATCTAAAAAGAGCGTCCCGACCACAACAGTCAGCGACGCTCTATATAACAATATTAATTCTCAAAGCTAGCCAAGCCCGAATCTACTTTTCAGATTTCTTAACCAACCCATTATTCTTAATCACATCTTGATACCAGTAGAACGACTTCTTAGGATACCGGGCCAATGTGCCGTTACCCTGGTCATCTAAGTCCACATAGATGAAGCCATAGCGCTTACTCATCTCACCAGTGGAAGCACTGACCAAGTCAATGCAGCCCCATGGTGTGTAACCCATCAAGTTGACGCCATCATCGATCGCACCAGCCATCGCTTCGATGTGTTGTTTGAGGTAATCGATTCGATAGTCATCTTCCACGTGGAAATTCTTATCTGGCTTATCGACTGCACCGAGACCATTTTCAACGACGAACAGCGGCTTTTGATAACGGTCATATAACTCATTGAGGGCAATCCGCAGGCCGGTTGGATCAATCTGCCAGCCCCAGTCGCTCGCCTTTAAGAATGGATTCTTAACGCCACCCATTAAGTTACCAGCGACGGTGTCCGTCACACTACCCGTGGTTTCAACCGCACTCGACATGTAATAACTAAAGCCGATATAATCTACTGGATATTGTTGTAACAGCGCTAAATCACCGTCAGTCGTTTCCAAGTCATCAAAGGTTAAATCGTATTCAGCTAACAACCGCTTCGTGTAGGCTGGATAAGCACCACGAACCTGTACGTCGGCACAGAAGAAATTGAAATCTTGGTTGTGCTGCAAGTTCGCCAATTGGTTAACAGGATTGGAATCATACGCATAACTCGTCGCATATAGAATCATGCAACCAACTTGAATGTCATCCCGCAATTCGTGCGCGATTTTAACGGCTTTCGCACTAGCAACAAATTGATTGTGCCAAGCTTGGAAGACGTTCTTCTTGTCGTTTGCACCCGTTGATGGCACTAAGCCTTGGCCCATAACTGGAAAATGCGCTGCACTGTTGATTTCGTTAAACGTCATCCAGTACTTGACCTTATCCGCATACCGCGTCAAGATTGTCCGTGCGAATGTTTCATAGAAATCAATCAGATAGCGATTCTTCCAACCACCATAGCGTTTGGCCAAGTTCAACGGCAATTCATAATGTGAAATCGTGATGACTGGTTCAATATTATGAGCCAAGCATTCGTCAATCACGTGGTCATAAAACGTCAGTCCCGCCTCATTTGGTTGAGTCTCATCACCATTTGGAAAAATCCGTGACCACGCAATTGAGAAACGGTAACACTTGAAGCCCATTTCGGCAAATAGCGCAATGTCTTCTTTATAATGATGATAAAAATCAATACCTTCATGGTTTGGATAGGTGTATTTATCTTTATCAATGGTCCAATCAAAGTCCGGCTGACTAACGATCTTGAACCGCTCTTTACCACCTGGTAAGGCGTCGGCGATCGATAATCCGCGGCCGCCTTCTTGGTAGCCACCTTCTAATTGGTTAGCGGCTGTCGCACCGCCCCACAGGAATCCTTCTGGAAATTCTGACATGTCATTAACACCCTTTCTAGCTAACGAGAATGATAGCCCTTACAACCAGTATAAACAAATGACGTTCATAATATCAACTAATTAATCGGTAGGTCTTTCGTTCACGAGCTTTACCATATATTATCATTTGGCAAATTCAATTGCTGCATCCGCTGAAAAATGTTCCGACACGTTGACGTAAAACCAAATGCAATTTTATCTGTCATTTTCAATAATTTCTCATAATAATGTAACCGTTTTACTAAAACTATGATATTATTCTATGTAAACGCCATCAACAGACTCAGACATTTAATTTATAAGTTTAGTTTAGCGCTAGTTGTTTGGATTAAGAATGGAGCGATTTAGATGAAAATAAAAATGGATGATATCGCACGTATCGCAAACGTCTCTCGATCAGCCGTATCATTGGCACTTAATGGAAAAGAGGGCATCAGTGAAGAAACACGCACAAGAATCTTTAAAGTAATAGATGAATATGACTATAAACCACTACGTAAGAGCAAAAAAAGCCATGTACATGAACTAGCAACAGTTAATTTGTTAGTAGTGAAATCATCGGGATTGGTAGGTAATAATTATCGTTCTCTACCCTTCTTTGATAGCTTGATTTCATCGTTATCAGAGCGCATTAGCAGTACTGGCGGTTCCTTACAAATCAATACAATTGACGTAAACAACTTACCGCATGAGCTGACCGAGTTACCTTCCAATACTGGTGCTTCTGGAACAATTGTCTTAGCGACTGATCTAACAAAAGAGCAAATTCAACTGATTATGAAAAGGCTTAGCAACATCGTATTTATAGATACTTACTTTCATGATATTAACGCCGACTTTGTCACAATGGACAATTATCAAGGCGCTTATGAAGCCGGACTGTTTATGGTAAATAAAGGCTATCGAAAAATTGGTTATGTAGCATCTAATAAGCTAATTTCAAATTTTAAGATGCGTCGTCGTGGCTTTAAAGATGCGCTATCTCTTCACAATATAAAAATTAATAACAATAACTTTTATACTGTTTCCCCTACCGAATTAAGCCCTAAAGGACTAGATATCCATCAAATCATTGATCATGATGCTCCTGACGCAATTTTTTGTGAAGATGATTATATTGCTACTAGGATGATCAAGATTTGCCTCAATATGGGTATTCAAGTGCCCAAAGATCTTGGAATTATGGGATTTGATGATATCTACGAAGGTACACTATTAACGCCAGATCTCTCAACCGTTCACGTTCCAGTTCAGCAAATTACTAATCAAGCTATCCAGCAACTTCAAGGACAAGTATTCTCTAGCCACTGGGCACACCAGAAGTCTCTTATTTCAACATCAGTAATTGAACGCAAGTCAATTTAGTTTTTTGTTTTAGCCTTAGTTTAGTAAATTAACATTGAACAAAAATTAACGACATGTTAAATTATGTTTGTTGAAAAGAAAGCGCATTCAGAAAGGTGTGAACCATGTCAATGTTATTTACTCGCAATCATCAGTTTATTAAAGACAACAAACCATTTTTTTATTTGGCGGATACTTGTTGGAGTGCCTTCACTAATATATCCGAAGAAGACTGGCAGTATTATTTAAACTATCGCCATCAGCAAGGCTTCAATGTTATTCAGATCAATCTACTTAAACAGTGGGATGCAAGTGGCCATGATCTTAATATCTATCCATTTGCAATCGAGAAGAAGGAAAACGGTTACACATTTGACTATTCCAAGATTAATGTAGCCTACTTCGATCGAGTAGAAAGAATGTTGGAAGTTATGAAGTCTAAAGACATGACTCCTGCATTAGTGCTACTTTGGTCAAACTATGTACCGGGAACTTGGGCCGCAAAATTGGCTCATAATAATCTCTTTCCTTTTCAAGAGTTAAAGAACTACGTGACTTATGTTACCAAGCGCTTTAAAAAATTTAATCCCATTTATTTTGTGAGTGGTGATACTGATTTCCCTACTGACCAAACAATTCAATATTACCGTGAAGTTTTTCACGTTGCTAAATCTATTGATCCCGATGCACTCTATTCCTTCCATATCAAAGGTCGCTTTACTGGGGTCCCTGAAGAGTTCTTAACACAAATGGATTTTTTCAGTTATCAATCTGGACACAGTATAGATGGTCAATCTGCTTCATATCTAATTCCAGTATCTGAGCGAAAAATTTTTGACGGACCTATCGTTAATACTGAGCCGTGCTACGATCAAATCAGTGACAGTCGCCATAGTACGAACCGCTTCACTTCACACGACGTTCGTATTGCAGCTTGGAGTTCTGTCCTATCTGGTGCTAATGCTGGAATAACATACGGTGCCCATGGTATTTGGAGCTGGCACCATGCAGGAGCTAGCTTTGGGATTGTAAAAGGAGAAGGCTTTGATGTACCTTTCGACTGGCATGATGCGTTGCGCTTCCGTGGAGCGTCAGATTTGGCATTTTTAAAACAATATATGCTTAGTAACTTCAAAGACGGCTATGAACCATCCAATATTGTATTAAATGATAACTCGGCCATTCGATTAGCATCAAACACTCAAAAAACATGCTATACGATTTATTTACCAATCAATATTGAACTTGACGTTTCTCCTTTAGGGTTCAACAAGCAAAATGCTCAGGTCACTATCTTTGACTTACAACATAGAACGCAATTGGTAGGCGACTGGGTCGACCAAACAACAATCGGGCTTTCAAATTGTTTAGAGGACGTCTTAATTAAAGTTGAATCATCGGAAGTTTAATTATGAGTGATAAGGAACTTGCAACTACTACTGTTGAGCTCGTTGGTGGCAAAAAAATGTGAATAGTCTTGTTCATTACGTTACACGTTTACGGTTTAAGCTTAAATCTGTTAGGGCTTCACTGGGCATTCATCCCAATCTTTCTTAACAATATTGCTACAAAAGGCTATGATCCAATCGATGCTATGCTCTTTTGTACAGTCTTTGGACAGGTCGGGGCAGCACTTGCAATGACGATTAAAGCTAAAGACCATAAATTCAAAGAATTAGCCGCATCTGCAACTTTATCGGGTATTCTTGGAATCAGTGAACCAATCATTTATGGTGTTACCATTCCACACAAAAGATCATTCATAATGGCCTCAATTGGCTCAGCATTTGGTGGCGCGATTGCTGGCTTCTCGAGCTCGAAAATGTATGGTGGATTTGCGCCTGGCGGAATCTTTGGTATTCCAATGTTCATGGGCAAAAACGGCGTAGATAGTTCATTTATCGGCTTTCTGCTTTCTCTAGTTGTTGCTTTTGGAGTTGCCTTTGTTCTTAGTATGCTGTTTGCTGAAGTAGTGAAACCAAAGCCGGTAGCACAAAAGAAATTGCCAGTTACACTCAATAACGGCAAGGTGGGATCTCCATTAGTGGGACATACAATTCCATTATCAGCAGTGAAAGATGATGTCTTTTCAACTGGTATGATGGGTAAAGGACTGGCTATTCTACCAGATAAAGGTGAGGTTCGTGCTCCCTTTGATGGACAAGTCGTTTCTGTTTTTCCAACCAAACATGCAATTGGTTTAAAGTCTAACACAGGCATTGAATTACTTATTCATATTGGATTAGATACCGTTAACTTAAAAGGCGAACACTTTGATACTAACGTTCAGATTAACGACTTAGTTAAAGCAGGAGATATCCTTGAAAAATTTGATATCCAATCAATTCAAGATGCCGGTTACGACACAACTGTTCCAATTATCATCACGAACACAAATGACTTTTCAGCCGTTAAGACAAATAGTCTAGGCGTTCAAGTCAGCTTTGGCGACGAGATCCTGAGTACAACAGTTACAAATAAAAGTAGCGAAAAAGATGAGTCATTCCAACAGGCTTAACTATTTGGGATACAAATAGTATTGAAACTTTGAGTAATAATATGCTACCAAGGCCAGTATGTATTAACAAATTATATAACTGATCCAACTCATTCGTAGAAGAGGGGTCTGAAATTTTTATCGCTGAGGCGAAGAAATTTCAGGCCCTTTTTCATCAATGTGATAAAAACAAGAAATAACACCGACTTTCCCGCAGTAATAACAAATATACTTACAGACAATCAACTCGAACATAACTGAATTCCAATGTCTACATCAATCATACTTTCGCAGAGCTCGTACAAAGTAACACCCTCAGCAGTAGTTTTAAAAGTATCACAACATTTATTTATGCATCTACACCTTTAATCGTCTTCAAACAGCAGCGAGTTTCTTCCTCGAAGGTCTAACTTTTGGCTTATCATGTCAACATCCTAATAAACAGCCGCACGATCGACTGGTTGCCAGCTGATGTATTCCACTGCAATGTCTCTCATGCATTTACGCACCTTACAGTATCAACCATTTCCCAATATACTTTATATCAAAGTTCATGGCTTTAAGATCCAAATATTGAGTAGAACCATGGATATCGGATACAAAGCAGTCCACACAATTTCAGGTAATACCTACTGTCGATACTCTCGTGTTACTAACATAATACCTGAGATGCTTGTTTTACCGAATTTAATCAATATCTCAGCTAACCCCGAACCAGCAACCTTACTCTACATTGGTGAATTATCCTACTTACATTTGCTGCAATTTTATATTATGACAAAACTGAACGGTGAATACCCGTCATTTTCTGGGAATCCACCGTTCATAGAATATCTTATATAAATTTGTCTCTACTCAAAATTTTATCATGCATTAGCTATGCGGATTATTGTCTAACCTAAATCTTCCCCATTCGAGGCAATAACCTTCTTATACCAATCAAACGAATCCTTCTTCATCCGCTTAAGGCTACCGTTACCTTCATCATCCTGGTCAACATAGATGAAGCCATACCGCTTGGACATTTCGGAAGTCCCGGCACTGATGACATCGATACAGCCCCAAGTCGTGTAACCCATCAGATCAACACCATCTTTGACTGCTTCCTTCATCTGTTCGATGTGTTGACGTAAGTAGTCAATGCGGTAGTCGTCATGGATCTTGCCGTCGTCACTGATTTTATCTTCGGCACCTAAGCCATTTTCAACAACAAATAGTGGTACCCGGTAACGATCCCAGAATTCATTGAGTGTGATGCGTAGGCCGACTGGGTCGATTTGCCAACCCCAGGCACTGGACTTCAAGTATGGGTTCTTACCACCCATAGATAAGTTCCCACTAGCTTGTTCGACGTCGTCAGTGGCTGAAGTGATTGTCGTCATGTAATAGCTAAAGCTAAAGAAGTCGACCTTGCCTTCAGCTAATAATTGTTCATCGCCAGGTTCCATCTCTAGTTCAATGCCATTTTCGACAAAGTAACGATTCATGTATTCTGGATATTCACCACGTACTTGAACATCGGTGAAGAACAAGTTCAACTGGTCCTGAAGTTGCGCCGCACGCACATCGACCGGATTTGGTGTGTTGGCATACGTCTGCATCCGAGCAAGCATTGAGCCAATCTGTGCTTCAGGGTCGATCTCATGACACTGCTTGACAGCAATCGCACTGGCCACAAATTCATGGTGTAGCGCTTGGTAACGTAATTGCATTTGGTCATGCAAGTCTAAATCACTGTCAACCGCACCGGTACCAGTAAAGCCCCAAGTTGAGGCGTTAATTTCATTGAAGGTCAACCAGTACTTCACGACACCCTTGTAGCGTTTGAATAGCACTTCAGTATAGCGTGTAAAGTCCGCAATCGTCTTCCGACTAGCCCAACCATTGTTGGTTAGCGTTAAGTTCAGTGGCATTTCGTAGTGTGAAATCGTGACTAAGGGTTCAATGCCGTACTTATGGCATTCTGCAAAGACATCATCGTAGAACTTCAATCCAGCTTCATTGGGGGTCGTCTCATCACCCTTTGGAAAGATGCGGGCCCAGGCAATCGATAACCGGTAAACTTTAAAGCCCATTTCAGCGAATAGCTTGATATCTTCCTTATAGTGATGATAAAAATCAACACCACGGCGCTTTGGATAGCGCTTATCAGATTGATCATCGATGGCTTCTTGGATACTTTCCTTGGTCACTTCGTTCATGGACATGACTTTACGGTCAGTTGCTTTTTGAACAACTTCAGCGGTCGTTAATCCCTTACCATCAACGTTCCAAGCCCCTTCAACTTGGTTGGCAGCCGTTGCGCCACCCCATAAAAAGTTCTTTGGAAAACCAGTCGGCATTGTCTTTGAATACATAATTGAAAACTCCTTTTAAATTAGTTTAGTTTAATTGTAACAGTGGTTCAGTCGCATTGACGTCTTTGGCATTTGGGAAGGCCAGCTTAACGTCGTGATAATTCTTGGAGTTCGTCACAACAATTGGCGTCGTCACTGGGTACCCAGCAGCCTTAATGGCATCAATATCAAACTTCACGAGTGGTTGACCGGCTTTGACCGTTTCACCCTTTTGTACCAGTGTCTCAAAGCCCTTACCTTCTAGTTCAACCGTATCCATCCCGATGTGCATCAGGATTTCAGCACCATCACTCGTATTGAGCCCAACGGCATGACCAGTTGGGAAGACTAAGGCAATTTCACCATCAGCAGGCGCATAAAGCGTGCCATCAGTTGGTTCGATAGCGACCCCTTTACCCATTGCACCAGACGAGAATACTTCATCTTTGACTTCGCTCAGTGGGACGATTTCGCCCGTTTCAGGACTACTCAAATTAGTGGCAGCGTTATAAGTAACATCTGGTTCAACTTTAGTTGCAGCACCAGTTGGCGTCGTTTCAACGCTTGCGCCACCAGCCATGACTGGTTCTGCAGTCGTAGCAGTTGCATCGACTTTAACTTGCTTATCATTACCATCAACACTCTTGTAACCGAACAACATTTGAAGTGCAAAACCAAGTACCATTGCGATTGCCATGGCGATGATCAGGCCATAAACAGCGCCGTTGATACCGGTTTTTGCATTAATAGCGGCAGGAATTGAGAAGATACCCATACCACCCATCATCCATAGACGAGTACCAGCGAAACCGATAATTCCGCCACCAATTGCAGAGGCGATACAACTTAAAATAAACGGGCGCTTCCGAGGTAAAGTCAAACCATAGATAGCAGGCTCTGTCACACCAAAGATTCCAGAAATAAATGCTGGGAATGCAATCCCTTTCGTCTTTTCATTCTTCGTTTGCAACAGAATTCCAAGTACAACACCAGTCTGTGCGAATGAAGCTGCCAAGGATAAGACAACGATTGGATCATAACCGCTAGAAGCCAAGTTGGCCATGGCAACGGCAACAAATCCCCAATGAACACCAAAGATAACGAATACTTGCCAAAATGCACCCATGACTACTCCTGCAAGCACTGGGCTAATATCATAAATTGCAACACAAGCCGTAGATAATCCATCACTAATCCAAGTTGCGATTGGGCCAATAATTAGGAAAGTTACTGGAACAGCAATCAGCAAGGTAATAAAAGGAACTAAGAACGTTTTTACAACCGTTGGTACAACCTTTTTAGCCAATTTTTGAATCTTAGAAGCAAACCATACAGCTAAGATAATTGGGATAACTGATGAGGTATAAGTCATCATCACTACAGGAATCCCCAAGAACGTCGCATGAATTTGTGATTCAAAGAATGTTCCACTGAATAATGTCGTTAAAACTGTTTTGCTACTGTTTAATGCAACAATATCTGGATAACATAGTGCCATCCCAATCGCAACACCAATATAAGTATCTAGATGGAATTTCTTAGCGGCCGTCATTCCGAGCACGATTGGTAAGAAGTAAAAGAACCCATCACCAATTGCGTATAAGATTTTATACGTCCCGGAGTTCTCTGAGAGCCATCCGAACGCTAGGAACATTGCGTCAAAACCTTTAATCATCCCAGCCGCACAAAGCACACCTAAGATAGGACTAAAAATACCCGAAATCAAATCAATGAATCGATCGAAGATACTCATTTTCTCGTCTTCGCCATAGTCATCTGGAACACTGCCGCCGTCAGCGAAGCCACCGACTTTAATCAGCGTATCGTAAACGTCCGCAACTTCATTCCCAATAACAACTTGATATTGCCCACCAGATTGAACGACCGTGATTACGCCGTCCGTATCCTTTAATTCATCAGTATGGGCAACGCTTTCATCTTTGAGTTTAAAACGTAACCGGGTCGTACAATGGACAACACTCTTAACGTTGTCTTTACCGCCAACACCGGCGATAATTTTTTTACTTAAATCTTCATATGCCATGTTTGTTCCTCCATTCAAAATTTCCATTTGAGTAAACAAAAACCCAAATGTCCTTTCTTCAAACCACGTCACTAGGGCCCTAGTAACGATTGCTCTCAAGAAAAGATATTTGGGTTAATGCCTGCATGATCAGTAACACACCGTGATTATCTTAGTTATTCACTTTTTTGTCGATGGGTCACGCGCCAAATGTGTAAGGTCAAATACACCTTATCATCTGGCTCGAGCCGCCAACCGGCCTTACTCTGTAAAAACGTATCGATTCGCTCAACCGTTGCATATGCTTGCGGATATTTGGCGATCATCAACTGTAACAACGATTGATCCAGTTCGCTACCCGTCCCGCTCGTTCGACTGACCCGCTGGACCATCAAGGCTCGCAGGTGCGCGACGAAGCGGTTATAGTTAAAGGATTCTGGGTCTAAGTTCATCTGGAATTGGTATTGCACAATATCAATAATGCCACTAATGAGCTTAGTGATCTTGATGGTTTCCTGTAATTTAGAACCATCTGAACCGGCATTGATGAAGTGATACGTCATGAAGACGACTTCACTTTTCGGGAGCGTCACATCAGCAGTTGAATTAATTAGATCTACTGCTTTAGACGCCGCCTGAAATTCTTTCGGAAATAACTTTTTGACTTCCCAACGAACAGTGCCATTATCAACGTCGATCCCATCATTCGCCCGTTTCAATGCAAAATCGATGTGATCTGCAAGGACGAAATACTGATAATCACTAAAACTAACTTTGAGTAGCGGCTCCACCAAGTGAACCACCTGCGTCGTAATCACAAATGACTGCGGTTTCAAATCTTGAAAGCTGTCGATATCGACATTTTGCTTCAGTGTCGCAACAAAACGTCGTTGAATCTTCTGCTCATCGATTTGATCACCCTTATGCTTACCAAAACCAACGCCATTACCAACCACAATCCATTCAACATCCTGATCATCTACCACTAAAGCAGCGTTATTATTGAAGTTCTTTAGAAATTTCACTACTCACGGCCTCCTGGATTTCAAACAAAAAACCTACTTAAAAAGTATCGCATCTCACCAAAGAGACTGCAAGTACGTTATGAGTAGGTTTATGCCTGATCGAATCAGTAACACGCTTTTATTTATGTTGATTATATTAACAACTTTTGTAAGCGGTGTCAACAATTATGCGGAAATTAATTTTATTTTGTTGGAAAGCGCTATGGCTACTGGCCATTCGCTATCGTACCAGACGTGACTTCAACTTCACGCCCATCAACCACCATCATCAGTGGCGTCCCACTAACGACCTGAACCTGTGTGCTGTCTTGCGTGAGCTGAACTTCTAGCACCCGTCCACGGAACCGCAACCGATAACTCAATTGGTTGATTTCTTGCGGCAAATGATTCGTAATGTGGAGCTGGCCCGCAGCGACATACATCCCCGCAAAGCCATACGTCAGCCCTAGCCAGCTGCCGCCAAGATTCGCTTCGTGCAGGCCATCCTTGGCGTTACCTTGCAAGTCGACCAAATCCATTAACGAGGTATCCATGTAGTAACTGTAGGCCTTGTCACGGCGATCCAGCCGGCTAGCTAAAATGCTGAAAATGGAACGTGATAACGAAGAATCATGGGTCGTGATTGGTTCATAATAATCGTAATCGCGTGCCAACTGTTCTTGTGATTGGTCTTCTGGAAATAGCATTTCAGCCAGCAGCGTATCCGCTTGCTTGTTGACACGGTGCCGATAAATCATCAGTGGATGGTAATGCAACAACAGTGGATACTGAGTTGCCGCAGTCGTCGCAAACGGCCACAATGGCATTTTGGGCGAATTATCGTCTTGTGCCGTGACTTGATTCGTCGCGTCATATGGTAGGTACATCGCTTCACTGGCACGCGCAAGTTGCGCCTGTTCGTCGGCGTCACCGTCGATATAGCCTTGCTCAATCAACCAGGCTGCAAAGGCCATATTCTCCTTGGCCATCCGGTTCGTATAATAATTATTATCGACTAACGCCGTGTATTCATCTGGTCCAGTGACCTTATACAAGCAGAATTGTTGCTTACCGTCCCGTTGTTCCCAGCCGCCAAATTGTAGCCAGAAACGGGCAGTTTCAAGCACGACCGCCGCACCCTGTTCACGCAAGAAGTCCTGGTCATCAGTGACTTCAAAGTACAACTTGATCGTATGCGCAATATCGGCATTGATATGATATTGTGCGGTCCCAGCTGGGAAGTAGGCACTGGCTTCTTCACCATTAATCGTCCGCCAAGCATATAAGGCGCCTTTAGTCACACCTAAATCACGAGCACGCTGACGCGCTTGTGGCAGAATGCTGTAGCGATAGTGCAATAATTGCTTCGCCATTTGCGGTTGCGTGTAGATGAAGAATGGCAACATATACATTTCAGTATCCCAGAAATAATGGCCTTCATAACCCGGACCGGTGATGCCCTTAGCCGCAATATTGGTGAGACCATCGCGCCCAGCTGACTGGAAGAGCTGGAATAAATTGTACTGAATCCCTGTCTGTAACTTGTGATCACTGATTTGGACTTGTGATTGTTGCCAAAAATCCGTTAAGATCCGTCGGTTAATCGCCTCAGCATTCTCAACCGAAGTCGTCGCTAAGGGCTGGTTGATTTCACTGACTTGGCGAACAACCGCCCATTGTAGCGTTTCGTGTGGTTCAATTTCGCCAGCGCCATGAAAGCCGGTCTGATCCTTATGAACACTAAAGTTTGCGGGTACAGCAGTCAAACGGTCGCTTTGTGTTAGCTGTTGCTGTGTAGAAGCAACTGTTGTTTGCCACTGCAGCTCATGCTCATCTGCAATCGTCTTAAATTCAATCTTCAAGCCAGCTTGCCGCTGGGCGACACGCGGATCGTCGTCAGCTGCACTGGCGGCGTTGGCCTCGTGAATAATTGGCCGTTTGAATCGCAATTCACCCGCATAATCTAGCGACGTTAAATAATAATTAAGCATCAGTTGATGTGAATCATCCAGAAGTATCAATGATTCCACGGCTAATTCGAAATGATGCTGGTCGCTGGTTGTAATCCGGAACTTTTCAGTCAACTTGCCCGAGCTAAAATCCAACACCGTATCATCGACCGTGACTTGCCAGTCATCTGGAACTGCAGAATCTGTCTGTGTCGTTGCAAAGTCCAGATAACGTGGACTGGTCAGTGAAACGATTGTTTGATGATTCTTCGCATAACCATAAGCATTTTCACCATAGGTAATCGGATTGCTGGCATAAAAACCATTCACCAACATGACCGGCAAAGTGCCCTGCTGATTTCCCGTAAATGGCAATGAGTCCCGAACACCAACATGCCCATCACCTAAAGCAAAAATCGTCTCTAAATACTGACGCGTCGTTGTTGCCACGTCCTTAAGCGTTAATTTTTCAACTTGCATAATCTCCCCCACTTTCAGCTTCATTTGTTGTAGTATATCATCCGGCAGAACGCGGTTTCACTAATTTGAGAACCGCTTTGTCTTTTTTTAGCCTAATTCTGGGCTTAGTACCGACAATATACTAACGTTATTTTTGGGGGAATTAAAGGATTCCGTTGTCCAATCTCTCATTCCACGTGTTTCATCACGCTATCACGCTCAGTCAATGTCACTGGTACTAATTGCGTGGCATTCTCACCTACTAAACAATTAACGCTTTCAATGCCAATACGAGTAAAGTTCTGAGTAATACTGGTTAAAGCGGGCGTTGCAATATCGCAAATTAGCGTTCCGTCAATACTTACCACTGAAAGCGCCGTTGGTAATTCTAATCCATTAATTTGCGCTGCCTTTTGTAATCCCGCAGCCGTCATATCACTTGCCGCAACCACACCGGTCACTGCCATCTGCCGATAGGGTTTAAACGCGGCTTGACCAGCTTGATAGCTATAATCGCCCATCTGAATCCAGGCTGCTTTACCCTGAATATGATTATCCTTCAAGGCAGCCTGATAGCCGCTACGACGTTGACTTCCCGTATGGTATTGATCAATTCCGGCCAATCCAATCCGGCGGTGCCCCTGTGCAATTAAATATTCTGTCGCCTGATAGGCAGCTTGATAGTTATCAGAACTGACAGACTTAATCTGTTCATCTGCTAAGTTAACTGAGACAAAACAAAATGGTGTTTTAGCTTCGGTTAACAACCGTAAATCGGCTTCGTCAGGCTCAATGGCCATCAATAAAATTCCAGATACCGACCGCTCCAGAGCTGTAATAATCGCTTGATGCTGAAGCACATGATTACGATTACCGGCATACAGAATAATAACCTGCTGTCTTAAAGCAGTGGCACGTTCTTGGATCCCATCAATAATACCATTTGAAAAATTAGTAGGCGTCACATTAACAATGACAGCAATCACATCTGTCTTCTTCTTTACAAGTTCCATGGCCAAAGTGTTTTTACGATAGCCAAGCTCCTTAGCGACTTGTAACACACGATCACGAGTTTTATCACTATATGATCCCCGCTTTTCTGCCAACACACGTGATACCGTCGCAATTGAAAAGCCAGTTTTAGCTGCAATATCTTTAATTGTCGGCTTCATCACTCCAGCTCCCTTCTAATGTAAGTCAATTATAGCGCTAACAATCTGTAAAATCACCGTCAAATACGTAAACGTTTACTTTTGCTGTGTAAAGCTATTGTAAACGTTTACGTTAAGTGCTAGTATATCCGTGTTGAATGATACTAATATTTTAGGAGATGGCGTTTATGAACCAACCTGCAGTACATACGAATAAGCCAGTTGTTGATGCAACGCACAAGCATCAGACTTCTAGCATTACTAATTCGTTACCCAATTTACCGTTAAAGACAATCTTTGCTATTACTTTTGGCTTCTGTGGTGTTAACATGGCTTTCTCATTGCAATCATCACAAATGAGTCGGATTTTCCAAACCATTGGTGCCGATCCAACTAAATTAGGGTTGTATTTTATCCTACCACCATTAGCAGGACTTTTCGTGCAACCCTTAGTTGGTAAATACTCTGATCGTACCTGGACACGCTTTGGTCGTCGAATGCCTTACCTACTATTTAGCGCGCCATTAGCAGCACTTGTCATGGTGCTATTGCCCAACGCCGGTTCTTTCGGCTTTGGTTATGCTTCTACCGCTGCGTTACTCTTTGGGGCAATTGCCATTCTTTTCATGGATCTATCAAGTAACGTTTGTATGCAACCATTTAGAATGATCATTGGCGATATGGTCAACGAGAATCAAAAAGACAAAGCTTGGTCTTGGCAACAAGCCTTTAGCAACTTGGGCGGTGTCCTCGCCACAATTCTGCCATTTGTCTTAACTTACTTTGGCGTCGCTAACACAGCTCAAAAAGGTGTCGTACCGCTTTCAGTAAGATTGGCATTCTATATTGGCGCCATCATCTTGCTAGGAATTTCAGCCTATACAATTCATACAGTCAAAGAATACGATCCCGACACATACGCTCTTTATCACCATATCGACCCAGAACAACACAAACACACTAAGCCAATTTGGCAATTAATTAAAGATGCGCCTAAAGCCTTTTGGGAAGTCGCACTCGTTCAACTCTTTGCTTGGATTGGGATTCAGTACATGTGGACTTACACGACTGGTGCCATCGCCGAAAATGTTTGGCATACGACCAACGCTACCTCAGCTGGTTACCAGGCTGCCGGTAACTGGTATGGCATTTTGACCTTCATCCAATCAATGGCTGCTGTTCTGTATGGCTTCTTAGTTCTTTCACGTACTAATCCTTATAAGCGGAAATTCTGGTATCGCTTTGGTTTAGCCAGCTTTGCCGTTGGATTAATCTGGGTATCCTTTATTCACAATCAGTACCTATTAATCGTGCCATTTTGCTTGATTGGGATTGGCTTCTTCACCGTACACGTTGAACCATTCAATATCTTCACCTCATCACTAGACGGTGCTAATGAAGGTTCATATATTGGTATTTTTAACGGTACCATTTGTCTACCACAAATCTTAGCCTCAGTTGCCAGTTTCCTCGTATTCAAACTAGTTGGCAATTCGATGCCTGGCATGATGCTAATTGCCGGGATCGCCATGTTTATTGCCGTATTAGCGATTAGCATTATTAAACAGGACAAGCCACAAGAAGATTTATCTGAAAAAACAACAAAATAAGTTAATCTAAAAAGGAGTATCTCGAAATTATGAGTGTTTTACCAAGTTATCAGCAAAACAAACAGACAATTACATTTGCCTTTCCCACACCAGTACAATTCACTGTAATCTCGCCAGCAATCATTCGAGTCTTCGTTGACCGTGGCGAATCAGGTCAGTCCTACGCAATTGAAGGCGATAAGACTGTCACAACTGATTTCCAAGTTAAAGACGCTGGCGATCATTACACGATTCAAACTGCTGCACTAAGCGTCAACTTAGATGCAGATCAGCACATCGACGTTTTCGACAAAAATGGTAACGCTTTAATCACTGATTATCGTGGTCCCCGTGAACATCTCAAAGGCGTGGATAAAGTACACAAACGTCTAGTTGAAGCAGAAGGCCATTCAGTGACTCAAGCACCTACCAAGTCCGACAAGGGTTACTATGAGATTATTAAATCATTGTCTCCTGATGAATATATTTATGGATTAGGCGACAAGACCGGCTATCTTAACAAGCGTGGCTTCGCCTACGACAACTGGAACGTGGACAATCCTGCACCTCAGTTGGAAATCCTGCCAAACATTTATAAGTCTATCCCAGTCATGCTCGGGCTAAAGAATGGCCACCCATACGGTATTTTCTTTGATAATACTTACCAAAGCCACTTAGATATGGGAAAAGAAAGCGATCATTACTACTTTTATTCAGCCGTTCAAGGAAACCTTGATTACTACATCATTGGTGGTACGACTTTAAAGGACGTTGTCACCAACTATACCTATCTCACGGGTCGCACACCATTACCACAAAAATGGACACTGGGCTATCAGCAATCTCGTTGGGGATACAGTGCTAGTGAAGAAGAAGTAGAAGCGATCGCCGACAATCTCGAAAAATATGACCTCCCTTGCGACGCGATTCATTTCGACGTTGATTACATGAATGGGTACCGCGTCTTCACTTGGGACAAAGACAAATATAACGGCAATCCTAAGAAATTCATCACTAAATTGCAAAAACGGGGTTTAAAGGTGATTCCAATCATTGATCCCGGAGTTAAGCAGGATTCTGATTATAGCATTTATGCTGAAGGGCTTAAGAAAGGCTACTTTGTTAAGGCTGCTAACGGCGATGTTTACATCAATAAGGTTTGGCCTGGTAAATCAGCATTTCCAGACTTCGGTCGTCCAGAAGTTCGTAAATGGTGGGCTAATAACGGTAAATTCTTGACTGACTTAGGAGTTGCAGGTATTTGGATTGATATGAATGAACCTGCTACCTTTGAGGGGCCAATTCCAGATGACACTGTCTTTAGCGATCAAAATACGCCTTCAACTCATAAAAAAATGCATAATGTTTATGGGCACAACATGGCAAAAGCCACTTATACTGGACTCAAGGAACAAACCGGCAATCGACCATTTGTCATTACACGGGCTGCCTACGCGGGCACACAGAAGTACTCAACTGTATGGACGGGCGATAATCGGAGCATGTGGCCACACATTCAAATGATGATCCCTCAATTATGTAACTTAGGCCTGAGTGGCTTCAGCTTCACAGGAACAGACATTGGCGGTTTTGCTTCAGATACCACCCCAGAATTGCTCACACGTTGGATTGAAGCAGCAATTTTCAGTCCACTATTACGGAACCATGCTGCTCTTGGTACGCGTCAACAAGAACCATGGGCATTCGGCGAACCAACTTTAAGCATCTATCGTAAATACTTGAAACTCCGTTATCGCTTTATTCCTTATCTGTATGACTTGTTTGCTAAAGAATCCCAAAGTGGTCTGCCAATCATGCGGCCAGTTGTTTTAAACGATGACCAAGATCCACGTGTTCGTGATCTAAATGACGAGTATATGGTTGGTAACGATATCTTGGTCGCACCCGTAGTCCAAAAGTCACAAATCAAACGCTTAGTCTACTTGCCCGCCGGAAACTGGGTTGATTTCTGGAATGGTGCTGAATATGCTGGTAAACAAGATATTGTTGTGGATGCACCATTAGATAAGCTACCACTATTCATCAGACAGAATACCATTTTGCCATGGGGTCCCGCTGTCAGCCACATTAGTGATGCGGATTTACACGCGATGACGTTCAGAGTATATGGTAATCAAGGCACGTACCAACACTATCAAGATAATGGTCGAGACTTTAAGTATCAAGACGGTGAGTGGAACAATTACACGATTAGCGTTGAACACGGAAAAGCTAGCGTTAAATTAACTCATCATGGCTATCGACCAGTCTATCAACAAGTTACAGTTGAATTAGCTGCTTACGCCATTACATTTAACTACGACGCTGATCACGAAAGTTATGTCGAAAAGTAACTCACTATGGCAATATGAAAGGCAGGCACAAAATTGTGCCTGCCTTTTTATACTGTAAAACAACTGACTAACTTTGCGCCAATAACTTTTCAAGCGCCACAGCTACGCCATCATGATCATTATCAGTAGTCACCTCGTCAGCGGCTGCTTTTACTGCCGGAATTGCGTTATCCATCGCAATGCCACATCCTGAAAATTCAATCATACTTAAATCATTCGCTTCGTCACCAATTGCCATCACATTGTCAGCAGTCAGTCCCAACTTTTCACATAGCACTTGTAGCGCATTACCTTTGCTAACACCTTTGGCATTTGCTTCATAATAAAACGGCGCACTCTTAGTCAAAGTCATTCGCTGCTTCAACGGTTTGAATAGGTCTTGACGTGCAATGGCAGCATCCAGAACCTTGGGATCGTCAACATACATGGACTTAATCAATTTAATGTTGCGCATCTCTTCAGGGGTTCGATAGGATATACCCATCGATACTAGATCGGCTTCATAGCGCGTATAATCGCCAATATCTCGATCTGCCGTATAAAGCCGGTTCTCAGAAACAGCATGAAAGTGCACCCGCAATTTGCGAGCTAAAGCTTCCAGATCAACATAATCATCGTAACTAATCGGCCGCTCATCAATTAGCTCACCACTAGTTGAATAAGTTGCCGCGCCGCCGAAACAAATCACAAATTGATCGTCCTGCGCATCCAACTCTAATTCCTGAAGTAATGATTTAACTCCCGTCAACGGCCGACCAGTACAAATAACCACTTTAATTTGCTGTGCTTTAGCAGCTTTAATCGCTTGCTTGACTCGTGACGTCACCTGCTTGTCTGAATTAACTAAAGTCCCGTCGATATCAATGGCAATTATCTTTATTGTTTTCATTTCATTCACCCTTATCTTTGAATAACGCAAAATAGAAACCAGACAGTGTCTCGTTTCTATTTCGTTACTATTATTTCAAGCTCAAATAAGCTTTTACAATGTTATCAGTATTGAAGCCATACTTATCCAACACCAACTCACCAGGTGCAGATGCACCGAAACGATCGACACCAATTTTGACACCACTATCACCTGCAAATTGATCCCAGCCAAATGTTGAGCCAGCTTCAATTGTTACCCTTTTAGTCACTGAGTTTGGCAGTACACTTGCACGGTACTCTGGCGATTGTTGTGCGAATCGATCAAAGCTAGGAATCGAAACTACCGCAACGTCCTGATTCTGATTGATTAACTGTTGTTGCGCTTCTATGGCCAAATTAACTTCTGAGCCCGTCGCAATCAAAAGACCATCTGGTGTCGGATTTTGCGATCCACTGACAACATAGCCACCCTTTTCAACACCTGCAAAAGCAGTGTCCGCTGATACTGGTAATGTTTTTAAAGCCTGCCGACTCAATACCAAGACAGTTGGCTTATCCGTTGTCCGCAACGCCTGTTCCCAAGCAGCCGAAGTCTCATTACCATCAGCTGGACGGATCACTTGGACATTCGGCATGCAACGTAAACTTGCTAATTGTTCAATTGGCTCATGCGTTGGACCGTCCTCACCAACTGCAATCGAGTCATGTGTTAAGACATAGATAACCGGTGCATGTTGTAACGCTGATAACCGCACCGCCGCCCGTAGGTAATCAGTGAAGACGAAGAAGGTGCCACCAAAGACTCGCGTCCCACCATGGAGAACAATTCCATTCATAGCTGCAGCCATTTCAAATTCACGAACGCCAAACCAGATATTACAACCATCATAAGAATCTGGCTGAAAGTCTTTATTCTCTGAGATCATCGTTTTATTTGAACTGGATAAGTCAGCTGCACCACCCCAAAGGAACGGAATTGACTTTGCGACCTCGTTAATCGCCTTGGAACTTGCCGCACGACTAGCTAAAGCATCGCCTGCCTGGTAATGCGGTAAAATCTCTTTTAGGTTAGTCGGCATTTCATCCATAAATGCAACTTTCAGCGCTTGCGCCTGTTCTGGGTACTTAGCCTCATATCGTTTGAATAGTTGGTGCCACTGCTGTTCCGCATGAGCGCCATTATCCTGAATTGTTGCTTCAAACCGATCTGTAACGGCTTCTGGTACTTCAAAATCTGAGTAATTCCAGTCATATACTTTTTCAGCCGCTTTAATTCCGTCCTCACCAATCGGATTCCCGTGCACCGCATTAGTACCCTGCTTTGGTGCACCGTAGCCAATTACCGTCTTCACTTCTATCAAGGAAGGCTGATCAGTTGTCTTCTTAGCTAACTCAATTGCGGCATTAATTGCATTAAGATCATTGCCATCTTCAACAACTAAATGTTGCCAGCCATAAGCTTCAAATCGATCACCAACATTCTCCGTAAAAGCTTGTGACGTTCTACCGTCTAAGGAAATTCCATTTGAATCATATAAAGCAATTAATTTTCCTAGCTTGAGGTGACCCGCTAGTGACCCAGCTTCATGGGAAATGCCTTCCATCAAATCCCCATCGCCAACAATGGTGTAAGTATAATGATCGATGATTGGAAAATTAGGTTGATTATACTGAGCAGCCAAGTGCGCTTCTGCCATCGCCATCCCCACTGCCATACCAAAACCTTGTCCTAATGGTCCGGTCGTCACCTCAACGCCATCGGTATGTCCGTATTCTGGATGTCCCGGGGTTCGACTATTCCATTGCCGAAAGTGTTTCAGATCATCAATTGAGACATCATATCCGGCTAAGTGCAATAAACTGTATAGCATCGCTGAACCATGGCCGGCTGAAAGAATAAACCGATCGCGGTTAATCCAGTCCATATGGGTCTGCGGGTTAACCTTCAAGTGTTTCGTCCATAGTACGTATGCCATTGGGGCCGCCCCCATCGGCAGACCCGGGTGCCCCGAATTAGCCTTCTGAATTGCTTCAATACTTAGCGTCCGAATCGTATTCACGCCCAGTTCATCAACTTTATCAAACATTACCTTACCTCCTAAGCCGTCACAACAATTACTTTTGCGTTTCTTGAAACTTCTTCCAGTCAGCAGCAAAACTTGCCAAGCCTTTATCCGTTAATGGATGTGACCACAGCTTGCCGAAGACAGCTGCTGGAATCGTGGCAATGTCAGCACCAGCCAACGCGGCTTCTTGAACGTGTTGTGGCCCCCGCACGCTGGCCGCAATAATTTCAGTCTTAAATCCATAAGTATCTAGGACTTGCCGTAAATCCTTAACTAGCTGAATACCATTTCCACCAATGTCGTCCAAGCGGCCTAAGAATGGCGAGATATAAGTTGCCCCTGCTTTGGCTGCAAGTAAGCCTTGTGACACAGAAAATACAAGCGTTACATTGGTCTTAATTCCTTCATCACTTAAGACCTTTACCGCCTTAAGTCCCTCTTCAGTCATTGGAATTTTAGCGACGATGTTTGAGGCCCATTTAACTTCATTACGTGCTTGTTCAATCATTTCTTCAGCCTTGGTTGCCGTTACTTCAGCCGAAACCGGGCCTGACACGATCTGCGTAATCTCTTTAATAACGGTTTCAAAATCGCGACCTTCACGAGAAACTAACGTCGGATTGGTTGTCACGCCATCTACTAGCCCTAACGCTGCAAAATGTTTGATGTCTTCGGTGTTGGCTGTGTCTAAGAAAAATTTCATTGATTGTGCTCTCCTTTAAAAAAATACGAATATATTTTTGACAGTTCCTGTGGACTGTTAATGATTAAATCCGGTTTAGCTTCAAATCTAGAATGTCTATTCCGATGATTAAACCAAACTGTTTTTAATCCCGCTGTTTTTGCCCCATAAATATCACTATAAAAGTTATCGCCAACATATAATGCACAATTTGATTCAATTTGTTCATCACCAAGTGCTTTTTCAAAAATTCGTCTATCAGGTTTTGAAAAGCTGTAATCCCCTGATATTAAAATGTTTTTTTGAAGAAAAGCATTTTCTAAGCCTAATGAAACAATTTTGTCTCTTTGATGTTTGTGATCTCCATTCGAGATTATCCCTACTGAGACATTGATAGCTCTCAAAGATGAAATTAATTGTGGAATTTGCGAGAAAGGTTTAATATTCTCTAATTCATCGTTATAAATTCGTTGAAAATTTAAAATACTTCGAGAATCAATATCACTTTCCCTTATGTTATTTAATGTGTCTGACATGCGTTTTATCCACATCTCTTCAATGGAAATTTGCTTTTCTTCGTATTTAGGAAAAACGCTATCAGAACACGTTCTAAATATTTTAAAGATTCTCTCATAACGACTATTATTTGTAATTACAATACTTGGAAAAGCCTTCTTAAACGCTGCCTTAAATGGCAAGAGCTGATCATATAATGTATCATCAACATCAAAGTAAACTGCCCTTATCATGTATTAATACTCCCTATTAAAATATAAAAGTTTGCGTAAGTAATTACACATTCTCAATGGCAGTTGTAAGTCCTGTTAAGTTTAAATCTTTAACATATTGAAGAATTGGACGCTTGATATGTTCAATAACAAAACGTTGCCCATCGATATTATTTGCCAACAAATTCTTATATAATTTTGAAATTTCACGTTTTACTTCAGGGTCATTGAATGCATAATGACCAGAAATATCTAAGATTTCAGCTGAAAGTTTTTTATCTTTAAGAATATCTTCAACCTGTAAGTTAGTATCGTCGCCCTCCATCCATTTGCGCCAACGTTCTGTCCGAATTGCCTTATCCAAGAGCACCGCATGCAGATTGGAGGCCTTGTCAATTAATCCTTCTTTTTCAAGACGTTGTTCTACCTGAACCAACTTCAGATAAGCACGTGTTTCTTCAGTACCATATTGAGGAGCAACATTTGCTGCCGTAATATGAGCCGGATTATGCAGCAACAACGTTTCGTCATTCATATAATCAGCATTGTGTTCCTTCAACCCAACGCCATACTTTTTCGCCATTGTTGACAGATCAATAGCATTCGCATAATTCCAATGTCCTACCTGTTCGGTCAAGCGAGTCAAAGTCCCAGTTTGTCCAACGATAAATGTAGGCATAGGTAAGTCACGCTTATTCAACTCAACTTTCAATCGTTGAATAAAATCTTCATAACGACTTGTTGTAGTCAAGCCACCATTCGTTTCTTCGGTTCCTACTTCATACCCAATTTCCGGTAAACCGCGATTTTTACGCTCATTTTCACAATATTCGAGCAATTCGACAGTCCATTTAATAACTTTATCTAGATCCACCACTTTTCCCATTTGGAACGGATCTTTTGTTGGGTCAATCATCAGCAAATCAAATCCAGCTTCAATATCAGCTAAGTATGATTTTTTTGCCAGTTCCATAGCTTCTTCAACTGGTAAGTGTGCGTTTCTTTCTTCATCACGCTGCCATGGACCACCATGATCACGACACAGATAATAAAGCCCCTTAAAATCAACGTTATCTGCTTCTTTTTTAATATCAGCAGCAAAGCGTTTTTGGTCCCAGCCATTGACATAGCCACCGCCCAGTTCGTCTTTATCAACTTGATTACGACTTGCGATAAACATCAACGGAAAATCTTCATCCCTTGCCAATTCAAAGCTAGCTTGAAGCAAGTTTGAGGACATTGGTCCAATACCAACTAATGTTGAATAGCGACCTTTATCCTGTAGCTTCAACATATTTAGAACTGATTGTTTAATCGATAATCCATTTGATTTTGTCATTATGAAACCCTCCAAGAATTATTTTGCGGCTTGTAACTTTGTCATCAATACATCTGATTTGGAAATGATTTGAGTTGCACTCAATTGAACAACTTTCTTCCCGGAAAAGCGTTCTTTTCCACTAATATTAGTGTCATTTGTCAGCACAACAAAATCTGCTTCTTTAATATCATTATTACTCAGTTGATTTTCAGGGCCTGAACTCCCCTGTGTTTCAATTTTGACCTCAAATCCAAATTTCTTAGCTGCCTGTTCCAGTGCCTCTGCCGCCATATACGTATGAGCTACCCCACTGGGACAAGACGTTACTCCGACAATCTTCATTTATCTCAACTCCTTTAAATAATAATCTAACCATCAATAGTTCCGTTAAAACTGTTTAATATCAAAGTCTAAATCTTCATCATCTTCAGTTTTAAACTTCGATCCATCCACATATGCTTTTTTAGTAAGTCCTACAATTGACGCGGTAACTAAGGAACCTACCACCACTGCAAGAATATAACCTAGTCGATTCTCAACAACGGGCAAAGTTATCAATCCTCCCCATGGAGCATGGTTCAAGCATCCAAGCATGAAAGAAATAACGCATGACACTGCTGCACCAATTGTATTCGCAGGAATAACATGCAGCGGATCTGATGTGGCAAAAGGAATCGCTCCTTCTGTAATTCCACAAAAGCCCATCAAAAGTGCTGCCTTTCCAGAATCACGCTCAGCAGGACTGAATTTCTTTTTAAAAATCAGTGTTGCAATACCTAGACCAATTGGTGGAACACAGATTGCTGAACCCACACCTCCCATTAAATAAGGGAGTGTATTGACCTGTGTCTGTGCAAAAGTAGCAGCTACCTTGTTGATTGGCCCACCCATATCGAAGCCAATCATAGAACCTAAGAGCGCTCCTAAAGGTGCTTTAGCAACTCCACTCATGCCGTTTAACATTGCTGTTAGCCAAGTCATAAACGATGCAATCGGATCACCAATCAAATAAACCATGACTCCACCAGCAATCAGAGTTCCTCCCAACGGATATAAGAAAATAGAACCTAATGTTTTATAACTTGGCGAAAATTTAATTTTTTTTAACTGCATTACAACAAATCCAGCGAGAACTCCACCTATGATGCCGCCTATAAAACCAGCTTTAATTTCGGTTGCTAAGTAGGCAGTAATAAATCCAGGAGCCAATCCCGGTCTATCAGCCATGCTGTACGCAATATATCCACCAAGTGCCGGAATAAACAATGTCAGACCAGCACTACCAATCATATTCAACTGCCCCAGCCAACCTGTTGTTGGTTGAGCCGCCTTACCATTTAGCATGACTGAAATAGCAAATATTACCCCACCTGCAACAACAAAGGGAATCATATACCCTGTGGCTGTCATCAAGTGCTTTTGAGCAGCCGAGAAAAACTTTTTACTGTCCATAATTATTAGTCACCTACCCTTTTCCATTCTTTAAAGCATTCTCTTAATAAGAAAAGATTATAAGCCCCACCTCTTTTAAATTTATTCAATTAAAGATCCTTCTTCGAGCATGGTTTTACGTACTTTCTCATCTCCTTCAACCAATAATATTTGACGAAAATCTTCATGCATTAACATTCTTGATAACTTAGCAATGATTTTCAGATGTATATTATCTTTATGCTTCTTAGGAACAGCTATCAAAAAGATCAATTTGACTTTGTTTTCGTCATTCCACACAATTGGGTTCATCAATCTGCCAATTGCAACTACTGGTTTTGAAACAGAGTCGCTTTGAGAATGAGGTAATCCAATTTCATGTCCGATATATGTGGGTA
The DNA here is from genome assembly GCF_000463075.2 of Lactiplantibacillus plantarum EGD-AQ4. Taxonomy (GTDB): domain Bacteria; phylum Bacillota; class Bacilli; order Lactobacillales; family Lactobacillaceae; genus Lactiplantibacillus; species Lactiplantibacillus plantarum_A. The sequence continues at coordinate 126,999 of NZ_AVAQ01000049.1, forward strand.
GGATACTCTCCCTTTCAAAAACCTCTTTAACAAATTTTGCTTTATCAGTAACAAAGTTTTCTACATTTAAACATTCAACAATTTGTTTGATGGCTGTTTTCTTATCTGCCGCATCTAGTTGGAGCCTAGTCACAATTGCTACTTTCTCCTTGTTCATACTCATATTACGCAGTCTCCTCTTCTTTCAAGTAATCAATTATTTCATCAAATAGATCTTGGCCATTTGATGCTTTTAATGCAATTTTTAAAAATTTATTTGAGACTAATTTGGAAAAATAATGATAAATCACCTTAAGTTGCTTTTGCAATTCGCTATTGAAGCTAATTAGAAAAACCAGATGAACTTTTGAGCCATTCCAATCAACGCCACTTTTACTAACTAAAATTGACAAACTCGACTTTTTAACAAATTTTGGTTGGCAGTGTGGTATTGCCACACTTTGTAAAGCAGTTGACGCTATTTTTTCTCTCTCTTTGATACTCTGCGTAACCGCCCTCTCAGCCAAACCATCCTGTATCAATCTTTTACTCATAAAATCTACAACCTCAGAAGCATTCTCAAAATTTTTAAAGTATATCCTAGTTGGATCTAGCAAGTTAATCAAATAATCCTCAAGCCCTGCTTTATCTCTAATCTTTTGTAAGGCATAACTAATTTTCGAATGATCAATATCGGTCAAAAGCGGGCTAACCATTACAAGCTCCTTGTTATAATCATTTCTTATTCTTATAGTACTAAGGATCATCTGGATATTTTTCTTTGAGATTTTTTCCTCAAATTCATGCAATGAAAAAGTACCTATCAAATCTATGCTTTGCGAGTAATCTCGCAATATTCTCTGTTCTAGAAACCTTGAGCTCCCTAAGCCAGTTGTACAAACAATCACAGCTTTAATCTTTTCTAATTCACTATGCCTTTCGGAGAACGACTGAAAATGAAGGCAAATATATGCAATCTCATTTTCCGGAACGGTTACTCTAAACATTTTTTCGACTTCCTTAGATAATCGAACTGCCTTTTCAAAATTATAAGAAAACTCCTCTTTAACTTTCATTGTGTACGGATTATTGATAACCAATCCTTTATCTAAGCGGCTAATCGCTGCGTACAGGTGAGATGTTAATTCGTCTATCAAGAGCTGATCATGATTCATATCACTCAAATAACTTTTTATAAATTCCGTAACTTTGTCCATGTTTTTGGAAGTTCTACCATTTTCTCCCGTATCTTCTAGTGATTCGATATGAGAATTCAGATAAGCAACCTCATTATCATCAAGTTTAATTTTAAAATTATTTTCCAATTGTCCAACTAGGCTATTAGTCTCAGTTAAAATATAATTTTCGGAGTTATGTTCCAGTGGAGCTAGATAGCTACCTGATTTCACACGATCAATCATAATTAATACGTGAATTACTAAACTTTTAAATTTGTAATTGTTATATTCAATGCCATTTTTCTTCAAAAATGCATACATCAAATTCTGTACTTTTTTCACTCCTTTTGTATCAAGCAATGTGGACCAAAAATCATCTAACTTAATCTGACTATCAAGTATCCCGTCTGACGAATCATATATATGATTTATAATCGAACTGATCAAATGCCGTCGATTCTTCTCAAGGCCGCCAAGTATAATTCCTTGACTAGATTTGCATATATACAAATCATTTTCTTTTAGAGTCTTCTTTACTTGATGAAAATCCTTTTGCATAGTATCACGACTTACAAATAGCTCATCAGCAAGTTCTTGTAATGTAATAGGATCATCTCTAAACAATACATTTATTAATATTTTATTTTTCCTATCTTCAGAGCCATAATGAGTATTGCTAATAATTTTTAGTAGCTCTGTTTTGTCGCCTTCTACATAAATCCCATCTCCTCGTTTTCTGACAATAACCGCTCCAAGTTTTTTGGATTCCACGCTTAACATATTTAGACGTTTTACAATAGTCGGTTTTGATAATCCTGTAACACTCATCAAGTCCCCATAATGTACCTTAGGGCCTATTAAGATTCTCTCCAACAATTTAATATCAACTTCATCGGCTTTAAACATATTTGTACCTCCAAACTTGGTACCCTCTGTCAACATTGTTATCATATCCTAGAAAGCGCTTTCTTAATACTTATACTATTTTACTAAGATAGTTTACTCTGAGGCACACATCGTAGAGATTATAGAAAAATCTGCTGTCAGTTACTCGTTTCCAAGAATTACCAACAACAGACCTTTCATCTTCATTTTTTGCTTTTTTATTTCAGAAATAAGTCTAATCCTATATCTCCTATCGCACTATCGTAACAATGTCATTTGGTGTATTAGCCAGATAGTTTGCATGTTTAAAAGTGGCAGCAGGTAATGCTCCCCATGCGGCTATTGCAAAATCTATTTCGGCTTCATTTGCCGCTTGCATGTCAAATATACTATCCCCAACATACAACGTCTCTCGTCTTTTCAGCTGGAATTTTTCCAATGTATAGTTAAGTGGGTCCCCACTTGGTTTTGGATTCTTCGTCAAATCAGAAGTTGTTATGATTTCCATAGTTGAAATCATCGGAAAATGTTGCGTTTCTTTTTCAAACTGCCTCTGATCTTTAGACGTAACAACCCCTAATCTAATGTCCATCTCTAGTAAATCTGCAAACATTTTTTCAATTCCTTCAAAATAATCTAAGCTATTCATGTTTTTCTCGAATTCAACCGTGTATTCCGCCAATACACGTCTCCAGTTACGGACCCCAAGTTCTTTCAAAATCTCATTGCCAGGCTGTCCAATTCTCATTCGAAATTCTTTCAGAGGAACATAAACTCCCTCTCGTTCTGCACCTTTCTTCAATAATTTAGCAATCAGATCTGCAGAATTAATTAAGGTATTGTCAATATCAAACAGAACATTTCGATACTTCATTACAAATCTCCTTTTCTTTTTTAAAAAAGAACACCAAGATAACATATCTCAGTGCTCTAAATCGAAAGACTATAATTGAAATATTTTGGCGATCTCCTAGGCAAAATTAGCCTACTAAGTCTGGATCATCAGGGTTAGAAGCAATCATCACCTTTAATTCTTTTCCTGCCATCATTGCATCAAACGCATCACGCCAATGTTCAAGATCAAAGACTTTTGTAATCATTGCATCTTGATTGATAGCACCCTTGCTTTCAAGATGTAAAGCAATTGACCAGTCATATGGGTTTTGAGAACGAGAACCGCGATAGGTAATTTCGTGCTGAATAATTGAACGCTCATCTAATTCATTCATGGGTTTTGCAAATAGACCAACCTGTTGGAAAGTCCCGCCTTTACGGAGCAATGGTAAAGCGGCGTTAACAGCTGGAGTCGCTCCAGAGCAGTCATAAACCTTAGTAACACCAATACCATCCGTTGCATCCATTACAATCTTAGATAGGTCTTCCTTTTGAGTGTCTACAACAATGTCTGCACCTAATTCTTTGGCGATTTGTAACCGATCAGCATCCTTAGTAATCCCAGATACAATTACAAATGCACCAATTTCTTTCGCAATCTGCAATGAAAGTAAGCCCATTGGTCCTGGTCCGATAATTAACAATGTATCGTGAAGTGTAAATGGTGTCTTTTGATACATTGCATGTACACATGAAGCCAAAGGTTCTGACATCGCGGCCATTTTATAGGACACGTTATCTGGCAATACGTGGGTGCTTTCTTCACGTGTTAACACGTAATTAGCCATTGATCCATTTGCCTTAGTCCCAATTCCGACACGATTAGGGCATAAATTGTATTCCTTGTTTTGACAATAAACACACGTTTCATCCGTAGCAAAAGTCGTTTCACTGGTAACCCGGTCACCGGGTTTTAACTTTTTAACGTCCGGCCCCACTTCTACAACTTCTCCGGAAAATTCATGCCCTAGAACAAGTGGTGTCACTGCATTAGCATACTGACCCTTAAAGGTATGAATATCAGTCCCACAGATTCCTGTATACGCCACTTTTAGCAAAACCTTGTCACCCGTTACTTCAGGAATTGGAATCTGCTTTAGTTTCATATTGTCATAACCAGCCTCTGTTTTTACAACGGCCTCCATAGTTTTCGTATTTAGAACATCCATAGTAATACTAGCACCCCGCTAAAATTAATATTTATTTTTCTCCGTTTTCAATTCCATTCGGATAAAACATTACTTTGTTATATGATTCCGACCGTGTTGTGATCATGTCGAATGCCTCTTGCATTTGATCAAGTGTAAATTTATGAGTAATTAAATCATTAATCTTAATCTTGCCTGAATTTACAAAATCGATCATTGTTGTCCATTCCTTACCCGGAAATGGCGCTGAGTACGAATTCCAGAACCCTTTCAATGTAAGTTCATGCCTAAAAATACTTTCAAACGCTTGTTGGCGTAACGTTACATCAGCATATGCAATACCTACATATCCTACTTTTCCACGGCGCGCAGTTATCATTAAGGCCTGTTCCTCAGTTACTTTAGAACCAGCGCATTCCATTGTGATATCTACACCCCTCCCGCCAGTTATTTGATCAACCGTCTTCAATAAATCAACCTTAGACGAGTTCACAACATGGGTACATCCTTCTTGGGTTCCCTTTTCTAACTTTTGGTCATCAATATCAATTCCAATGATATTTTTCACACCAGCAACTTTTAACAGCCGCACTACCAAATCCCCAACTGTTCCCAATCCAAATACAGCGACACTATCTCCAATTTCAGCATGGATTCCAAAGACGGCATGTGCAGCAACCGCCATAGGTTCAATCAATGCCCCATCCTCATAAGGCATATTCCCAATGTTTAGAACATTTTGGACTGGCACATTTATCAGTTGTTCAAAGCCACCGTTTTCTTGCTGACCTAACATTGAGTAATGTTCACACATTTGAAACATCCCTGTCTGGCAATAGTAGCAGTGGTAACAGGGCATAAACGGCGCCACAGCCACGCGATCATCCAAAGAAACATTCGTAACATTTGATCCAAGTTTTACAACTTTCCCAGCAAACTCATGTCCCATGACTGACGGATAACCATATTTCCATCCAGACTTCATCTTATGACTGTCCGATCCACATGTACCAGCAGCCATAACCTGAATTTGAACTTCATTTTTACCTGGATCACTGATATCAATATTTTTGACCTCAAACTTATTAAGACCCGTTAATAATGATGCCTTCATCATAAAAACCTCTTCTTATTTTGCATTTATTAAAATACGGCATTCCATAAATCTGCTAACTTAAGTAGAATCCAATTCAAGAAATTCCCACCCATATCCAACGATGAGACTTGAGTTGAACCTGCTGGAATCTTCACGACTCCTTGCAGCATCGCAGTATGCACAGTAGCAAAGTCAGTAGCCATCAGTAGCGCAAGCGTAATAACAATTGCACCTGCGATCACTGAGTGAATTATGTTCCCTTTTCGTGATGCTACAATTAACGAAACATAAAACGGAATTGTCGCCAAGTCACCAAACGGCAGTACACGATTTCCCGGTAAAATAACTGCAATAAATAAAGTAATTGGAACAAGTAACAAGCCAGTAGCAAGAGTGGCTGGCGCACCTGTAGATAATGCTGCATCCATACCAAGATAAATTTCACGATCCGCACCGTAACGTTTTGTCAATACATCTCGTGCTGATTCTGAAATTGGAATCAATCCTTCCATTAATAGCTTAACCATTCGTGGCATAAGCATCATAACAGCACCCATATTGATCCCTAATTTTAAAATTCCAGCAACATCATATCCACCTAAAGCACCGATTGCCGCACCAATGATAATTCCCATCATCATTGGTTCACCAAAAATACCAAACTTTTTCTGAATAGTTTCTGAATCCGCATGTAAATTTTTTAGGCCAGGCGTATGTGCGACTACCCAAGCCACTGGAATACCAATCAATCCAAACGCATCACTAGATCCAGTTGGAAAACTAATACCCTCTAATCCATAAAAATCTTGTACACTTTTTGCAGTTTTGTCTGCAATAATAAGGCAAAAAATCATGTATAAAATTGCCGAAATAATACTGAAGGCCCAGCTTTTTGTGACAATATATGCAACTGATCCTGCGGCGACCATATGCCAATAATTCCAAATATCGATGTCCAACGTTTTAGTAACTTTGAGCATGATTAAAATAATATTCACAACTAATAAGATTGGAATCAAGATTGATGAGATTGGCTGTGCCCATGCACCTGCAGCAGCAGAAGGCCACCCGACATCAACAATCGTTAGATGAAAACCAAATCTTTTAACCATCGCCTTAGCGGCAGGCCCGATATTGGTAGTCAACAGGTTAATTACAAGATTAATTCCCACCATACCAATACCAATAGTCAAAGCGGAACGCAGTGCTTTTGCAGGCTTCACCCTAAAAATGAGTGCGATAATAAAAATCATTATTGGAAGCATCACAGACGCTCCCATGTTCAAAATATATTGAACAACATTTCCAACTTGCTGCATGACAGCACCTCCAAATCATTTAAGTATTAATTTTTGTCATCTTGAATCTTCTTAGCAGTATCAATAACTTCTTGATTTAACTTATCAACTCCCAAACCAGTTAGATAGCCCATGGCCTTAATTGTCGGAATTCGATAAGTTGTTGGTAGTACCGTTGTAGAAATTAACATATCCGCATCATCCTGCTTTGATGCCGCTTCCGCAATTTTGATTTGCATCAAATTAACATCAATATTATTTTCCTTAAATAATTGTTCGACCTTACTCATAACCACCGTTGAAGTGGCAATTCCTGCACCACAAGCCACCAAAACATTTACTTTTGTCATAACTGCACTCTCCTCTTTTATTAGTTACTTAAAAACTTATAAACATCCGAACTATTGACAGCGTTTTCGATTCCAGAAACTAACGAATCATCCTGAATGATCGACATTAGTGCTTGTAGCATCTCTAGCTGCGCATGTGGCTTATTCAGCCCAAGAACGAATACTACTTTTGCATTAACTTCTTCATTTGGATCGTCCATTCGCTTAAAACAAATTGGACTACTGTTCACAATGACTGACACAAATTCTTTTTTGATTGTATCAGCATCGGTATGGGGGATTGCCACGCCACGCTTCTCTAATTGCAAACCAGTTGGAAATGTAGATTCACGTTTAATAATTTTGGGTAAAAAGTCTCCTGTTACATATCCGTTAGCCCTAGCAACCGCATCAATACCTTTAAACAAGTCTTCACTAGTTTTGAAATCCGCATGCAAGAAGATAAGTTCATCCTGTAGGTAATCGCTTACTTTGACATTTTCTTTATCCGCCAAACTTTCTCACTTCTTTCAAAATATTTTGGAACCGCTTTCAAGAATAAATTGTATCATTTTGCATTTACTTTGCAAGTGTTTTCTTTATTTTTTATTTCTATGTGTTTCAGGCTCTCTTAAATTTGCATATTTGGCATTAATTGCAAATTACATATCCAACTATTATGTTTACCATAACAACCGTTATAATAACCTTTTTCTGATTGATTAAGATATAAAACCAATCGTTTCCCTTTCAAAATACGCATAGTAGAAATATTTGCGAAAACTTGCAAACAATTGTAATATTAAACCATCCTTATCCAATTGGAGATGATACCTTATGGAAATTATTCAAAGGCAAAAATATATCCTGGAACAACTTAACAAGAATCAAAACATTCGTATCTCTGACATCAGTGATCAACTTCACATTTCTCGCGAAACCATTCGAAAAGACATTTACACCTTAGATAATCAGGGACTTGTTCATGCCATCCGGGGAGGTGCCGTCTTGCCTGAGAGCATTAGTGAAACTCGGTATGGCAAAAGACAACATGAAGAGGTCAACGAAAAAAAGGCAATCGCACAAAGTGCACTCGCTCTCATTCATGATGGAGATTCTATTTTTATCGACTACGGAACTACTGCATTTCAAATTGCAGAGGCACTGAAACACAGTAAGCTTAGAAATTTAACTATCACAACAACTTCTTCCTTCGTCGTGAGTGCTTTGCAGTTTAATAAAGACATTCAAATGGTTGTGCTTGGGGGAAGTATGCGAACTAGTGAAGGATCGCTCTCAGGGCCAATTACACTTGCTAATATCCACAATATCTATGCTGATATTGGTTTCTTTGGTTGTGGAGGTATTAGCTTGCAAGCTGGCATCACCAATCATTACGTTGAAGAAGTCGAGGTTTCTAAGAAGATGATGACTCATTGTCGGACTACTGTTGTACTAGCTGACTCTACTAAATTCAAAAGGAATGCTATGTACAAGACCGCTAGTATCAGTAACGTGGATGTATTAATCACTGACAGCAATATAGATAAAAAGATCGCCAACCAATTCCGTACAGAATCAACTTCTGTAATTATTTCGCATTGATTCAATTTGCAAATAGATAGATAAGGGCTTGACTTTAAAAAAGAAAACGCTATCATAATAACCGTAATGATAAATAAAACAAACATTTGCAAAGGAGTTGCAAAATAATGAGTGAAGCAATTAAATCCAAATCGGTTGATTACTCTTCAGATGAATACTTAAAGCGTGTTGATGAATACTGGCGCGCGGCAAACTACATCTCAGTTGGTCAACTCTATCTGTTGAACAATCCACTACTCCAGGAACCTTTAAAGGCAACTGATGTTAAAGTCCATCCAATCGGCCACTGGGGCACGATTGCGGGCCAAAACTTTATCTATGCTCATTTGAACCGGGCAATCAATAAGTATGGACTCAACATGTTCTACATCGAAGGTCCCGGTCATGGTGGTCAAGTCATGGTCTCAAACTCCTACTTAGATGGAACTTACACTGAAACCTATCCTAAGATCACACAAGATAAGGCTGGGATGAAGCGCCTATTCAAACAGTTCTCATTCCCAGGTGGAGTTGCTTCCCATGCCGATCCTAAGACACCAGGTTCAATCCACGAAGGTGGCGAACTTGGTTACTCAATCTTGCATGGTGCTGGTGCGGTACTTGATAACCCTGGCTTAATTGCGGCAACGGTTGTTGGTGATGGTGAATCCGAAACTGGCCCATTGGCAACTTCTTGGCAAGTTAACAAGTTTCTTAATCCGATTACTGATGGGACCGTCTTACCAATCTTGAACTTAAACGGCTTTAAGATTTCTAACCCAACGGTGCTTTCACGTGAATCACATGAAGAATTAGAAGACTACTTCAAAGGTCTCGGCTGGGATCCACACTTTGTTGAAGGAACGGATCCTGCCAAGATGCATCACCTCATGGCCGAAGAATTGGATAAAGTCATTGAAGAAATCCACGCAATTCGTCAGAATGCCAAGGATAACAATGATGAATCTCGTCCTAAATGGCCAATGATCGTCTTCCGGGCACCTAAAGGCTGGACTGGCCCTAAGAGCTGGGACGGCGAACCTATTGAAGGCTCATTCCGGGCACACCAAATTCCAATCCCTGTCGACCGTAACCATATGGAACACGCCGACAAGCTCGTTGACTGGCTCAAGTCATATAAGCCAGAAGAATTATTTGATGAAAACGGAACGTTAAAACCAGAAATTGCGGCAATTATTCCTGAAGGCCAAGCACGAATGGCAGCCAACCCTGTTACTAACGGTGGTAAGTTAACCAAAGATTTAATCACTCCAAATATCGACGATTATGCTTTAGATAACAAGGATCACGGTAAGGAAGATGGCTCAGATATGACTGAGCTTGGTAAGTACATCCGTGATTTGATCAAATTAAATAAAGATAACAAGAACTTCCGTGGTTGGGGTCCTGACGAAACCTTATCTAACAAATTAGGCGCTGCCTTTGAAGATACCAAGCGGCAATGGATGGAACCAATCCATGAACCTAACGATGCTTTATTGGCCCCTCAAGGTCGGATTATTGATTCCATGTTGTCAGAACACATGGACGAAGGGATGTTGGAAGCTTACAACTTAACTGGTCGTTACGGTTTCTTTGCAAGTTACGAATCGTTCTTACGCGTCGTGGATTCAATGTTGACGCAACATTTCAAGTGGTTACGGAATTCTCACGAAGAGACACCATGGCGGGCAGATGTGCCTTCATTGAACGTGATTGCCTCATCAACAGCCTTCCAGCAAGACCATAATGGGTATTCCCATCAAGATCCAGGCATCATTTCACATTTAGCCGAAAAGAAGACTGAATATGTGCGCGCTTATCTTCCAGGTGATGCTAATACTTTGATTGCAACCTTTGACAAGGCAATCCAAAGTAAGCAATTAATCAACTTGATTATTGCCAGCAAGCACCCTCGTCCACAATGGTTCACGATGGACGAAGCTAAACACTTAGTTCGTGATGGTCTGGGTGTCATTGACTGGGCAAGCACTGATAACGGTGAAGAACCAGATGTCGTCTTTGCAACTGCTGGCTCCGAACCAACAACCGAAAGTTTGGCTGCGGTTTCAATCCTGCATGCACGCTTCCCTGAAATGAAGATTCGCTTCATTAACGTTGTCGATCTTCTGAAGTTGAAGAAGGACGATCCACGAGGCTTATCTGATGCCGAATTTGACGCCTTCTTCACTAAAGACAAGCCAGTCATCTTCGCATACCATGCCTACGATGACTTAGTAAAGACACTCTTCTTCGATCGTCATAACCACAACTTACATGTTCATGGTTATCGTGAAGAAGGAGACATCACCACTCCATTCGACATGCGTGTTCGTAATGAACTTGACCGGTTCCACTTAGTCAAAGCTGCATTATTAGCAACTCCTGCTTATGCCGAAAAAGGTGCGCATGTCATTCAAGAAATGAACGACATCTTAGACAAGCATCATGACTATATCCGTGCTGAAGGTACTGATATTCCAGAAGTTGAAAACTGGAAATGGACGCCACTGAAGTAACAAGTAGTCAACAATAAGACTTAAAAGAACCTCCCAAGTTGTATGACTTGGGAGGTTCTTTTCTCTATCCCCCAACTTTCTAGATTCATTGTCTGCCGCTTGCTATTTCCAGCCAACGATTGTGCAACTTCTAATTCAAACCCGCTTTCATCCAGACGGTCATTTCGCCCTCAACATTGATCCCCGTTGATTATTCCTATTCCACTCAAACTATGCTATTGTAGCGTTAGCATAAGAGAAATATGATAGGAGTCCAAACATGAGTATCGTAAACACAGTTGAAGAAGCTTACTCCTCGCTTTCGCGGCAAGAGCGCAAGGTGGCATTAAAAGTCATTCAGGAACCAAAGCAAGTCCAGAAAATGACCATCTCGAGTCTTGCTAAGGACGCGGACGTGAGTAATGCAACCATCACCCGCTTTGTGAAAAAAATGGGGTGTGAGAGTTTCTATGCTTTTAAAATCTTGTTAGCAGAAAGTCCTAGCAATCCAGTCGCGACTGCCAGCACCCAGGATACCGTTGCAGATCAAGTCTATAGTTATTATCAAAAAATTCTCAGTGGAACCCGTGAGCGGCTTGATTCTGACAACCTTCACGCTGCCGTCGATTTAATCTCCAAGGCGCGACGGGTTTATCTGTATGGCTTAGGCAGTTCGGGCTATACAGCTCAAGAAATGACTCAACGCCTGATTCGGATGGGCATCGCCGCCTTTTCCATGACGGATACCCATATCATGTACATTAGCGGGGGTATTATGCAACCAGGCGATGTGATCTTGGCCATCTCACTTACTGGTGAAACCATCGAAGTAAACAGCTCAGTCGCATTAGCGAAGAAGAAACACGCGCAGGTCATCGCCATTACCTCCGATGAACAGAGTCGGTTGGCCGAACTCAGTGACCTCACTTTGCTAGTAAAAAACAGCAAGTTTGTGAACAACTCGCGCTTTGTTAACTCCCAATTTGCCATTACCTATGAACTGGATATCATTGCCGCAATGCTGCTTGAGAACGCTCAGTACCGCGACCAAATGAACCATACGATTGATTTGATTACGGATAATAAATTCGGTAAACACTAAAAAATGAGCCGCCGTTAAGGGGCTCATTTTAATTACGGTTGGACAATGTTAGGACACCGTTGCTGTGCATCAATTGTTTCTCGATCAATAGCGTGATCCGTACATAATATGATGGCACTACTGTCAGCGGTGTGGTGATAAAACTGACTATTCTTGATTGCAAAGCGGACCTGTTGCTGATTGGCTAACCGAATATAGCGTCCCATAACGTCCATATCTAGTTGTGCGTGCAGTAACAATTGATAGGTAATTGGATTTTTGAATAGCGCTATCAGTGCTGGGGTAAAATCATAGCGTAGCGCTTGCTCAAACGTTATGCGCAGTTCAATTCGTTCATAGAATGTTCCCAGATAACGATGCTGTTCATCTGGATTCAGGACCGGCAAACCGAACATCGCATTTTGAAGACGGGCATCTAAGTCATTTTGCTCGCGTTGCATCTACTCACCTACTTACTTCAGATTGACATGTGTTAGGCCCAGCATCTCACTCAGCCAAGTCAAGACTAACGGCACCCATTCTGCGGCTCGGACTTCAATATCTTCCGGATAATTGTAGCGACTCGTCTCTACCGTACTCAAACATAGCCCGTGCTTACCATGTGTGAACGTATGAATCTCGTAATCAACGCCATGTTGCGCTAGAGCAGTTGCATATAGCAGACTATTATACGGCGGGACAACAGCATCCGCACACGTATTCCAAATAAAAGTTGGCGGAGTTGCTGCCGTCACCAATTTTTGAGTCGCCCAATAGCGTTCATCTGGACTAATCTTAGCTGCCTCATCCCGAGTCGTTGGAAAACCAGCCGCTAAGTCAATAACCGGATAGCCCAAGACTTGCAACGTTGAGGCTAACGGTTTCGAACCAAAGCCGTGTTCCCGTAGATAGAGTTCATCTTTGCCGAACACGCTAGTTAATGCCGCAACGTGTGCCCCGGCTGAAAAGCCCATGAGGACTGTTTTGTGAGCATCCCCATAATGCTTAGGGCCTTGATCTTGTGCATATCGTAAAGCTGTCAGGCCAACGTCAATCGCATTGGGGTAAATCGGACCGCGATCTAACAAATTATAATCGACGACTACAGTCTGATAGCCTTGGGCACTAAATGCTAGCGCAATTGGTTCCGCTTCTCGTTCAGTCATCTGAACAAAGCCACTACCGGGGAAGATTAAAATGATGGGCCACTGACGCGGATCAGCATCTTCTTTTAACTGCGCTTTCCAATAGCAAGTTAACTTGAATTCAAACCCCCGGGGTGTCACTAGTGAGACTTGCTCATATTTCATTTTGATCCACCTCCTATATTTCGGTTGGATTCTGACTGGCATACTGCGTACGAAGCCAGCGCAGCATCATTGGAAACCAGTTCTGAACTTGAGGTGCCAAATCTTCGGGATGGCAATATCGTGAATCTGCCAAATCACCGAAAGCCAATCCATGAACACCCGAGGCATAAATATGACTTTCAAACGGAATGTCATGCTCAACTAATGCATTCAAATATTGAATACTGTTAATGACCGGAACAAGTTCATCAGTCCGTGTTGCCCAGATAAAAGTCGGCGGCGTTTGGGCAGTCACTAGTCTCTGAGCATGCCAGTATGTCTCATCCGTCGTAACCGCCATTAAATCAGCATGATTAGTTGGAAAGCCCAGGGTCAAGTCAATCACTGGGTAACTGAGAACTTGTGCAAATGGCAATATACTTTCAGACTTAAATCCATGCTGTTGTAAGAAATCAGTCCGTGCACCTAGAGCCGTCATTACCGCAACCAAGTGTCCACCCGCAGAAAATCCAACTGCGGTAATATGGTGCGGGTCAGCGTGCCACTCCTGAGCATGTTGTTGTGCATAGCTTAGAGCAGTTAACCCAATCGTCGCCGCTGTCGGATAAAACGGCCCGTCCGCGGTTAAATTATACTTAACGACAATTGCCTGATATCCTTTGGCCAAGAACTTGAGTGCCACAGCTTCCACTTCACGTTCAGAATAACCGGCAAAACCACCACCTGGAAATATCAAGGCCAGTGGCCACCGGCGTTCGTCTGGAAATAACGTAAATTGGTCACGCTGGTAACACCACATCGTAAACGGCTCACCTTCTGGCGTGTGTAACGCCAATGTTTCAAGCTTCATACCATGGACCCCCCTTTTAAATTCATCGATTTGTCGTTGATACGAACCATGAAGACTCGACTATCTCCCAATATTGAGATAATCGAGTCTTCGGCTTTAATAGCCGTCAGTTAGTTTCATCTGAAACAATGATTCATCTCACTGACTACTATTTCTTAGTATAAGCTTCATTGATCGTTGATACTGTCAGACCAGTCACATCATGGTTATGGCTTGGGAATAACAAGCTGATAACGTAACTTAGAATGAAGGATGAAATAAACGCAACACAGGCAACCAATAACGAAGAGATATTCATTGCTTGTACCCAGAATGATAATCCCACACTCAAGACTAATCCAGTTAAGACACCGACCGTATTAGCGCGCTTAGTGAAGATCCCAACTGCAAAGATTCCGGCAATCGGCACACCGAAAATACCAGTAACCGATAAGAAGAGGTTCCAAATCTGTGAAGCATTACCCATCAAGAGATAAATAGCAACTGCAAGTCCTAATAAACCTGCCAGAATAATGATGCCACGGGCCAATGTCACGTCATTACTGTTCTTGAACTTGTCGTTAAAGAACCGTTGTTTGAAGTCGGTAATCACACATGACGAAATCGCGTTCAAGCTTGAAGCGATCGTTGATTGAGCCGCTGCAAAGATCCCAGCAATCACTAAACCGGCAACCCCAGCTGGCATTTGCGTAATCACAAAGTATGGAACAACAGCACTAGTGTTAAATCCAGCTGGTAAGCTGGCACTATGTTGATAGAAACTGTATAAAATCGTTCCCATTCCGAAGAATAGCGGAATCGTGATCAGTGCTAGCCAACCATTGGTATACATCGATTTGTTGGTATCTTTGATCGTCGCAGTCGTCTGGTAACGTTGTACAACGTCTTGACTACCAGTGTATTGATAGAGACTGTTGAAAATTTGACCAGCTAAGATCAATGGGACGAATTTGGATAAATCACCGATATTGAAATCATTACCAGAAATGAATTTGTGATTCGTCACAACATCGTTGACGACCGTACCAAAGCCACCTTTGATGTAGAACACACCGAGTACACAGATCAACAAGGCACTCCCCAGTAGCAAGAAGCCCTGAATAACATCGCTCCAGATAACCCCTTCGATCCCCCCTAAGAAGGTATAGAGGATACACAAACCACCGACGACGATGGCAATCAAGATCGGATTGATATTAGAAACTGAAGTAATTGCGATAATTGGTAGGTAAATAACAATTGCCACACGACTAATATGATATAAGACGAATAACAAACTACTGATGGCCCGCATTACTGGGCTAAAGCGTTCTTCCAAATATTCATACGCCGTCGTTACCTTCAACTTACGGAAGAACGGAATATAGAACTTAATTAAGATAGGAATAATGATTAAAATTGAAAAACTTCCGATAGCGTACGCCCAATCACTTAAAAAGGCTTGTTCAGGCGTCGACATAAATGTAATCGCACTTAACGTTGTTGCATAAATACTGAACCCGGCTGCCCATGCTGGAATATGGCCTTCCGCTTTAAAGAACGAATCCGTATTTTTACTAGCTTTTCTAGTAAAATACGCGCCAACACCCAGCATTGCTAATAAATAAGCTCCTAACACAATCCAATTTAGAGCTCCAAATCCAACTTTACTCATGATTTCGCCTCACTTGTTTTATTTAATTGAATCCCTGATACCACACGCTTACCACGTTGAATAAATACCTTGAGCATTGATGGTGCAATGAGTGTTGCCATGACAGTTACCACGATCATTGCCGTGTAATGGTTATGGTCGATCAGACCAGCAGAGACGGCAACATTTGCAACAACCAATGCCATCTCACCACGTGAAACCATCCCGGCCCCGACAATATTGGCCTCATTCCAAGTCAATCCAAATAATTTACCACCGATTGCACCACCAAGTTGTTTCCCTAAGACGGCAACAAATAGCAATAGCCCAATAAATAGAAGATCATTTTGCATGCCCTTAAATGTAATTTCGAGTCCGATGCTGACGAAAAACACTGGAATAAAAACGGCATAACCAATCGGTTCAATCTTAGCGGCCAATTGTTTCTTAAAGTCGGTCTCTGAAATTGCAAGACCCGCAATATAGGCCCCTAACACGTCACTCATTCCCATCTCAACTGCTAAGAATGCAAACCCAAAGCAAAGGATTAACGCGCCCGTCGTCACATTCTCAGAAGATTGAATTTTGCTTGCCATCTTTAAAAAGACTGGAACGAGCCATTTAGCCAATGCGATTGCAATCACAAAGAACAATACTTTAGGAAGGACCATGCCAATAATCGATGAATTTTGCGTACTGGCAGTTCCAAACAAACTCGTACTGATTCCTAATAAAACGACGCAGATAATATCATCCGCAACCGCAGCGCCTAAAATGATGGCCCCTTCACGTGTGTTTAGGTACGACATTTCCTTAAGTACTTGTACGGTGATGCTGACCGAAGTGGCACTCAGAATTAATCCCAAGAAAAGCGCCGTTTTTAACGAGAAATCAAACATGCCCACACACAGGAGAACGGCTGCCGCAGTTGGAAAAATTACACCTAACGTTGCAACGGTCAATGCGGGTTTCCAGTAATGGAATAATTGTTTTAAATCCCCTTCGAGTCCCGCAATAAACATCAGAATAATGACACCGATTTCTGCAAAATAATGAATAAACGTGCCATACGTCAATATATGAAAGACGGCTGGTCCGGCTAATACACCAACCAACAATTCACCAATCACAGTTGGTAATTTAAATCTATTAGCCAGATGTGCACCCAACTTGGTCAGCACTAAAATTAAAACCAATTGCAAAAGATAATTCATATTGATTGAACCTCGCTAACTTAACACTTGTCGGACCAACGCAATTTGTTCCGGTAAATTTTGGCTTTGAATATTGTATTCAATGAAGACAGGAGTCGTATTCGGTAGCGCTTTCAACAATTGCCGCCAATCAGTATCACCGTCACCTAACATCACCGTATTTTGATTCTTGATGTCTTTAAGATGAAAAACTGTAATAGCAGATTTTAGCGTTGTAAATGCTGGCTCCGGCTGTTGATCGATCCAATACCAGTTACCAGAGTCAAAAGTGTATCCCAACGGTAACTGCTGCTGCTTGATCCAGTCGAGGGCCGTTTCAACAACTGCTAACTGACCATTGTCATTTGGCTGATTCTCAATCGTGACCTGCGTCTGGCTACTCGTCAGGAGTTGCCGCAATTGTGCTAATGCTGCTGATGACATCAGGGACACTTTGCCCAAGCTGTACTTCAATGATTTAATCTGGTATTTCGCTGCCATGTCCAAATTGGCTTGCAAACTGGCATTATATCCGTTCGGCCCAAACAATTCTTCTGGAACTGAATAGTACAGGTCCCAATGATTATCTCGACACAGTTGGCTAATTGCTGCTAACTCGGTATCCTTAGTCGATGACTTAAAGAATTCACCCCGAACTTCCACAGCGCCAATCTCATTTCGCCCAACTAATGTTTTAATGCAATCAAGTTGACTTGCCCCCGCCTTAACTTCATCTTCATAAACAGCGGTGTTGATTCCAACCTGCATGATATAAAGCCACCTTTCAAATTTACCTAAATAAAAAACCGCTACTCAAAATCTTGCAAACTAGGTGTTCACGCAAGACACTTGCCCTGTCTTTGAATACTAGTTGCACAATTTTAGTAGCGGTTGAATTGTTAAAATGATTATTACGCTATTAACTTAACATACAAAGCGATAGTTGTAAACGCTTTCTTTTTGAACAAAAATAATTATTGCTTATGCAAACCAGCCACAGCCCCGTACAATTGGGCTTTATCGGCCAATTCCGCAACCCGAATTTTGGTCTGAATTAATTTTGGTGGCAACAACGGGCTTAGTGCATTAGTTAACAAATCAACGAGATATTGTCCTTGCAACGAAACTGCACCACCAAGCAATAGCACTTCTGGATCGAACAATAGAAGAACTGGCGCAATCCCAGTTGCAACTTCTGCTGCCCACGTCTTGATCATCTGATCATAAGGTGCATGACCAAGCTTGGCTTCACTAAAAGCATCTTTAACGCTGATTCCATAAGATTCTAACTGATGCTCGAGTGTCAGCGTTGACGCCCGTTGCTCATAATTCGTCTGTGTTTTTGAATCGTATAACATGTAACCAATCGAATTAGCTGTCGCATGCACCCCGGTCATTAATTGGCCATTTTCAACATATGCACCACCGATACCGGTCCCAAGCGCAACACAGTATGCGGACGTAGCTCCCTTTGCAGCTCCAGTCAGCTGTTCACCTAACAATGCAGCATCCACATCGTTAACAACAACAACCGGTAGTCCAGATTGTGCCATTAGCGCAGCCTTAATTGGTGTGCCTTGATATCCTGGAATTGTTGGCCCAGCGTATTGAATCTCTCCAGCTGCGCCGACAATGCCAGCCGTACTGACGCCAATACCAGTCAGTGGATACTGCGCTTGATAACTAGCAGTTATCTTCAATAGTTGTTTAAGAATAAAACCATCCTTGTTCTGCTCAGTTAGGCATTTGCCCTGATGACTGAGCTGTAATTGCTGATCAATTAACCCATACTTGATTGAAGTTCCCCCGATATCAAATGTTAAAAATAATTCAGTCATAATCATCATCCTCACCATTTTTAATTGCAATGAATGGCCTTACGATACCACAATAATTATTTTTGTATCAACCAGAAAAGAAATTTAATATCGATGGTTTCGTTGCACCGTAAGCGTTTTCTGACTAAAATGATAATAATTACCAAAATATGATATTGCAATAATTTTTATTACTCGGTATAGTACTCCCTGTAAGCGGTTGAATTTCCAAATGATTATTACAAATCACATCAAAAATCTAAGTTTAGGGAGTTTTATAATTATGACTAAAAAATTATTATATGCAGCACAAATGACGGCTTTTGATAAAGACGGTAACATTAATTTAGATGGCATTCGCGCTTTAGTTCGTTATAACATTGATGTTAACAAAGTCGATGGGTTATACGTCTGCGGTAGTACTGGCGAAGCCTTCATGTTGAACACTGACGAAAAGAAACAAGTGATGAAGACTGTCTATGACGAAGCTAATGGCGCAATTGACTTGGTGGCCCAAGTTGGTTCACTAAACTTAAAGGAAGCTAAAGAACTTGCCAAATACGCAACTGACCTTGGCTATCCAAAATTATCAGCTGTAACGCCATTCTATTACAACTTTACATTTGAACAGATTAAAAATTACTACAACGAAATCCTCAAAGACGTGGATAACAAGTTACTGATTTACTCCATTCCAGCTTTAACGGGGGTTGCCTTAACTACTGATCAATTTGCAGAACTCTTTGAAAATCCAAAGATTATCGGGATTAAGTATACGAACGCTGATTTCTACTTACTTGAACGTGTTCGTAATGCCTTCCCTGATAAGCTGATCTTATCTGGCTTTGACGAAATGTTGTTACCAGCATTAGCATTGAATGTTGATGGCTGCATTGGTTCAACTTATAACTTGAACGCACCACGAGTTCGGGCTGAAATGGATGCCTTCGAAGCGGGCGATATCGAAAAAGCACGTGAATTACAACATATCAGTAACGATATGATTACTGATTTAATTGCCAACGACATTTACCCAACTCTGAAATTAGTGATGAAGCACCTGGGCGTTGATGCAGGCGTCGTCAAGAAGCCAATGAGCCAACCAACCCCAGAAATGGAAGCGGGCGCCAAAGCAATTTACGAAAAATACTTCAAAAACTAATCCTAAATTATAGCAGAAAGCGGTCTTTTTTATGAAAAACACATTCCTAGATCAAGTAAAGGGCTCACTAATCATTTCGTGCCAAGCCTTGCCAGATGAACCACTGCATAGCTCGTTCATTATGTCGCGTATGGCACTTGCTGCTAAGGAAGCTGGGGCCGCCGGTATTCGTGCCAATTCCATCGTTGATATCCAAGCGATTCAAGACGAAGTTGATTTACCGGTTATCGGCCTCAACAAAGTAGACTATCCTGATTCACCGGTCTACATTACCCCGACCATTAAAGAGATGCGGGCTGTCGCTGCAACCGGCTGCGCTGCAGTCGCGTGTGATGTGACTGGACAACTACGACCGAATGGTGAAAAGCTCGCTGACATCGTTGCGACCATGCGTGCTGAATTTCCAGACACCCTGTTGATGGCCGATACGGATACGCTCGAAAACGTTCGCTTAGCAGACGAACTTGGCTTCGACATCATTGGTACCACCATGCATGGCTACACACCGGCAACTAAAGGCGCCAACATTGCCGATGATGACTTTGCTTATCTGAAAGCGGTCCTCAAGACAACGTCACACCCCGTTATTGCTGAGGGTAAAGTCGATACACCGGCCAAGATGAAACGTTGCTTAGACCTCGGCTGTCACGCTGTGGTCGTCGGTGGCGCCATCACTCGGCCACTACAAATCGCCAAGAACTTCATCGATGCACTTTAGAATTGGCTTTGTTAAAAGAACTGGCTCCAAACGAATTTCCGTTTGAAGCCAGTTCTTTTTGACGATTTAACTTTGATTTTAGGACTAATTTACAATTTTAGTTGTCGACTGATCTAACAGCTAGTGCCCAGCTGATTACTGTTCTTTAATCGATCCCACTAACGTCTCATTATCAGCCGGTGGATTAGCCAGCAAGTTCCGGACATCATCCAGATCGACCTTAACGTTCCAGATCAAGACGCCGACGAGTTGCTCGTCATCTAAGAAGTAGACGATTGTCCCGTTCTCGCGGTCATCAAAAACGGTTTGCAATTCCGGATTGATCGTCCCAACAGCTTGCCATGAAATATCAAAAATCATGGAATAGAAGTACGGGGTATGCTGATACAGCTCATGCGCCCCCGCCATGTTCCGGCCGACGAGTTCACCAGAGTTACGCGCATGGTCGACGTGTTCAATTCGTTGCCGGCCTAGAATTTGATCCGGATAAGAGGCAATGTCACCAGCTGACCAGATGGCATCATCACTGGTCTGTAAATAACCATCAACTTTGACGCCGCCATCGGCTAATGCCAAGCCACTATCTTCAGCTAACGAAATCCGTGGCGTCACACCCAAACCAATAATAATGGTGTCAGCAGTAATTTCTGAGCCATCCTTGGTGGTGATCGTCAGGTGGTCGCCGTCACGTTGATATGA
>NZ_AVAQ01000050.1 GCF_000463075.2 Lactiplantibacillus plantarum EGD-AQ4
ATTACTTATATTTTATAGTTTTTACTAAAAATACAATTACACAATTTTTACTCTGAAGACGGATCTCCAACAATTATTGACAAAAACCATAAGATTATTTTTGGAATCAACGCCAACTGCCGATTTAGCTTATATCAATATTACTGACGATGTAAAACACATGTGTTAATTCCACATTCAGTATCTCTTAGTTAATGCAAACAAACTTATCAATGCTCCCTGAGTATTCCAACTCTTACACCCCCTTTCGTATATTGTTAGCAACCGCTAAGCCAGACCACAAACAAGAATAGTGTATTTAATTTAAGTTCACACAACTTAAGAATCCGCTTACATTCATATCCAAAAGTACTCTTTAATTACCCTTCTTCTCTATACTTCTAATATACACTTTGATTCCAATCTTGATTTATTTTTCTATTAACGTTACGTTTTCCTCTATAATCGTACACATTTTATTACCTCTCTTACAATAAGGTACTGTCAAAAGTACCTTGTCTTAAACTAATAATTATTCAATACCGTTCGCCAGCTACTAATTGGGCCTCCCCCTTGTTGACTACGGATTTGATTTTGACTTTGATTTTAGATTTTGAGTGCACAAATAGTTCCTTGAAAAAAGGCATCAATAATTTCAATATTCAGCATACTATCTCGCCATCACTAGCAGTTCCAAATCGCCTGAAAAAGTTTTCCATTCTAGTCTTCACACACCCCTAATTTATCATCCGTCAATTAACAGCCATCTTCGTGCAATTAAAATTAGCACAATTTCATCCGCACCCACACTTCGTACCGATTACAGCCTAATCAATAGTCACCAATCGCCGAGAAAGCAATTCGATCAACAGTGACAGTATCCCGGCACCAATACCTATCAGTACTGCCACCCACCAAGCACGGATCGTGAATAACGTTGTCACACCCGCTACCAGCACCAATACCAACAATTGAATCAATTTCAGCCACGTTGGTATTTGTGGCACCTGGTGATTGGTGTCTGGAACATTAAAATGTTCAAGAAGCGTGTCCAGTAAGACGGCGGCAGCGCCCACCACCACACCAAATACAAGGACTTGCCACCAATGTGCGACAAAGATAGCAATGGCTGCGATACCTGTTGCACAGACGATCATATAAAAAGTCCGATAAGCAAGTTGGTAAACCGTTTCTTTTCTCATAAAACGCGGTCCTCCTACATTCAAAAATATTTATGGTCAATTCCAAATAGCTGCCAGATGGTTGCTTAGGCTTCTGCGAATATCGCACAAAACGATAATTTTTAACCATGCAGCATTCCAAAAGTGGTTAAGCTTTCAACCTTCAACTATATCGATAATCCCATTATATCTTACTCATCGCCACTGACAATTCGCGATAACCAACCTTTCCGCGTAACCGGACAAAATAATATAAAAACTGGCCGACTATAAAATTTTTAGTCAGTCAGTTTTTATCCGAATCCGTTTGATATAATCGTCACTATTTTCCTACCGACGCTGGCTAACCAATCGTTGTTATTTCACTCATCAGTTTAACAAACAGCCACCAAACTCAGTCGTGTTTATTTGAATAATCGTTGATACGCCTTAATCCAACGCGCTACTTATCAGCGACCCCATCGCTAAATCCCTGAGTAAATGAAGGAATGAATGACGGATCACTAATCACATAGATGACAAAGACGACGACAAGCGCGATAATCACGCTGATTACTGGATGTTTCTTAATTATGTTGATAGTTTTATTGAACATTGATAGCTACCTCACCTTTTATATTCAAATTAACGTCCCGATAATTAACACGGCGTCTGAGATCCAATGGACATAGATGCCACTCCGTAAAGTATTGGCAGACCGCCATGAAGCGGTGATTGGATAACGCGTCAGCCCGACGATTACGGGATAAATCCAATTAAAATGATAATGTGGCAGGTGCATCAACGCGAACAAGACACACCCCAATACATTGATAATTGGCCACGCAACTTTTCTTAGTTTTGTGTGCGATAGTAATTGAATTAATGGGATTGAAATCGAAGCCATTCCGACTTCCTCACCGACTAATGAGACTAACAGCGTCACGGCGATCCATATTCTTTCAATTAATGGCACATCTAATCCAGTGGACCGAGCTGCCATCGTCGTATTGCGAAATGATAATAAAGCATCTGGATAAACAATTGCGACAACCACAATCACCACAATTTCCATGACAAACAATAAAAGCACATACTTCAACACGATGCGCCATTTTGGCGAGGGTAGCGGTTGGAAAAATCGTTTTAAGTTCGAAGAGCCATATAGAATGACCAAACTGATCATGCCAGCGGTCAACATTGACAACCAATCGAAATAACGACTAAGAAAAATCGCACCCATATAACCAGCTACGAAAAGTACTAATACTAGCGGATAATATTTTCTTTTAAAATCAATTTCTACCATTTGTTAAAATCTTTTGACCCACCAACCACAGCGCGTTCAACTGCTCCAAACGCATACCCAATAGCGTACCCAATTCCGTTTTTCCGGCTCCGACGTCCACCAAAAATATTCTTCTCAGTATCATCAGTTAATTCTTCAAATTCATTTAAAACGGTTAATTTAATCTTCATAATATGCGCTCCTCTTATTTAAATACATTTATTAACGACGTATTGGTTTGCCTGCTTCTCCATCATAAAATCCCTTCCTCAAACTAGACCAGAAGTTTTTCCAAGCACCACCACCAACAACTCTGTTCAACTTATTATTGGAAATAAGCGAAAATGCATCTACTGAATCTAAGTTCTTAAGCATTTCATTCATCATCGTGTCTCCCCCTTTACTGTAGCTCGTAAAACACTTTTATGAGCTACGTTTTTTAGTACGTTTATAACGATACACCATAGTTTTGCAAAATCATTTGTAAAATTATTATCGTACTATTTACGCTCCTTAACGTAACTTTTGAATTGAATATCTGTCGATTCCATTACGTTGATGAGATTACTTTCGTTATTCAGATTCTACACCTACCTCTAATACCAGTAGCAGTCAAATTATACATGCCATCGTATAATAGATAACTAAATGTTGAAGGTGCGAAAATAACCCGTACTCATCGGTATTGCTAAGTTACGATTACATTAACTAGCTGTTTTCGAATTTTAAGCTATAAAATTGCATCAACCTAAATGCAGCACTAAGGAGCTCAAAATAGAGTCTCATTAGTGCTGCATTTAGTTAAATATTATTTTTTATCAATGTTATTTTTAGTGAATAAATGCGTAGCTGGACTAAATGAAATTACTCCCAACAAAATTCCCAAATTTCCAAAAATATTTTTTCTCAACAAATATGCAAAACAGAAAAATAAAAATGCTATATAGTACCATTTATCATAGCTCTTTGGATACTTGGGTCTGGATCTGGGTATAGCTAGCAAGGCAAAGGCATACGCTAGCCAAATCAGGTCTTTGTCTACTTGAAACATTAAAAAAATAAACAAAAGAGAAATTAAAAGGGCACAGACTTTGAATAGCACATTTTTCTTCAGGTTAATCACCCACCTCAATGACTGAATCAAGCTATGAAAAAACTAATACCCATAACCTTTTTTCTTACGCTTTTTAATTCCGTTTGAAATTTGATCCGAGTGGGACCATGCATCACCAGCAAGAAAACCTAATCCTCCGACGATCCATTGCCAAATTCCGCCGTTAACAGTGACAAGTTCTTTCTCATTTAACGCTTTAAAAGCATCAATACCTTTTCTCATTTTTACCACTTCTTTCTAATGATGAATCATAGTATTTTTACGCTGTCGCAGGTTAAAGGCTCGTCTTGATGAGATACGCCAATTTTCATACGTGTAACCAACCCAAGTCCAAAACTTATTATTACTGCCACCGTTAACCTTTGAAAGCTCAGACTTTTGCAATATTTGAAAATCATGAATATTTTCCATCCTAATCAGCCACTTCCTATGTTATTAAGTGCTCTGCAATTCAATATCAATTACTTTCCATGCTTATCATATAACGCCGAACTGAATTGTTGCGCGATTTCCTTCAAACGTCACTTCTTTAGCGATTATCGTACAACCAGTCCCCCACGCAACGTCAGCCCGCAATCACATGACAATCAGACAGTACGCTAATGTTAGAACCACAAGCGTTCGGTTCAATCTCTCGAACTCAAAAAAAACGCCGCAGCCCACAGCCACGACGTCCCCAGCGGCATTTACCGCCCAATCTATGTGTTTAATTATCTTCAATGGTGCTATGTGTGGCGGTCATCTGACTGGCATGATGAATGGCGTTCTTCAAGACGAACGGTGCAATCATCGTCACCACAATGATAACCAAAATAATATCCGAATAGTAATCGTTTGATAGTAAGTGTGCTGAAAAGCCAATCTGTGCGGTTATCAGCGCCATTTCGCCACGTGAGATCATGCCCGCGCCGACTAGATAATTGCTACGGCGACTGAAGCCATTGACCTTAGCGCCGAGGCCGCAGCCCCACAGTTTGGTGAGGACCCCGAGCACCGTCATGACCACGATGAACGGGAGCGATTGCCACACACCCTTGAACGTCATATTTAAACCCACACTGACGAAAAATAATGGAATAAACGTCGTGTAGCCCACTGGTTCGATACTAACGTCCACCACGTGCTGGTAATCCGTTTGCGCAATCGCGACGCCGGCAAAGAACGCGCCAATCGCGCCACTCAATCCGACGAGTTCTGCTAACCAAGCTAGACCCAGGCAGATGATGATTGCCATGATCGTCGGGCTGGCCGCCATTAGTAAATGGTCGCTCAAGGCCATCAAGTATGGCGCCACCCATTTGATCACCAGGAACACACCGATGAAGAAGCCGACTTGTTCCAGGAGGACAACACCGAGATTAGTTTGCGCAACATCGCCCTGGCCGCCCATCATCGCAATCATGATACTCAGCAGGATCACGCCGATAATGTCGTCAGCGACCGCCGCACCTAGAATCGTCGCCCCCTCCTTCGTGTCGAGTACTTTGAACTCTTTCAAGACTTCCACGGAAATCGAGACCGAGGTGGCTGAGAAAATCACGCCAATAAATAACGATTCGAACCAACTGAATTGGAACAGGCGGCTTGCCAAACCCATGATGATGACTGGGAAGATGACCCCAATAATCGCCACGATGATTGCCGGTCGCAGGTATTTACGTAACAGCGCGAGGTTACTCTCTAGACCACCGATGAACATCAACACCACGACCCCAATATCCGAAAACGTCTGAACAAGCGTCGTCAGATGGACCCAGTTCAGGACTGCGGGACCCACAATGACGCCCACTAGGATCTCACCAATCACGGCCGGAATTCCCGCGCGATGTGCAAAATGTCCCGCTAAGGTCGTCGCCAATATCAACAAACAAAGTATTCCTAAAAAATCCATGCACTCACCCATCCATCAAAAGTCTTAGTCTAATCATACACCTTAATCCTGACTAATTTTGTAGGCGTGAGCCGTCTGCATCCGCCGAACCACGTGCCAGCCCAGACCAATCAACAAGCCGAGTGCTGCCGGCAACGCCCAATCAAAGCCCAACTTGGCCAACGGCAGGTACTGCTGGTCCCAGGCCAATAGCGTTTGGACCCACCGCATATTGGTAATAACGGCCGGTGCGGAGGCAATCCCATCCAGAATGGCTGGAATCAACGTCAGCGCCGTCGTCCACCGATAAACGATTGGATCATGCTGGAAGAGTGGCGACGCAATCGCCAGGATAATCAAGGTAATGGCTAATGGATAGAGAAACATCAGCATTGGCGTCGACCACGCAATGATTTGATCCAGACCAATGTTGGCAATGATGAATGAGGCGCCACACGCAAGCCGGTTGAAAGTCGTGTAACTAATCTTGGGGAACTTGGCGTGTAAAGCTTCTGCAAAGGACGTCGCCAGTCCAACCGATGTCGTGAGGCAAGTTAAGGTCGCCATGATGGCGAGAATAATTTCACCCGGGACACCCATAAAGGCATTCGCGATTTGGCCAAATGCAATTCCGCCATCCGCTGACAACTTGAACTGTGACAAGGAGGTTGCACCAATCCAGATCAACCCTAAGTAAATCACTGCTTCTAGGCTAATACTCAGCAGGCTAGACTTGGCCGCAGTCTTTGCAATCGCCCCAGCATCACGTTGGCCGATGCCCCGAATCGCCGTAACGACTGCAATCCCGAATAATAGGGCCGCTAATGCATCCATCGTGTTGTAGCCTTGCAAGAACCCATTTAGAAAGGCCCCGTGTTGGTAGGCGGCAGTTGGCGTTGCATCCGCCCGTCCCAGTGGCTGACTGAACGCAATCCCAAAGATCAGCGCCAACAGAATCAGGAACGCTGGGTTCAAGAGTTTACCAATCGTATCAATGATGCGCGTTGGTCGCCGCGCCGCCCAGTAGGTGATACTGAAGAAAATCAATGAGTAGGCGAACAGGAACCACGGCGCCTGACTGGTACTGACATGGCTCGCAATCCCAATTTGAAACGGGGTCGTCGCCGTTCGGGGTGTCGCAAAGAGCGGTCCCAGCGTCGCACAAGTTAAGACCATAAAAATCGTCGCGTACCGTTTGCCAATGGGCCGGGCCAAGTCGTAGATCCCACTACTGCGCGTCACGCTAATGGCAATAATGCCCAGTAGTGGTAGCAGCGTTCCCGTTAACAGGAAGCCCCACCCAGCCGTTAGCCAGTGACTGCCCGCGAGTTGCCCTAAATGAATCGGGAAGATCAAGTTACCGGCGCCAAAGAACATTCCAAAGAGCATGGAACCAATAATCAGATAATGTTTGAACGTTAATTTTTGTGTTTGCATCGCATTTCCTCCATTACAAGTGGTCACCAATCATCCGTTTGTGTCATTGTGGCCATTAACACTCGATACAAACCACCATCACTACTCGTTACTAGCATGTCCATCTTCCTCTCATGAGATTAAAAAAACGTCCTGACAAAATCAAAATTTGATTTTGTCAGGACGCTTCTGCGTGGTACCACCTGTCTTCGTCACGAGTTCACACTCGTCACCTTCGCGTACGGTCAGTCAGGCCTCAGCCTAGGACTCACGATACGTTGGCCCGTTAATGGGGGCACCCAGCTAACACTTCATCACGTCGCATTAGCAGTTCTCAGGTTACTTTCTAGTCAGTGTCATCACCGCTTCACACCATCCAGCGGCTCGCTTAAGATTAGGCTGACTATACTCTCCTGATCATCACGTTTAATCTCATTTATTTTTAATATTTGCAATCATAACCTCATTATGCGGACTTGTCAACACTTTTTTGCAAATCACGCGCTTAATCAGTCAACGCCCATTTGTGGATGGCTTTCGCGACCCCGTCCGCATCGTTGGTCGCCGTCACTGCATCCGCGTGTTCCTTGGCAATCGCGCTCCCGTTGCCCATCGCGACCGCGGTTCCGGCAAAGGCAAACATCGGCAAATCATTTTGTTCATCGCCCAGGGCCATCACTTCGTCCGCTTGAATCTGCAACTCAGCGGCCAAATCCTGTACCGCCTGACCCTTATTGACACCAGTGTGCATCAATTCTAAGAAGTTCGTAGCAGCCCGAACGACATACAGCTCATCCCCAAAGGTCCTCTTCACTAGGTCTTCCACCGCATCCAATTGCGGGCCCTCACCAACGAACAGGCCCTTAGCAATCTGAAAATCAGTGGGCAAGTCGTCAGGGTCGCGTACTAACAGACCGGCCTTATTCTCCCATGCCTGCACAACCGTGACCCAGTTGACGTCGCGATCAGCGGTATAAATCGTACTATCGGCATCGAGGACGTTGAATGGCACGTGGTGTTGTTGACCAAACGCCGTCATTTGCCGGTAATGGGCGTTGTCGATCAGGTGTTTGGCAATGATGCGCCCGTCAATACTCTCAATCACGGCGCCATTGTAGGTAATCACGTACTGGTCGTCGCCGGCTAGGCCCAGTGCATCCAGATATGGCTTGGCACCAGCTAACGGCCGCCCCGTGCAAAGGACGACTTTGATGCCGGCATCCCGAGCAGCTTTGACCGCAGTAATCGTACTCGGCAACAGTTCACCCTTGGAATTCAACAAGGTGTCATCAATATCAATTGCGATTAGTTTAATTGTCATTAATTATCGTTCCTTTCATCCGCGAATACGGTTACAATTAAGTTATGCCACCGCTTCCACGATGGGCTACTTCCAATATAGCATAGCTAACCGATCGAGATGGTCGATTTTTAAAAGGAGGCGGGGCGATTTTACAAACTATCCAAACGAGGCCTAACAATGGAAATCTTACATGAGGCGGTCCAGACGATTCCCCGCCTCCCTTTTAAATACTATGAACACGACCCCTTGACTGACATTACGGTGGCGCCGCACTGGCATCAAGGTATCGAGTTGAACTATCTGGTCAGCGGAACGGTGCTCAAGTTCGTCACTGATGGGCAAACCGCCGAGTATCGACCGGGCGACCTCTGGACCACTAATCGGCGCGTCGTCCACGGCGCCAGCGGTCCTGCCGCCGTGGACTGGGTCGAATTTGGTTTGATTATTGACGATGATTTTCTCCAGCATCAGGTCCCCGCCAGTGCGAATTGGCAATTGACCTTACACGGCGCGTCCTCGGCGAGCGAACACCCGCAGGCTTACGCCCAGGTGCGTCAGCACTTAGTCGCCATTCACGACTTGCTCGCGACGCCCACGACTGACTTAGTCCGGCTGAAAGTGCTCAGTCACTTTTATCAGCTCGTCGCGACGCTTGGTGAGACATTTACAGCCCCAATCAGTGCCCCCGCGGTCAATCCGAACCAGACGCTGACCGATACCGTGATGTCGGCCATCAATCAACACTATGCTGACCCGATTGACGGCAATACTTTAGCTGACCAATTTCACGTCTCATTGACGACATTGAATCAGCAATTCAACGCCAACGTCCAGATGTCCGTCAACCGCTACCTGCGTTTGATTCGATTGATGAACGCGCGGCGCTTGCTGTTAGAGACGGACCACAAAGTCGCCTACATCGCGATGGCGTGCGGCTTTCCCAATAGCAAGACCTTCAATCGTAATTTTAAATCCTGGAAGGGCGTGACACCGACCGATTACCGCCAAGCCTACGCACGCTATCACCGAATTGATACTAGTTGCCTCTAAAAATGTCCCTTCGTTATGCCGATTCCGTGGTAAGCTACGGCTATCAAATAAATGACAGGAGTTTTGACAATGATTAAATTAATGGCAACGGATATGGATGGGACTTTTCTTCGCGATGACATGACCTACGATGAGGCGAGTTTTGCGTTACTTTATCAACAACTACAGCTCCGGGGCGTCCGCTTCGTCGTCGCAAGTGGGAATCAATACTTTCAATTGAAGTCCTTCTTCAAGAACTATCCAGAAATGATCTACGTTGCGGAAAACGGCGCTTATATTCGTGACGCCGAGCGCGTTTACGCCCAACACGCCTTTCAACCCGCGGCGGTGCACATGATTCTAGATAAGATTCAAGCAATTCCAGAATTAAAAATACTCGTCTGTGGTGCCAAGAGTGCCTACACACTCAGTACGACTGACCCTGAACACGTCGCTAACATGCGGCACTATTATCACCACTTAGCCGTCGTCGATGATTACGCCCAGATCGATGATGATATCTTGAAATTCGCCATCTCATGCCCGCCTGAACGCACAATGGCCATCGTTGCGACATTGCGCGACCAATTAGTGGGCCTCGGCGAACCAACTAGTAGTGGTCACGGCGATATCGATATTATCCAGCCGGGAATGAATAAAGCTGCCGGATTAGCTGAATTGGGCCAAGTCTTAGGCATCGACCTTGCCGAAATGGCCGCATTTGGTGACGGTGGTAATGACCTAGAAATGCTAAGGGAAGTCGGCTGCGGGGTCGCGATGGCTAACGCCCAACCCGACGTGACGGCGGTCGCCAACGCCACGACAGGGTCAAACCAAGAACAAGGCGTCTTACAATGGATCAATCATTGGCTGGAGGCGTAGGTCATGCAACCACGGTTAACCACGACGGTCAGCATTCTCAGCCTCTCCACCGTGACTGGGATCACGACCGCCATTACGGGCATCATTCCCCAGCTCAAACGGGCTTTTCCACGAGTCCCGACGA
Organism: Lactiplantibacillus plantarum EGD-AQ4; assembly: GCF_000463075.2. Classification (GTDB taxonomy): domain Bacteria; phylum Bacillota; class Bacilli; order Lactobacillales; family Lactobacillaceae; genus Lactiplantibacillus; species Lactiplantibacillus plantarum_A. The sequence continues at coordinate 10,166 of NZ_AVAQ01000050.1, forward strand.
CGCTGATTGAATGGGTCGTCACGATTGCGAATTGTAGTGCCCTGATTACCCTACTACTCAACCCCCGCTTGACGAATCGCTGGGGGTTGCGGCCAGTTGTCATCAGTGGCCTCTTACTCAGTGCGGTGATGGGTTTGATCCCAGCATTCACCGCCAACTTTACAGTCATCATGCTGAGTCGTTTAGGTCTCGGGTTAGGCGTGGGCCTCTTCTCACCGCACGCCATCAGCCTGTTAACACACAGTTTTACGGGTGAGTTGCGGGCACGACTATTGGGTTATCAGACCGGACTGTCGGCGCTCGGTAACGCAGTATTGCTCGGTCTGGCCGGCCTATTGATTGGAATTAGCTGGCACGCGGTCTTCTGGTTATACGGTGGGCTCGTCATCATTGCGGGATTAGTGGCCCGTTTTGTCCCGGAACCGACCAGTGCGGCCCCCGTGACCACCACGAAACCGGCCAGTCTGCCACGTCATCAATGGCTCTTATTAGGACTGACCTTTATCACTTACCTGCTCATTTGGGGCGTCCAGCTCAAACTGCCCAGCTTCTTTGCCGCCCGCCATTTTGGCAACGCTACCACGATCAATCTAACACTGGCCGCCATGAACATTGGTGGCTTGCTGGCTGGGCTGACCTTTGGCTATCTACACCGAATCTTGCATCGCTACACCTTGACATTGGGCTACGCGGGGGCGGCTGGCTCAGTCCTAGTCCTATGGTTGGCGCCTAACGCGACGATTGCGATTGGCGCGGCCGTGTTCTTTAACTTTATTTATTCTTACACCGGACCGTACCTAGTCTTTACCAGCAATACCGGCTTAGACGCCTCACAAGTCAACGTTTTGAGTAGTTACTTGACGATTGCGACGATCATCAGTGCGTTCTTTGCGCCACTTGTTTGGAACGGCCTTGGCCAGTTGGGGCCCCAGTCCCTCACCGCCAATGTTTTAATTTGGATTATGCTGATTTTAGGTGGCCTAGCCGTCCTCACCGCGACCCACCATTCTCGAAAGGAAGTTTAAACCATGACATCTAATAATGATCGCCTACATACGGGCGAACTCTATCTACCCAACGACCCAGAACTTGAAAAGCGCCAATTCGGCTACCTGGATCAACTCTATGACTTTAACCAGACCCGTCCCAGTGAATTGACCAAGCGGCAAATCCTGCTCAGCAAAATGTTCGCCGAAATCGGTCCTAACTGCTACATCGAGCCGCCACTGCGCAGTAACTTTGGCGGTCACCACGTCCACTTCGGCAAGGGCGTGTACGCGAACTTCAACCTGACACTGGTTGACGATACCCACATTTACGTTGGCGACTACACCATGTTTGGGCCAAACGTCACCATTGCGACCGCGGGCCATCCGATTCTGCCAAGCCTCCGTGAACAAGCCTACCAATACAACATGCCCGTCCACATTGGCCGTAATTGTTGGTTAGGTGCCGGCGTCATCGTGCTCCCTGGCATCACGATCGGCGATAATGTCGTCGTGGGGGCCGGCAGCATCGTCACCAAAGACTTGCCTGATAACGTCGTCGCTGTCGGCAATCCGGCCCATATCTTACGCCAGGTCAGTGATCATGACCGTGAATATTATTTTAAGGACCGTAAAATTGATCCGAGTTTGTTGGATTGACGCTAAATCAAATAAACACGTCGTACGCAATCACGATAATCGTGGTCAATACGACGTGTTTATTTAATATCTATCTAATTGACGTTTGAGTGCCAAGTGCGCCACCTAGCTGACTCTCACAATCAGTCCTAAAATTATGGCAATACATTAAACAACAGTGCACCTAACGCACCACCAACCAGTGGTCCAGCAATTGGTACCCAGCTGTAGGCCCAATCAGAAGTACCCTTATTCGCGATTGGCAAGACGGCATGTGCAATCCGTGGTCCCAAGTCCCGGGCTGGATTGATGGCGTACCCGGTCGTTCCACCGAGTGACAACCCAATCGCAATGATCAGAATTCCGACGACGATTGGATTCAAACCCGCGGTGAACTGGCCTTTCGTGAAGGCTAACAAACCGAAGACTAGGACAAAGGTTCCAATCACTTCACTGATGAAGTTCCAGAAATACTGCCGAATACCAGGGCCAGTCGAGAAGATTCCGAGAATGGCGCTGGCGTCCTTCGTAGCTTGCCAATGTGGGTAGTAGTGCAGCCAAACTGCAAGGCCACCAACGATCCCACCGGCAATTTGAGCGGCACTATAGGGCAGAACGTATGCCCATGGAAACTTGCCCGCAACCGCCATACCTAACGAAACGGCGGGATTCAGGTGTGCCGGGCTCATAAAGCTGGATGCATAGACGCCCATCGTGACGGCAAAACCCCAGCCTAAGGTAATCGCGACCCAGCCCGCATTTTGCGCTTTGGATTTGTTGAGGGTTACCCCAGCAACGACCCCATCACCTAATAGAATCAAGATAAAGGTCCCGAGAAATTCCCCCAATAATTGTAATGCTAATGGATCTTTCATCATGACCACCCCATTCTTTAGCCCTGCTTGAGTGCCGTTAAGTCCGATTCAGCGATTGTTTGGTTCAAACGATCCGTTTGTTCCTTCGTCGTTGCGGCGTCCCAGCCGAGGTAATCGGCCATCGTCGCAATGACACCGTCTTTCAGGTCATCCAGCGTGTCACGCATGAAGAGTAAGTGATTCGTACGCCGAAGTAGATAATCAACCGGTGTCAACGTCATTTCTTCATCCAAGGCGTAACGCAGGCTAATCGTTTCGGCTAAGCTCAACCCGTGTGTCGGTTCGACTTTACCAATCAGACTGAAGACCCGGGCCGCATTGGAGCCGTACATGTTCGCAATCCGTAGCGCTTCATCATTGGTCAAGCCGTTATCCGTCCCCTGTTTTGCGTAAAAGGCAATCGTCGCATCGACATTGTGCGGATCAATATCGCCACCAGAGACCGGCAGATTCTTAGAATTGATTTCGTTAAAGTGGGCATCAAACTTGTCCGCCAAAATTTTGGCAACCAATGCCATGGCGCCCGCGGCCATTTTACGGTAATCGGTAATCTTACCACCGGCCAACGTTAACAGGCCATCCGGACTACTGGTTAATGAACTGCCCCGTGAAACCGCCGATGGACTTAACTTGTCTTCAGCCAGCGAACTTTCGAGGTCATTCAGTACGCTTTCAACATCTTCGCGGCTTGCTTCTTGATTTTCAAATTGGTCGACCACTTTGATGACTTCTTTGAAACTCTTGTCGCTGATTTTGCCAGAATTACCACCGTTGTAGTCTGAACTCCCGTTAGCGGCGATCAATGGCCGTAACCCAGCCCAGCTTGCTTCAATATCATCTAAGGTAATCTTCGCCGTTGGGTAGCGCCGGTTCACGATTTCAAGCAAGTAATCAACATCTTCTTGGGTCACCGTTGGATGTTCCAAGTCACCGTGATAATCAGTATCGGTCGTCCCGAAGTACGTTTTGTTTTCACGTGGCACCACGAAAATCATCCGGCCATCTTGGTCGCCTGAATCAAAGTAGGTTGGTTGTGGCACTGGCAGTTTTTCAGCATCGACAACCAAGTGAACCCCTTTGGTTGGGCGCATCTGTGATTGATAAGTTTCACCATGATCCATCTTTCGAATCGTGTCGGACCAAGGACCAGTCGTGTTGATGACGACCCGGGCATGAATTTCAAAAGTTTCGCCGGTGAACAAGTCTTCAGCGGTAATCCCGTTGATATGACCGTCATCGTCATGTAATAAACCAGTGGCCTTGACATGACTGGCCATGATACCGCCATTTTCATGAGCCTTCTTGATGTTTTCAATCACCAAACGAGCATCATTGTTCCGGAAGTCAAGATAGACCCCACCACCGACTAGTTTTTTCGGACTCAGTTGAGGTTCGCGTTGTAAGACTTCTTCCTTAGACAGCGTGTAGTTGGTGAATTTTGGATCCTTAACTTCCGCTAACTTGTCATAGAGGTCCATCGCCACTTTGACTGAAAAGAGGTCAAAGGTCGCACCCGTCTCATTATAGATGGGGAGTAACATTGGGTCGGGCTTAGGAATATGGGGCGCGATTCCTTGAACGACTGCCCGTTCCTTAACTGTATCGGCGACGACACCCACATCAAAAGTCTTCAGATAACGAATCCCACCGTGGACGAGCTTGGTCGACCGTGATGACGTTCCTTCAGCGAAGTCCTGCATGTCGATCAGACCGGTCTTCATGTTCATGGCCGTTGCTTGAATAGCGACTCCGGCACCGGTGATACCACCACCGATTACTAATAGATCTAACGTTTCATTTTGTAAGCGCTCAATATTTTGTTGACGCGTCGTTGCTGAAAATGCCATGTTGTTGTCCTCCTCTATTTCGCTGCGTGATAAGGGATGTGTTTGAAGACTTGGGTCGCCTTGACCGCTGCCTGCCATCCCTCGTATAAGTTCGTTCGTTCTGCCGCACCCATTTCCGGTTTAAAACTCGTCCCCGGCTTGTAGGATGCTTTCAACTCGTCCAAATCTTTCCAGTAGCCAACGCTTAAACCAGCTAGGAACGCTGCCCCGAGCGCGGTCGTTTCAAGGTTAGCGGCACGCATGATCTGCGTATTTAAGATATCTGCCTGGAATTGCATCAGCCAATCATTACGAGCGGCGCCACCATCGACTTTTAAGACCGGAATTTCGATACCCGAGTCCTTCTTCATCGTTTCGATCACGTCACGCGTCTGGTAGGCCAAAGCTTGTAAGGTCGCCTTGATAAAGTCTTCGCGCGTCGTCCCCCGCGTCAGTCCAAATACCGACCCGCGGGCTTCTGAATCCCAGTATGGTGCGCCAAGCCCAGTAAAGGCCGGCACGACGTACACTTCATTTTCGTTATGTGATTCACGCGCGGCCCGTTCTGAATCCGGAGCGCTCTCGACTAATCGAATCCCATCACGTAGCCACTGAATGGCTGAACCAGCAACGAAAATCGACCCTTCTAACGCATAGTAAACCTTGCCATTGATTCCGTAACCAATCGTCGTTAACAAGTTATTATCTGACAATTGCGGCTGTTCCCCGGTGTTCATCACGATAAAGGCCCCGGTACCATACGTATTCTTGACGGTCCCTGGTTCGAATGCCAGTTGTCCGAACAGTGCAGCTTGCTGGTCACCCGCCATCCCGCTGATGGGAACTTCCGAGCCGAAGAAATGGTAATCCTTAGTCTTGCCATAAATTTCTGAATTCGTCCGAACCTCTGGCAGCATCGCGGCCGGAATATTTAATAATTGCAAAATCTCTGAATCCCACTCTAATTTGTGGATATTATAAAGCATCGTCCGACTGGCATTGGAGTAATCCGTAACGTGCGTCGCGCCACCCGTCAGCTTCCACACCAACCAAGTATCGATCGTGCCAAAGAGCAGTTCACCCTTTTCAGCCCGTTCCTGCGCGCCCTTGACGTGGTCCAAAATCCAGCGAATCTTCGTGGCCGAGAAATAGGCGTCGGTCACTAAGCCCGTATGCTCATGAATCAGGTCGCCATGACCGTCCGTCACGAGTTGTTCCGCAATTGGCGCGGTTTGCCGTGATTGCCAAACGATGGCGTTGTGAATTGGCAAGCCCGTCTTTTTGTCCCAAACGATCGTCGTTTCACGCTGATTCGTAATCCCAATCCCGCTGATCTGAGCCGGCTTGATTCCAGATTCAATAAAGGCATTCGCAATGGTAGACAGAACTGCATTCCAAATTTCATTCGCATTATGTTCGACCCAACCCGGTTGTGGGAAATACTGTGGAAACTCCCGTTGCGAGTCAGCCACTTTATGGCCTGCGTGGTCGAAGATAATGGCGCGGGTACTCGTCGTCCCTTCGTCAATCGCCATAATGTACTTGTCGGTCATTGTGTGTCACTCCTTAGTAATAACGGCTAAATGTAAACGCTGTCATAATTGATGATTGAATCATAACATGTCGTGGACGATTTGTGAATAGATTTGCATAAATTAAATTTTGCACAATTGAATTCACTTTAAAACTATTTCTTACTATGACACATCTCAATCCCGACACACCAGGCCTCAACGCGATTAAGCCGCGGCTTGTGGTTTTATAAAATAATTAATTTACTAACGTTTAGCCTCGTCGCCAGGCGTTTCTGCATGAAAAATAACGGTTAGGCTTACAATCACAAGCACCGGTTAAAATGAAAATCGGTGGTCGTTTACGAGCAGCTAGACTCCCTTGACTTCGCGGCGCACCGCTCATTCTGAGGCGGATTTCACAGGCTGATTTTGAAAATAGTGCAAAAAAACGTTGTGACAGGAAGGATTAGTTCTTGTCACAACGTTTTGAATTGTTCAATAGACGTCATTTGGCATTGAATATGATTGAAACGGGCCAGTTACTAGATTCCTGTTCGTCTGCCGGTGCGCGTCTTAGTCCGACTTCCGGGGCCGGCTGACAACGCTGGAACAGGGCGGACATCGATTTGAACTCACGCAGAAAACCACTGCGCAATTTCAAATACGAGTCTTCTTCTAGCCCGGGAACCCCACCCGGACAAGAAGAACTTCGCCCTTGAGCATTGTCAACCACCCCCTACAGTCGGGAACCCGCTCGAATGGCAGATGAACGACCACCTATCTTGGTGCAATTGACCACTGAATTTTGTGAGACTGGTCCTTCATGCAAACTTTGGACCAACAACAGTGACGATTTATGATATTCGTGTACCGGTAGTATTACCTGAAGCGTATTTTCTAATAGTAATTACTCTTGAGATTAGGCTATAATATTAATTTCGTTTAGCCTTCAAGACTTTACCTTATTGGACGACTAAAGAAAATCCATGCCCCTTTCAGTAATATTGAGTTTTCGCCAATACGAGTATGTCGGAATGGTGCTTATTGACGGCCAGTTTTACAGCTAGGTATCAAAATGACTGTTTACTAAACGTGAACGACCAACTCTTTAAAAGTTGGGTTCGCACATGTCCGCCCTTCGAATACCATCCCGGCTGGAAGGTATTCTGGGCAAGGCCCAGTGGTGAAATTTCACTTATCAAGCGTCCTTTGCTTGGTTAGTGAAAGACCAGTATTTAAGACGTGGGTTGTCGGCTTAAATCTGTGTCCACCACGTTCCGGCCATTGCCCAGAATGCCTGGAAGCCGGCGTAGGACGCGTCTATCACTGCAATTTTACAGAAACCCGCACTTTTTCCAGCGGTTTTCAGCTGGCCGCTTTTGAACTTAAGAACTAGCCTATTTCAATCACGATTCATGACCGTGTTTCAACCAGTTGCCAGTTCTCGCTAGCTAGTACAGATACTGCAGGTCACTGGCTGGTGTTGGGTAAGCTAATACGAGTTGTTGTAATTGGGCTAACGTCACGTGTTTTTCAATCAGTAACGTCAGGTAATTGATCATTTCATCCGCGACATCACTCAACAGTGTTGCACCGACAACTTGCCCGCTAGCCTGATCAATAATAACCTTGGCCTGTGCCTGTTGTGCGCCAAACCGGTAATAAGAGAACCATTTGGTCATATCCAGCGTATTCACGCGATATTTATCCGGCTGGTCAGCCGCATCCGCCGCACTAAGTCCCACTTGCGCCAGCTTAGGTGCCGCAAAGACTTGGGTTGGGATAACGGGATACGTGATTGCCGCTCCCGGCTGGGTCAGTTGCTGGACCAGATAGCGCGCTTCGTAACCCGCTACTGGCGTTAACTTAGGTACGGGCGTATCGCTCACGTCACCAATCGCGTAAATATGCGGATTAGCCGTCTGTAGCCGATCATTCACTTGAATCCCGTGACGGTTAAACGTGACGCCGACGTTTTCGAGTCCTAACTGGTCTGCATTCGGAATCCGACCCGCTGAACTAATCACGAGGTCGGTCGTCAGTTCAAAGTCAGGCGCCGTCAATCGCAGGCCATCATCGGTTTGCTCAATCGCTTGGAGGTCAGTGTTCAAATCAAAGGTAACCCCGTCCGCAGACATGGCTGCCATCAAATCTTGGACGAGGTCCGCATCGAAGGCTTTGAGTGGCCGGTCATTATGATGAATCACGTGGACATCGGCACCGGCAGCATTCGCAATTGCTGCCAGCTCGAAGCCCACATAGCCCCCACCTACGAAAGTCACGCGCTTAGGCATCTCATCCAAGTCTAAAAAGTCCGTACTAGTCTTGAAATATTCCTGCCCGGTAATCGGTAAAATGGCTGGACGTTGCCCGGTCGCAATCACGTAATCCGTCGCATTCACGACTTGGTCACCGACTGCTAACTGGCCATCGTTTTGAAAGTGGGCCTGACCATGTAAGGTCGCGATACCTTGGTGTTGTAGCCCCTTGAGCGTGCCATCATTAATGCCATCGGTATAGCCCCGTTTGTGCGCCATCAGGGCTGGCCAATCAATCGTCGGTGTTCCCGTCAGCCCTTGATGTTGGAGGTGTTCGGCCGCCTGTCGCGCTTCAACGGCACTCAACAGAATCTTTTTCGGGTCACACCCCCGGTTGGGGCAAGTGCCACCCCATAAATCGGCTTCAACGATCAGCACCGACTTACCTTGGGACTGCAAGCCACTCGCCATCGCATTACCAGCCGGGCCACCACCAATTACAACGACATCATACTGTTCTGTCATTATGAGACCTCCTCAATTGAATCCTAAATCCTCATGATCAAAATTATTGTTCACTAACTAGCCCCTAGTCTAAAACAATCTGGACTAGTTGACGACTAAGACACTTCTTCATGCTGACTCAGATAAGCGACGACCCGTTGTCGGTCCAGGTAACCCACCACGTGATCATCTTCCGTGACCGCCAAGTAATCATGGTCGGTCAAGGCGGTAAAGGCCGTCCGCAACGTCGCCTGAATATCTAGTGACTGAATGCGGCCATCCGCCACGTCCGGCGCAGTTTTAAGATAGCCTTGAACGAGCCCGACGCGGCCCACGTAAACGTCATACACGTTTTTCGCACGACTCGCACCGAAGAAGTCCCGCACGAAATCATTGACTGGATGTTGGGCCAGTGCCGTTGGTGTGTCGACTTGGACAAGCTGTCCATGTTGCATGACCCCAATGCGGTCGCCTAATTTGAGCGCCTCGTTCATATCATGGGTCACAAAGACGATCGTATTATGATAGCGCGCGTGTAGTCCCAGGACTAGATCTTGTAACTGTTGCCGCGAAATTGGGTCCAGCGCACTGAACGGTTCATCCATCAACACAATATCGGGTTGCGCGGCGATTGCCCGCAAAATACCGATTCGCTGTTGTTCACCACCAGATAACTCTGACGGCATCCGGTCGCGGTATTCTTGGGGATCCAGGCCGACTTCCGTCAATAACTCGTCAATCGTTTGATTGATGGTCTTCTTCGCCGTCCCCTTCATCTCGGGAATCACCGCGATGTTTTGTGCCACCGTCATAGTTGGAAAGAGGGCAATTTGTTGCAAGACGTACCCCATCTGCCACCGTAAATCGCGCACCGGTACCGTGGTGGTGTCCGCCCCGTTGACCAGGATTTTTCCGGCCGTTAGGGGTTCCAAACGATTAATCATTTTAAGCGACGTCGTCTTACCACTGCCGGAAGTGCCCACTAGGACGAACAGTTCACCCTGATCGACCGTTAAATTCAAATCGGGAATCACGGTTTGCCCATTAAAGTCTTTTTGGACGTGCTGAAATTCAATTGCCGTTGTCATTAGCGTCCCTCCTTTAACAAGCCGTGTTTGACGAGATAGTTATGTGCGACTGTGGAAGCCGATTTCTTTTTGACATTGACTTCATAGTTCATCTCTTGCATATCAGTTTCAGAAATCTTACCAGCTAACTTATTCAATGCTTGGACGACTTTCGGGTGTTTGTTAGCAAAGCTGGTCTTCATGAGCGGCGCGCCTTGATACGTTGGGAAGAAATGCTTATTATCCTTCAGCAGCGCCAAGTTATACTGTCGCAATTCACTATCCGTCGCGTAGGCGTCCACCAGATTGATTTTCCCCTTGCTAATCGCTTCATAGCGCAAGGCAGGTTCCATCGATTTGGCCGTAACATCCAAGCCATACGTCTTCTTGATTCCCTTCAAACCATCATCGCGGTCAATGAATTCGAGCGTCATCCCCGGTTTGAGGATTGATTCGACTTGTGTTAAATCACTGATGGTCTTCAAATGGTGTTCTTGCTGGAATTTCTTAGTGACGGCCAGGGCGTACGTATTGTTATACTGCATCGGCTTCAAGTAAGTCATCTGTTCCTGCTTAGCCAGCCGCTTTTTGGCCAACTGATAAGTCTGATTAGCCGTTTGACTGGCTGGATTATTGCCCTTCACCAAAGTTTCCAAGACGGAACCAGTGAATTCTGGATAAATGTCGATCTGGTTATTTTTCAGAGCGCTAAATAAGAAGGTCGTCTTACCAAAGTTCGGTTTCAAGGTCACGTGGATGTGGTCGTCCTCAGCTTCAATCAATTGTTTGTACATATTGATCAAGATTTCAGGCTCGGACCCGAGTTTACCTGCAATTGTAATTGTTTCAACTCGATTGGCATAAACGCTGTACGCGCCACCACCACCGAGTAACGCCAAAATACCCACGAACACGATCAGCGCATGGCGGGGTTTGGCCGTTTGGAACCAGCGTACGAGTGCACTCAACAAAATCGCCAATAGCGCAGAAGAAATGGCCCCAATCAACAGCAACGACGTATCATTACGATCGATTCCGAGCATGATAAACGTCCCCAGACCCCCGGCACCGATCAAAGCCGCTAACGTCGCCGTCCCGATAATGAGCACCAGGGCGGTCCGAATTCCGGCAATGATTTGTGGCAAGGCAATCGGTAGTTCAACTTTGAACAGCTTGCGCATCCGCGACATCCCAAACGCATCGGCCGCCTCTTCAATTGACGCGTCGATTTCTGAGATACCTAAATAAGTATTTTGAAAGATTGGCAACAACGCGTAAATCACTAGCGCAATTACCGCGGGCACCGTGCCAATACCGACCAGCGGAATCAGCAATCCCAATAGTGCCAGCGACGGAATGGTCTGCAAAACACTGGTCAGTTGCAACAATCCCTCGGCCCACCGTGGTCGGCGAACGACCCAAATCGCTAGTGGAATCGCAATCACCATTGCAATGACTAGCGCGGCCAAAGAAATCCCCAAGTGTTGCCACAACGCAGTGAGCAAATCACTCCGCCGATCCATAAATGTCTGTATTAATGTCTGCATAAGTACCTCCCAGTCCCCAGCTTTAATCATGATAACTTCCTGATTATCTATGTATTTAATCGTAGCATACTCCGCCCAAAATCATAGTAATACGCACCCAAAGTCGCAATTAATTGTAACTTTTGTAGTTTCATATGGAGTTGAAACATATCGTTGAAGGATTCCTGTTCGTCAGCCGATGTGCGCCCTATTCCGACTTCCGGGGCCAGCTGAAAACGCTCGAATGGCAGATGAACGGCCACTTATCTTGGTGCAATTGACCATCGATTATTTAGTGACTGGACCTTCAGGTAAACTTTAAAGTAGCAACGATGAGGATCTACCACAATACATTAATTTGGACTTTTTTAACGGAAATCCAGCGAGTTGCCGTATTTATTAAATGAACCATGCTTCTAACATCCCATTACGATTACGAGGAGGACCTTCATGACAACGATTCATCTCTATTTGGCCAGTACGATGCATCAAGCGACACCCATTACCGCGACAACTCCCGCAGCCTGGGTCGTTATCTTGCGCTATGCCGATCATCAAAAAGCTCTTAACGATGCTGGCTACGGCCATACCGAAACCCAGTTGACGTTGAGCGCACTAATTGAAGCTCTGACGACACTCAAACGTCATGACTTACCCGTCCACGTGCATACGACTACTGAAGTCGTTGCGACCATCATCAGCGAGCAACGATACTTGACCTGGCGCCAAAATGATTGGCAACTGCCAGACGATGAGCAAGACAATCTCGCACAGTGGCAACAGCTGGTACCACTAATCGAGGCCTATCCGGACTTGCAGGTCACCTACCATCCAGTCGACGACCCGACCATGACGACGGCTACGACAACACTAACGGCGGTGATGACCAAATTGTAGTGGTGCACGCTAAAAAAAGGCCCCGTCTCACCGTTTTTGGTGAAAACGAGGTCCCAATCTTAATTGGTTTCGTTTGTTGGATTCCCATGTTGATAATGCCGGCTGCCTGCGCGGCGATCTTTACGGCGTGTCACTTTGGATAGCTTGGCCGCACCGTTGACTGCCGATGTCATCATGCGATCGAACTGGCGATCGCTCAACCAGCGGCGTCCAGTTAACGACAAGCTAGCGCCCATTCCAGCGTGATAACGCGTCTTGGGTTTGACATCATTGACCGCCCGCACCATCAGTTTCGCAATCACTCCTGGATTAGAGGCGAACTGGTCGAACAATGAGAGCATCGCACCGACCTTGATGGCTTGGTCGCGATAAGCCGTCTCGCCGGATACTGCCAATAGTTTCTTCTCCGCAATGCCGGCCCACTCAGTCTTAATGCCACCTGGTTCAATAATGACCACGTCAATCCCGAATGGTGCGACTTCCATCCGCAATGAGTCACTCATTCCTTCAATGGCATGCTTAGTCCCCATGTACCATGCACTCAGCGGCTGGTAAATCTTACCACCAATCGAAGAAACATTGATGATGCGACCACGGTGTTGCGCACGCATTAATGGCAAGACGAGTTGGGTCAAGCGCATCACACCAAAGACGTTCACCTTGAATTGGTACTCGCCTTCTGTGACCGGCACGTCTTCCAACGCGCCGTATGAGCCATAACCCGCATTATTGATCAGCACATCGATGCGGCCCTGTTCGACTTGAATCGTTTTGACCGCCGCAATCAGTGTGGCTTCATCCGTCACGTCGACTTTTAAAACGTGCACGCCAGCAGCGGCTAAGTCCGTCATTTTCTCGATTCGCCGGGCCGCACCGTACACAACGTTGCCCTGTGCTTGTAACTTTAATGCGGTGGCCTTACCGATCCCTGAAGACGCCCCTGTAATTAAGATGACCCGTGGTTGATTCATAATCCGTTCCTCCATCGTTAACTGTATTTACTGTCATGCTACGTCAAACCCCATGCAATTGCAATCGAATTCATTGGCCGTAGTATGCTAAAATAGAACTAATTTCAAGCACGTCTATTTAATTGGAGGAATGAACATGTCAACAAAGATTATCATGGACACTGATCCTGGTATTGATGATGCCGCCGCAATCACGATTGCCTTAAATCATCCTGACTTGGACTTACAATTAATTACAACGGTCGCCGGTAACGTGACCGTCGATAAAACGACGCTCAATGCGCTGAAACTCACGCGCTTCTTTAATAGTGACGTTCCCGTCGCGGGTGGCGCCCCTCAGCCGCTCATCAAACCATTTGAAGACGCGGTTCGTATTCACGGTGTTTCCGGTATGCCAGGCTATGACTTTCCAACTGACTTGGCCGACCCATTACCTGAAACGGCCGTTGAAGCTTTACGTGATTACATCATGGCTGCCGAGCAACCCATCACGTTGGTGCCAACTGGTGCGTATACCAATATCGCACTACTCTTCAAGACCTATCCTGAAGTGTTACCGCACATCAAGGAAATCGTCGCCATGGGTGGTGCTTTAGGCAAAGGCAATATGACCAGTGCCGCTGAATTCAATGTTTTCACGGACCCCCATGCCGCTGAAATCATGTATCAATCCGGCGTTCCCATCACGATGGTTGGTCTAGACGTCACGATGAAAGCACTGTTGACTCGCGAATCCATCGAACAATTGCCTGCATTCGGCAAGACCGGTGAGATGTTACACGCCCTGTTCGGCCACTATAACGACCGCAACCAGACCGGCGTGGCCATGCACGACGTTAACACGCTCTTCTACCTACTCCATCCGGAAGCCTTTACGACCGAAGCCATGTGGATCGATGTTCAGACGGATGGTCCAGCCAATGGTGAGACTGTCGGCGATATTCGCGGGGCTTACCACGATGGCAAGACCAACGCCAATGTCTGTGTTGATATCGACGCAGCGGCATTCAATAAGTGGTTCTTGGCAACCGTCAAAGCGATCGACGAACAACTTTAATCAAAATAATAGCGGACCTGTCAAACACCGAATCATGGTGTTTGGCAGGTCCGCTTTTCTTGATTATCGTGAATTGTGTTATTTTTCCAGCTATCTCGCTGAAGCTTGATACGCTCTTGTCATCCAATTGTACTGGCTTCACTGGCTGCCCACTAAAGCCTGACACACATCGTCATCCGATTGTACTAGCTTCACCGACTGCTCACCGAAGCTTGATACGCATCGTTATACGCGCGAATTAACAGCTAGTGTCGTGTCTAAATATCATCCGGTGTATCGGGAATCAACTGAATCAACGGTTGACCGAAATTGACTTCTTCGCCATTCTTAACGAGGAACGCCTTGACCGTCCCAGCCTGCTTAGCAACGACGGGCCGCATCATCTGCATGGCCTGAATCAAGCCGACTTGTTGGCCGACGCTAACGTGGTCACCCAATTTGACGTACGGGGCTTCTTCCGAGGAATGCGCCGGATAGTAGATCCCGACGACTGGTGCTGTGACGCACTCTTTTGGATCGACTTGGACCGGTGCGGGTTCTGGTGTCGGCGCTGGTTCCGGCTCCGGTGTTGATTCCGGCGCGATGCTGGTTGGCGTCGCAGCGGCCGTACTTGTCACCGTAGCCGTTGGCGTTGGTTCTACAACGGAAGCCGCGCTCGCGTTTGCGATTGGCGTTGGCGTGACCGGTGTCGGATCAATGACCGGCTGATTAGGCAATGGTGCTGGCTCAGAAGGCGCTGTTGCCGCCTTACTGTTGTGACCTTTCTTGCCCATTTGGATTTCAAAATCCTGGTCACGATATTCAAAACTTGTGAGACTACTTTGTTCAAACTTGTCCATTAACTGATAGATTTTATCTAATTCCATACAATACCCTCCAGTAAACGTCGGTCGGCAAATATCAGGCGCGACCTGAACTAACGCTTTGATTATACCGCATAGTTTAGCGCAGGAGTGTGGTGGAAGTATGAACGCTTCGTTAAGAATTCGTCAATATTTGCTAAGCGGAGGCCAATTGTTGGTGCGCAGGAACTACTTTGAAATGAAACAACGGCGCTGGTGACTGACCAGCCTGAGCATACGCCAGCACGGCATCCACGTGATCGAGCTGCAGGAGCCGATCATCTAATTGCCACAAGCCACGTTGGTAGTAGTCACGGCAATACTGTACCAAGTTCGTCAAAAAGTTCCCGATGGCTTCATTGACCGTCTCGCCGCGCCCGTCAACACCCCAAAAATCAGCTGATTCCAACCAATAGCGGGGTTCCGATAATTCTTGATACCGTCCAACTTCATGAATCAATACTAACCGTGCTGCCATTGTCCTGGCCCCTTTCTATCACCATGCCACTTACATCATGGCATTCACGATAGCACCGAGACGCCCCGCTGACAATCCCTAACGGCCAACCCGTTTCAAATTAAGGTTCTTAATCATGATAGCCTTATTTTCCAATCAAGTACGCAATTTTGCTTAAGATTCTGAATCACGTTCTCGTTTCAAAAACAGCCCATGTTGCTTCAAATCTTGTTGCAGATCAGCCATGGTGAATTGATGATAATAGGCTCGGTACTGTCGATCCGCGACCGTGAACAGGTCCGTCAAGGTTTCGCTAATATTCGCGGCAATCGGTGACTGGGGTGCCTGTTCATCCGTCTTGGACGGTCCCGTGATGAAGCGGGCGTAACTGATGGTGGGTGGAATCGTCAAATCATAGAGATCCCCCAAGTTCATTTCAACTAGCGGCAAATCTAGCTGATACCCCCCGTTTTTGCCCACTGTTCCGGTTAAATAACCGTGTTTATGTAGGACTGACAAGATATTACGAATCATCACCGGATTCAGGTGTAGCGATTCGGCCAGTTCGCGACTGGCAACTTTGCTATCACGGTGGGCATCTAAGTACAAAATACTATGCACGGCAACCGAAAAATCAAGCTTCATATTTACTTTCCTCCACTATTTGTCGTACCTCCATTTTACCACCAACTGTAAGGAGACTCATTTCAATTCACACGATAATCCAGGTATAATAAGGGCCGGGAGTGAATTATATGTCATCTACAATTAGTGCCGCGACCTTCAAACTGAACGAACAAGCTGCGTTATCGCCGGCACAACAATCTTTGGAGCAACAACTGCTCACCTTCATTCGGTCCCATCGTCATCAGGACCAATCCAGTCTCTTCGTGATTCATGGCGATGCGGGGACCGGTAAAAGTGCCGTCCTCGCTGCGGCATTCGGCCGACTTCAAGCCCTCAGCCGTAGTACGACCGCCAATGACTTACAAGCCACGGAGAATTATTTGGTCGTCAATCATAACGAAATGCTCAAGATTTACAAACGCTTGGCGGGTGACGATCCCGACCTGCGTAAAAAGGACTTTCAAAAACCAACGCCACTCATTAATCGGCTCACCAAGACGCACCAGCGCGCGGATGTCATTTTTATCGATGAAGCACACCTGTTGTTGACACAACCAGACCGCTACAACCGCTTCGACGGTCATAATCAACTCACGGAACTGATTAAGCATGCACACGTGGTCGTGCTCGTCTTCGATACCCGCCAAGTCTTGAAGCTCAAGAGTTATTGGCATGAAAACGGCCTTGAGCCGTTTTTGGCGCATTATCCACATGCAAGTTATAACCTCGACGAGCAATTTCGTGTCACCGGTGGTCCAGCAGTCGTCGACTGGATCGATCACTTTACTCACGGCCAATTGCTTAAAATGCCGGCCACACCTGATTTTGACCTGCGCTTCTTCGATGACGGCCAGCCAATGTACGACCTCATTCGTCAACAGGACCACCACTTCGGTCTGGCACGGATGGTCGCCACCGCTGATTTTCCATACGTCGTCAATCACGGCACCTGGTACGTCACGGCCGGCCAGCTCAAACTCCCCTGGGATAAAGTCAACTTGACCGACGATCCGTGGGCTTTACGGCCCGAAACGTTAAATGAAGTTGGGTCGATTTACACCATTCAAGGCTTTGACTTGAACTACGCTGGCGTGATCCTCGGCCCATCGGTTGGCTACGATGCCGTCCACGACCGAGTCATCGTCCGTCCCGAACGCTATGAGGACCAGGAAGCCTTCAAGCAACGCGCCGACCTGGGTGACCTCGAGCCACTCAAGCAACAAATCATCTTCAATTCGATCAACGTTTTGATGAAACGCGGACGTTACGGGCTTTACATTTATGCGGTGGACCCGGCGTTACGGGAACGACTATTAGCGTTATAATTGAGCTAATAACACGAGGAGGAGTCTGCCATGCAACTATCAATTCCGACCACTGACGGTGCTTTAGCTGCGACCTATTCAAAGCAAGCGGCACCCGCGCAAATTTATAAGGGTCACCCCATCATCTCATTTCCGGTCGATATCAGTGATGTGCCTGCTGGAACGCACTCACTAGCCTTCACCTTTGTCGACCACGATGCGATTCCCGTGGGTGGTTTCACGTGGATCCACTGGATTGCAGCCAACCTGCCCGCAACCACGACCCACATTCCAGAAAACGCCAGCCAAACTGGTGCGATTCCAATGGTGCAGGGCAACAACTCGACTGCCGGTGGCTACGTTCACGAAACTGACCCAAAAGTCAGCCAACACTATGTCGGCCCTTACCCGCCAGACAAGGACCATCGCTATTCATTCAAGCTATTTGCACTGGATACTGAATTAGACTTACAACCCGGTTACTGGCTAAATGAATTCCATGACGCCATTGCCGGTCACGTGCTCGCAACTGCGAAGACTACTGTGATTGGTCGAGTTTAATACACCGTGCTCAATGATGACACCAAAAAAGTCGTTTCAAGCAACTTTTGCATGCTTGAAACGACTTTTTTTGCACTCGCATTTTGCACTCGCATTTTGCACTCGCATTTTGCACTCGCATTTTGCACTCGCATTTTGCACTCGCATTTTGCACTCGCATTTTGCACTCGCTAAAGTGTCACGAATAGCGCCGTCACGACTCACCATGATTAAGGCGGCTGACCCCTAGTCTTAAGCTAAGTACATTAAGATAAAGGCGATCAGTGCTGGCAAGCCTTGAATAACGACGATGGCTCGGCTGACCGTAATACTACCGTAAACCGCTGCCACCATCACGCAGGCTAGGAAGAACAATGTCGCTCCCGCACTCGCTACTGCCGGAATGACGAATAAGCTATACAGAATTCCGACGGCTAAAAAGCCATTATAGAGCCCCTGATTCTTGAATAATAATTGCACGGCTGGTGATTGTAGCGTTTGTCGTGGAATACCGAATGACTTCGACGCCAGTTCGCTATCCGCATTGAACATTTCCAGCCACAGAATGAAGAGATGTTCAACGGCGACGATTATCGCCATGATTGTTGCTGCAATATGCATGTTTGACGCCCCCTTTTTCACTATAGTTAACACAACCCATTAGGTCACGGATCACCGGTCAGCTGACTGTCGCCAAACTTCGCAACGCAGCGGACCGATATGGTTATTTTCATCATACCATACGGGCTTTCAAGCTGAAAACAGACACGCCCAGGGATTGTAGGTCGCGCCTCTAACCGAAATGCAAGGCGATTTAGTTGACGCCATTCCGAACGCAGGCAACGCATTTCGCCATCAAAAAAACCGGTCGCAATGTTTTGCAACCGGTTTTAAAATTGATTGAATGAAGTGGTTACATTCCTGGCATCCAGACGTCTTCGGGTTTGACCCCTTGCTCTTCAGCGAAGGCATTCCGTAACGTGTCCATATCCATTAAATGATAGGTTTGTGGATGTTCTGGGTCGTAAGATTCGATTTGGGCCATCATCCCACCATCTTCGTGTTCGATGATGTGGCAGTGATACATGTAGACCCCGGTCAATTCAAACTTGACCTTGATACGAACCGTCTCACCAGGGTTGACACCTACCGTATCTTTCAAACCATGTTCGTTTGGATAGACCGGACCGCCATTTCTGGATAACACGGTAAACTGGGTCCCGTGGACATGGAATGGGTGAACCATACCATTTTCGGTACTATTCGTATTCCGGATTTCCCAAATGGCAACGTCGCCAACCTTTTGACGGGCATCGATCCGTTCCATGTCGAACTTCTTGCCGTTGAGCGCAACTTCATCGTCCATCCCGTCCATCGTGATCTTCCGAACAGGCAAGTCAGCGGTTGGAGCTTCGTCTGGAATATCGACTAAGTGGTCTGGCAACGTGGTATCGTCTGGTTCAAAGGCTTTGATTCTGAAGCGGCATAGTGGTGTGTCGTCAGTCATCAAGGTTACTTCATCACCTGGTTGATATTTACCAAAGTCGACCACGATTTCATCACGTTCGGCACAGGTCATCATCACTTTGGTCATATAGACGGGTGCTGGTAAAATGCCCCCATCAGAACCAACTTGTGCAAATTCCAAGTCATCGTTAAAGTGCAACCGCCATTCACGCCGGTTGGAACCGTCTAAGATCCGTAGCCGAACGCGTTGAGTGGTGACATCAAAGTATGGGTTGACCGTCCCGTTAACTAAGGCAGTATGACCTTGAACCCCATCAGGATCGTAGTCGGCACGGTAATCAAATTGATTATCTTCATGGAATTCACGATCTTGTAGCACCATTGGAATATCATCGACCCCGTAGTTGCGTGGTAATGGCAACTGGTCTTCGACGTCATCCTTGATAATGACCATCGTTGCGAGCCCTTTCCAAACTTGGGTTGCCGTTGATGGACATGGATGAGCATGTAGCCAAGTGGTTGCGGCGGGTTGATGTACCTTAAAATCAATGTGATTCGTCTGCCCCGGATAAACGGGTGCATGACAGCCACCATCCGTAATTGGCCCGGGAACGTTCAATCCGTGCCAGTGGAACGTGGTTAATTCTGGGAGTTTGTTCTGTAAGTCAATATGGGTCTGCTTACCATTCCGAAAAACGATGGTCTGACCTAAAAAGCCTGCATTGTAGCCCCAAGTCTTGGTCTTCTTACCCGGCAAGAACTGGGTTTCACTCTCCTGGGCCGTGACCGTATAATAGTCATCCGTATCGGTCTGACGGTCCGGTTGCAACAACGGCGGAATCGCTAACGGCTGTGGGTCGACTTTCGGAGTCACTAACGGAATATAGCCACCGTCATGTGTATTGTAAGCAGGTTCATCAAAAAAATAATCAGTATAGACTTTTTTTGCCATCTTGACATCCCCTTATATCGTTAAAGTTACTAAATTAAAAATGGTGGCGCTTTTACACGTCACCTTCAGTTTAGAATTATTTTAAAAGAGTGTCAAACTCGATTGCGCACTAGTAAAGATAATCTGGTGTGTATTTTGTTAGTTAATTGTTAGGTCGGACTAGGACGCGTCCCCCGCTGACGAACAGCAATCTAAATAACGAGCTATTCGTCCTTAAAACAGTGCTCGCACGGTGTTAGTGGCTGCATCGCCTAGCCAGGCATTCGTCACTAGCCGGTCAAAATAACTAGTCTCAACTACGCCAGCTAGCGTCGCTAACGCGGTATTGAGCGTTGGTAAGTTGGCATAGGTTGGGAAATGACAGTCGATTAAGAGGTTGCCACTGTCAGTTAATGTGAAGCCGTCGCGGTTCTCAGCGGTCCGAATAGTTGCTTGACCACCAAGGTCGCTGACACTGCGCATCACTAATGATAGCGCGCCCGGTAAGACTTCCAGTACGAGTGGCGTTTTGATATCAAACTGGTCGACTAAGCGGTCCTGCATCGTCAGTAGCCAGTATTCATCCGCCAGACTGGCAATAATTTTTTCATTCGCATGAATCCCACCACCACTCTTGAGGGCATTGCCGTGATGGTCCAACTGATCACAGCCGTCAAAAGCAATATCAACGCGGTCGCAATAGGCCGTATCGACGACCGTATAGCCTAATACTGTGGCCAATTGACGTGTCGTGGGCGACGGGGTCACGACCGTAATGTCATTGACCAGGTTGGCCGCTTCCTTGACGAGTTCCCCCACGGTCGTGCCGCCACCAAAACCTACTACCATCTGCGGTTTGATTAGCGTGAGCGCCTGCTGAACGATTGCTTGTTTGATCGTCATCTGAAATCCTTCCATTCATCATAAGATGTTTTAATCATAGCACGCGATAACCTATTTAACTAACTGCTGGCGACTAAAAAATGAGGAATTTCCGCATTAATCCGAACGATTGAGTAGGTCTTCTCCAGGTTGTCGGTTTAAAATACAATCATTGATGGCGACCTTCGTTTTTGGGGGAAAGAGGGTTACAACAATGAAACGTAAATATCGCGCAAAGTTAGGTTTAACAACGTTAACGATTATCGTCGGAATTGGACTGACTCCAATTGCCAACGCCAAGTCAATTGCGACGCCAATCTCACGTAGTCGGTGGCCGCACGCGCAGGTTACCTATGTCATTCAGGCGTCTGCTTCCGAGCGGCGCGTTTATCAAGCAGCGATTCGCGCTTGGAATGCTACCGGTCAATTCAAATTCGTTCAGGGGACCACTGCTCACCATCAAGTGACACTGGGAACGAGTAATGCTACGACCGGACAATATTATCGTCTGGCCGGTATCACGTTTTCTACCGGATATCCTAATGGCTACTATACGAAAGCCCAAGTCTATCTATTAACTCGCAATTTCACACGCTACCATTACTCCTATTCAGATCAGGTGCACGTGGCGGAACACGAACTCGGCCATACGATTGGCCTCGAACACAGCCGTAATCGCCACAGTGTCATGCTTGCCGATAATCGTTATAACGGCATCAGCAGTGCGGACAGTACCGCTGTCCGGTTGCGCTACCGATTACCAGTAGGCAGGCTGTAAGGCAAAGTTGTCAATCTAACAACTAGGTTTGCCATTGATGCCTTGGGTATGGTGACCCCACTTTGGTTATCCTTAATCAACACAATACCCGAGAAGGTCCCGATGATGAGTTGGGACCTTTTTAGTGCCGGTTGCGATGCGCCATGAAAATTCAAGACGAGCTGCCATTTGGCCATGAATTGCGGCAAACAGGTGCATGTGACTTAGCTATGGATTGTGTAAGCAAGTGTACGCAACTTTGCTACGAATTACTGCAAACAGGTGCACGTTGGCTTTGCTATGAATTGTTGCAAACAGGTGCACGTGACTTAGCTACGGATTGCTGCAAACAGGTGCACGTTGGTTTAGTACTGTCATAACGAGGAGAATGGCAGTCGACGACACACTTGCCAGCGTAGTACTGACATCATGCCGCGACCCCGTCAACTGATCAGTGCGCAAAAAAACACCTTGAAACAAGTTCAATACTCGTTTCAAGGTGCTCTACAGATTAGCTGCGTAGTAAATAGCCGTAACTTCCTAAAATAATAATGACATATCCAGTCGCCATAGCTAATGCTAGTAGCATGCCACTCCCAGGTTGCCAGCCGCGGTGATGACAAAAAGTCAAACAGCCACTGGTCAACAACATGAGTGCCAGCGCCGCCGCAACGACCCCGAGTAACTGTCCCCATTGACCTAGCAAGGCACAGCCCACTCCCAAGATCGTCGCGACGATAATCACTAACCATCGCTGACGGTTTGTTAATTGTCGGCGCATATTTCATCCCACCATATAGTTAATGCAGTCAACGTTCTGCTTAGTAAAATTTTAACATTTTGGGAGATATTTGCCAAACAAGACAATTAACAACCGACACTTTTTAGGCTTGTTGACGTTTTTGGACGGATTGTTCACTTAAAACGTCGTCAAACGCGTGGAATTTCTCAATGATCGTATCCGCTGAATTCCGGAACTTCGCTTGTTCGTCTTCAGTCAAGGCCAAGGTCGTCACACTTTCAACGCCATCCTTGCCAATAATCGCTGGTTGACCGACATAGGTGCCAAACGTCTCGCTATATGCAGAGACTGGACAAGCTAACCGTGCATTGGCGAAGACGGCTTCACTTAACTTGACCGCACAAGTTGCGATGGCAAAGCTCGTGTAGCCTTTGCCAGAGTGAACGGCCCAGCCACCATGTCGTGCGGCAGCTTCCAGTGCATCCAAATCTAAGTGATACTTGTCGACTAATGACGTGATTGGAATACCATTCACTTGAACCGTTGACCAAGCGCTGAATTGAGATTCGCCATGTTCGCCATAGACGTAACCACTGATATTCTTCGGGTCACAATCAAATGCTTCTGCGACGACTTTTTGCATCCGCGCCGTATCAAGGAAAGTCCCCGTCCCGAAGACTTGTTGCCGGGATAATCCGGTCGCACGCTGGAAATAATGCGTGATAGCATCACACGGATTCATCGTGTCAATCACCACACCATCGAACTTCGTGGCTTTAACCTTAGGCGCAATGTCCTGCACGATTTGCTTGGTATATTCAAACTCCGCCCAGCGGTTACCAGACGCATGGTCAAGGGCGTGAATATTGCCACTAGTCACGAATAAAATATCGGTATCGTCTAATTCATGGTAATCATTGATTTTAATGATCGTCCGACTATCTAATCGGGCTTGAGCATCCTGTAAATCTAATTGTTCCGCGCGAGCCTTACCGACATTCGTATCAATTAAAATTAATTCATCCGCAATCCCTTTACAAACCAATGTATAAGCAATCGTTGCACCAACGTGACCGACCCCAATAATCGCATATTTCCGCATAAGCTGAACCTCCGTGTTTTAATTATTAAGAATATTATGTAACGTCTCATCATTCTTTAATTTATGTGGTGATAACTTTACTGCTGGATTCCCATAACGTCAATCCATGAAAACGGTTCAACTTTAAAATCATCATTATCTTAATGAATTTTCCAGCTTTTATGCAGTAACTCACGAGATTGGCTTAATATAATTAACTTTCGTGGCTGATTCAGCCGATTGGTCGGTTTTCAAACTTGACTGTGGTTCGGCTTGTCCGGGCGGGGCTCCCAGGCTAGAATAAGACTCATTTTTGAAATTACGCAGTGGTCTTCTGCGTGAGTTCAAATCGATGTCCGCTCTGTTCCAGCGTTGTCAGCCAGCCTCGGAGGTCGGAATCGGGCGCGCCTCCGCTGACGAACAGCAATCCAACTCGGGCTATTTCCCAGCGGGCCTAAGCTGGCGGTTTTTGAAAATTGGCACCTTTCAGTCATACCTCACGACCAATTAATCAGCACGATACATAAATGTAATATAATCTAACATCTCTGGTTATCATTGCCCTCTCTCGCCCTTTTGTATGTTTGGAATTTAACCTAAATATAAAAAAGTAGTGCGTCCATTAATAATCAATGTTATAATTCCTAACATCAAATGGTATGGATAGGGGTTGGGAGTATGAACGCTGCAAATTCAACGTTTTTAGTTTTATCTAGTATATTGGTATTATTCATGACACCCGGATTGGCCTTCTTCTATGGTGGGCTGGTCTCCAAACGTAACGTTGTTAACACGATGCTATCAGTCTTCATGATTTGTGGCCTGGCAATTCTCTTATGGCTAGCTTTTGGTTACTCACTGTCGTTCTCCGGTGATATTGGTGGCGTGGTCGGCAACTTCAAAGCACTGTGGCTACACGGTGTCGACTTAACTGCACTGACGGCCACTAAGATTCCAAACGGCTTATACCTGATTTTCCAAATGATGTTCGCCATTATTACACCGGCCCTATTTGTGGGAGCCGTCGTGGGGCGGATTCGTTTCAAATTCCTACTGACCTTCATTATCTTCTGGTCACTACTGATCTACTACCCAATGGTTCACATGGTGTGGGATAACGGGTTGCTTGCGAAACTCGGCGTAATCGACTTCGCCGGCGGAACGGTTGTCCATATCAATGCCGGAATTACCGCGTTAGTCCTCTCCGCCTTTTTAGGTGCTCGGCACAAATATGGCAAGGACGCAACGCAGCACTACAATATTTTATGGGTCTTACTCGGAACGGCGATTCTGTGGATCGGCTGGTACGGATTCAATGCCGGCTCCGCATTAGCAATGAATGACATCGCGATTCAGGCCTTCCTGACCACGACAGTTGCGACTGCGACTTCCATGATGACTTGGATGGTCGTTGATATGCTGACCAAGGGCAAACCAACCCTCGTTGGCGTCTGTACCGGGACCCTGTGTGGGTTAGTCGGTATTACACCAGCTTGTGGGTACGTCACCGTCTCTGGGGCTTTCTGGATTGGCCTGGTTGCGACCCTCACTAGTTACGGTTTCATCACGTTTATCAAACCACGCTTGGGCATTGACGACGCCCTCGATGCGTTTGGTTGCCACGGGGTCTCTGGGATGGTCGGCAGTATCATGACTGGACTCTTCGCCAGCAAAGCCGTTAACAGTTCTATCTCACTCAACGGTCTGTTCTATGGTGGCGGCTTCAAGTTATTCGGCCTACAACTACTGGCAACCGCGTTTACCATCATCTTTACCACCATCGCTTGCATCGTCATTATCGTGCTATTGAAACGGGTCATTAGGATGCGCGTTGACGAACAAGAAGAAGAACTTGGGTTAGACCAAGGCGAACACGGCGAAGTTGCCGATTATACGGTTCAGATGAGTCACGAATTAACGAATATCCAACACCACAGTGATGAATTCCGCGGACAACTCGCGCAATTGCTGAATAAACAGGAACGGTTCCGTTAGCGGCGCCTTCAAACTTGCTAAAAACGAGCCCTCGTCAGGTTCTGTTTCAAACTCACTGAAAACGGCCAATCGTTATATTCGGTTGCAAACTCACCGAAAACGGCCGCTCATTAGATTCGGTTGCAAACTCATTGAAAATGGCCAATCGCTATATTCTGTTGCAAACTCATAAAAAACAGCTGCCCATTAGATTCGGTTTCAAATTCGCTGCACATGGGCGCTACTCGTTTTTTTGCCACACTAAATACTAACTAAAAAGTCATGCTTCAGAAGGCGGTGATCCGCTTTTCTGAAACATGACTTTTTGGGCTTACTGGCGTTTTGACTTGCTGTCTTTGATGAAGAAGTACCCAAATACCAACATGACGCCGATAATCGGAACATCTAGCGCGTTGATGGGATGCTCAAATTGTGGCCCGGCCGCGAGCACCAATATGACGACAAAGCACATCCCAATTAGCCACCAGCCGTATTTCTGGAAGAAACGGATAAAAGCACTGTCTGGGAACTTATATTTGATATATTGCAGCACTAATATTAGCAGTACATAAGCCGCAACACTGTATGGTAATGGGAGATCCATCGCATGACACCCCTTTTCTAATGCCGAGCAACAAATAGTCTAATGCTTATCGTTAATATAACCTGATTACAGTAACACTGCCACTAAACAAATCTCAATCAGTTCGAAATCAGCTGAAAAATTGATGTTTGTTATTCAGCTGTTTTCCTATCAAACTGTTAACACAATCCAGACATTGCACCTCCCTGAAGCCAACGATTGAAGTCGCTACAACCGCATGCAGCAATTGCATTGACGCACCCCGCGCCATTAGCGTAAAAAATATGGGTGATTGCTTTTGCAATCACCCATATTTTGATTTAGCAGCTAATCCAGTCGCTTGTAGATCGGCATCAGTTATTATTGAATAAAACCGACTGACTCTTAATATAGTGGTCAACTGGATGTAACAGTACCGTCGGATTCTCAATTGCGGACGTAAACGAATGCCCCGAAATGTTGACGAGTCCAGTAAAGATGAACAATAGGATTGCCACCCACATCACGATTTTGGTCGTGACCGTCATCTTTTCTGGCAAGATCTGCTTGTACAGCGTCCGGTGAACATCCCGACTAATCGCTTGCTTGCTCTTATCGCTATCTTTAGCACGTTCTTCGACTAATTGACGCTCATAAGCTTCAATATCAAAATCCGCTTGCTCTTTCTTCTTAGCGACTTGGTACTTCTTACGATAAGCGGCCGTTTGTGCTTTGAAGTCCTTAGAGAATTTCCGGTAATGGCCGACCGTTTCCTTGGTATCACCGACTTCAAGTAGGTCACCAAAGTGCATCCAAGCCACCCGGTCACATAGTAATTCAACTTGGCGCAAGTTATGGCTGACGAAGATAATCGTCTTGCCTTGCTTCTTGAATTCCATGATTTTATCCACACACTTTTGATAGAAAGTATCATCACCAACGGATAACGCTTCATCAATAATCATGATATCTGGATTGATGTGAACCGCGATGGCAAAGCCTAACCGCGACCGCATCCCAGTTGAGTAGTCTTTAACGGGTTGACCAATAAAATCACCGATATCCGCAAAATCAACGATATCATCACGGACTTCTTGGATTTCCTTAATACTCAAGCCTTGCATGAGCCCTTTTAAACGAATGTTTTCATCACCCGTCAAGTTCCACTTAAGACCGGCACCAATCGAGATAATCGACGTGTCACCATGCACATCGACCGTCCCCGTCGTTTGAGGAATGATTCCCGAAATGATGTTGGAAATGGTCGACTTACCAGAACCATTGATCCCAATAATCCCGAGTGCTTCCCCGGGTTTGACATTCAGGCTGACCCCTTTAAGTGACCAGAACCGTGGGACTTCAACGTTACCAATGTTAAAAAAGTGTTTTAACTTATCATTGTTACTACGATATAAATCATATTCTTTAGTGACATTATGCAATTCAACTTTATATTGGTTTTCCATCAGTTCCGCCTCCTAAATCAAATCCACAAAGTTCGAACGGAACTTGTTATAGAGATACGTTCCAAGCAGAATTGCGACGAGATTGAATAACCAGAAGACAATCGTCAACGTAATGTTCGGCTGTTGCCAGATCCAACCACGATTCAATAATGATTCCCGCATCCCGTTGAGGACGTAATAAAATGGGTTCAATTCCAGTAACCGGACAAAGACGGCTGGGAAGTTAGAGGTCGTAAAGTTGAACAATACCCCACTCATGTAGAACAGCATCCGCAATACGGATTGCAACGTAATATGCCAGTCACGAATCAGCACACTGACCGTTGCATTGAGAATCCCCAGTGAATACATGAGAACGATCATGCACCCAAAGTAGTAAATAAACTGGAACCAGGAAAGTGATGGCCAGATACCATTTAAAAACATCAGGAAAATCCCGAAAGCAATCATCGTCCAGAAACTATAGAGGTTTCCGTAAATCTTAATGGACGGTAACACGTTGACTGGGAATTTCATCTTGGAAACTAACCCAACTTGCCGATAAATACTAGAAGACGCGTCCAGCGTCGTTTTGTTCATATATAACCACGGTGCGATCCCGACAACCATCCAAGGTAGGTACGGGATTCCAGGCATCGGATCGCCACGTTTTAACGCGACCCCGAATACTAAGTAGTAAATTCCGATTTGGATCAGTGGATTCAGAAATTCCCATGCTAACCCAAGGTAATGGCTTTGGTATGTGGCTCGGTCATCATACTTGGCCATTCGCCGAATAATCTTGAAATTGGCGAACTGATCACCAATCGTCTTAAACATCGTAAACATAATGCGCTCCTTAATTGAATGTCACAACACGATCAAGCGCCTCTTGAAAGGTCATGGCAGATTTACGGTCAAGGTGAACCGCAGCTTACATTATAACGATAAACCCGACGAATAGCATAGAAAATAACATTTTTTATCAAATATTTACTTCTTCTCGCGCTATATTTAGTGCTGAAGAGTAGTGTGCGGTCAATGAAGTAAGCCCTTACCGATTTGTTGGTAAAAAACGCCGCAATCAGCGCGATTTTTGACTGAATTTAGCGGAATTTCATTATTGTTGCGTAATTATTAATGAAAAAAGAAAAAGGACTCAGCGTTTGAGTCCTGCAAATTGGAATATGACATTGGCAAGCGGTGATATTTGACGCGGCAAGTGCCTGACTAAAGCGAAAGTTCAAATTAGCTTAGATTCAGTCACCCTTATCCATGACAATACCCAATCAGGCTTACTGTTCATCGTTGAGATAGCGAATCGCACGCTTGGGATCATCGAAGGCGGGCGCGTTATCAGGAATGAGGTCTAATTCTTCGGCGCGCGCCAGGACTAGGGCCTTTTCCGTCTCTTCATTTGGCACCCACGACGGCTCGTCACTTTAAAACGAGATCGCTTGCTGCAAGACCAATTGCCTTAACGCCATGTTCAGATAGGTATTCATTGATAGCCCCATACTAGCAAGTTGCTTGCTAGCTGCTTGCTTCAAGTCAGCGTCTATACGAATAGAAGTTGATACTCGAGTCATGCCAACCATCCCTCTCTCTGTTAATACCTTGATTATATAATAACCACGTTTCGGCCGTTATTATTTACCATTGGGGATAATTGTTCTTGAGTTCAAAAGCAGCCAGCTTAGAATCGCTGGAAATAAGACGAGTTAGCGTAAACCTGATGGGTAGACGCGGCCTATGCCGACTTCTAAGCTGGAGGGGTCGGACTAGGAAGTACCCCAGCTGATGCACAACAATCCACCCCCACACCGTTCGTTCATCAGCGTAGTCATAACACACTTACCAAACCAGCTGAATAATGACTTATAATGGCGTCTTTGGCCCAAAAAGTGCTATGATGAGGGAACATTAACTAAGGGGGTTAGACACGATGAGTTCAATTATTGAAAATTTACAATTAGCCGCACAACAGGTTCATCTCATCAACCTATATCAAGCCAATAGCGAAGTGGTTTATACCGGCTACATCGACCGTCTGGCACCCGATGGCGTTGTCGTGAACACTTACGACGATGCAGGGCTCCAGGACGGCGCCGTCTTTATGCGTTACGACGTCATCGATGAAGTTGAAATGATGAGCGAAGACCTCGATAATATGGCCTTTCGACTCAAGAATGCAACGACTGAAGGATTAAATAGTGTGCCACAACCAGCACTGGCAATCGATGACCAACAGCCAGCACTTGCTCAACTAGTCGACCACGCCCATTCCGACCACCAAGTCGTCCTGCTCGTGTTAGCGAACAATGACAATTACCTTGAAGGTCAGGTTCAAGCAATCACCGATCAGACGATCACGTTCACAACTTTTGATAAATTTGATTTTAAAAATAAGACTCAACAAGTCATTCCGTTAGATTCGATTCAAATTCTCGAATTCTGCGGCAATGAATTATTGCTGGAAAGTGCCTTTGTTAAAACTGCTCACGCTCACCAGGAAACTGTCAAAGCCAGTGAACCCGATGACGTTGACGCGACGCTTAATAACGCGTTGGCCCAACATCAGTTGATTGCAATCCGCTCGGCAGATGGTTCCGATATGTTCTTCGTCGGCTTCATTAACACGTTAAACGCCGATAGCGTCTTGCTCAACTTGATTGACATGACCGGCCAATTTGGCGGCTACACCCTGTGCCGACGCTCGCTGATTGAATCGGTCACGACCCAATCGGACTACTTGCAGACGATGCGTGGTTTTATTGAATTGAACCGGCAGTATGAGTTAAACGTCCAGCCGGTCTTAAACGACGAACGCCTCTTTGACGGTACGACTGATTTATTTGAGTCGATTTTACGGCAAGCGGCGACTTTCAACAATCTCGTCCATATCACGACTGAGAATCCAATGTTGCCGGCAATGACCGGTTATCCGGGCGCGTTGACTAATGGCCACTTCATCTTCTATAACGTCGATGATGATAACCAGATCAATCACGTTGGCATGATGATTGAACTCGACCAAGTCGTCGAACTATCATTCGGTTACATGGACGCTTACCTGCTAGAAAAGCGCTTGAAGAGTACTGGAAGTCTGTAACCAATCAGCGGCAAAACTGAACTAGCAGCCATTTCATTAGCGGAATGGCTGCTAGTTTTTGTTTCGCCAGCCTAGACTGGCGTGCTGGCCGGTTCATTCAATTCAATAGATGAGACGCAAAAAAAGTGGCGTAACTAGCATGCGGGATTGTTGCTGGTTGCGCCACTGTGATCATCTTTGTAATGATTCTGCTTGTACTGATTCTGGTTCCTACTGCTTAATAGTGCCGTTCGTAGCGATTCTGAGCTGCTTCATCGGCCGATAACCAGCCTCGGCCGTCAACCAACCGGGCTAGTCACCACCGCATCCGTCAGTCGCTAATCGAATAAATGCAGCTTAGCAATTCGTTGGCAGGCTTCCGTGAATCTGGGTTCGTCAATCAGCAGGCCCACTCGCACGTAGCCTTCACCACCAGCACCGAAGCCGTTTCCTGGTGCCACGGCTACGGCTGCTTGGTCGAGCAATAGGTCGGCGAAGCTTTCACTCGTATAACCAGCTGGAACCGGCATCCACGCGTAAAACGAGCCGCCTGAGGGATACGGTTCCCAGCCGATTTTACGTGCGGCCGCAAAGAATTGGTTGCGCCGACGTTCATATAACCCGACTAGGTCACGAACGGTCTGTTGGTCACTATTTAAAGCCGCGATGGCGGCATCCTGAATCGCCGGGAAGACGCTGACGAATAAATGGTCTTGAATCAGGTTCAAGGCTTCGATCATATCCGGATTGCCTGCCGCAAAGCCGACTCGCCAGCCAGCCATGTTAAAGGATTTCGACAAGGTGTACATTTCAATGCCAACATCCTTGGCGCCAGGCGTTTGTAAGAAACTGACGGGCCGTTGCCCATCAAACCCAATCGCCCCGTAAGCAAAGTCGTGAACAATCCCAATCTGATGCTCATTAGCAAAGTCGACCGTATCGCGGAAAAAGTCCGGCGTGGCCACCGCACCAGTCGGGTTATTTGGATAATTCAAGTACAACAATTTCGCCGCCTCAGCCACCTTTGGATCGACCTGAGAATAGTCTGGCAAAAAGTGGTGTTGTTCAGTTAACCGCAATAATTCAAGTTTGACTTGAGCTAAAGTGATTCCTGACAAGTAATCGGGGTAGCCCGGGTCAGGTAAGATCATGGTATCCCCAGGATTCAAGAGCGCAAAAGGCAATTCGACTAGTCCAATTTTACTGCCACCTAAAACGGCAATCTCAGTCTCTGGATCCAGTTGTACCCCGTATTCGCGCTGATAAAAATCGGCCGCGGCCTGTTTAAAACGTGGTAGCCCGCGAAATAACGAATACTTATGGTCAGCTGGGTCGGCAGTCGCAGCCTGCATCGCCTTCACGACGAAGTCTGGCGTGGGCTGGTCCGGATTTCCCTGCCCTAAATTGATCACATCCGCACCCGACGCGGCTTTCGCATTGACCTTGCGAACCAAATTCGCAAAGAACTGTTTTGGTAACTGCTGTAAAATCTTGGATTCTTCAAATTTCAAACCTAGTGCTCCCCTTCTGTTAACGGCTTCAGACTGGCAACGTCAAAGGTCCCGGCAAATTCTGCCAAGTGGACCAAGTTGCGTAAGAAATCATGGGTCTTTGCTTCATAATGATACTGCACGCCTAAATCATAAAGATAACCATTGATATAATCAACTTCCGTGGGCCGATGTTTCGAAATATCTTGATACTATGTGACGACTAAAAAAGTCGACCCGGTTATGCTTTTACATAACAAGGACGACTGTCGCCGCGGTACCACCTCAATAGCATCCAATTGGACACCAACTCATGCAGAACTAACTGCTGCGCTAACGGGCATTAACCGCGACCACTTAACATGACTGCTCACCGATCGTTCATTAAGAAAGACCATCTTCACAACGTTTACCGGATCATCTTTCAGCAGTTGATGACTCTCTGTTACCGGCGCGCAATCGCTACTCATCTTTCGTGATAAGTCACATTATGAGTTTTAGATTAGAATATGTCAAGGAATTTATTAATTAAAAATGAGATCAGTATGCGTGTTTAGCTTAGCGACACTCAGAGATGACGGTGCTCACAGTCTTCTGCGAATATTTGTCATTGTCGATTCAAATCCTTACAAACTATCTTCACTACCGACCCTAAAATACGGTAATTGAATGCCAACAAGACTCACTCGTCAGACTTAAAGTACAACGCATCATGGCGCTTACAACGGGGATTGAACGCTACTTGACAATTGGGACAAGCACCAGTGTGATACTGTGCAACGGTCATTCGATAGCGACAATTGCCACACATTACGGCTAGCGCCTGGCGACTGGCTGGGACAAAACGATGTGTACATAATGCATCATGACAGCGATAGCACGCATAATATCGTTGACATTGCGAGCACCACAAGGCGGCAATGTCATTTGCCTGGTGATAATGTTGGCAGCGTCCAGCCCGATCAATATTTAGGCCATAAATTTGATACCACGACTGACTCATGCTTCAACGCCGACTTTGACAACTTCACCACTCGTGAAGGTTTGGTGATCCCCAGACGGTAATCGCAGGACCAAGCCACCATGGGCATCGATATCTTCCGCCAGTCCCGTCACGACCTGCCGTCCCACTTGCAACGTGACTTGTTTGCCGAGAACGGCAGATTTAGCCCGGTACGTTGGCAAGAAGTCGGCACTAGTATAGCGTTTCGATAGCGCTACAACCTCAGCTAATAGCGCCGCCGCCAACTGATTACGATCGACCGCCACCGTTGTATCGACGGCTTGCGCGCGTGTTCGCAATTCCTTTGGAAAATCAGTCGTCGTCAAATTCAGACCAATGCCGACAATGAAGGCCATGGTCGAACTCGACTCTAGTTCCAGACTCGCCTCGGTAATGATGCCGCCGACCTTATGATGGTCCAGATAAATATCATTGACCCATTTCAGCTGAAAGTCCTTAGTCGGGTAAAATTGTTGTAAGACCGTCAACACACTCACTGAGATACCGGTGGTCAGTAGCCCGACATTGCCCAAGGCTTGCGTCGGGTTGGGAATGACCACGCTCAGATAGAGCCCCGTATTGGCTGGTGAATAAAAATGTCGTCCCTGTCGCCCATAGCCGGCCGTTTGTCGATCCGCCAAGAAAGCCGCGACTTGGGCGGGGTGCTGGCTCAAGAATTCTTTGGCCAGTAGCTGTGTCGATGCCGTCTCGGCCACCACCTCAATCGGCCCTGGAAACTGATGTTGCCCATGGATTTGAATCGCCGTCGCATCCAACTGCTGACTGCCCTGGTAACAATACCCGCGATTTTTACGACTCTCAATCTGATGGCCCTGCTTTTTGAGCGCATTGATTGCTTTCCAGACACTTTCACGACTGCGGCCAATCTGCTGAGCCAATTGATCCCCTGACAGCCATGTCCCGGGGTGTGCCACTAATGTCATTAAGACTTGTTCTTTCGTTGTCATTTTGCCACTCCTCATCTTATTCAGCACTTTGTTCGTCGCTTTGTTCGGCGCTCGCCCATCGGCTTATGCTGCCACACCAAAATCAATGACGGCCCGGACGCGCCGCGCAATCAAAACAGCGAGCGTCGCCTTGATAATATCTCCTGGAATAAAGGCCAAGTTCGATAATAAAGCAGCCGAAAGCGTCATATTGGACTGAATTGCCAGCCAGACCGCCCCAACGATATCGACAAACCCAATACCGGCCAACCACACGATGCCAACTTCCAACCACCAGTAGCCGCTCGTCGTCGCTGGCGTCAGCTTCATTAACGTCCCAATCAAGACCGGCGCCAACAACCACGCCACGAGGTAGCCACCGGTTGGCCCTAAGAACACGGCCGCCCCACCGCGACCACCTGACAACAGTGGCAATCCTAATGCCACTAAGCCTAGGAACAATGCCACGGCAATCGTGCCATATTTGCGACCCAATAATTCAGCTGCCAAGAAAATCCCCATATTTTGCAGCACGATTGGCACCGGAATAATTCCCACCGGAATCCCCGGAAAGAACCCCAGAACAATGATTAGCGCCGTTACCATCGCCGTCTGCGTCAAATGTTTGACTGTCTGTTGATTTGTCATACCTGCACCCCTAGTTAATCAAGTTAACCGCTATTATGCACCAATAGTAACCTTAAATCAATAGGACGGGTTACTATTTTGATACGTGCTGTTAAAATTAACATGAAACATGACTAGAACGTGCCAGTTGGAGGCTTCCTGTTCGTCAGCCGATGCGCGCCTTAGTCCGACTTAAACACTGAGGCGATCATCTGAAAATCACTCACTAGTTTCGATAGCACTAGCCTTGAAATTAGACAGTAGAGTTAGCCTTCGCTCACTGTTCATAAAAATCAGTCGACCAAAACTGATTGTCTGGCCGACTGATTAACTAATTGTTCGTCTCAAATGATTTGCTCACCGCAATTGCAATGACTTGCCACGACTAGGCTTGGCGTACATCTGCGGTCAAATCGATGATTTCGTCAAATAAAGGTTTGGTCTGCTGATGCAGATTATGGGTCACCATGATTACCGTCTTATTCGACTGTTGTAGAATATTTGTTTCCACGCGTAATGCGGTTTCCAGATCCAACGCAGAGGTAATTTCATCTAATAACAAGATTGGTCGATCACTTAATAACATTCTCGCCATCGCTACCCGTTGCATCTGACCACCGGACAAATTAGCGCCACCATGTCGCAATTGCGTCGCAAATCCATCTGGTAGCTCGTCGACAAATTCATCGATACCGCAGATCCGGCAAACCGCGGCGAACGTTTGGTCATTGACCGTCCGTCCCATCAAGATGTTCTCCCGTAAATCCCCGGTAAAGATATAGGGGTGCTGGTCCACATATAACATTTGTGCTTGAATCTGGCTTTCTGGTAACTGACGATAATCCTGACCATCAATCGTCAAAGTCCCTTGATAATCCGTATACATGCCAAAAATTAAATTCAAAATTGTCGTTTTGCCAAACCCAGATGGCGCAACCAAGGCATACTTATGATTCTTTTCAAGCCGTAAATTAAGCTTCCGTAACGTTGGAGCGCTTTGATTATCATATGTAAAACTCACGTCATTAAAATCAATGGCTTGTTGGAAATCAGTCAAATTAGCCGTTGGTTGGGCTGTTGCTTGAGATATCGCTTGGGTTGCTGATTTGCTTGAGGCCAGCTGAAACTTCTTAATAATGGGTTTAACCGTCCGCAAGCCTACAATTGCAAAGCTCAAAGCCGTTAAGTTACCAAAAATCACGCCGGCCAATGACGAGCACGTAATGACATTCCCCACTTTCATAATGCCATTGAGGGCCAGCGAACCAGCCAGGACACCAATCGCAGCCTGACTCAGAACGCTGATCCAATTAATCAGCCCATTATTCTCCGCCTTAGCTGTCACGAAAGCGACCTTGTGCTTACCAAACCGCTTGGATGCATGCTGAACACGCTGGTTGATCAAGTGTTTTTGCCCCAGAATATAGAGCGCATTATACCCGTCAAAGGTATCCGTCATGGTTTCCGTCAGTTGTTCATTTGCTTGACTGTATGATTTCGATTCGCGTTCAAGCTTGGCTTGTAATATTTTAGGGCCTAGAATCATCAACGCCGCTAAGATCAGTGTCAAAATCAGCAGGCTATAGTGGTATTTGACGATCATGACGGCATTAATTAACACGGCCGTCAGCGACTGAAGCGCATCAAAGACATTCTCAAATCCTTGTTCATCAATAATGGTTAGATCATTGGTCATCCACGAGACATACTTACCCGTATCGTTTTCTTTGACCTGCGCATACTTCAATCCATTAATCGAATCCGCAATATCGTTCCGCAATTCTGCTTCCATCGTTTGTTTTAACCGCTCGCGAAAATGATCGTTGATGGGAATACAAATTGCAAAGAGCGTGATGGCACTGAACGCAATGATCATGTCACGAATAAACGTTTGAAAATCACGATTCGCAATCGCCGTAATCGCATTCCCAAAGTAGATGCTATCGATCATCTGAAATCCCATCCAAAACACACCTAATATCAATAACCCCCAAACCGCTAACTTGTGCCGAAATAAATACGAATAAATAGGCATAAACTCCTCCTCAAAAAACAGCTATCGTTCAACCTCGTGCCACATAGTAATTAGTTATTCATTCAGTTCTACAGAAATCTGATTGAACAGAACCAGCATGATTGCCGCAATCAAGTAAAATGCGCCGCCGACCAGCAAGACACTAGTCACCCCGAACACACCGATCAATACGGGAATCCCTAGTAGCCCAATTGGCTGTGACAAGTTCATCAGCGCAAAGTAGCTGTTAAAAATAACTCCTAATTTCGATTGCGGCACCTTATTTTGAATGATTGTTTTCGATGAAATATTGAAGAACGGAATGACGATTCCCAATCCAGCTAGCCCCAGTAACGCCACTGGTAACGAATGGGCACTCCCGAAGATGGCCAAGGTGACTGGCACTAACAGCAACGACGTTTGAATCAAGCGGCTCATTGGGAATTTGGTGCACAGAAACTTATACGTTAACGACCCAATTAAGAAGCCCAGCGAATAAAATGATTCCAGTAACCCAGTCGTTTTGGCATTGTCAAAAATCTGATAGGCCACTTGGGTTAAATAAACATTCATCGGCGCCAGTAAAATATTAAACAAGATTGCTGAAAAATAGACGGGAACGATATAAGGAAACATCGACAAAAAATCCTTAACGATCTTAAAACTATTCCACATTGAGGTAGATTGAGCCGCAGTTGCTGCAAGCCCATCCGTAGCCGTGTTGGTGGGTGGGATATGTAAAAACATCAACAGCGCCATCACTACTATGTACGAGACAAAATCAAACAAAAACAATGCTGTAAATGGTAAAAAGCTGATGAAATAGGTAACGATGATTCCTGAGAAAAGATTAGCGGCAGTCATGGCACCACTGATTGACGCATTGATATCATTGAAGTCTGACTTATCAAATAAATACACGGTCACCTTGGTAATACACGGCGCATAGATGTCAGAAATCACTGAATACACCACCGCCAACGCGACCAATAAGACGAATGAATGCACTTGGAAATAGTCCATGGCGGCCACACATAGAATTGCCAGGGCCGCTAAGAAGCTAGAGACCAGCAATAAACGTTTTTCATCACGCCTCGAGTCAATCAGATAACCAATCGGCGTTGCAAGGATCACTTGCGGAATAAACAAGAAGAACGAGTAAATTCCGACGTAGATCGCATTCTTGTACCAAGTCGTGACTAAGATAATTAAGGCAATTCGGGAAAATGCCGTGCCAAAATTATTGATAAACTGACTAACCAAGATAATTCTTTTGTTGCTCATTTAGTCGTCCTCCTTTCTAAAACGACCCGCTAAGCCGATGGCGGAAGTCCCCAGTAAAGCACGTCACTAACACGCTTTTCATAATTACCGAGGCTCTCATACTGAGGATCTGGTCAATCCGACGATGCTATTCCGAAAGTTCAGACTCTCAAATAAAGAGCCTGCTTGTACATCACTCCTTTTAGCGTTAGATGTGATTATAATAGCACTAAACACATCGTAATCAAATAACATTTTAACCTAATTGCAATTTTTCTTATCGTTTGCCCGTACATCTACTTATCATGCCAGTCCAACTGCCCGGGAGTAGGCACCAAGCAAGTGCACAACTGGTAACCGCGTAACAACAGCTTATCAGAGATTTTTGCGCACGGTTTTGCCAATTTTTTCAGCCGATACGTCAATAATTTGGGACAAAAAAAACAACCAGGACCTGCCATCATTTGATGACATATCCTGGTTGTGATTAGCATTTCACAGTTAACTTACTGTGATGCCCTGCTTATTCTTCTTTAGGAATCCGTTTTTCAACATGATATTGCCGTGCCTCTGGTCGTGGCGTATCCGCTGAAAGGAGATCATCCGCATAAAACACTGAATAGCCGTGGTCTTGTTCTAGTGGTCGCGCAATCATTAGGCCGCGTTTACGACCATGGCGGGCATTATAAATGTCCGCACTACGCAGCGCTTCATTGTAATCGTGGGATTCTGAAATTGCGTCGCCGGGATTAAATAAGACATTTTCATCCATATACCGTCAGCCCCTTTCTGAGTATCTTAATTATACACGCTGGCACCATGCCAAAGAAAGTTTAAAGATTGATGTCGACGTTATACGTTAATTTGGATAGCGTCAACCCCTTCGTGACCAGTTGTCCAATCAAAGCTTGGGCCTTGTCACGCATCGTGGCTACCATCACTTTGTCTTGTTCCGTTAAGAAGGCCGTCAGTTCGTCTCCAGATAACTTAGCGGCCTGCTTGTCCGTTTCAGCGACAAATTGACCTAGTTCGATGCGGCATTCCTTCAAATAGTCGATGTCATCTTGAACAAAGTCAGCGTAGTGTGATTCAACAATCATTGATAACGTCCGATACAACCAGTAGGCACTCTTCATATCGTGCTTCAACGGCGTATTGGCGAAGCTCGGGTCAGTCTCAGTCACGTTGGCATGGAATGGAAGATATGGCGCAAACGCAGGCACCCCAAAGGTCATCCACATGATGGCACTCTGTTCTTCAGGGACATCGTTACGAATCTGCATCACGTGCGAATTTTGGGTCCGGTTCATTGAAATTGGCCGGAACTTCTTCGCTTCTGGCGTATTTAAAAATGGATCGTACTTGGTCTCGTTGTAGTGAGAACCTAGCACGAATTCGACATCCGCCACTGAGATTTTCTTAGCAGCATGACAAATAAATGGCAGTTCACTCGATTGTGGGTCCTGTTCGATTTCAGGATTGAAGTACCGTTGGCCATACCAGACCCGTGGCGTATTGTAGTGACGGTCCTTTTCATTGTCGGTCCCAAAAATATGCCGGAAATTGAAGCCTTCCTTATCAGGATTCAAATGGTGTTCTTCGACAAATTCTTGAATACCGTCTGACCACATGAAGTTATCAGGGTCATCGAAATCCACCCACTGAATCGCCACTTGATTGGCAGCGACGGCGTAAGCATCGTCCGGAATCCGTTGTGCGACCCAATGATGACCAGTCACGATTTCCATATACCACACATCGTCTTTATCATTGAACAAGACGCCGTTGCCTTCTGGTGAGCCATACTTGGCAATTAATTGGCCCAAATATTCGACCCCGCCTCGCGCTGAATCAATGAATGGTGTGACCATCGTTGGGAGGGAATCTTCCGCTAAGCCATTGGGAACAAAGGGATCAAAGGTCAACGTATGTTCATTTCCGTAGACACTTTCAGTTGCCGATACCCCTACGTTTTTTTCATTAAACCCGTTTTCTTCAAAGACCCCTTTTTCGGCAACTTCAATATTAGGTACCGCTTGATAACGGTAGCCATCCGCTGGAAGTGGCGCAGTAAAGCCATTCTTACCGGACGTCAACGTCTCGTGGCGACCGTGAACGGCGGGGTGAACAATGAACTTTTGCGGCGTAATCGGCATAAACGTATCATCGTTACGGGCAATCATCGTTGACCCGTCAACTGAGGCCTTTTTCCCGACTAAAATGGTGGTACAAGCTTGTTCGTACATCAGCATATCTCTCCTGTCTTTTATTATCGATTATCAATACCAATGATACACGCTCTGCGCGAAAAAACCACCATTGGGAAAACGCTGACAACTAAATTTGACTGGATTTTAAGGTCTGGCGGTGGTTGCTGGGGCCAGGCCGCTTAGTATACCGAAATATTTAGGCGCCATGCTTATTTGTTGAAACTAAAAAATATCGAGGCAGACTGCAGTTCCTACCTCATCATCAATAACTTGCTTCAGCTTGCAACGCCACACCCATCACTGTCGATCACTTTCTGCTAACATTTGAAGCGTTTTGGCATACTTCTTTTTAGCATACGCCACCGCTGTCCAGAACTCGGAATCAGACATTTTCTTTATCGGCTCTTCCGCCCGCGTGAGCACTAATTTATTATCCGCTGTCAGTTCCAGTTCAACTTGACTGCCAGCAGTTAACTGCAACCGTTCCGCCATTTCAGCTGGAATAGTCACGGCCAATCCGTCATCTATTTTAATTACTTTGCTGTCTTTCATGTTGCTACACCTTTCGTTAGATGATAATCGTTTGATACTCAGAAAGAACTGAATGCGTTAGTGTTGCTACATTATCGCCGGCTATCGCATCGCTATATCTCACCTATTTGCAAAAACACCTTGTACAGTTTCCGTCGATTCAAGTTTCCATTTACGACTTGCAAGGCTAAACATTAATGTCTCAAAAAGTCATCCACAACTTATTGGTCACTCGCTGCCAACATTTGCAGCACTCTGCCGTATTTCTGCATGGCATGTTCAACCGCCGCCACGTACTTGGGATCAGTCGGCGTCAACGGCGATTCTTCCGCCCGCGTGAGCACTAATTTATGATCCGCGGTCAGTTCCAGTTCGACTTGACTGCCAGCCGTTAACTGCAACCGTTCCGCCATCTCCGCTGGAATAGTCACGGCTAATCCGTCATCTACATTAATTACTTTGCTGTCTTTCATGCGACCTCACCTTCCATTGAACGATAACCGTTAATACCAACAAATCTGAATGATTTAGTTTTATCATATTTTGGCCCTTTTTATAACTAATTTGTCTCACTATTTCCAAAATATCGACATTCAAAGTAATCATCCGTTTAACGGCCATCATTCTAGGTGTTCACGACCGACTGGGCTGAGCGGCTGTAATTCCGGGTCGGTGGCCATATCTTTCTGGTAATTATAATTCTGCCAATCTGGGTCACTAAAAATATTTGGTCGGCCACCGGGTTCGACCGAATTGGCGGATTGCTAATGCCTTTTGAAGCGTCCTGATAGTCGCCATACCAATAATTATTTGCCAGTCCAATTTAATTTCGTAAATTTGTTTGTACAAATTGATGTGACTAGCACCGAACAGGCACCCCAACTTGCCGTAATTAGCGCCACAACAGCATTTATCCCCATTGATTGCCATAAAAATCCATATCAAAAAGGACCATATTAGTTATTGAATTCCATAAATCTTTTCGTAATCTAATCAATAATTCTTAAATTTGAAAAATCGTCATCACATTTTCTTCACAATTCGTTGTTATGATGTAATCATAGCAATTAAGGATCCCCCTCCAAGATTGCTACTATAATAATTAACATTCTTTTCATTTACTCCTCCAAAGTAATGAAATCCGTCAAAGCGTAACAACTTTGACAGCTTGGTGAGCGGCATGTGAACGTCCCCCCGCTTATATGAATAAACGCTCATCAAGTTATCAGCATATGATTCCCCGTCGTATGCTGACCTACTCCTTTTGACCTTCGTATTCCCGTACGAAGGTTTTTTTGTGTCCAAATTACAGCGCGACCATAATAGTTAGTCTTGCCGCGAAACGACTTTTTCATTGGTATGGCGCACATTATCTATCACATCAGCCGAAGTAACACGAGCACTGTCTCACAGGGATTAAAAGTCGCACCCCTATCAATCTCACTGAAAACAGCTTATAATTTAATTATCATCACATTAAAGGTGGGTCATCTATGCAAGAGGGATACTTAGATCAGCGCTTAATCGGCCAGCGCTTCATTCTCAAACCGACCGATTTAACCGATGGCGTCGCATTCTATGGCATCTTTTACCATTTGCACGCCGCAACGCCACTTCACGCTGGCGATACCGTCGAAATTACGGCGGTCAGCGCGCACGGCTTAACGGTAACGATCGTCGCGCCACAACAATAGGGGGATTTTATTATGGTAGGCATCATCGTTGCAATCATCATCATTTGCTTAGTCATCCTGATTCTCGCCGCATCCATCCGCATCATTACGCAACCTAATCAAGGGGTCGTTTTGACTTTTGGTAAATTCGAGCGGGTACTCAGTTCTGGCTTCCACTTCATCAAGCCATTCATTTCACGTATCATCACCGTAAACACCGCGCAAACGCCGGTCGATCTGAATCAACAAGTCGTGATTACGAAGGATAACGCCGAGATCTCGGTTAAAATCTCACTCAAATACCATGTCACTAATATTGAGGATTTCGTCTTCAAAAACGAAGACTCGGTCCGCAGTATGATCCAAGATACACGGGCCGCATTGCGAGGGATCATTGGGAACAAAGAATTAAACGAGGTTTTGAACGGAACGCAGGAAATCAACGCCGCCCTGTTCAAAGAAATCTCATCCGTGACAGCTGGTTATGGGCTGAACGTCGACCGGGTCAACATCGATTCCGTCAATCCCTCCGCTGACATTCAAGCTTCAATGAACAAGCTGTTGCAAGCCACCCGGGAACGGGACGCGACCATCGCCACCGCTGAAGGGAAGAGTAAGTCGATCACGCTGGAAAACGAAGCCAATAACCGCGCGTTATTAGCAACGAACAAGGCGCAAAATGAGGCACTGGTGAACAGCGCTAAAGCGAAGGCCACCGCGGTCCAAACTGAGGCCGACGCCGATGCTTATCGGACCCGCATTTTGAATGAAGCCCTGGCCCAGTCGTCAGAAAACTACTTCATCTTCCAAAACACCGAGGCCGTCAAAGCTTTAGCTGACGGTTCCGCTAACACAGTCGTCTTGCCAAACCAGACTTTAGATAGCTTAGGCCTGATTCCCGCACTCACCAAAGTCGGTAAATCCACGAAGTAATTGACTTATTGATCATCTGCATCACTTAAAAGTCCTCAAATGGCGCGTTGCCACTTGAGGACTTTTTTGACTTATCAAACGATTAGTCACACCACCACGCTTCGTTAAACTGGTTATTATCAATTTTGTAAACCTTTCCGTTAGGTTTCGTCGGTCAATTAGGTTAGAATTAGGTTGTGCAAAACCATACTTAGAGGTGTTAATATTGAATCAACCTTGGCAAACTGCTTGGCCAGAGCGGATTAGTTACGGGCTTAGCGATGCCGCGGATAACTTAGTCTTTCAGATGATGACCACTTACTTACTATTCTTCTACACGGACGTCTACGGACTTTCGACGAGTGCCGCCGCGATTTTATTCGTCGTTGCGCGCTTGGCCGATGTCGTCGAAAGTCTGATTATCGGTGTCATGATTGACCATACCCATTCGCGCTTCGGTAAAAGTCGCCCATTTTTCTTATGGTACGCATTACCCTACGTCCTGTTTGCAGTCCTGACCTTTGTCACCCCTGACTTTGGTGCGACTGGTAAACTCGTGTGGGCGTATGTCACCTACCTCGGATTAGGCTTCTTTTATACTGCCGTTAACTTACCGATCACATCCATTTTACCGGCACTCTCGAAAAATGAGCGCGAATTGACACTGCTCGGCGTGATTCGCCAATTTTTCGGCAGTAGTGTCCAAATTATCGTCGCCGTCTTTACCTTACCGCTAGTCGCATTATTCGGTCAGGGCAACCAGCAACGGGGCTTTTTACTCACCATCGTCTTATTCGGCATCATTTCATTAGTGTTGATACTGAACACGTTCTTTCAAGTTAAAGAACGCTTTAGTCAGCCAGAGCGCCCGCACCAATCACTCAGCGCGGTCTGGGGCATGCTCAAACAAAACCAACCCTGGTTTATTTTATCGAGCGTTATTTTACTCTACTGGCTAACGACTGCGATCAAGAATCAGACGACCATTTACTACTTCAAATACCTGATTGAACGCGAAGACTTGGTCCCAGTCGTTAATGGCTTCACGTTTGCGTCACTGATCGGCGTGATTCTGATTGTTCGACTCGCGAACCACCATGGCAAAAAGAATACCATGTTGGCCGGTATCGCGATTGCGGCTGTCGGACAGCTCATTCTCGGACTCGGAACAGCCATCAATCAGTTGACG
This sequence comes from Lactiplantibacillus plantarum EGD-AQ4, assembly GCF_000463075.2. Lineage (GTDB taxonomy): Bacteria > Bacillota > Bacilli > Lactobacillales > Lactobacillaceae > Lactiplantibacillus > Lactiplantibacillus plantarum_A. Next base: position 54,847 of record NZ_AVAQ01000050.1, read on the forward strand.
CTCGTCTTCGGTGGCACCCTCATCAATGCCGTGGGTAACGGGCTCATTATCGGGCTAGTCTCCATCATGATTGCCGACACGATTCGTTACGGTACTGCCCTGGGCATTCAAGCGGAAGGCATCTTGGCCTCTACCGATGACTTCGGCGTGAACGTCGGCTTAGGTCTGGGCGGCTTAGTTACTGCCGGTCTCTTTCATCTGAGCGGCTACACCGCCAACCACGCGCAAAACATCGCCACGCAGCATATGATTACATTGAACTACGCTTGGCTCCCGCTGTTACTCTACGTCATCATGTTCCTCGTTTTGATTTTCTACAATGAACGCCAACTACAAGACGCAATTGACGCTTAACTAAAAACATGAGGTCCGTCGCCACTTAGTTGGGTTGCGGACCTCATGTTTTTGGTTGAGTGGATTTCAAACACTGTGCTAGTTCTTAAGTTCAAAATCAACCAGCTTAGAAACGCTGGAAACAAACCGAGTTAATGTAAACCTGCAGTCATGGATTCGTCCGGCTTCCAGGCATCCTGGGCAACGGCCGTGACGTGGTGGGCACAGGTTTGAATTGCCAACCCACGCCTCAAACACTGATATCATCTAACTGCTTCATCAGAATCCAAATTTCGCCATTTTTCACCCTACCAACCCTAAAAACTGCATGAAAAAAGCCGGCTCCGAAGAGTCGACTTTTTCTGAATCAAAAATCCAATTATTTAACAGCTGGAGTCTTGAACCAGCCAATACGTGATGTAACAACATCAACGATGGCTTTCTTACCAGGTGCCAATAACTTACGAGGATCGTAGCCTTTACCGATTTGGTCTGCGCCAGATTCGATGTAAGCACGAGTTGCATTGGCAAAAGCAACTTGGTTTTCGGTGTTAACGTTAACCTTGCTAATACCCAATTCAACAGCCTTAACGATTTGGTCCTTAGGAATACCAGAACCACCGTGAAGTACCAATGGCATCTTAACGGCTTCTGAGATTTCTTGAAGACGATCGAAGTGTAAGCCAGTCCAGTTTTCTGGGTACTTGCCGTGGATGTTACCAATCCCAGCGGCTAAGATGTCGATACCAGTGTCAGCTAAAGTCTTAGCTTCTTCAACATCAGCTAATTCACCTTCACCGATGATACCGTCTTCTTCACCACCAATTGAACCAACTTCGGCTTCAACAGAGATGCCCTTAGCATGAGCTAATTTGACGATTTCCTTAGTCTTTTCTAAGTTTTCGGCAAATGGTAAGTCATGGCCATCAAACATAACTGATGAGTAACCAACTTCGATACATTCCTTGGCAGCTTCGTAGTTACCGTGGTCTAAGTGCATAACAACAGGAACAGTGATGTTCATGCTTTCCATTTCATCAGCAACTAAGTCCATAACGAGCTTGTAGCCACCCATGTACTTAGCAGCACCCATTGAAACTTGGATAATAACTGGGGTGTTAGTGTCTTGAGCACCCTTCAAGATGCAACGAGTCCATTCAAGGTTGTTTGTGTTGAACGCACCAATAGCATAATGGTTCTTGTATGCGTCTTGTGTCATATCAACAGCATTTACAAATGACATAAAATAACCCTCCTAGGTTAATTAAGAGATACGATTTTTGAATCACATTCATTTTAGCACATTTTAGATGGGAGTGATAACCGATTTGGCATATTTCTTAACCAACGATTGCCGGTAAATTGCCGTCTTTTTGATACCTACCGAATTGTAAACCCTTCCATTCATTTTTAAATCATTTCTCAATGTCGGAATTACTATCAAAATTAAGTGTAGAATTAAGGTTTGCGATTTTGTGACAACAATAACAACCGTCAGTGATTGCAAAATGTAAGCAAGTCATTAATTTACATCAAAAAACGCCTCAAGCACAGCAATATTAGCAATTTAAGACTAAATCATGAAATTTTAAATCAGCTATTTACATTTGTGAAAAAGGTTTTATAATATTGGTTGTGAAAGAAATAACAAATTGGTTTTTGCATAGGGGGAACCGTTAATGTTGAAAGAAATTGATGAACACACCACCGTGTCACAATCGATTGATCGGTTAGTCTTGAACGCCTCATTAGCCGCCACTCGGCTAGAAGTGATGAACCAAGAACAAGTTGACCAGGCCGTGGCCGCTATGGCTCGCGCGGCCCACGCTGCTCGTGGCATGTTAGCTGCCATGGCAGTTGAGGAGACTGGACGGGGAAATTATCGTGATAAGGTCGCCAAGAATGATTTTGCAGCCAAACACATTTACGATTACATCAAAGACGACAAGACCGTGGGCATCATTAACGACGATCCGGTCAGTGGCGTCATGAAAGTGGCTGAGCCAGTCGGTATTATCGCCGGCGTTACGCCAGTCACTAACCCGACGTCGACCGTCATCTTCAACGCGATGTTGGCCTTAAAGACCCGTAATCCGATTATTTTCGGCTTCCACCCGTTTGCACAAAAATCATGTGTCGAAACTGGCAAAATCATCCGTGACGCTGCGGTTGCGGCGGGCGCACCCAAAGATTGGATTCAGTGGATCAAAACGCCTAGTCTGGAAGCAACCAACACGTTAATGAATCACCCTGGCGTGGCAACGATTATCGCAACCGGGGGTGCCGGCATGGTCAAGACGGCGTACTCCACCGGTAAGCCCGCGCTCGGCGTTGGCCCCGGCAACGTGCCCTGCTTTATTGAACAGACCGCTGACGTGCATCAGGCCGTTAGTGATGTCGTCACGTCCAAGTCGTTTGATAACGGCATGATTTGTGCGTCCGAATCAAACCTCATCGTGGCCGACCAGATATATGACCAGGTCAAGACCGAACTCAGTCAACAAGGCGTTTATTTCGTTGGTCCTGACAATTTCAAGGCCTTAGAAGCGACCGTCATGAACCTCGATAAGCAGGCCGTTGATCCAAAAGTTGCTGGGCAAACACCTTGGCAGATCGCACAATGGGCCGGTTTCGACGTTCCTACCGACACCAAGGTCTTAGCCGTTGAATTGCCAAGCATCGGTGGCGACCAAGTCTTATCACGTGAGAAGTTATCGCCAGTACTTGCGGTCGTACATGCCAAAGATACTGAGACGGGCTTCAACTTGATGAAACGCAGTCTGTCACTGGGTGGCTTGGGTCACACGGCCGCCTTGCACACGACTGACGAAGCCGTCATGACCAAGTTTGCCTTGGAAATGACCGCTTGTCGGGCCTTGATCAACGTGCCATCCTCACAAGGGGCAATCGGTTACAAGTACGACAACGTGGCGCCTTCCCTGACACTCGGTTGTGGGACATGGGGCCATAACTCGATTTCACATAACTTGGAAGACTGGGACTTGCTCAATATCAAGACCGTCGCCAAGCGTTTAGCTAAGATTCGCTAACTTCATTTAAGATAACACCTTCAGGTCACTGATAAGAGACCCAGGAGAATTCAAATTGCCGCTAATAAACGTGCCCACCGAAGTCATCTCGCTTCAGTGGGCACGTTTTAGGTTCAACCTGATTTAATTATTACGCCAGTTTTTTGAACGTCCAAACATCCCAGAACCGATCTGGTCGATATAAGAACCAACGACCCAGACTCCAGGTGAGGTAAGCGACCGCAATCGTCAATAGAATAAAAGTAACTAGCGGTAATTGCGGTTTATAATGGTCGGTCAATAAGCCAACAATCCCAGCACCAAATTTCGAGCAGCTGATGGCAATAATCAAATAGCCGATTGAAAAGCTCAGAACAGCACCGCGCAATTGTGGAAAGCGGAAAAAGTCCTGCCCATTTTCTAATGACAAGTGGTCAAACGCCCATCGGTTGAGCCAGTAGAGACCCCCACTAATGACGCCGCAAATTACCAGGACGATTAGCAGGCCGCTGGGGTGCTGACTAGATAACGTCCCTAAAATATCCACTTGGCGATAAGTCTGGCCAGTCGCTCCAGCCGCAATGTTGATCAAGCCATCGTAGGCAAACGGCAGACTGCAAGTGAAGACGAACGTCGCCAAGGCACTCGCGAAGACGTGACCGACCCACAAGCCAAACGTGGCCGCGACCAGACTAAGCGTGATAATCAGCGCTAGGATTTCAACTTCCTCATAGAGTGAGCCAACCCAGTTCACCCCAACATGCCGATTAACCAGTACCCGCCAAGTAATCAAGCCATAAATCACTTCTGCCAAGACATATGCACTCACCACCGTCCCAATCAGGAGTCCGATTTTGCGGCGATAAATCTGGCGTCGCGGAACCGGCAAGCTAAATAGATATTGATCAAAGTTTGTAAAATTATCGTTCAAAAATAGCACCACGCCTATGACTAGGGTGACTAAAATACTGACGACCAGCCCCATTCGAATACCGTTTGCACTGGTCAATGTAAAACTGGTCTCATTCACCGCAATGTATAAGGACGGACGCTGCACGATACTGTAACCTTCCTTAATTCCAGCTAGTAATAAAGCCACTATTCCTGTCAATACAATGACGCGATAGTGCCGCCACAACAACTGCCATAATGTTCGTTTGGTCATGTCCCCGCCCCCTAAGATAATAATTCAAAATCCGCTTCGTCCGTCAAATTCGCCATGAACAAGTCAGCCAATGAGAGTGGTAACTCTTCTTGAAAGACTGGCTTAGTCGCAGCCAATCGTGTCTGGAGTGCCTCGTCGAAATTCTCAAAAACAACAACGATCACCCGCCCCGACACGTGGACGATGTGCCCCAGCTGTTTGATCACCGCTGGAATCTGCTTATCACGGTAGACTAATTGAACTTTGCGGGCGTTATGCCGCATCGATTCCAATTGATAATCATTGACGATTTGCCCGTGCTTCAACATCAGCGCCCGGTCGATCACCCCTTCTAGTTCGACCAAGTTATGCGACGCAATCACGATCGACCGCTCACCGGTTGCGACTTCATCAATCAAGATGCCCAGAATATTCTTGCGAATCAGGACGTCCAAACCATCTAGCGGTTCATCGAGAAAGAGGTATGGTGCTTGCGTCGCCACGCTAAGAATAATGGTAAATAAGCCAAAGGTCCCCTTGGAGAAATGCCGTAATTTTTGCTTAGAAGTCAACTGATAACGGTCTAGTAATTGCTCAAATTTGGCATTATCAAAGGCCGGATAAGCGGCTTGATAGTACCACTGAATTTGTTTGATCGTCGCGCCCTTGAAGAAATTCGTCAGTGGGTCGATGAAGCACAACTGCGTACGAGATGCTGGTTGTGTCACCACATTTTGACCATCGACTGTGACGGTTCCGTGGTCACTGAGATACTGACCGTTGATGGTCCGAAACAACGTCGTCTTACCGACACCATTACGCCCGACCACGCCCACGATTTGTCCTAAGCCAATTTCAAAACTAATCTCATCCAACGTCTGGTGATGGTCGATTTGTTTACTTAACTGATTAATCACTAAACTCATAACATTTCCCCCGTTTTGTCGAGCCAGTCATGGAGTTCAGCGATACTGACCCCACTCTGATACGCTAGCTTGACGATTTGTGTGAACCGTTCGTGCAGTTCCGCCTGCAACAAACTCGAATCCGCGGCCTGCACGTACGTCCCTTTCCCCGGAACCGTCTGAATGATCTGCTGTGCCTCCAACTGCTTGTAAGCCTTGCTGACCGTATTCGGATTGAGCAAATGTTGGCGCGCCATCTCCCGCACCGATGGCAACTGTTCTCCGGGCTGCAACACCCCGTGCGCGATATCTTGTTCAATTCCGGTTACCAACTGCGCATAATACGGCTGCCTGCTACCATGGTCAATTTGCATGGCCCACCTCCATTTGAAATCCGACGACTAATTCGTTTAAACAACATAGTACAGCATAGTACAGTTACTGACAAGGTAAGAAAGTCTTAATATTCTGTAGACCTTTGAAGTACAGCCAGCTGAGGCCCGCTGGAAACAATGCGAGCTTGTGTAAAATGGCGGTTTTGTGAACGTCCTACACCGGCTTCCAGGCATTTCTGACAACGCTGGAACGCGATGGACACAGATTTAAGCCGACAGCCCACGTCTTAAATACTGGTCTTCCACTAACCAAGCAAAAGACGCTTGCTAAGTGGAACTTCATCGCTGAGCATTGTCAGAAACGCCTTCCAGCCGGGGATGGTATTCGAAAGGCGGACATGTGCGGACTCAACTTTTTAAAGACTGATCACTGATTCATATCAAACCGTACAGCTGTTATCTGACTGTCAGATTTGTTTTGTCTAATACTTTTTCTGAGTTATTAGGCTATCGTCTAGTGCCGTCAGTACAGGAGTGTCTAGATTATTATCCCCTACTCGATACGTTTTCGAATCAGACTAAATATGAACTAGTCGTTAATGTTTTGAAATCAGTAATCCTGTCACTTACCAACAAGGCAGTTTCGATTAGCTCCGCTCAACAAAATCTTGACCTACAAATTCCAGATGAGTTTTATTGCCAGTTCAAAGTTTGCTCGAAGGACCCGTCTCCTAATATTCAGTGGCCAGTTGCACCAAGATAGGTGGTCGTTCATCTGCCATTCGAGTGGGTTCCCGACTGGAGGGGCCGGCGGACAATGCTCAGTAGCCAAATTATTCTTAGTCGGAAGTGTTCTTCTTCCGGCTTAGAATAAGACTCGTATTTGAAATTGCGCAGTGGTCTTCTGCGTGAGTTCAAATCGATGTCGGCTTACGTTCCAGCAATTGTCAGCCGGCCCCGGAAGTCGGACTAGGGCACGCATCGGCTGACGAACAGCAATCCAAATAACTGTCACATTCCACCCACAACTCCCGACAAGCAACCAATCACAATGCGTTAACAACTTTTTTACGAGTAAAAGCGCCCGTACTTGCCAATGACAAGTACGGGCGCTCATTTAGGTTGCGATTTAGCTGTGAGTCACTTATTTGCGCCGTAGTTCCGTTGCGGCGTATTCCATAATCGCCATCAACACAATCAAACTAATCGGAAAAGCAATCACACTGACTGTCAAACTAGCGGTAATTTCGAAAAACGTGAAGATCACCATTAATAGTAAGACGGATGCAATTAACATCCCAGTGTCCGCTTTTCCCCAATGCTTAATCATTTGTGTTAACCTCATTTCTATTTATTAGTCACCACGAGTTTAACACGTCTGATATCGCTTACTAGGCCTTATCGCTAAGAGTTCCATGAGAATTCTATTGGAGCAGTCGCGACATGGTCGTCACGGGCAGGCGACCCCCAGCACGTAGCGGTAAGAAGAGTTGATTGCCATCTTCAAAGCCCAGTCCTTCCCAGAATCGCGCGACCCCTTCATCTTCAGTCACCCGCGTCAGCTGGATGACTTTGATATTACTGGCAAGGGCCGCTTGCATCAGGCCGGTGACGATGACGCGCCCGACTGATTTACGCTGATATGCCCGGTTGACCATCAGCAAGCCGATAAATAGAAATTGCTCTTGTGGGTACTGATTCAACAAGTCCACGACTGCGACCAGCCGATGTGCGAGATAGAAGCCAAAAACTTGTTTCTGCGCGGCAGCCAACTCATCTGGATGGGCGGTCAAGTCGTGTTGGACTTCCGTCATGGTCAACGGTTCTGGCGAAAAATACTGATGATACTGCGGATTACTCTGCTCTAAGCGCAGTAGTTCTTCCTGGTCTGCTAAAGTGAGCAGACGAATTTCAAAATCCGGTAATTGTGCTTGTAACGTTGCTAATTTCATCTTTAATCCCAAACTTTCTCTAAGTTATACCAAGTCTCACCGGCATGCGCCGACTCAGCGACCCCCTGATTGACAAAGCCATTCTGTTCATAAAACGGCACCAAGCGTTCCAAGCAAGTCAAACTCATACTCGTTCGACCATGAGCCTGTGCATTCTCAGCTAAGGCAGTCAATAGCTGACTACCAATCTGTTGATGACGGGCTAGTGGTGAGACCGCCAACGTGAACACGAGTTGGTGGCCGCCGCGTGGCAGGTTCGTCGGTGTCGTGACAAACATCTCGTCTTGAATGTACCGCGCCCCAACAGCTGGTCCCACGATAAAGCCTAATACGACCGCATCATCACGAGCCACTAAAAAAGTCTCACCTAACTTCTCGATTCGTTCCCGATAGGCGGCTTCACTGCCGGCTTCGGCTTCCGAAAAGCCCGCTTTTTCAATCGCCATGATCTGTGGCAAATCCGTCATCTTAACAGGTGTAATTTCCATCAATCTTCGCCTCCGATTCGTACGCCCATTATAACAAATCTTGCTTAATTGTTGACTCACTTAATTTTCCAATTGAATCCTGTGTCGAACGTGTCGTTTTATGAAGCGACATGCTATACTTGAATTGTGAATTCGGTTACATGATGACGAATTCAATATTTTAAGCGAAATTAGGTGACGGGTATGCCAGCACAATCAGCAGAACAATTATGGAAAGCTTACAATGAAACGACCGACACACAAGGGGCCTCTTATCAGACACGTTGGTTTGGTCAACAAAATAACCCTCAAGAAGTTCAGGCTTTGACTGATGCCATTCTGGCTGGAACGAAGACAGCCACAACGACACCGTTGGACACTTTTACAGCGGAACAAGTTGCCATTCCCCAAGTCGGCGATTATAACGTGTTATTAAACGGTGATATGAAACCAGTCGCAATCATCAAAACGGTAGTCTCCGAATTGATTCCATTCTATCGTATCTCCGCGGAACACGCTTATCATGAAGGCGAAGGTGACCGCAGCATCGGTGATTGGCGGAAACGCAAGACCGATGAGTTCACCCCAACGCTAGAAGAACACGGCAAAAACCTTTCATCGGATACACCGATGGTCAGTGAGGTTTTTGAAGTCGTTTACCGCGCGGATTAATAACAACGATGACGGCCTGAGACGGATGTCTTGGGCTTTTTTAATGCCGCGTGGACGGTTGGTGGTCTGTGACAGCGATACTGCCTCCAGATGATCAGTTGGTGGTTCGCGCCGGACGATAACATCCATTTTAAACTGGCCAATGACGAGATTCAGTTGGCCGATTTGGGCTAATCTGATGATAGCGCGCTGATCATTAACTTGAATCTACCTAGTCGTTTGGGTCTGACCAGTCACTAATATCCCACTTAAACGGTCCGCCAACGAGCCTCAGCTGACAGGTTCGGCATAGTCGCGCTGAATATGTAACCTTGAACTAGCCTAGTCGTTTAATGCTGGCTAGCTGCTAACATGCCCTCGTTCGCTCAGTTTGGTCAATCGAACGAATTGCCCAGGTTTGAAATCTAACTCGGACGTCACAAAATCTGATTGATTAACTAACCGAACAACGCCCGCCATCCGCCAGACACCAACCGGCACTAGACTTTTCAGCCGTGACCATTTAGCAGTCAAAGTTAGCAAGTTAAAATTCGCAAAAAAGGCTTGCCACGACCCCATTTTTCATTATAATTAAAGCTCGTACTAAACTTATTGTTTAGTTAAACAAAACTACCGATTCGAGGTGAATGTCATGGATATTGGTCAACGCATCCGCAATCTACGGATTCAAAAACAACTGACGCAAGAAGAGCTGGGCGAACGAACTGATCTCAGTAAAGGTTACATATCGCAATTGGAGCACGATCAGTCATCGCCTTCGATGGAGACCTTCTTCGCGATTCTTGAAGTTCTGGGTTGTGCGCCCGCTGATTTCTTCGCGACGGAACAACCGACCCATAAAATCGTCTACCATCCAGATGAACAGACGACTTATGACGATGAAGCCCTCGGATACCGTGTCAAATGGCTCGTACCGGCCTCTAACGACAACCAGTTAGAGCCCGTCACCGTTACACTGGTTCCGAACGGTCGCTTCAAATCCTTTGAGCCCTCGCCGGCGGAAACCTTCATTATGGTTCAAACCGGCACGCTCAGTTTACAATTAGGCACACAGCGGTATACCGCTACGGCGGGTGACACCTTGTCATTTCATGCCACTAAGACGCACCAAATCAGCAACCCAGGCTCGACGTCCTGCACGTTCACCTTGGTTACGACCGCGTCCTACTTATAATCACAGTACCACTGACTGGCGCGCTATACTGCGCGATCCAGCACACGTTTTAGGGAGGTCTTTACTTTGGCGGTTAACGCACAACCAATCATTCGGTTAACGAATATCACAAAAAGTTACGGGGAACATCAAGTTTTAAAAAATATCAATCTCGACCTAGAAGCCGGTAAGTTCTACACCTTACTAGGCCCTTCTGGTTGCGGTAAAACGACGATTCTACGGACCATTGCGGGCTTTACCGACGCGACTTCGGGACAAGTCTACTTCGATGGGCAGCTCATCAACGGACTACCGGCCAACCAACGACAGGTCAATACGGTCTTTCAAGACTACGCGCTCTTCCCACACATGAATGTCGCGGAAAACGTGGCTTTTGGCCTCAAACTCCATAAAGTGCCTAAGGACGAAATCGAGACCCGGGTTCAAAACGCACTCGCAATGGTGCAACTGGCGGACCTCGGCGACCGTGAAATCAGTGAAATTTCAGGTGGACAACAACAACGGGTCGCAATTGCCCGGGCACTGGTCATGCAGCCCAAAGTCCTATTGCTGGACGAACCGTTATCGGCGCTTGATGCCAAGCTCCGTAAAGACATGCAGTATGAATTACGCGACTTACAACAACGACTCGGCATCACCTTCCTGTTTGTGACCCATGACCAGGAAGAAGCCCTCGCCATGAGTGATGAGATTTTTGTCATGAACGCTGGCGAAATCCTGCAAGGTGGCTCACCTGTCGATATTTACGACGAACCCATCAACCACTTTGTTGCGAACTTCATTGGTGAAAGCAATATTATTCCCGGCAAGATGCTGCAGGATTTCGAAGTCGAATTCGTCGGCAAATCCTTCGAATGCGCTGACGCCGGCATGCAACCAGACGAACCCGTCGAAGTCGTGCTCCGACCAGAAGACTTGGACATCGTCGCGGCGGACCAGGGCAAGCTCGTGGTCACCGTGGATTCACAACTCTTCCGCGGCAACTACTTTGAAATCGTGGCCTACGATACCGACCACAACGAATGGCTCGTCCATTCGACCAACCCGGCGGCAGAAGGTGAACCAATTGGCTTGACCTTCGACCCGCAAGACATTCACGTCATGCGCCTCAACGAAAGCGAAGCGGCTTTCGACGCCCGGCTTGAACAATATGAAGACGATTAGGAGGTGGCCAACATGCAACAAAAACAACGGTTGAGTCGTAACACGGCTTACTTCATTCCGTACATGTTATGGATCATCCTCTTCGTCATCGCGCCCGTGCTATTGCTCATTTATCAATCGTTCTTTAACATTGATGGGCAATTCACGTTTGGCAATTATCAGACCTACTTCTCGTCCAACACGTATTTGATGATGACGCTCAACTCCGTCTGGTACGCTTTTTTGATTACCTTGGCGACTATCCTGATCAGCTACCCCACGGCGTACTTGCTCAACGAGACCAAGCATCCGCAACTGTGGCTACTACTGATCATCATGCCAACGTGGATCAATCTGTTGTTAAAGGCCTATGCCTTCATTGGGATTTTTAGCCAAGCCGGAATCGCTAATCAATTTTTGAGTTTTATCGGCATTGGTCCCAAGCAGCTGCTGTTCACAAACTTTAGTTTTATCTTTGTTGCGGCCTACATTCAGATTCCGTTCATGGTCCTGCCAATTTACAACTCGATCAGCGAACTGAACACGTCGTATATCAATGCCAGTCGTGACTTAGGGGCGACCAATTGGCAAACATTCAGTCGGGTCATTTTCCCCCTGACCTTACCGGGCGTCAAAGCTGGGATTCAGGCCGTCTTCATTCCATCGCTATCACTCTTCATGTTGACGCGCTTGATTGGCGGAAACAAAGTGATCACGCTGGGGACTGCCATTGAAGAGCACTTCTTGACGACCATGAATTGGGGCATGGGCTCGACGATCGGCGTTGTGCTGATTATCGCGATGGTCATTATCATGTGGCTGACTAGTGGTGGCAAACGACGCACACGAAAGGGGTTGACGAAATAATGACGTTACGTAACTTCAAGTGGCGCAATCTATACCTCTGGTTCATCTTTATCGTGTTATACGCGCCAATTATCTTTCTTGTCGTCTACTCCTTCAGTCAGGGAACGACCATGAACAACTTCCACGGATTTACGTGGCAGCACTACCAAGATTTGTTCGCCGACACGCGGTTGATTGCGATTTTTCTGGATACCTTATTGATTGCCCTCTTATCTTCACTATTAGCAACCGTTATCGGTACGCTTGGCGCGTTAGGCATCAATAGTACGACCAAACCCATCACACGCAACACGCTGTTATCCTTGAACAATATCCTGATGGTCTCACCAGATGTCATCATTGGGGCTAGTTTTCTGATCTTCTTCACGGCGCTGAAAATCCCACTCGGGTTTGGTTCAGTGCTACTGAGCCACATCGCCTTCTCGATTCCCATCGTGGTCTTGATGGTGCTCCCCAAGATTCAGGAAATGAGTTCGAGTTTGCTCGATGCCGCGGCGGATTTAGGCGCTAATAATTGGCAGCTACTCAGCCAAATCATTATTCCGTACATTATGCCGGGGATTTTCTCGGGCTTCTTCATGGCGCTGACCTATTCACTCGATGACTTTGCCGTGACCTTCTTCGTGACCGGGAACGGCTTCAGTACGTTGTCAGTTGAAATCTATTCACGGGCGCGGCAAGGCATCAACCTGGAGATCAACGCGCTATCCGGACTCATGTTCTTAATGGCACTCGTGTTAGTGATTGGTTACTACTTCATCAACCAATACAGCAGTCGACACCGGCGGCCAGCAGTTAGGGGGCGGCGGAAATGAAAAAGTTATTCGGTATCATCGTCAGTCTGCTCGTCGTCTGTGGTCTACTCGCTTTTGGCGCACAACGCTTACAGACGAGCTCTGGTAGCACCGGTAAAAAGGTCTTGAACCTGTATACTTGGGGTGACTACATCGACCCGAGTTTACTCACGAAGTTCCAGAAGCAGACCGGGTATCACGTCAATGTCGAGACCTTCGACAGCAATGAAGCCATGTATACCAAGATCAAGCAAGGCGGTACCAGCTATGACCTGACCGTCCCTAGCGATTACATGATTGAGAAAATGAAAAAGGCCCACTTGCTATTACCACTCGATAAAAGCAAGCTGACCGGAATGCAGAATTACGACCCGCGTTTCATGAACCTCGCCTTCGACAAGCACAATCGTTATTCCGTGCCGTACTTCTGGGGAACACTGGGAATTATTTATAATGACAAGTATGTACAACCGGGCAGCATTCAGCACTGGAACGATTTGTGGCAACAAAAGTACAAAAACAAGATCATGCTGATTGATAGTGCCCGTGACGTGATGGGCTTTGCCCTCGCTTCTATGAACAAATCCATGAATACCACTGACCCGGCGACCCTACTGGCAGCGCGCAACAAGCTGAATCGGTTATCGCCAAACGTCAAAGCGGTCGTTGCCGATGAAATCAAGATGTACATGATTCAAAATGAAGCGGCGATTGCGGTTGACTGGTCTGGTGAAGCTAGTGAGATGTTGGACGGCAACTCGCATCTCCACTACGTCGTGCCGTCTGAAGGCAGTAACTTGTGGTTTGACAACTTAGTCATTCCGAAGACCGCCAAACATTTTAAAGCCATTTACGCCTTCTTGAATTTCATGAGCGAACCCAAAAATGCCGCACAAAACGCCGAGTACATTGGCTATGCGACACCGAACCGCAAGGCCAAAGCGCTATTGCCTAAAGCAATTCGTAATGACCGGCAGTTCTACCCGGATAATCAAACCATTAAGCACCTTCAAATCTATCAAGATTTATCACCTGCCAAAGTCGGTCTATATAATGATCGTTACTTGGAATTCAAGATGCACCATTAATCTGAAACGCCAAAAAAGTGATGTTAGCTTAGCTAGCACCACTTTTTTATTACGCTCATACGTGTTCAATTGTCAGGACAACCGTTAGCTGCACGTCAACGCGCTCCTCTGACTGGCAATCGAGTGACGCCGCCATTCAGTCACTAGTGTTAGTGAAAGACCATCGCACTGACGATGAGGAACTTGAGGTTAGCGATTAAGACTAGCGCAATGACTAATCCGAGGCTCAGCCGACTCAGCCAGTGCCGGTCCGCTGTATTCGGAAAGACTAAGAACTGTAAATTGAGTATGATCAATGATCCAAATGCACTGCTCGCTAACCACCAAATTGCTTGCGACCAGAGCGTCACTATTACCACGACAACCACGAAACTAACGAACCACTTTTTAATTGGCGCTACCACTAATGGCGTTGTCATTGTCATCGCCCCCTTGATTACCTTGATTGTAAGCGTAATCGGTCACAGGCGGATAGTGACGACAGCTGGTAACTTAATTGTCCAAATCAGCGGTTGGTTGCGCAACTGTGGCAACGGGTAAACTGGGCGGATATTGACTAGTAGGCCAATTGAGGGAGATGCAAGCTTAGACATATCAACGCAACGGGGAGTTTCAAGGCGGCGTCTATTATCAATAACCATTCTAGTTTCCTGATTACTGCAATTCCCAAGCGTTTCGTCTCAGCTCCCAGTTTATGGGTCTTTTGAAGTAAAGAACCTTTCTCAATTAGCATCCTTACCGGAACCCAGCACTCTACCAGAACTGTCAAATATAGTAGTGATATGCAAACTTTGAGCGATACAATAACAAAAATAACGTAGTAATAATCGTACTTTAGCGCCAATACGCTCACAAACAAACTCACAGCCACTGTCACTGCCACTATTTTGGTTCGTTTTAGAATCCTGTCCAGCTTGGTCTTTTTTACCTCTTGATCAGTTTTGAGTAACCCCGCTTTTTCCAACAGATCCATTTGTCTACGGACGATTGGACGCATAATGATCCCAGCTAACCAGTACAAAGCGCCGTAGCCAACCACGGTCAGCGCCTGATTCAATAAAGTGCTCTGAAACACGGGAATAAGGAGTTGCTCCGGATATAAAGTCATTAATTTGGCCCGACCTTTCTAAAATGGGTGACGTTATTTTCAAAATGTATTTTGAACCAAAGCGTTGTGTCTCTGGTTTGTTTTAGAAATGAAGTCACAACGCTTTTGATAACTGATAGCAAATCAGCAGCCCTAATGAACGATTCCACTGCTGAAAAGGTGCAATTACGTTACCAACTGGAACAGCAAATATCCAATCAAATAGGCCGTCGCAGCGCCAATTTACAAACAAGCTATATGGGCGCGAACGCACCTGGGTCCATCACCAAGCAGTATCCTTGTCCATTTTCCGGCAGCTTGTAATGCCTCTGAGCGCATTGGTATCACATTAATAAATACCATCACCTGGCAGAATGCCGACTCACTTCGTTATTATAAAGTGCATGGTACTTAGCTGTATCCCTAAGATTATCGTGATTAGCAGGAGCCCGATTGAGATGAAACAATAAAATAGTGACCACATCAACCATCGGAGTCTAGCACGAGTGCTTTTATTGGGAAGAATGATTGCGTCATCTATTTTTGGATGTTTGTTGTAGAAAGCGTAGCTAAACATCTGAAGAATGAGCGGCCGTATACTGAGAATGAGGTAAGAAATCCCACAAACTGGCACCCAAAGTGGCTTGGAGTTCTGGAACAGAAAAATGCACCATACAAGACCGGCGACGCTTATAATGTACAGTTCCTTCAAAAAGACTAGCAACGCGTATAACAGCTTAGAATGCTTTATTGTGTCGCGGAGAATAGGTGTAAAAGTTTTCGTGAAATTGCCGATATGAGCTTGTTCTATAAATATACCGGCGACGTATTTATACCTTTTGGGCACAAGTACATTGCGCTTATGTATTAGAATTAGCGTATAGAAAAAAAACGATATTAACAATACAATTAACAGGCTTAAAATTTTATACAATCGGGACACCCCTTTGAGTTTTGGATATGTATTATACTACAAACTGTGGGGTTCAATCAATCTCATAAAACAAGATTAAAAAGCTGATTAAACGGGATAAATGTACCTGTTTGAAAAAAATAACAGCATTAATCATTTAAACAGCGATTTGATTTTATCAAAGAATATTGAATGGTAGGATTAAGTCTATTACGGTTAGAATAATTAAATTTAATCAACACATAGATTATGTAAAGATTATAGTATTAGCATAATTATATCTACGAGTTACTGGAAAGTGTTAATTAGCAGAACGTGCAAATGCAATATCTACATTTACACCTGCCGAGCCAGCAAAATATTAATATATTGGCTAAGTTGCGATTTAGAGCTCAACATCATATACTTCTCGGGTAAAAGCACCGATGTTTTTACACAAACCAGACGAAAGTAGCTAGATATTATGAAAAAGCGCATTTTGATTGTGTTATGTGCATTACCGTTATTGATTTTAGGGCTGATTGCATCAATTTCTTTCTATGCTGTAAATATCAACTCGAGTTCCAATACCAAGCAAAACGTCGCAGCTGAACCAGTCGTGATTTATGACAAGAATGGTAATCAGGTGCCATCATTTGATGCAACATCTCAAGAACTAATTAGCGAAAACGCTAGCCTAAAGCAACCAACAACCGTCAAGCGGCGGAATAACGGCCAATCGAACAATTTTTGGGGTTCCGGAATGCATTACGGCGGAGATATGTTCGCTACCACTGGAAAGCCCAACAACATTAGATTTTCAGTAAACAAGGGCGCTTTTGCGGTTTACATAACCAATCGACCTGCTCCAAGTTCTCTGGTCCAATATTTGGCAGCCGTTCCAAGTCGTAGCTTCTATCACACAGCCTGGCATAACTGGCTCTACTTTGGCGCTTACAATCCAATCTCTGGCCAAAACTATTTTATCCAAGCTCACTAACCTGCCCGCAACGGCATCAATTCTACCAATCCCGCCACCCGCACTATAGCTGATCGGACTTCATCTTATGTTTTAGTCAGATATTATCATCTCAATTCGCACCACAAAAAGCGGCGTACTGATCCGAGACCCATCCTCGAATCAGTACGCCGCTAGCCCGCGTTATTCCAGCAACACGGACAACTTATTCATTTTAAAGATTAATGATACAAATCAAAACGACCCTTGCTGAAGACGGTGCCGAGGTGGGCACTTTCAAGCAATGAGCGGTCCGTAATAATCTTCTTCAAGGCAGAAGCCGCATAACCGTGCACCGGCTTATTGCTGCTGAAGATTTGGCCGATACCATCGCGGTCACTCAATGATGCGACCGTCCCACTGGATTCGTAGTTAAACGTCGTGGTGGCTTGGTTATGGCGTAACGCCCCAATGTTCTTGGCGGCTTGTTCCCCAGCTGCTAAGGCAATCTGCGCCGTCGTTGGATAAGGCCGGTTGCTTTCCGGATCCATCACAGCGGCCACGTCCCCAACGATGAAGACTTCTGGATGGCCTTCTAACGAAAGGTCAGGCTTAACCACGACCCGGTTACGACGCTGTTCAAAGCCGGAATCCGCAATGACGTGTGAGCCACTGACCCCGACCGTCCAAATAATGGTATTAGCCGTGAATTCATGCTCATTCTTATCAGCATCACTGTAGACAACGGCACCTGGTTTGATGGCTTCAATCACTGAACCTAACCGCATTTCAACGTTATTTTTCTCCATAAACTTCAAGGCATAATCGCGAAGTTCTTGGGTGAACATTGGCAAGATCGATGGCATCCGTTCAAGACACACGACCTTGGCAGCTGGCGTCTGATACTTGGCCTGTAATTTTGGCAATGATTGAGTCAATTCACCTAGTAATTCGATCCCCGTAAAACCGGCGCCACAGACGGCAATCTTCAAGTCGTTCTTGTCCTTGGACGTCCGATAAGCCTTGAACCGTTCCTCGATATGTTCATAAACGGCTTGTGACGTTGCCAAGTCATCCATTGGCAACGCATTTTCATCCGCACCTTCAACCCCGAATGTTTCAGATTGGAAACCAAGCGCTAAGACTAAGTAATCATACGTCATGTCGGCATGGTCATCGAAGCTGACTTGTTTGGTTTCAATATCCACATTATTGACCGTTGCTTGAACAAATTGGACCCGTTTGCCAATAATTTCTGGGATTTGATAAGTAATCCGGTCCGGCGCGATGGTTCCCGCTGCGACTTCGTGTAAATTGGTCTTCTCAGTATGCGTCGGCGTCTGGTCGACTAATACGATTTCGTCCTCGGTCGGAAGACTCTTTTGTAAAAATTTGACGGCGCGCATCCCTGCGTAACCCCCACCTAGCACTAAAGTTTTTGCCATGATTTATTAACCCCTTTCATTATAAGCGTAGACTAATGTGTCTGTTGAGACGGACGCTAGCCATGCGTTCAATTCATTAATCCAGTTATAACTTGATAACTACATGTTACTCTCTTCTGACATAAAATTCAGCTAAAACGGCATGTTAATTTGGTTGCTTACAATTAATTTTATGCCCAGCGACTTTACCCGGGTTCTTTCAGTCCAACTGGTCGGCGACATTGGCCGTCACGAGGGATAGACTCTCGAACAAAACCTGCCGCTGTCCGGGTGTTAAACGCGCTCCGACCAAGTCCGCACACCACTGTTCATAGGCGTGCAACTCTGGGTATAGCTGCTTGCCAGCGGCCGTTGGGTAGAGGCAGCGGACCTTTTTATTTTCTGGATGCAGTGTTTTGCGGACATACCCCTTTTTAATCAAATTCTGAACTGCCCGATAGTTAGTTGTCCGATCCATCTTCATCTGGTCGGCAAGTTGACTGAAAAATAACCCCGGCTGTTCGCAGATTCGAATCAGGTAAATGAATTGATTATTGTTCAACCCATACTTGGCAAAGCGCTGGTTCCCCTCATTCGTCACCATCCGCGACAATGTCCCCATCAATCTCAGTGTTGGTATCATAAGCGCTCCTTTTTATTATTGCATATACAATCATCTGGTGATAAACTTAACGTCAACGCTAAGGAGGTCTCACCATGTGGTCAATCAAAACATTCTCAGAACTAACAACAACTGAATTATACGCCATCTACGAACTACGCGTCAAAACGTTCGTTGTCGAACAACAACGAATCTACCAAGAGGTCGACGCGATTGATTTACAGGCACGCCACGTCTTCAAAATCGTCGACCAACAAATTGTTGCATACGCACGAATTTTTAAAGAAGCTGACCACGTCTCCTTTGGACGCGTTGTCGTGGCCGAAAGCCAGCGTGGTCACCACCTTGGTGCGGACTTAATGCGCCACATTCTTCAAGTCATTGCAGCACATTATGGTGAACGACCGATTCAAATCGAAGCACAAGTCCCCGTTCAAGGGTTCTATCAGCGGTTTGGCTTTACGACCAGTGGCACCCCGTTTTTATTCAACCACACGCCACATATCAAAATGAACAAGCCCGCCTTGACCACTGAGACTCAGTCGAAAACCACAAATCAGCCTTCTGACCAATCAGCGAGCTAAGGCCATTGATTAGCTAAACGACTGAACTAAGGTAATCTTGACGAACAAACAAAATCGCAAAAGTGAAATCGCAAAAGTGAAATCGCAAAAGTGAAATCGCAAAAGTGAAATCGCAAAAGGCGCGTGCCCCAGAATTAAATTTCCGAGGTACGCGCCTTTCAAATTGGTTTATTTATCTGAAGATAAGCGTTCAACATCACGAACAATCATCAATTCTTCGTTGGTTGGCACCACCATTACTTTAACTGGTTCGCCTTCCTTACTGATGACTTCTTCCTTGCCGTGCATGTGGTTCTTATCAACGTCGACCGTGATACCGAAGTAACCCAGTGACTTGGCAATGCGTTCACGGATCATCCATGAGTTTTCACCCATGCCGGCGGTGAAGACGAGTGCATCAATACCGTTCATTTCGGCAATGTAGCTCCCAACGTACTTCACAACCCGGTTCACGAAGATTTCAATCGCCAGCTTCGATTGTTCACGGGTGTCCTGCGTCTTATCCAGGTCACGCATGTCTGGTGATAAGCCTGAAATACCCAAGAGACCGGACTTGTGGTTCAAAATGTCGATGAAGTCTTCAACGTCTGAAATGCCGAGGTGCCGCATTAAGAACGGAATAATCGACGCGTCGATATCACCAGAACGCGTGCTCATCGTAATCCCGGCTAATGGCGTGAAGCCCATTGACGTATCAATGGCTTGGCCATGATCAAAGGCCGTGATTGAAGCCCCAGAACCCAAGTGCAGGGTGACTAACTTCAATTCATCGAGGGGCTTGCCCAGTAATTGAGCGGTCCGGTTGGCCACATAACGGTGACTAGTCCCGTGGGCACCATACTTCCGTGCACCGAATTTTTCATAGTAGTCGTATGGAATGCTGTATAAATAATTAACTTTTGGCATATCCGCATACAACGACGTATCAAAGACCGCGACTTGAACCGCTTTAGGTAACAGATCACGGAACACTTCGATATAGTAAGCCTGCGTTGGGTTATGTAACGGCGCATACTCAGATAAATCCTTGATTTTCTTTAATGTTTGCGGCGTAATCACAACAGAGTCCTTGAAGTCTTCGCCACCCGCGACGACCCGGTGCCCAACCCCTTTGATATCAGTGAGTTGGTCGACGATGTTATCATTCTTTAACCGCGTTAAAACCATTGCGGCAGCTTCTTTGGCGTCAATCGTATCCTTGGTTTCGGTCTCTTTACTACCATCTGCTTTTTTAATCGTAAAAACAGAGTTCGGTAAACCCAACCGGTCAACCATTCCTGATGCGATAACCGTTTCTTCTGGAACACTAAAAAGTTTCCATTTCAAAGTCGAACTGCCGGCGTTAATTGCTAAAATTTTTGCCATGACCATTTTTCCTCCATCCATCATCAAGTGTGCCTACTGTCAGTTTAGCTAAATCTGCATACGCTTTCAAGGATTTATTCACAAACTCATGATTTTCATAACATTGTAAACCGATTCGTCAGCATATTATTTCTTTCATAACCACTAATTAGCTTATAATATAGGTAGCAGAAAGTGAGGCGAATCATGATGAAAAGAATTACTTGGACTTTGAGCAACGGCTTTGCAACGCTCCTACTCGTCGTCGGAACTCTGCTGGCATTGCTCACCCTCATCACTAGTTTTGGGACGACCATCAGCGTTGATGCGATGGTCACAGCAGCCGTCTTATGGCTGGCAGGCGTCGTCTTCTTGCACCCCGCGCCCGCTAAAATTTTACTGCCGATCGTTGGACTCGCGAGTCTGAGCATTGGCTATGCCACTTACTTTAGTACAGCTGGTTCCTGGCTATATGCAACGCTTGCAACCATCATCACCGCCGTTATCATCAGCTATGGTCTCAGCCTCCGTAAAACGATTCGCCAACATCACAGCCACTGGTACGACTAACATTGACGCATCACACTAGTTGATTTAAATCATAGTTCAGACGTGCCCAGTGAGTTGGATTCCTGTTCGTCAGCCGATGCGCGTCCAATTCCGACCTCCGGGGCCGGCTGACAACGCTGGAACAGGGCGGACATCGATTTGAACTCACGCAGAAACCCACTGCGTAATTTCAAATACGAGTCTTCTTCTAGCCCGGTAAGCCCACCCGGACAAGAAGAATTTCGCCCTTGAGCATTGTCAGCCAGCCCCTCCAGTCGGGAAGCCACTCGAATGGCAGATGAACGACCACCTATCTGGGTGCAATCGTCCACTGAATATTGAGTGACAGGTCCTTTAAGTGAACTTTGAATCTGCATTCATAACAATCTATGGTGCTTTTAAATACAGAGTGGACTCTTTGGAGACTGATAACTGAATTTTAATGGCAGCTAATTTTTAAATTAGCCGTTAGCATATCTTTTGCTTAGAATTCGACACTTATCCTCTCAGGCGATTAGAGAAGATAAGTGCAACGTTCAGGAATGTTGACGCCCATCGAA
Organism: Lactiplantibacillus plantarum EGD-AQ4; assembly: GCF_000463075.2. Taxonomy (GTDB): domain Bacteria; phylum Bacillota; class Bacilli; order Lactobacillales; family Lactobacillaceae; genus Lactiplantibacillus; species Lactiplantibacillus plantarum_A. The sequence goes on from NZ_AVAQ01000050.1 coordinate 76,770, forward strand.
TTGTAAACAAGAATGATCACACAGAGCTCGTTTAAAACTAGTCTTACATTTCAATGTCAAAATAATTGTTTATAAAGGACCAGCGACCATTCAGTTAAAAGTGGGGCCCGCACATGTCCGCCTTTCGAATACCATCCCGGCTGGAAGGTATTCTGGGCAAGGCCAAGTGGTGAAATTTCACTTAGCAAGCGTTTTTTGCTTGGTTAGTGAAAGACCAGTATTTAAGACGTGGGCTGTCGGCTTAAATCTGTGTCCACCACGTCACGGCCATTGCCCAGAATGCCTGGAAGTCGGCCTAGGACGTCACCACAACAGCAGGTTTACGCAGATTTGCACTTTTTCCAGCGGTTCACAGCTGGCTGCCCTTGAACTTGATAACTAAGTGGCTTTAATCTAACTAACATCCAGTACAACAATTTTATACCACGCCAGCACGCCCCAGTTCGGGAAAGTGCTGGCGTGTTTTAGTGTGCTTGCAATCAACAGCAGACAAAAGCGAACAGATGTTTTATAATAGAAAACGACTAAATTCAGAAAGGATGCTCCGATGGCAACTAAGATTGGGATTCGACAACTGGTAGAATTCGTTTTACGACAAGGCGATTTAAATGAAGTCAAAAACAGCCAGAACACTGCGCTGAACGGTGCCAAGATTCATCGGCAACTGCAGAGCAGCCGCGGTGAGGACTATGACAGTGAAGTTTATTTGAAGCAACTCGTCACGATGAATCACACCGATTACATTATTGCCGGACGAGCGGATGGTATTCAATTAAACGATGACGGCGCTTTGATTGAAGAAATCAAGACTTCCGACCAACCGTTTGACGAACTGACAGATAATACGAAGACGCTTTATTGGGGGCAGCTCAAGGTCTATGGTTACTTATTGTTACAAGAACATCCTGAGCTTGACCAGGTGACCGGCCAACTGACCTACTTTCAAGTCATCAACGAAAAAATCACTAAAACTCAGCGGATCTTGCACCGTACGGAATTAGACACCTTCTTCAAGGACCTGATTACCGAATACGAATACTGGCTGACGCTGCGGGCTGACCTCCGCGAGAAACGCAACCAGTCGATTCAAACGTTGCCGTTTCCCTTTCCAGCATTTCGGCCGGGGCAACACGAACTCGCTGCTGCAGTCTACAAGACGATTCGTAACCAAACACGGCTCTTCGTGGAAGCACCAACTGGGACTGGCAAGACGATTTCCACCCTATTTCCAGCGATTAAAGCCATGGGCGAAGACGTGATCGAACGCCTATTTTACTTAACGGCTAAGCAGAGTACCCGGCGTGTCGCGGAAGAAGCGGTCACGTTGATGAGTCACGACGGGCTCAAGCTGAAAAGTATCACGCTGACTGCCAAGGACCAGATTCGCTTTCCCGAGGAACAGGACGTGCTCCCCGAAGATAACCCGTTCATGCTGGGTTATTACGACCGGTTAAAACCAGCGCTCAAAGACTTATTGACCCATGAAGACCAGATTACACGGGCCGTCATCGAGACCTATGCGCGCAAGCATACCTTAGACCCGTTTGAATTCTCACTCGACACCTCGTTATTTTGTGATGTCATTATTTGCGACTACAATTATCTCTTTGACCCGCTCGTCTATCTACAACGCTTCTTTAGTGAAAGTGACGACGAAAACTTTTTCCTCGTCGACGAAGTGCATAACCTCGTCAGTCGGTCGCGCGATATGTACTCCGCAGCCGTCAGTGACCAACCGATCAGTACGTTACTGAAGCTTGCCAAACCCGATAAAAGTCAGCGGAGCGACGACCTGCAGCGTGAACTCAAAAAAGTTCGGCGGAGCTTCACGCGACTCAGTAAGGCCTTAATCGACGACCATTTGACCGAGCAAGTCCTACCAGACCCACCGGACAAATTGTTACGCACACTCCGGACTTTCAACGAGTTTGTCACCGATTGGCTGGCTCAGCAGCAACCCGGCCCCTTACTAGACGCCGTTCGTGATTACTTTTTCGCCTGCCTGACCTTTGTCAAAATCGGCGACTTATATGATGGCAGTTATCAGACCCGCTACGTCCTTGAGGGGCATCATTTGACGATCAAGGAGCTCTGCTTAGACCCGAGTGACTTCTTGAACCGCTCGTTGGAATTAGGCGGTGGCGCCGTGCTCTTTTCAGCGACGTTGACACCAATGGCCTATTACCAACGCGTCTTGGGCGGCGAGGCCAATAGTTTAGCGTACCAGCTGCCATCGCCATTTCCGCCCAAGCACCAAGCGATTCTTGTCACCCAGTACGTCCAAACGACCTACCACGAACGTGAGCACAACGTTCCCCGCATCATTGCGAGTTTGCACGCGATGCTGGCGGCCAAACCTGGTAACTACCTCGTCTTCTTTCCGTCCTATGGCTACCTCCTGCAAATCAAGGCCGCCTTTGAAGCGGCGTATCCGGACGTGGCGACGACAGCCCAGGCAGCGGCCATGGATGCCAGTGCGCGGCAGGCCTTTTTGGACCAATTTCAAGCCGACCCCACCCAGACACTGCTGGGGTTTTGCGTGTTAGGTGGCATCTTCTCTGAAGGCATCGACTTGCGCGGCAACCGCTTGATTGGCGTCGCCATCGTCAGCGTCGGTCTGCCTGGCATCAATCCAGAGACCAACTTGATTCGCGACTACTATGACCATCAAAATGGGCTGGGATTCGCCTATGCTTACCAGTTACCCGGCATGAACAACGTCTTACAGGCGGCTGGTCGCCTGATTCGCAGCGCGCACGACACTGGCATCGTCCTCTTACTAGATCAGCGTTTTGCCAGTCGCCGCTACACAGAACTCTTTCCAGCGCACTGGCAGTATTACCAGACGATTGGCTCCATCCCACAACTTGAAGCAACCATCGCCAATTTTTGGCACCAAATGGAGGTCCCACACCATGAAGACAAAACTAACCCGTCAACTTGAAACGACGCTCTACCATTATTGCTTCGAACAGGGCGCTTACGTCGTCGAAGAAGTTGCCATGCCGGATGAGCAAGGCATCGTCGATACGTTAAGCTACCAGCAGTTGCCAGATGGGCAGATCGAATGGCGTTGCTACGAGCTAAAAGTGACGAAAGCTGATTTTCATTCCAAAGCCAAGCTCTCCTTCATCGGCCACTATAATTACTTCGTCTTACCGCAGGCCCTGTATGAAGATGTCAAGGACGAGATTCCTGACCGCATCGGCGTTTTGATTTATCGTGAGTTTGACGCACGGGCACTGGCCTTAGCGCCGCAGCCCCTACGAACGCCCGGCTTTTTGACGGTGGCGAAAAAGGCGCAGCATCAAGACTTGCAAGTCGACGAGACTGCCTTGACCGCCCACTTTGTCGCTTCCCTGTTCCGCGAAGTCGATAAGGCCAAACGCGTCAAAAAGGGGCTGCAGCTGTATTCGGACGACCAATTATTTAAGGAACTCCGAAAACGCGCACGTAAAGGCTATGACGTCTACGACCCGGAGCAAAACTTATATGACCGGTTCATCGATGAGACGCAAAGTGACGCCATCACAGCATTACAGACTGAATTAGATGCCCGTAATGCGGAATACCAGGCACTCAAACTAAAATACCAGGCGTTAACGGCGCCGGATCTGCGTGACCAACTATGACCACTTACTATCCCTACTTTCGGGGGCGGATGTACGACCTATTAGCGTTACGCGCCCTGTGTGAACAAGGCCAACTTGGCCCGCACATCGTCCCCATCATTGAGCCGGTCCGTGATTCCAAAGAACTCCAGCAGACTGTGACGACGCTGATTACGAGCGCGCAACCGTTCAGCCTGATTGCAAATCCTCAAGTCAGCGTGTACGGCCTCAATACAGTCAAATTGCACCCGCTACCCGACTTGCGCGCTTATCCGTTTTATCATCCCGGCGCCATTCTCGCGGCTGATTTTAGTGCGGACTATCTCACCACGACGCCGGGCCAAACGAGTCTACTGGTTGCACCTAACTATCCGTTACTTCAAGCTTATCAGCACACGCAGGTCTTACAACAAGTCGGCGGCATTCTGATTCCAGACGAAGCCCGTTTGCATCAATTAGCGGCAGACCGGGCCATTTTACTCACCGACGCACTGCCTTCTCCTGCCCACGTCGCAGACTATCAAGATTTAGCGGATACGTATTTTGCCCCCGCCTACTGGTCGCAATCACCGGTGGGTTATCAAGGGTTCGGCGACTATTCATTGATGGGCCACGTCTATTTCGAACACGGGATGCCGTCACGCGCGATTGCGTTACACGTGATTTATGTTACGGTTAAGGGTGACTTGCGCATTCATCACTTTGTTTCGGACAGTAATGACAGTATGCGTGGTCAAAAGAAGAAGTTCTTCGAGGCACTGACTAAGCTCACGGCTTGGGTACCGACGCATCTAACCGGCCTCAACCGAACGCCAGCATTGACGGCATTGTTAGCCTATGCAGGCCAGCACAAATTCCCCGGTTTAGGAGTCGTCAAGAAGCTGACCATTATGCACCACCTTCAGTTGATGAAGCGGTTACTCGAACAACAATTAGGAGATTAATATGGCAAAACAAGAATCTGCTTGGAAACAAATGATCCACTTTTATCGTCATGACTACGAAGAACAGCACGCCCCCATGCTTTATGGTGATGTCTGGTTGAAGACCAAGTCCCATCAGCGACTGATCTTAGGGCTCAGTGACCAGGGACGTCAGCCATATACCACCGTTAGTCAGGTCACTTTGCCAACTATTGGCACTCATCTGAATAGTGGTGATGTGCTCGTCACGTTGGTCACAGACCAAGGACCGCACCCCTTGTCAACGCCCTTTAGTGGCACGGTTCAGAAGGTCAACGATACCCTTCAAACTAGCCCGCAACAACTCATGACGTTGAAGCAAAATGACAACTGGCTCGTGCAATTAAAAGCCGATTAATTTTGTAGTTACTAAAAGTAAGCCGGTTCAGAGATAGGCAAACGCTTACATTGCCACTAAACCAACTCGTAAATTGACCAAACTAATTTGCAGATTGGATACTTATCATACAATTCCTAATCAGATGGGCGTTTGATGATTGACAGTAGATTTTGTTATGTCAACCAACAGACGCCCGCTTTATTTGTCGATAGTCTTAATTAAACCTTCATAAAACCATTGCGCGCCGCGTTATATTACAAAAGATTACAAAACCCGCCTTTTATTACAATAATCGGCCCAATTCGTAAAACTCCTGCTATTTTCCTGTTACAATCGCCAGCTATACTAGGAACCATTGAAGCGCTTGGAAAGAATCTCGGGGCCAAGCCAAATTCGGACTAAAAAATAGGAGTGTACATTACAATATGAAGATTAAGAATGCTTTATTATCAACTGCTGCCGCTACTGCTAGTCTCTTTGCCATTGGTGCTACCGCCCAAGCTGCTACGGTTACCGTCAAAGCCGGGGACACCGTTTCTCAAATCGCCCTTGACCACAACACCACGGTTGACGCCATCCAACAAGCTAACCACTTGAAGAACGTTAACTTGATCTTGGTCGGCCAACAACTTGAAGTCAACGGTGATGACAGTACAACTACGACAACCACCACGACGACAACGCAGACGTCACAACCAGCTGCAACGACGCAATCATCCAGCCAGACGACTAACCAAGCTAGCCAATCTCAAACTAGCCAAAGTAGTCAAACGCAATCGAGCCAAACCCAAACTAGCACACCAGCTGCTAAGACGACGACGCAACAAAGCACTAGCTCAACGTCAAATTACAGCAACAACAGTTCTGAAAGTGCTGCTAAAGCTTGGATCGCCAACAAAGAATCTGGTGGCTCATACTCAGCTCGTAACGGCCAATACATCGGTAAGTATCAATTAAGTGCCTCATACTTAAACGGTGACTACTCCGCTGCCAACCAAGAACGGGTTGCTAACAATTACGTTGCTTCTCGCTACGGCTCATGGGCTAACGCCAAGAGTCACTGGTTAGCTAACAACTGGTACTAAACTGCCCTTGAATTAACTTATCAACTAACGTCAACCGTCCTCATCTTTTGTAGATGAGGACGGTTTTTTGTCATACTGCAAATTATGGATAGCTTGATTGGTGTGATTCTTGGCCCTAAAATCAAAACCGCCAGCTTAGGACCGCTGGAAACAGTGCGAATTACCGTAAACTTTCTGTGGTAGGCGCGTCCTACACCGGCTTCCAGGCATTTCTGACAACGCTGGAACGTGGAAGACCAGTATTTAAGCCGACAACCCACGTCTTAAATACTGGTCTTCCACGTTAGCTGCAGTATGGATGAAACGTGTTCGGGTCAGACTGGGACTTCCGGTTAGCTACGCCAGAACGCCAAGCGGAAGTTCACCGCTTAATGCTCTAGCTAGGCTAATCCTCAGTCCCACCCCGTCTGAACCTCACACTCTGAAAAACACTGAGCATTGTCAGAAATGCCTTCCAGCCTGGATAGCATTCGAAAGGCAGACATGTGCGGACTCAACTTTTTAATGGACTAGTCGGTATTTCTTAGCTCACGGTCATTTTGAGGTTCAACTGTTAGACTGGTTTCTGACAACATCTAAGTTTTCTTATGTTTTGAGGCTACGGACCCGTGATCATTACCGCATATTGTCAGAGCATTTTCTAGCTGATTAAGATTGAAGAATCCTGAACCCTAAGCACATGACAATTCTAGTGTCTAACTTTGAAGACTAGTTGCCGTTGAAACTGACAATAATCTTCAGAGCGCCTTGCCAGTATCTAAATGCCATAAAGCACCATTAATACAGATTCAGGGTTTATCCGAAGATCCAGCCTTCCAATATTTAGTGGCCAATTTTGCCCAGATAGGTGGCCGTTCATCCGCCATTGGAGCGGCTTCCCGACTGGCCGGACCGCCGGACAATGCTCAGTAGCCAAATTATTCTTAGTCGGAAGTGTTCTTCTTCCGGCTTAGAATAAGACTCGTATTTGAAATTACGCAGTGGGGTTCTGCGTGAGTTCAAATCGATGTCGGCTTACGTTCCAGCAATTGTCAGCCGGCCCCGTAAGTCGGGCTATGGCACATACCGGCTGACGAACAGGAATCCAAACCGGCGTGATTTAATCATGGCTCATAACAAATGAACAAGTACAATGCATATAATATAGAAGTTTTAACTCGAAAAACACAAACAATTATTGTCTCTATCCCACTAATACTAAGCTACCAGCCAATTCAAAAAACGACACAATCAGCGTCAATAATTTATTTTCGCCGGATCTTCCAATCGTTACCTTAAATCAGGCCGACATTTCTACCCTGTTTTTCGTCAGATTCACCCATCATTTTTTAAAATCCAGGTGTCCACTGGACTAAAATTCAGCCCAAATTAGCCTGAATTTTCGACACCAACTCGCAAATTTTCATAAATCAAGGGGAATTTACCCATTTTTTGCGACTAATTTGACTTATTTTCAGGATTGATTCACACGTTTAATCATTGGTATTCTTGATATTCCAAGTCGTCAACTCAAGTTGGTAGCGCTATTTTGCATGAAATCCGGCTCAAATATTACAATTCATTACAAAAACGGCCTTATATTACAAGACACCCCTAAAAACGTAATCTTCTGATTATTGCACTGCAACACTCACTAGTTATACTAGTCTCTGTTGATTGGTTGAGACATCAACTGCTCGACCAATAAAAAATGAATCTGTAAATAATCGCACGCACGCAAAATTATAGGAGAGTGTATTAATCTTATGAAAATCAAAAACCTTGTATTATCATCAACAGCTGCTTTAGCCTTATTCGCTATTTCAACGACGGTTGCCAACGCTGATACTTATACTGTTAAGGCCGGCGATACTGTTTCAGAAATCGCTTTGGCACACAACACTTCAGTATCAGCCATCGAAAAGGCTAACAAGTTAGCAAACGTTAACTTGATCTTCGTTGGTGATAAGCTGGAAGTCAACGGTTCAACGACCACAACGACTTCTGCTGCTACAAGTGCCGCACCACAATCAGCAACTAGCCAAGCTTCTAGTTCTGCAGCCTCAACTGCAACTAGTGCTAGTGCAACCAGCGCTTCTTCACAATCAGTTGCTAGCCAAGCTTCAAGCTCAGCTGCTACTTCTGCTGCAAGCTCATCAGCTACTAGCTCTGCTGCTACTAGTTCAACTGCTAGTTCAGCCGCTACTTCAAGTGTTGCTACTAGTGCTGCTTCATCAGCAAGCTCAACTAGTTCTGCTGCAAGCCAAGCTTCAAGTGCCGCTTCAACGACTAGCCAAGCTGCTTCATCAAGCGCCAGCTCAACTTCAACTAGCACTTCAACGACTTCAAGCTACACTGGTAGCAACTTGAAGAGCTACGTCTTGAGCCAAATGCAATCACGGACTGGTGTTTCTGCATCAACTTGGAACACGATCATTACGCGTGAATCAAACTGGAACACTACTGTTAAGAACAGTACTTCTGGTGCCTATGGTTTATTCCAAAACATGCACATCAGCAGTGGTTCTGTTGAAGAACAAGTCGATGCCGCCGTTTCCTTATACAACGCACAAGGCATGTCTGCTTGGGCTTTATAAGATAACTAAATCAAGCCATCAAAACGTGTCACGAATTATCGTGGCACGTTTTTTTATGCCCAAATTTCGTCAAAAGGCGTATGCTTAATACCATAAAGGTGGTGTTGAAGACATGCGACAACTCAAAAGCGTCCTAATATTATGGGGCAGTATGCTTGCAAGTATGGGCCTCGTCAGTTTATTTCTGCGAGTCCCGCTCTTCAACCAATTGTCGGCGACCCTCATCACTGGTCTACAAGAAGTCCTGCTGTTGGGCATTGTCCTCCTGTTCAATGCCGCTTGGTTTCAGCAACCACTGCACTATCGTAACGTGCCCATCAGCTGGCCCCAATTCAAACCCGTGCTACCAACGCTACTGGTGACTGCATTCATTGCTAGTCTGGCCTTATTATCCACGCGTCAGTGGTCGACCACCTTCACTGCACTCAGCATAGCCGTTCTAATCAGTTTGTTTGAAGAAACCAGCTTTCGCGGCCTACTCTTTCAACTGTGCCGATCAACCTGGGGTGTGCTTCCAGGCGCACTACTCAGCAGCGGATGCTTTAGTCTGACCCACCTGCTTAATCTCAGTCATCAGACCTTAACTGCAACGCTACTACAACTCGCCTTTACGTTTGTCCTTGGCTTATTGCTGTGCTTTATCACGGTCCAAACCAAGTCGTTATTCTGGGCGATTATCATCCATACGGCCAATGATTTTTTCAGTACGATGGCACCTACCATTCAGCTACCGGGCATCACCACTACCGCTCAATTTCAAATTTTCGAAATCATCATTATTATCATCTTGATTGCCCCGCTATGTGTTACGATTCGTGGCCAGGTTGATCATTCTCATCACTAATTCTACCAAAAAAGCCGACGTACCAAGTGATTTTCAATCACCTGATACGTCGGCTTTCTAATCATCTCAACCTAAGTCTCTGAGACAAATTGATGTTTTTCTAAGCGATACGAGTGGTCGCACGCATCCGCCACGTCCGGTTCATGCGTCACAATAATCACGCATTTCTTCTGTTCGTGAGCGATTTTTTGGAATTGGTCGATGACATATTTCGTGTTCTCTTCATCCAAATTACCAGTCGGTTCATCCGCGACCACTAACTTGGCATCACACACCATCGTCCGTGCAATGGCGACCCGTTGCTGCTGTCCACCGGATAACCGTTGAACGTTCTTCTTCATCTGGTCGTCACTAATGCCCAAGCGCCGCAACATCTTCATCGCGTAATCCTTGTCGCCACGATGCTCCGAATTGGTAATCGCCATTGCCGTCATCAGGTTGTTCAATGGTGACATGTACGTCAACAGGTTGTAGGACTGAAAGACGATGGCCACCTTAGAACGCCGATAGTTGGTCAAACCGATTTTATTGATGGGCTCGCCGTTGAGTTCAATCTGACCAGCGCGTGGTTTATCCAAACCAGCAAGCAGTGAGAGAAAAGTTGTCTTCCCAGAACCACTTTGGCCAACGATGGCATACGACGTGCCGGACTTAAATTCGAGATTCACGTGTTCAAATAGACTATTTTCTTGGCGGTCATACCAGTAACCAAGATCATTTACTTTTAACATTGCCGCCCCTCCTAATCAATTAAAACTTTCTTCGGCTGTAGTCGTAAAATGCCGCCCGAAGCTAACATAATCGACAGGAACATGATGGCGAGACCAAACCCACCAAGTTCAACCAGATCCATGATCGTGACGTTGATATCGAGGTCCGTGTCAGCCGCTGAACTAGCTGTGCTATTGGCACCGCCGCCCATGCGACCGCCACCACTAGGCATGTTACCACTTGGCTTGCCACCACCCGTGTTACCACTTGGTGCACCGCCGCCACCGCCAGGCTGACCTTGACTCGTCGAACTAGTTGACGTCGTGGCCGTAGTCGTTTGTTGTGAGACTAGCTGATCGCCGAGTTTGTTACCGACGAACTTGCCACCGAAGCCAGCTAAGACGACGGAAACAATCAAGACCATCACCATTTCGATAAAGAATTGGCCGACAATCTTCCAGCGACTCTCACCTAATGACAGCAAGACACCGATTTCGTAGCGCCGTTCGCGAATCATCAGAATGACGATCAACGCTAAGATAATCGTTCCGGCAATCGCAACCAGCCAAACGATTTTATCTGCAAATGACTTCACGTTATTCATCGAACTCTTGACCGTCTGATAACTACTATCATCCGTTGCTAATGAATACTTCGACGTGTTGATAATCTTCTTACCAGCCGTCTTAACGCTGCTGACCTTCGCCGGGTTAGAAATCGAGAAGGTCACAGAATCTGCGGTATTCTTGTACTTCGAGCCTTTGACCGTGTTGGCAAAGGTGTATGACGTGTAGACCGTGTTGCTGACATCGGTGCTACCAGGCCCTTGTTGGGTACTTGCACTTGAAGAAGCCTTGTAGATCCCGACGATCTTCATCGTATACGTCTTCTTATCACCAGTCGTTGCCTTGAGCTTGATCGTATCACCGACGCTCAGGCTGTCTTCCTTAGCCAATTCGCTTTCGATGACCACGTTATTGGTCCCTTCATCACTGGCCGTAATGCCACGACCCTTGGTGATTTTGCTTGAGCTACTTTCAAACGTTGAGACACTGCTGGTATTCGTTACCCCAGTAATCGCGATATCGCCACTACTACTGCTACTCATACCACCCATGCCTTTCATGCCGCCGCTACTGCCAGACGTTGAAATCGTATCAAAGCCCTTCGCATTGGCAGAAGTTGAAACCGTTGCATTATAACTGGCAACGTTGTTGAGTTTTGCGATCTTCTTGGCATCACTCAACTTAACAGGTGAGGTCGTCAGCTTCGGTCTGCTCGACTTACTAGTAGATGTGGAACGCCGCATCTTCTTGAATGCAGCCTCCCGGTTAGCAGACAATGTGACGGTCGCACCGACACTCTTCTTGGCATTGCTTGTCGCTGTATCAGCGGCATTCCTAATCAGTAGTCCCGCTAACACAAACAACATTATTGCAGTGGTCACGAGTACTAATAGAATTGAACGGCCCTTTTTCGCCGTTAAGTTAAGCCATGCGCGTTTAAAAAAATTCACGCTTAACCCTCCTTCAGATAAAGTATTAGTATGACAATTGCGTTCACAACTTTTAAAGTACACGTGAAATCCGACTAATTTGTGAACACGATGAGGTTATTTATAGGCTTGTAACCGAAAATTTTATATTCACCTGTACGGAGGCTCTAAAGGAGTGGGTGCCAGTGATTGACGCGCTCAAAAACGGGGTCATCGGGGACTCTTTTTCAAGTGCGCATTTTGAATCCATCACGATTCGGCACTGGAAATTCTTGGCGGAGTGGCATGCTAATTTATGACTTTTCAATCAAAAAAATTTCAAACCTAAAACTTGAAAGAAACGGCGTTATTTAAGAATGGTCAGTCTCTGAACTTAGGCCTTAATCTTCAGACTTGCTCGTCCGTCAAAAAAACGCCTCAAGAATGGCTGACCATTCCTAAAGCGTCGTAATTGATATGAGTTGTCTTCTATTTAAATTTGGTAGCCAGCAACCGAATTAGCACGGACATTCGGCAAGGTCATTGCGCCGCACCAGCACGCACTAGTCGCTCACACCATAACCCCCATGCCTATTCAATCTGTCGCTAACGACGATTACCTACTTTCCAGGCACCGCACTCAACGTCCACGTCAACGTGCTCTCGTACTCACCGGGCACCGCGGCGGGATTGGTCTTGAGAATCAAGCCGTGCTGGTCTGACCAGTCCTTGGTGACATTGTAATCTTCCCCAGCTTTCGTCTGCGTCTTGACCACCGTTTGGGTCGCATCCGTGACCGATTTGAGTTCTTTGCCATCATTATAGTAGAGGTCACCGGCTAGTACTCGGCCCTGCGCCGTCACGAATTTACTAGCGTGCACATCGAGGCGCCAGCCGGTGTTGCCACCAGTCTCATCCGCGACGATCACTTCTAAATCCTTAGGCCGACTTGTTTGCGCCGCCCCAGTTAACCGCACGGCTTCAAATGTACTCGTCTTGCTGGAAGATTTGATTTTGAGCTCACCATTCAGGACTAGAATCGTCACCGCCACCGCGTCTGAAGTGGCATTATCCTGGCTCTTGGCACGCAAAATCAGTTCATTTTCACCCTCGTTCAAGTCTTCGGGATCTAATTCTAACTCCACATAACCGGGCGCATCGTCAGGATCTAACAGGTAGTCTTCCAGTCGTTCGCCGTTCAGCTTCAGTTCGACTCGCATGCCGTCGTTATCGAAGTCCAAACCATCATCCAATTTAACTTGGCCTTTGACGGTTGCGGGCTCACCCTTTTTGACCGGCTGAACCGGGTCCACCGACAAACTGACCGCTTTACCAGTCGTAATGGTGAAGTGTGGCGTCGCGGTCGCAATCTCCATCGCTGGACCGACAAAGTAACTGATATCATCCTGAACCTTCGTATCCTGCTCGACGCGCTCGGCTTCCCCGCGTAGTGTGATGTAGGCATGCCGATTCTCCTTGGACAAGCTCTGGCTCAGCATGTGTTGCAGTCGGTCCTCAGACCGATCATCATCCGGCAGCTCAATCGTTTCCTCATGACCATCCTCATAACGGACCGTGGCCGACGAGAATTTCACGTATTCTGGTAATGGAATATTGGCTTCCACCTTCTCCCAACCATTATCACCACTCAAATAACTCAAGACATACTCGTATTCCAAGTCGTCACCACCGTGTACCCAACTGCCCTCATGGACGGGCAACTCTTGGCTCACGTTGGTCACGTTCAATTCAGATTCGATTTCGATCGGTTGTGGCAGTTGCTCAAAAGCCACCAGCGTTCGTGCGTTACTACTGGTCGAAGTGCTGGTCACACCCCAAGTTAGATTACGGACTTCCTTACCAAACGCACTCGTATCGATTTTGACTAACCGCGGCGTATTATTGCCAAAGGTGTATGTCATGACCTTACTCTTCGCTGACCATGATAGCTGGAGGCGATACCACTGCCCATTATTCAACTTCAATTTTTCCTGTGCCGCTAAGTGGTTTTGTTCAAACCGGTATGAACTGGTCAAACCACCGCGCTGCGTATAGGTTTCCGGTGAGGCGGGGTAATTAACTGCAATGTGGTTCCCATGCATCTTTTCATCAAAGGAGTTCCCACGTTGATACAAGCCTAAAAAGCCACCATCGTTATTTTTGGTATCAATTTCAATCGCCCAACTCTTTTGAATCGCCGTCTTAGCAATCGTTGATGAGGACGTTTTACGACTATACGTATCCGTCCCATAAACACCGAGGTTCTCGCCAATCACCCGTTTGGTCCCAAAGCGACTGATGGCAGCCGTCTTACGCGGGTCATTTTGTAACACGAGGGCCAGCCCTTCCCCAGCACCCCGGTCGCCAAAATTAACGAGCATCGTAACCTTATTATCAACGTTTAAATTAAAGCGATTAACAGGCGTCGACCAAATCGCGCCCACTTGGTTATTATCATTGTTCAATTCAAAGACGTTGGCCGTATGACCATCGCCCTGGTCAACGGACAACTTCGAAGCGGCGTTATTATCAAACTTGCCCACTTCAAACAATCCATCTAAGTTTAATGCCGATTTAGGTAAAGAATCCAACTCATCCGCAGTGGCCGCAACCGTTGGCCACCATAATCCCAATATCACGACTAACAGCCCGACCAACAATCCCCAACTCGTTATTTTTCTCACCTTGATACCGCTCCCTAAATTTTGCTGAAACTTGCCGTCTATTTATACGTCGTATCTTAGCAAAGTTCGTTAGTAATTGTCAATTTATTTTTATAGTTATAATAAGTATTTATTTATAAATAGGCGTTGATAATCGGTAGTTATTCGGAACGATTCAGAAAATAATAAAAACCACCCCCGCTCGCGTAATTGCGAACAAGGATGGTCAATCTCACACTTAGACAGTTTCATTTTCTGGTGCACACGGGCAGTCACGGACATGGTCGTTGATGATACCGACTGCCTGCAAATACGAGTAAATTGTCGTCGGGCCGACGAATTTAAAGCCGCGTTGCTTCATTTGCTTCGAGACTTGGCGGGCCAAGTCATTCGTGGCGGGAACGTCATTAATTGATGGCCATGCTTGCCGAATCGGTTGGCCGTCAACGAATGACCATAGCCAGGATGCAAAATCCGAGCCCGCTGGCCAATTGGCGATGACGCGCGCGTTGTTCAGTGTCGCCATCAATTTTTGCCGGTGACGAATGATCCGTGCATCCTGCAGCAGTTGGTCCACATCCGCGGTCGTCATCTTAGCAACGGTCGCAATATCGTAATTAGCAAAGTCTTCATTGAAGGCCGCGCGTTTATTCAAGACCGTTTGCCAGCTTAGACCTGCCTGGTACGTCTCTAAGCACAGCAATTCAAACAAGCGCTGCGGGTCATGCTGGGGACGGCCCCACTCATTGTCATGATACGCTTGCATGACTGGCGACGAATTCGCCCACGCACATCGTTCCATCTACCCATCTCCTCATTACAAAACGAAACGCCGCCCAACACAACGGTTGGACGGCGCCAGTTGGTTATACTTTATTATCGCATAACTTATCTATTTTAGTGACGGTTCCGCTTCGTTTGCTTTTCAGCATCGGATTCGTCTTCCATGCGATCGGTCAACGGGTAAGTTAACCGAATCAAACTTGGAATAATCGTTGGGATAGCGAATACCAGGATAATCAACCCAATGATAACGACCATCGCCACTTGAATCAACGTCAAGACACCGGATGGCATCAAGGCGGCAAATGTCCCACTCAGAATCAGGGCGGCGGATAAGACCACGGCACCGATTACGGCAGAAGCTCTGACGATTCGAGTGCTTGGTGTAGCAGCCGAATTATCAAATTCACGATATTTCATCATCAGGAAGATACTGTAGTCGACCCCAAGGGCAATCAACATGATGAACCCGAAGAATGGTGTGTTCCAAGTCAACATGTCTTGACCCATGAGCCAACTACTCAACATCCGCGTGATACTCAAGGACATAATGTAAGCCAATAACAAGGTCCCTAAGATGTAGAACGGTTGTAATACGGAACGCGTGATGACCATCAAGGCAATCAGGATTCCGACTAACATGATCGCTGCCGTCCGAATAAAGTCACTTGAAGCAATTGATTGGGTATCGTTGGTTTCAGATGTTTGACCACCAATGGCAATCGTTGCACCGTCTAACGCAGTCCCCTTCAAGCTATTTTCAGCTTGTTTTTGAATTGCCGTTATCTTATTCATCGCTGACTTCGAACTTGGATTTTCATTCAAGACGATCGTGATCTTCGTCGCATGGTTATTACCAGACATGTAAGCCTTCAAAGCAGACTTGTAAGTCTTACCCTTCAAGGTACTCTTTGGCACGTAGTACGTCTTCGAAGCCGCAGAATTCTTCAAACCAGTCAAGTAACTATTAGCTGAGCCAACACCCTTATTGATCGTCTTAGTCCCATCACTGGCAGTCTTCAAACCGTCTTGGAGGGTCTTCATCTGACCAACTAAGCTTTGAATGCTGGTGTACATCTGTTCGTTACCTGAGGCAACTTGGGAGGCACCGCTGTTAAGTGTAGCCGAATTTGCGACTAACTTGTTCGTCCCAGTATCCAATGCGCTGATTGCACTGACCAAGGTTGGTACTTGACCCTTCAAGGTTGTCAAACCAGATGTTACTTGGGATGAACCGGAAGCTACTTGAGTTGCACCGGATGCTAACTGATTTGCACCTGAAACTAACGCAGCAGAATTATTATTAAGCTTATTAGTCCCAGCATCTAACGCACTAATTGCACTAGTAAGCGTTGGAATTTGACCTTGCAACGAGCCTAAACCACTAGAAAGTTGATTTGCACCAGTTGAAGCACTGCTTACACCAGTATTGAGTTTAGATGCACCTGCAGATGCTGTTGCTACTCCAGCTGTATATTGATTCAACTTACTTGCAAGGGTCTCGGCCCCAGTCTGAAGCTGGGACAAGTTAGCGGTAATCTCTGAAGAACCACTAGACAATTTTGAAACGGCACTTTCCATCGTTTTCAGCTTTTCTGCTGATGCAGAAATCTGTTCAATGGCTTGTAACGAAGCATCGTTTCCTTGAATAGCGGCGGAAGCAACTTGCTTAACACTTGCTAAATTGTCCAGATTATCACTCAACTCATTCAGAGAATCAGTCGCACTCTTTAATGCCGTCAATCTCTGTTGCATATCGGACAATGCTGTCAGACCATCACTCGCCGTTACGGTACCGGCTTTAGTTGTCGCAGTTGAACTCGTATTAGCGTTCGAGCTATTCTGAGCATTCACTTCAGATGTAACTGCTGAACTAATCGCAGCCTTTTGTTCCGAGGTTGCAGATGATCCGGCCGCAGCCAATGCAGCAGAAGCAACTGAATTGGCATTAACCGTAGCCGTCGTTGAACTTGAAGCAGCATCTCGACTTGCCGCGCTTGATAAGGCTTTCTGCATGGTACCCATATCTTCTGACATTTTGTCTGATGATTCACTGAATAGGGTAGCCGCCTTATTCACGCTAGCAATATTAGATGTAACACTATCTGAACTGGTTGCTAACTTCTGTAAATTCGCATTGATCGTATTTAAGTTAGAAGTTAAAGTTTCCAATTTACTTGTATCGATAGAATTGCCGCTCACCGATGTTTCTAAGGCTGCGAGGTTTTCAGACAGACTTGCAGAACCCTGTTGTAATTTTGCAATTGACTCTGTTAACTGAGCCGTCCCGCTTGAAATTGAGGATTTCTTATTATTCAGCTCTGATAATCCATTGGACAACGTTTGGGTTCCTGAGAACACAGTGGTTAATCCGCTAGATAACGAGTTCGCCCCAGTAGCTAATTTATTTACACCGTTGGATAATGTGCCAGTCTTACTATTCAACTGATTAAGGCCACTATTAACGGTATAAACACCATTCGTATAAGTTACCAGACTAGAAGCCAAGGTTGAGTTACCGGATGCAACGGTATTAGCACCACTCGTAACCTGACCAGACCCACTAACCAGCTTATTAACTCCACTAGAGAGCGTTCCAGTCTTACTATTCAATTGGTTCAAGCCATTATTGACCGTGTAGACCCCATCGGTATAGGAAACGACGCCGCTAGCGACTTCATCCGCCCCATCCGCCAACTTCTTAGCTGACTTAGCACTATCAGACATATTCGCGCTCTTCAGCTTGCTGTTGGCGCTGTCCAGGCCACTGCCAATCTTAGTCAGGCCTTTGCCGGCACTCTTCATACCGCTAGTGACCGTGCCTAATTGATCATTGACGTACAGTTGACTCACTTCTGAGCCACCTGGTTGGGTGACTGAAGCAACCGTTTTGACCCCTTTGACCTTTTGGAGTTGCTTGGTCAAACTATCGATGAGCTTCAAATCTTTTTCATTATTTAAAGCATGGTCGGTCTTGATATACAGCGTTGACGGTTCGGCCGTCCCTTTGGAGAAGTGGTTCTGGACAACTTTGAATCCTTTCTTTGCTGGAATCGAATCGTTCAATTCGGCTAACGTATCATAGTTTAATTGATTGTTGTAAGTTAGGATAAATGGTAATGAGACCCCTAACACAACGACCAACGCGATGATTGGGTAGCGCACGGATGACGCAGCGATACCGTGCCACATCTTACTGGTACTGCCACCTGCAAACTTCTTGGTCGGCCAGAACAAGCGTGGTCCTAACAAGGCCATGAAGAATGGGTTCAAGGTCAACAAGACCAGCAGTAAAATGGCAACGGCAATCGCAACGCCGACCGCTGACTTGTAGATTGAGAAGTTGGCGAGCCCTAAGGCACTGAACCCAATCAGGAGTGACGACCCACTGTAAAGGATCGTTCGTCCGGCAATCTTTAATGCGCGCCCAGTCGCGGCGACCGGACTATCGCCATGACTGAGTTCTTCTTTGAATTGATCGAACATTAAAATGTTGTAGTCGGTCCCAATCCCGAACAGCACCACGACCATGAAGACTTGGGTGAAGTTCGACAATGGAAAGTTAAATTTATCAACTAAGTTCATCACAACGCTCAGCGAAATGATGAATGAGACCCCGACTGACAACAACGAAACTAATGGTGTGATTGGTGACCGGAAGACTAAGGTCAACACAATGAAGATGAAGATGACGGTAATAATTTCCGTTTTCTGGATCCCAGCTTCCGTCTCTTGAGTGAAGTCATCATTTAAGATGTCACTCCCTGTCACGTACGTCTTGACACCAGCGGTCTTGGCGCCGTCAGTAATATTTTTCGTCATATTCGCGACAGTTTGCTTTTTACCAACCATCAATTGTAACAATTCGGTTGATTTATCCTTCGAAATCAATTGCTTCTTAGCAGCGGCATTATCGCTGGCTGCCGTCATTGATTTCACGTGATACTTCGATTTCTGATCTTTGAAGTGTTTAATCGTCCCATCGATTGCCTGCTTCTGATCAGCGGTTAATGGTGAATCGCCATTATTGAAGACCACGACCACTTGGCGCGTATTGTTCTGATTACGCCCCCAGTGATTTTGGATAACCTGTGCAACTTGACTCTTCGCACTACTTGGTAGCTTGGTCTGACCCTTGTCGCGGACCAGACTGCTGACATTTGGCAAGAAGATGATGGCCGCTACCATCACGACTAGCCAGATAATCGCTTGAATTGTAAAGCGTCTACGGCTCCCTTTCACTCTGTATCCCTTCCCTTAACTCAGATTCTTAAAACGACATCGTGACATTTAATCAACAATGTGTTTAAATAATAACAACATGTTAAATGAAAAACGTTGTAATTTCAACCAACAATTTTCATAAAATCGTCATTAAATAAACAAATAAACAGTGTACTGTTCAAATAATGGGGTGAACTTCAGTGGTAGGCACGAAAAACAACCGACGTTCGCAAATGACCGAACGTTTAATTCAAGATAGCTTAATCAATCTGCTTCAGCAGCAATCACTCGATGAGATTACGGTGACTGCGGTCTGTAAAGCAGCCGACATCAATCGGGGGACCTTCTATGCGCATTATGAAGATGTCAAAGATTGCATGAAGAAGATGGAACAAGACGCCACCGAGGAATTACTGGCGGTGATCGATGAACATCTCAATCCCGACTCACTACAAGCCATTCTGACGGGAATCTTCGAAGTCGTTAAAAAGCGGCATGCCGTGACTTCCTTCATCTTAACGACCGACCAAGACTTTCTGATGAGCTTCATGGCAACTACGAAACGCGAAATCTTGGCGCACAACCAAGCCGAGATCGCCGGCATCGGTAACCGTGAAAAGGAATACATGTTTGAGTATTACATCAACGGCATCATCGGCGTTGTCCGTTACTGGCTAAAGACTGGTCTACATGAGACGCCGAAAGAACTCGCCCGGTTCATCAATGACTGGTGGTACCGAGGCAAACCCATCAATAACCTCACGGAACACTAACTTCGACGGGGTCCACTGGCTCGCTAGTTAAGCAAACTAACTGATACGTCACTATATTAAATTAATTATTGTTTCAATACCTTGATATTTATCTGACATATTTAAAGTAACATGGACCCCACCAATGCGAAAGCAATCCAACTTGCAAATTTTAAAACCATGATTAGCATACTAATCACCGCACCTGACTACCTTGACCGCCGTCAAGTGCGCAAAAAATCCCTAGCCATTTTTCAACAAAATGACTAGGGATTTTTCAGACTTCCTTAGGGGGCGTCTTTGGCTCATACATCCGGCGTTTGATCTCATCCATCTCTTGGTCCAGCTCCGTAATCAGCTGCGCCTTCTTCGTCAATGAGGCTCGTAAATCGGCCTGATGCGGGACGTTCTTTTTATAATTTAATTCATGTTCCAACGATGCCCAGAAGTTCATCGCAATCGTCCGTACTTGCAATTCGACCTCAACAATACTTGGGCCATCGACCGTATAGACGGGGACGCCCAGAATCAAATGCAAACTTTGATAGCCGTTTGCTTTCGGATGGTGAATATAATCCTTCACCCGCAAGACTTTGATATCTGCCTGGGTCGCCAACAAATCTTCAACCGTTTTCACATCACTTAAGAAGCGTACGATCAGCCGAATACCGGCAATATCATGTAAATTGTTAAAGACCGCGTTCAACGTCAGCGGCAAGTGTTTGCGTTGCATCTTGCCGACGATGCTTTCCGGCGACTTGATTCGGGACTGCTTGCTGTCAATCAAGGCATAGCCGTAACGCAGCTCATATTCACGACTAATATAATCTAACTTATCTAAAACGAGCTTCATCGCCACTTCATACCGTAACGAATAAGCTTTCAACTGATCAACAGCTTGCAAAAGTTCCGGGGGTGCTGGCAGAAGCTGGTCATTATCCGCACTTGCTTGGGATTTTGTTGTGCTCAATCAATATCGCTCCAATATAAGACTCTATTCTCTCTCGATCCTGCTTAGCGGATGGTCACGGTCCACTCACGCGCAATCTGGTCATAGGCAATCTGATAATCGTCTTCACCAACTTGGTAAGCCAATTGCCCATCCGCGTCCTTAAAGTCACTCGGAATGAGGCCGTGCCCTTCTAACACGTTCAAGTGGCCGACGACCATTCGATCCGCTAAGAAATTTTCAAACCGCTGCCAAAAATTTTGGAAACTCGCAAAATCATGCACGTCAAAAATCTCATTACGTAACACTTCAGCATTAAATTCTAACCGAATTCGTACACTTTTCAGCATCAATTGGGGCCTCCTTTATTCCGGTTAACCCACAAGGCACCGCCATTTCAGTGATGCTGTAACCAACCTTTTACGTGGGACTACTTCAATAATAAGACAATCGTAGCACCCAACGCAATGCTTGATTGGTGCCAAGTGCAAATCTTAACCACAGCTTTAGGTCCCGACTTAATTGATCTTACGTTTCGGATTCAAGAGGTTCATCGGGTCAAACAACGCTTTGATCTGGTGTTGCAGCATATCCACGTCCTCGCCTAATTCGGCATTGTTCCACTGATTCTTCAACATGCCAACCGCGTGCTCACCCGAAATCGTGCCACCAAGCGCGAGGGTCTTCTTGAACATTTCTTGTAACGCGATGACGACTTTTTCTGGGACCTGCTTCTCCGATGTTGGCCAAACGAGGGTCGGATGAACATTACCATCACCCGCGTGGCCGGCCGTATAAATCTCAACGTCTAGGCGCTGAGCTAAGTCTTGAATATAGTCCATCAGCGGTGCCAATTGCGATAACGGCACCGCCATATCTTCCATAATATGGTTTTGGCCCGCGAAAACGGCTGGTAGCATGTCACGCCGTAACTGCTCGAGCTCGGCCTGCTGCTTGGGTTCAGTCGTAATCGTGACGTTGCTAGCGTGTTGTTCGGCCAATAATTTCTGAACGACAGCCATGCTAGCTTGGCCGCCATTATCGAGTTTGAAAATCAACATTGCGGCACTATCCTTGGCATAATGCGTCTTCTCATAGCGATCCAATGCCGCCACGGTATTGCCATCGAGCGCTTCTAGCATCGTCGGGTAAACCCCTGAGATGCGAATCGCCGTCACTGCTTTGGCCAGCGCCGTCATGTTATCGAAGAAGGCCACACCCATCACGGGAGTTCCTAATGGAATCGGCAGTAACTTGACGGTCACTTCCGTAATAATTCCAAGCGTCCCCTCTGAACCAATCATCAGCTGAGTCAAATCGTAGCCAAATGCTTGTTTGAGCGTCCGACCACCGAGCTTGATTTCACGCCCGTCAGCCAGTACGACCTTCACACCTAACACGTTATCCTTAGTAGCGCCGTACTTGACGGTGCTCATACCACCCGCATTGGTCGCCATGTTACCGCCAATCCCAGAGATTGGTTTGGAACCTGGGTCGGGGGCATAAAACATGCCCTGTTTGCGCGCTTCTTGGTCTAAATCACCATTAATAACGCCGGGTTGGACGACCGCCACTGAATCGGCCTTACTGATTTCGATAATACGATTCATCTTGGCCGTTGACAGAATCACACTTCCAGTCAGGCCATCGGCACCAATCACCGTACTAGTCGTCTGGTCTTGCGGAATCACGGGCAAATGATATTTGCGGGCGACGCGGAGCACACCCTGGATATCCTGCGTGGAATGGGCTTCCACATAGGCTAGTGCCAGCCCACTATCATCATCCGTTAACCGGGGACTAAAGGAATACTTCGTCAGCGTTGCCTGATCGGTGAATACTTGACCATCCGTCACTTGGGCGGTCAAATCCGCTAACACTTCTTCATCTGAAAACGCGCGAAAGACTGTCAAAATACAAGACCTCACTTTATTTATTTAAGCTCAATGTCAGTATAAGCCAAGAATCCGTTTTCGACATTAATACTGTCCGCAATACTGCCGCCCGTCTATTCGCACAGTTTCCAATCCAATACTTTTACGTGGTATCTATTTTTTGAATTGCGTACACTCAAAATAAGTATTTTCCGGCGGCGTCTGAACCGGGTATGCTAGTGATTGTGAATCATTGCAAACGGGTCGTTAATACGGGGAATTAGCCTTAACGACCTTCATTAAGGGAGGATTTGAACATGCGGCATTCAGCATCTTCAAAATTACGGCCGGTGCTCATCACGGTCGGCATCATCATTGTCATCATCGCCATTGCACTGGGCGTTATCATTCGCCAGGCGCAGGCCCGTTACCAGTCGACCATCTACACCGGTAGCAGTAATACTAAAGTTAATCCGACGAAACCCCTCAGCATCTTACTACTCGGGGTCGATACCGGCGCGGACGGGCGCATCGACAAGGGTAATTCGGATACGATCATGGTCGTCACGATTAACCCCAAGACGAAAAAGACCGTCATTACGAGTATCCCCCGCGATACGCTCGCTGAGATGGTCGGTGATTCGGACACCAACGTGCAAAAACTCAACGCCGCTTATAACATTGGCGGTTCCAAAATGGCGAAAGCCAGTGTCAGCCAACTACTCAACGTTCCCATCAACTACTACGCTACCATTAATATGGGCGGTCTCAAGCAAATCGTGAACGCGGTCGGTGGCGTGACGATTACCAGTCCCCTCAACGTCTCATTCGACCACGTGACCGTCACGAAGGGGAAGCACCATTTGAATGGTACTCAGGCTCTAGCCTATACGCGAATGCGTTATCAAGACCCGCGGGGCGACTACGGCCGACAGCTCCGCCAGCAACAAGTCATGCGCGCCGTCCTGGCTAAGCTTGCGCAAACCAAGACGTATAGCCGCTATGATCAATTACTCACGTCACTCAAGGGTAACTTGCAAACAGACTTGAGCTTTGACGACTTGGTCGGTCTGGCCACCCACGACCGTGCGAACATGAAGCACATCCAATCCACACAAGTCGTTGGGCTGCCCGCCTGGATCAATACCAGTTCCTATCAGATTTTGACGACTAAGACGTTGCAACAAACGTCAAATCGCTTACGAACTCAGCTAGGACTAAGCACAGAGACGCTCAGCAATATGGAAACTAAGTTGAATGCCGCCAACACGGTATATGACGGTAAGACCAATCTCAACTACGATACGCAAGGTCTAGATAAGATCACCTATACTGACAATACAAAGTAACTCTGATTCCAAAAAACGGATAGCAGTTCGAAGTCGTGTGCTTCGAACTGCCATCCGTTTTCTAGTGCAATCAGCTGTTAAAATTTTTTGTTGAAATACGGCGAAATAAGGCGTTAGAACTAGTGGTTAGAATCAGTCGCCGATATCGTAACATATATATTTACGTGGTGTGCTGGTTATTATTTAGCCTTTAAAGATGCTTGAATCCTGCTATTTCCAAGTTCAAAAGCTGCCAGCTGAGACCCGCTGGAAACAGTGCGAGTTTGCGTAAACCTGCTGTTGTAGAGACGTCCTAGTCCGGCTTCCAGGCATTCTGGGCAATGGCCGTGACGTGGTGGACACAGATTTAAGCCGAAGCCCACGTCTTAAATACTGGTCTTCCACTAACCAAGCCAAAAACGCTTGCTAAGTGGAATTTCACCACTGGGCCTTGCCCCGAATACCTTCCAGCCGGGATTGTAGTCGAAAGGCGGATATGTGCGGCCCAACTTTTGAAAGACTGATCACTGATTCATGTCAAACAGTACAGCTCTTATCTGACTGTCAGATTTGTTTTGTCTAAAACTTTTTGTTAATCATTAGGCTATCGTCTAGTGCCGTCAGTACAGGAGTGTCTAGATTATTATCCCTTACTCGATACGTTTTCGAATCAGACTGAATATGAACTAGTCCTTAATGCTTTGAAATCAGTAATCATGTTTAATTACCAACAAGGCAGTTTCGATTAGATTCGTTCAACAATATCTTAACCTGCAAATTTTCGATGAGTTTTATGGCCATCATGGATATCAATTCAAAGGTTATCTGAAGGACCAGTCACCTAATATTCAGTGGTCAATTGTACCCAGATACGTGGCCGTTCATCTGCCATTCGAGCGGCCTCCCGACTGTAGGGGCTGACGAACAGGACACCAACTTGTCATGATTTAACCATGAATCATGACAAATTAACTAGCACAATGCGTAACATATATATTTGTTTAGTAACATTGACGACTTTCACGATTTACTTTACATGTTACAAAATTATGATAGCGCGGGTATTGAACACAACGACCGCGCTGGTCATGCCAATAACGTCCCAATCACAATCCCGACTCGTTTAGCTGACCCAATCCGCCAATTGTGTGACCAAGCCACCGGTATCATCATTGAATTCGTATTGAACGTCGCCACGAGCAGCGACCGCCCGATGCTGACTGACCCGCAAATCACTCAGCCGAAAGGTCAATTCCAGTGGCTTGAAATTTTGAACCGAGCGAATCCAGATATAGCCTGCTAACCGTTGTGCTTGCACGAAAAAGTAACGCTCAGTAGTCGTTGTTAAATCAACTTGTTTTAAAATCCCCGTCTCCATCATCGCTGCACTCCCTTCATCTATTTGTCACCATTAAATATAAGCGCTGAAACGCGTTTCAGGTCAAGGGGGCACACTTATTTATTTTTAATTGAAACTTCAAATATTACATTTTAATAACACTAAGTAAAAAAGCTAGTCAAATTAGTCAAACGGTTGTACTATAATTGATGACATTTACTGATTAATATTAAACAATTGAAACCATCATAAAGGAGCATCCTGACCATGAGCCAGCTCGACACACTGCATCCCCAAGCCTATTGCTACTACATTGAATTAACGGGTAACGAACGCCCGGAATTACTCACCTCATTAACTGCTAGTGAACAGGCCCTCGGAGAATGGGAGCGTGTCCATGCCGCTAAGCTCCCGACCTGGCGATTATGGACGAACGCTAACGCGGACACGATTCGCTACACTGTCGCCCACGTCATCGCCCGTAGCGCTTTGCCACAAAACGCCTACTGGTTACTGCAATATAAAGGCACTGACCATGGCCATCCGCGGATGCTGCACCCGCAGTTTCATACGCGGTGAATTTTGTTAATTCGCTATGGCGCTACTATCTGAGGTGATAGTTGGTTTACTGTTCGTCAGCCAAAAGCTTGCTAGTCCGACTGGATCTTCAGGCAAACTTTGAATCTGTAAAATTCGTCAGTATGGTATTTCTAACATTTTTAGAAACGGAAGGTGCACGATGACGACAAAAACTGATACCAATAAAACCCAGTTGCGTGTCTCTGTAGCGACAGCTGACTATGATACGGCTAGCCAGTTATTTCACAAGCTCGGTATGGATACGACCACAGCAATTAATCTCTTCCTGAAACAAAGTATTGCGGTAAACGGATTACCCTTTCGACCACACCTAATCACCGACACTGACAAGGCTATCCGTGAAGCCCATAGCGACCAAGTTCAGCATTTTAATAATGAGGCTGACTGGCAAGCCAGTGTCCGTCATGAACTTAACAAGACACATTAAAGATCAGTCTACCACTATAATTTAACGCAGCTTGCAAACCATCTACCTATCTAGCTCTACGATAACGCCAAGGGCATTTTGAGTATCGTGTGTTAGCTTCAATGATTGAAACAATCACATCTATAGTG
Source organism: Lactiplantibacillus plantarum EGD-AQ4 (assembly GCF_000463075.2). Lineage (GTDB taxonomy): Bacteria > Bacillota > Bacilli > Lactobacillales > Lactobacillaceae > Lactiplantibacillus > Lactiplantibacillus plantarum_A. The sequence goes on from NZ_AVAQ01000050.1 coordinate 103,440, forward strand.
CATCTCATATTTTTTGAAGTACATTCAAGAATCAATACCGTCTACTCGAACATTCAATTACAATACACGTAATATGCACATATACACCTATTTGGGTATTTTTCATTCATAAAAGAGCGGACTAAAAAAGCTTAGCAAATAATTCCAGTAACAGATTAATAGATGCTACTGGAATTATTTTTCATATTTTATGGAAATGAAGCCGTTATCTCGTACTGGTCGACATCCTGTCAACTGAGAGTATGCCACAGCCTATTGTGCCAGAATGATCCGAGAGTTAGAACTGGCCACAATTTAATATTCAGATAAAAACGGAGCTTTTATATTTTCACATTTGTACGATACGTGCTATTTTTATACCAGATACATCAGATTCACGTACAAAACAAGGCTATACCAAACCAAATTATAGTGTTAGACTTACATAAGCATTGATTTGCAAAAATATTTTTTTACAGGAGGGACACTGATATGTACCCTGAACTACTAAAAATAATTGACGGTGGCCTGCAGAGCAACCCTCAAAAAGTACGGAATTATTCTGTCAAACTTGCAAACTATCTTGAAAACAATGGTGAGTACAACGTTGCTAAAAAAATATCAAAACTTGTAAATGGCATGAATACGAGAACGGCAGAGCTTGACTCCTTTACATCAAAGCCGCTTGATTCTGAAGCACACGTTGAAACCGTTGACTTAAGTATTCCAGTTCAAACAGATGAGGAGCTCTTTTTTGACTCTTTCGTAGAAAATGAAATTCTTGAATTTTTAAAAGCTTATGACAAACGTGATTTATTATTAGAACACGGAATTGAAAGCAACAATCGTTTGCTTTTGTATGGTGAGCCTGGAACTGGTAAGACCTCTCTCGCACGTTTTATTAGTCTTCAAACCAATTTACCATTAGTTACTACTAGATTAGATGGTGTTGTATCATCTCTACTGGGCAGCACTTCTAAGAATATACGTAAAGTTTTCCAATACGCGGCCCAGCAACCATGTATTTTATTTCTAGATGAATTCGACGTACTAGCTAAAGTCAGAGATGATAAGAACGAACTAGGTGAACTAAAACGTGTCGTTAATAGTTTGATTCAAAATATAGATGCTTTTGATTCAAATAGCATTCTAATAGCCGCTACAAACCGACCACGGCTACTCGATGCAGCAATATGGCGAAGATTTGATACCAAATTAGAGTTGCGCACGCCAAATTCCAAAGTTAGAACACAATTGATCAACCATTTTTCTAAAATTATGCCAACGGATTTTGAAAGGGATACAAAGAAGAAAGCCAAGCTGGTTGAAATAACGAATCAACTGACTCCAGATGCGATAAAGACCATTTTTAACAAAGCAGCAAAAAACTGTCTTCTTCGTGGCGATAATAAGTTATCGTATGCACAATTAATTCTAGAGACATTTATTTATAAGACGCCCTCAAAAATTAATGATGAGTCTGCAGCGAAATTTATGATTGATAACCTAGTCTCTCAAAATGATACTGCCAACCATTTGTCAATATCAATACGCAAGGTACGATCGATATACAAGGAGGTAAAGGATAATGGCTGATTCGGATTTCCCAGTAATCAGATTTTCACCACGTCAACAAGACAACGGTAAAACACCAGGTGGTGGCGATAAAGCAAACGTCAGTTGGTTATTAACTGGTGACGAATTGCTAACACGTAGCAAGCATTTAGTTTCAGAAATTGACGAACTCAAAGCTAACTGGGACGAAACCAATATTGAAGGACTTCCCCACGTATTGAAAGTCGACCTTATTGAAAAAGCGTTAGCTAACACTCATCAACGTTACATCGTACCGATGTTTATTGTCGGTGATAATACTGGTCAAATTGGATTTAGTGGTGACACATCACTTGTAATAAAAATTGACTCCAAAGAGAAGTTGGAAACGGTTAAAAACAATCTGGCTGATACCAACAAGAATGCGGCTCAAATTTCTGCCTTAACAGCAGTTCAATTTTATGTTCCGACAATTAAGCCCAAAACCAAAGAATCTCCTTACAAGCTGAACCCTTTGAACTTCGGTGATGATATTCTAAACAAGCGTGCTGTTCAAATCATTGCAGATGCCTTAAATTCAAAGGATATTAATTACAATCTGGTTCACTACACGACGAATCTCCCTGTGTTCAAGCTAGATGACGTAACCAGCGACAGTCTGAAGTTTATCAAGACCCTACCAATAAAGTCTGCAGAACCGTTAGAGAAATTAACCAATCCCTTTCGATCTTTAGATGGCCTTCCACTCAAGTATAAAGATAAAATAACTCCCTTTGATGAATCTACCGACTATCCCATTATTGGTCTATTAGACTCGGGCGTTGATAAAAACAGTTTAACTGAACACTGGGTTACTCGCGGTAACGGATGCCAATATTCAGATTCGGAGTTAAATTGCGCACATGGAACATACATTGCGACTCTGTTAATTCACGGCGACAATTTCAGTGATACCCACGACTCTTCCATTCGTGGATGTGAGATTATAGATGTTCCTGTAATTCCAGCCAATGGTACAGATGAAATTACCCTGATTAACAATATTCGAACTGCAATCAAAGAAAACCCCAGCATACGAGTTTGGAATCTTTCAATAAGCTTGGACGGTGAAATCAAATCTGATGAATTCTCAGATTTTGCAATAGCTTTAGATGAAATTCAACAAACAAGTAACGTCATCATCTGTAAATCGGCCGGTAATGATCCAAGCTTTTACATGAAGCAAAATGCAAGTCATCTAAGTATCGGCGCAGAATCTATTCGTTCAGTAACAGTTGGGTCGCTAAATCGAAATTCAGACCCATTCGACTATACTAAGAAAAACTTTCCAGCACCCTATTCGTGTGTAGGCCCAGCACCGTCATCATTAGTTAAGCCAGATTTAACTCATTTTGGAGGCGATCTATTTGCTTCCAAGCATAATCCGACTGATAGAACCGACTTCAAAGAAGTTAGCGATACCGCCACATCAGATGGATTCAAGTTAATTCATAAAGTTGGGACAAGTTTCTCAACGCCTAAAGTTGCCAAAAACATTGCTGAGTTGGACTTATTGACCCACAATCAATATTCTCCATTAGCACTCAAGGCCTTGGCAATTCATTCTGCCAAGTACTATGAAACGCCTAACCTAGATACTCAACAACGGTTGGATACACTTGGTTATGGTAAGCCTGACAACGCTGGAATTGCTCTTTTTGGATCATCATATTCCAGTACAATGATTCTTGAGGGTAACCTTCAAAAAGGCAATCGTATCGACATCATGGAATTTCCCTATCCAGATGCTCTAATAAAAAATGGTCGATACACTGGAAAAATAAAAGTAACCTTGTTATACGATCCTATTTTAATTGCAAATCAGGGTGCTGAGTACTGTCAATCCAATTTAGAAATAAGGTTTGGCACTTACGACAAGAAGATGAACGCGACCGATTACATGCGACGATTCAATCCCTTAAAACGTGATGATTCTTTCAATACGCTTTTAAAAAGCAAGTATGGTAAGCGGAAGATTGAAATTAACGCACGTTATGCAAATGAACGCACGTTAATTGCTTATGGGCAAAAATATCACCCGGTTAAAAAGTACGCATTTGATTTGGCAGAGTTGCGTGACAGTTATCTCAATTCGCTGGATGCAGAACGGCACTGGTTTCTATTTTTGGAGGGTCACTATCGCCTATTTGCTGAAAAAGAAGCACTTCAGAAGCAAAAGAATTTGAGTACGCCATTTACACTCATCATTACCATTGAAGATCCTGATCAATCAGCACCCGTATATAACTCGACAATTCAATCGTTAGATAACAATAATTTTGTACACAATACTGTCGAAATTAATAACCGTATTCATTTATCAAATCGGGAATGATTTTGCATAACTCCATACGAGAACGTACTGTCTCAGGAATCGTAACCATCAGCTGATGTATAAATTATTTATTGCCTATACACCACACAAAAACACCACGCCCAACCTACGACAACCGTCGCACTGGTCTAAGCGTGGTGTTATTTATTTTCAGCAGTTAATTAAGCTTCAACCGTTTCGCCGGCAGCTTCCTTAGCAGCGAAGGTCTTTTCTTCCTTAACCTTGTCACGATCCAAGGCCTTGAAGAAGAAGTAGTAGATGGCACCGTCGAGCACGATATTGACAATTTGTAATACCGCACCAGAGATGTGCATCGTGGCTAGGTAACCAGAGATAATTGGCGGCGTGGTCCAAGGAACCATGACCCCAACTGTCTTAGCAACTAAGCCGGTCGACATCGCAATGTAGGTCGTCGTAACGTTAACTAATGGGGCCAAGATGAATGGAACGGCAATCCGATAGTTCATAACGATTGGCAACCCGAAGACGATTGGTTCATTGATATTGAACAACGCTGGTCCAATCACCAACTTACCCAAGGTCTTAAATTCGGCACTCTTCGAAACAAAGGCAATCATGAAGGCTAACCCCAGGGTCGCACCTGAACCACCCATGTGAACGAAGTTATCGAAGAATTGTTGCGTTACAACGTTTGGTAAAGCTTTGCCCGCCTTAAGTGCTTCCGCATTTTGTGACATCGCAGCCAACCAGATTGGTTGCATGACCCCAGAAACCACGTTGGCACCGTGAATCCCGAAGATCCATAAGATACATACGACGAATTCGGCAACTAAGGCCCCTGGTAACGTATTACTCAATAAGCCCAGTGGTTTGGCCAAGACGAAGGAAATCACGTTCGGAATGCTGTGCATTGGTGATGCTTCGACAGCTAACCGGAGTAACCACATCAAGAATAAGATAATGAAGCCAGGGACTAAGGCTGCAAATGAGTTGCTGACAGCCGGTGGCACACTATCTGGCATCTTAATCGTCCAGTTGCGGTGAACCATGAAGACGTAAAAATCAGTGATGAATAACCCAATCAACAGTGCGGTAAACAGACCTGCAGAGTCCAGTTGAGTCAATGGTACCCACAGCGCCCCTGCCTTATCCGTGTTTAGCGGAATCGTTAAGAACCAAGCGCCTAACGAAACGATCGACGCGGAGATTGGGTCGACCTTATAACTCTTTGCCAAGTTATAAGAAATCCCAATGACCGCAATCAGTCCCATAATATGGAACGACGCGTTGGTTGGATATTGAACGACTGTTGCCCAGTTTGAACCAAAGGTATTCGCCATAAAGGTTTGATAGCCTTTGATTGGGAACTGCGCGATAATCATGAAGACCGACCCGATGATAATCATTGGCACCGCGAGTGTCATCCCATCACGTAACGCAATCAAGTGACGAGAACCCGCGATTTTACCAAAGAATGGGACAAGTCGGTCATTAACAAAGCTCGACTTATTGTTTTCGCTCATGTCGTGACCCCCTAGAATAATTTAATAACCTAACGTATTCAACGGACAGCTGATTTTAAAAGACAGAATAATTGATATACCAAACGGTCAATGGCCAGTTAACCGTTTACAAAATTTAAAATCAACTCTCACTAAGTCGTCCTGTCATCTGACATTTGTACCCATGAATACGCTTCCTACAATTTTCATTATACCTGTCATCGCGCGAATGTATACCCTTACACTTTAAATTGGAAGTTCGTTCCAGATATCGGAACTTGTTCTATTTATGGAACATGTTCCACAAATTGGTCGCTGACTTAAGCCAATGGTTGCACGATCATGGCTAATTGCTCTAAATAATAGATGACTGGCAACTGTGATAAGGTGCTCCCACCGCTGACAGCTTGCACTTCTGGCGTGTCGTAATTCAACACCACGTCTGCGATTCCCGCCAACGTCGAGTGACTGCTAGCGGTGATTGCGACCACCTTGGCGCCATTTTGTTGGTAATAGACGCCCTGTTCATTAATGTCCTCGGACTCCCCAGAGACGGAGAGTACCAAAAAGACGGTGTCCGATAAGTCTTGCGGTTGCACCGGATGTGGTTGCCCAGTGTCCGTCAGCATCAGACTATACAGGCCAAAGTTGGCAAACAAGTGACTGCCATAGGTCGCTAAACCCGCACTGGTCCCGGCTCCGGTCAAAATCACCATCCGCGCCTGCTGCAAGAGCTCCGCCACCTGATGGAGTTTGGCCGTCACATCAGGCAGACTCATGTGGTCAAAAAAGGTCCGCATCGGTATCACGGTCTGCGCCAACGGTTGGGTGGCATCTTGTCGTAATTGTTCCTTGAGCGTGAATTTAAATTCCGCGTACCCGTCGTATCCCATGTGTTTGAGGAAGCGCAAAATCGTGGTCGCCGAAACGTGGCTGTGGTCTGCGAGTTGGCGAATCGTCATGGTGCTGACTTCAACGGGATGGCCCACAATATATTTATAAATTTCTATCTCCAACCGGTTGAGCTGTTGGACTTGGTCGTACGAAAACATGGTTTCACCCCATTAAAATTGATTGGTCTATCTGATAAATTGATGTCATCACTTAGATTAGTAGGAACAAATTCCACTTATTTATCGCCCCACCGGCCGTCGATCTGTGGTTTGATTTCAATATCGCTCATTTCTAAGGCACAAGTAGCCACCGCCGCCGTTAGTTTGGCTGTGAATTCAGCGGTTTTATAGGGGGAATCAACAGACCACGTTTTAAAATTCGGCGTGCGATTGATTCGACCAAGTGCGGCGATTGCTGGTACTTCCTTTGGGTCGACTGCCGGAGCCGACTTCTTCACGTTGACGTTGTAGCCATAGTGCCCACTATGATAGAGTGCTTGCATGGCGTCACCAAAAAGTCCCATCTTACTCACTTACTTTCCGTTTTATTAGTCCAATTTTAGCATAAGTTCTAAGGCGCTTTCATTGCGTATGCTAATAATCCATGAAAATAAGTCAAAATATCGGAAATCCATCATAAATATCCGCTATAATTGAAAATAAATTATGCTGGGCTAGTTGGGATTTTCCAATCATCGCCACCCCACTAGTCGTGATTGAATCCTCTGGAGGCGTATATCATTGAAAAATACGATTTTAATTGTTGAAGATGAGGACAGCCTATCAGGTTACCTCACTAAGGAACTTCAATTCGAAGATTTTAACGTCTTGGTCGCCGCTGACGGTTTGGCCGCTATGGACACCTATCAAGCTCACCAAAACGAACTCTTACTCATCTTATTAGATTGGATGCTGCCCAAGTTGGACGGCATGGAAGTCCTAAGACGCATTCGCAAACACGACCAAGTCCCCGTCATCATTATGACCGCGCGTGATTATGTTGGCGATAAGGTCGCCGGCTTAGATAACGGTGCCGACGACTACATTACGAAGCCGTTTGAAATCGAAGAATTATTAGCACGGATCCGGGTCATTCAGCGGCGGGCTGAGAATCAAGTCGAACCCAACCAGGTCTATCAACTTGACGATGTCCAACTAGATACCAAGGCTCACCGCGTCACGAATGCCGGGGAAGAAGTCACTCTGACGCATCGTGAATACGACTTACTGCAATTCTTCCTCGCACATCCGGACGAAGTCTTCACCCGCGATGAGTTGCTCGATCAAGTCTGGGGCGCGGATTTTCTTGGCCAACAGAATGTCGTGGACGTTTACGTCGGTTATTTGCGCAATAAAATCACCACGCCCGACGCGGCACCACTGATTCAAACGGTGCGCGGCGTCGGCTATAAGCTAAGGGAGTCGATCGCCAATGCCCAAAACTAAGGACACGCCAACGTATGAACAACTGATCAATCAAGCGATTCGCCGATTGATGTTGACCATCACACTACTCGTCAGCCTGATTATTTTAATTATGGTCGGCATCCAACAGACGGTTAATACGACCCGTGAAGCTCGCGATTTGATGACCAGCCTCAATCAGGCCAACATCAAGGACGTGCCGAGCTTTGTTCAGTGGAACAACACGACGACGCGTAATACCAAACAGCCCGCATTCATCCGCGTGACAACGAAAAAAGCCACCTGGACAACGGCAACCAAGACCAAGCGGACGATTATTACGACCCCGTCCTCCAAAGCGTTCTTTGCCAAACACCAGACGAAATTGGTCGGGCCACTGGTCTATGTTCAGGACTTCGGTTTCTTCTTATCTTATCAACAAAAAGACGGTCATAACACGTATCAGCTGTGGGTCAGTTTGCGGCGACTCTTCAATAGTCTCTTCATCCTGATTCTACTCATCATTGCCGTGACAGTTGCGACACTCGCAGTTGGTACCTGGTGGGCACATCGGCTTGCCGGCCGCCTGAGTGAACCGACCATCAAGCTCCTGCACGAGACACGCTACACGTCCAATAATCCTGACAGTGACCAGTCGACCTTGGATGTACCAGCCAGTCCCCGAGAAATCAATGATTTGGGGCGTGCGTTCAATGAACTACTCGTGACACAAAACCAGCGACTGCAACACGAGCGCCAATTTATCTCCGACGCTTCTCACGAACTGCGGACACCGATTGCGGCAATTCGTGGCAATCTCAGTCTGATTCGTCGGCGTGGTGACGCCCATCCGGAAGTCATTCCTGAATCGTTGCAATTTATCGATGAGGAGTCGTTGCGGATGCAACATTTGATTGAGAATTTACTCCACTTATCACGTGCCGATCGCGCCAAGCTCACCCTGACCGACCAAGACTTATCGACACTACTACTGAGTCTGGCCGAACACTACCAGCCGTCTATCGACCAGCCGCTCGACCTTGAAATCGATACCGGGATTCACATTCAGGGTAATGCCGAGATGCTACAACAAATCGTGGTGGCACTCTTGGATAACGCCCACAAGTATTCTCCGCATGACCAGCCAATCACGCTGCGGTTGCACCAAACGGACACTGCGGTTGAATTGGCGGTCACCGACCACGGCGAAGGTATTCCGGACGACCAAAAACAGGCCGTTTTCCAACGTTTCTATCGGGTCGACCAATCCCATTCGCAGGCCGTCGAAGGCAGTGGACTAGGCCTAGCCATCGTCCAACAATTAGTTGCACTGAACCAAGCAACGATCAAAATCAGCGATAATCACCCAACTGGCAGTATTTTTACCATCAGTTGGCCCGTCGTTAAATAAGTATTCTCAACTAGTTTTCCGGTTATTTTAGCCTGAAAACTAGTTTTTTTATATCAAAAGACCGACACGACGCGGGATCAGTCGAATCTAAGCGCTAATCTAAGAATTTCTTAGATAAAGTTTATGGTAAGTCGATAGTTGCAGCCGCACTTTGCCGGTAAACTATAGTCATTCAATAAATAAAACAAATGATGCTTAAACATCAATTCATTAATTAAAAACGATTAAGACAACCGATTAAGGAGAAATCAAATATGTTATTAGATACCGACCCTAAAATTAAAAACATCACCGCCGTACAACTAGTCAAGGTGACTTATCCGTTGGTCATTGCTAAGACTGAAGACGGTGAATTCGTCAAAGTTAAGCTGAGCGACGAACAATTACAGGATCCCTTATTCTGGGATACGTTAAAGAACATTCGCAAGTCGCAGCTCTGGGTCCCACTTGGCCGTCACTTTCATCAGTTACTTTCCAACGACTGGTTAATGCCAACTGCTCAGTAAACTGTCCGTCTCACAACCACGATCATCACTTAAAAGGAGTTCGATCATCATGAAAAACACATTCAAGAAATTAACGTTAACCTTAATGGCCGCCGGAACACTTTTTGCCACCTCAGTTTCCGCTTCCGCCGACACCACCAATACTAGTCATTCTGAAACGACTTCCACGACCCTCGTCAACAAAGTCACCCGCGACACGGACCTCGCCACTGGTGGGACAACGACGCAACCTAAGCACATCTTAACGCCCAAGCCAACGCGGCTAGTGGTCAAAGCGTCCACCCAGAACCAGGTGTTAGCCACGATCGACGCTAGCAGCCAAAGCATTACTAAGATGAAATACCTGACCAACGCCCACTAACCGGCACCCGTTTCAAAAGGACCAACCATCCTTAGCAACCCGCTCAAGAAAAGTGTGCATCACAATAACTCATGTAAGGAGGCCTCGCGATGAGTCAACTGACTAAGGCAATCATCCGCCAACTACAACGCCAATACGCAGAGCCCGTCTTTAAAGCCGGCAATGGTACCTGGTATACCGGGGCCGACATCTTGGAAGACTTGGCGTTGTGTGAAACCAGCCTACAACAACAAAATGTCCACGCGGGTCAAGCCATCCTGCTGAGTCCGATGCAAGCAATGACGATTCCGAGCTTACTCCTGGCGAGTTGGCAATTGGGACTGACGGTCACCCTGACACCGCCGAGTCCCCGCCTCCCCGAACTCGCCCCGCAAGTCTACGCGGCAATGGTCTATTCACCGATCCAGACGAACCAACTGGCGACCCAGCTTGACCCTAGCAAAATCAGCGTGCTGACCTTGATTTTAAATACCGCCCCCAACTTCGCCTACTTGGTCCACGACCACGCCCAGCCACTCGCTCGTCACAGTCAGCCGGACTTGATTCTCCCAGCCAGTCAGCTGCAATTCACCCAGTCCCAAATACTGAAGCTGGCTGAACACGGCCAATCCCGCAAGCAAGTCGCCGATTTGTACGACTTTGAAACCGGGCTACTCCCTTGCCTGACCGACCTCATCACCGCGACTCCCATCACGATGCAGGCAACTAAAAACGCGTTTCTACCAAATTAAAGGTAGAAACGCGTTTTTAGTCGGTCTCATTAATCTACGCAGGTGCTGACTTACTCAGCTGGCCTGGTGTTACTTAACGATTCCCAAAGTTTGTAAAATCAGATAAATGTTCAAAATAATTAAGATGACGGTCACGACCCACGCGGTCCACTTGACCCACGCACGGTTGGTGAAATTCCCCATCAACTTGCGATTACTGGTAAACATCACCAGCGGAATCATCGCGAATGGTAAGGCGATACTCAGGAACACTTGTGACATCGTCAGCAAATCTTCAATCTTCGCTTCATTACCATGGTAGTAAATCGCGAAGGCCAGCACTGGTGTCACGGAAATCAACCGGGTCAATAACCGTTGGGCCCAGAGTGGCATCTTCAAACGGATGAACCCTTCCATGATGATTTGCCCAGATAACGTCCCGGTAATCGTGGAACTTTGCCCAGATGACAGCAACGCGATGGCAAACAACATGCTGAGGAGTGGACTGGCAATCGAGCCAACGACCTTACTATCGCCCAGTGCGTTGTACAAATCAACGAACCGGCCAAGGTCACCATTCGTACCGAAGAACAGTGCCGCACCCAAAATCAGAAGTAAACTGTTCACAACGAACGCAACTGATAATTGGATATTCGAATCAATCGTCGTAAACTTAACGGCTTTCGCCACTTCTTTTTCATCACTACGGTCAACTTGCCGCGTTTGTGAAATCGATGAGCCCAAGTATAAGTTATGCGGCATCACCGTTGCCCCAACGATCCCCAATGCTAAGAAGAGCATTGAACGGTCGCTGACGATTCGGCTGGTTGGGACGTAGCCCTTGAACATTTCTGGAATGTTCGGCTGTGAAATAATCACTTCGTACAAGAAGACGAACAGAATCACCGCAACCAAGGTCGCCACGATGGCTTCGATCTTCCGGAACCCTAACTTCATTAATAGCAGTAAAATCAAGACGTCGGCGGTCGTAATCAGAATACCGACAATCAGTGGAAATCCGAATAATAGCTTTAAGGCAATCCCAGAACCAATGATTTCAGCAACATCGGTCGCCATAATCGCGAGTTCTGTGACAATCCACAGAAAGATTCCCATTCCTTTTGACGTTCGTTCCCGTGTCAGTTGCGCTAAATCTTTACCGGTCACGATCCCCAACCGGGCCGCCATGGCTTGTAGCAACATGGCAATCAGACTTGATAACAGAATGACTGAAAGTAACGCGTATTTATATTGTGACCCACCGGCAATTGACGTGATCCAATTCCCAGGGTCCATGTAACCAACTGCAACTAGTGCGCCCGGTCCAGTGTAGGCAATTAAGGTTCGCCAGAAATTGGCATCCTTAGGGACCCGGACACTCCCATTGACTTCGTCCAAGCTCTTACTATCGGCACCCGTTGAATGAATCGCCTTTTCTTCGGCGGTCTTCATCTTGGCGTGATCCTTCGTTTTTGCTGATTTCATTATGAAACCCTCTCTTCTATTGGTTTAGAATTCAGGTTGTGGACTACTATGTGATCCTCAACAGTGCGGCCCTTAATTGAGCACTCACTTTAATTCCACTTGGTAGTATAGCACCATTAACCTATTAGTCAACTATTATTAATTATTAATTTGGCATCCCTAAAGTTTGCTACGACGCGGTGTTATCACTTTGTAAGGGGATACGCCGTGGGCTCAAACCGTTAACTAAGAAATCACTGAGATAATGCACCACCTGTTGGTCACTCAAAGTGGCGGCTTGCGGATACAGGACTTGCTCGACCAAGTACCCGCCAATCGTTGAAAAGACCAATTGTAAAATCATGTGATTCGGCCATTCAACGAGCTCACCAGTTGCTTTCAGCCGCTCCATGGCTTCAGTGGCCTGTGTTAAAATTGCTGGTGAAACCATTCCTAACACGGCAGCACGGTCCTCCGCGTTATTGAAGAACTGCGACAGAATCACCGCCAAGGACGCCCGGTTACGCGTCACAAACTTGACTCGGTCGCGAACTAGCGCCACAATAAAGGCTTCCAGCGTCTGATTGGGACTGTCCAAAACTGCTTGGTCTAACGTATTCAACATCGTGGGTAAAATATTCTTCACGATTGGCTGCATAATTGCATCTAAAATACCGTTTTTATTAACAAAATTATGAAAAATCGTCCCTTCCGCAACGCCCGCCCGTTCGGCAATCTCGCGGGTTCCGACTTCTTCATAGCCTTTTTCTGCAAATAAATCGAGGGCCGCGGCTAGAATCTGACGCTGGGTCCGGGTAATCCGACCATCCTTGCCCAAAGAGGCCGCATAGTAGGCTTGAATGGTTTCAATTTCACTCATGGTCATAAGCTCCTTTTTTGCAGTGACTGCTCATTTTTGGCACTTATATCATAACTGATTCGGCAACCCGAAACAACCTTCAAGTTAAAAGTTACATGATACCGTCCCATAATCTTGTTAATTGCTTTTATTAACGAATCTATTTATAATCGTAGTAATCAATTAAGTTACAGGAAGTGATTTCATGCGTGTTTCAACCCGTTTTAGCGACTCGATCCACCTATTAGCCTACATCAAAATTTATGCGGACACCCGCTTAACGAGTGACGCCATCGCCGCAAGTATCGAAACGAGTCCGGTCGTCGTGCGCCGTCTGATGAGCAAGCTCCGCCAAGCTGGCCTGCTTACAACGACTCCCGGCACCGCCCAACCCGCACTAGCTAAGCCACTGAGCCAAATCTCACTACTCAGTGTCTTCTACGCCATTGAAGGCGACAAGCCACTGCTCGCTGTCGACCCCAAGACTAATCCCGACTGCATCGTCGGTGGCAATATTCAAACCGTCCTGAAGCAATATTATCAGGAAGCACAAACTGCAGCCGAAGCCCGTCTAGCCAAGACGAGCTTGCAAGACGTCGTGGACAATATCCTGGTCGAACAGGCCAAGAAGGATGCGCGCCAGTAAGTTGGAGTGACTTGGCATGGTGGCATATTGTTGATTTTAGTCAGTAAAAAGGACCATCCACAACACGGATGGTCCTTTGCTTATTTTATGGCCCATGATAAATTAACTAGCACAATGTGTATAGTGATATAAAAAATAAAGCGTTAGTACGGATTTTACGCCATACTAACGCTTTATTTGCTTTTTCCTTACAGACCCAAACGATTAAATTGGATAACCGAATCAGGAATGGACCGTATTTCAATTTCGATAGGTTCGTCTTTGGAAATCAGTAAGGATGCAGCGTCAGACTCGGAGGTTGAGACATAGGAAACATCAAAAACAACCCCTAGCCCGCCAAGTTGGTTTAATAAGTCAAATGCTGTCGTGACTCGATACGCTAACAGGTGCATAAAATTATCTTCATCGTCAGAATTATCAACGATTGACCAGAAGCTATCGAAGCCATTAACACCTATTTTTAAAAGATGTGCGAGAACTGCTTGATTTTCATTCATTAAAAGGACGCCCTTGGATGATAGATTGTGTACACATGGCCGATAACCGCTGTTAATATTAACATAACTCGTTTGAGTTTGAACATTGTGTTACCTCCGAACATTAAAATGAAGCTCACTAATTAATAAAAAGTGCCCAATTATCAGACCGTTTCGTCCAATAATTAGCGCACTTATTTTAAATATTAACCCTACTTCGGCTGCTCATCATCCCCGTAGTATTCCGGCCGAGCAGCCTGAATGGGGTGTGCTTGTAGCCAGGTGATAATTTGCTGGCTTAAATCATCCGTCATTGGTGCCGCGGCCGCAATCTGTGCCTTAGTAATCTGGTTGACATGAATTCCAGCGGTAATCGTGCAACTTCCCGGCAACGATGACTGCAGGCGTTTTGCCATTCGGTCCGAAATAAAGTTGTCCTTGTGAAAACGGCCATCGTGACTAGGAAATTTGACGGTTTGAGCCGGCGTTGTTGCCGTAATAGTGGTCACATCACCAATATGCGGATTAGTGCCGCCCGTAACGACAATCAATAGATCATATCCGATAATCTGAACGGTCGCTTGCATCTGATAACCTGCTTGTTCAGTCGTAAAAGTTGGCATGGCTAGTCTCCTTCCCAACGGCGATCCGTTTCGTTGTAAATATGGAACGCATCTAAGATTTTCATCGTCTGATGGTTAACCAAGTCTTGAATCGTGGTCGGGTGGTTATAAAAGGCCGGAATCGGTGGAATGATTTGTGCACCCAACTTGGCTAATTTCGTCAGGTTTTCCAAATGAATCACACTTAAGGGTGTTTCACGTGGAACAATGACGAGTTTACGTTGCTCCTTGATCGTCACATCGGCTGCACGTGAAATCAGATTATCGCCAAAGCCGTAAGCAATTCCCGCAACGGTCTTCATGCTGGCTGGAACGATCACCATACCATCATTTAGAAATGAGCCGCTCGCAATCGCTGCCCCCTGGTCGTTGGCCCGGTAAGTCGCATCTGCCAATGCCGTCAATTGTGCGAGTGAGTAATCCGTCTCGAGCTCCAAGTTCTTCTTCGCCCAAGCACTCATGACTAGATGCACTTCAACATCAGGGAGTTGGTGTAACTTCTCTAATAAATCAACGGCGTAAATCGTTCCTGACGCTCCTGTAATTCCGACAACAATTCGCTTCATCCTGACACCCTCGTTTCAATTATGTTATTAATCCTGCTTATTAATCCTCACCCTTATCATAACTTGTCCTAGAACCGTGAACAAATCGTGTTTCGACTGGTTAATATTCTATTTTCGAATATTAACGTTTGCTGGGCCACATCCGCCAAACAGTTAGTGCGCGGTTCCCGGCATTATATTATAATAAACATGTTAATTATTTAGATATAAATTATTCTTTGAAGCTGAATTTACAGCTTCGACGGGGGGACCTCATATTGAAGCATTTTAGATTACTCATGTTGGGATTCGGACTAGTTTTAACGCTAGTTTTAGTCGTACAACCAGCACAGGCTAGCCGCACTTATCATCGGACACCAACGACGGCAATCAGACACCAGACCTACTATACAACTAATAGTACGTCGCATACTTTTAGAGCTAATGGCAACTATAATCGATGGACATTCAAAGCGAACCATAACTTGAAGAATTATCGTAATACGGCTTGGACTGCAACGCAGAAGACCTACATTACGAAGAACGGCAAACGCTGCCTCTATTATTGGGTGCATAATGGTGCCAATGGGGCTTCCGGTTGGATCTGGCACGGCTTCCTCAAGCCAATTAAAAATTCGCAAGCTGCGATGGTCTCGCAATTAAACGTCGCACGTAATGCCCGTCAAATCGTCACGGTCGTCCAATCAGGCAAATCAACGGCCACGCTCCGTTTATGGGAAAAGAACCGTGGCTTATCTTGGCGTAATACACTGACTGCCAGCAGTCGGATTGGTGGCAGTGGCATCGGCTATTCACGCGAAGGCAGTAGTCGTACGCCTATTGGGACTTACCATCTGAGCTTTGCTTTCGGTAAAGCAGCCCATGTTCGGACGAACGGTATCGGTTACCGGAAGATCCAGAAAAACAGTTATTGGATTGAAGACTTAAAGGACCGTCAGTATAATACTTGGCAAAATCGCAAGTGGGCGAACAAAAAGAATGAACATCTGATTGATTACACCAAAGCGGCACCACGTAATCAGTATCAACTGGCAGTCGTCATGGATAACCATGGACAAAATAACGGCTCCGGCTTCTTCATTCACGTTCGCAATCAATGGGCAACTCAAGGCTGCGTCTCCATCAGTTTAGGAAACATGCAAAAGTTAGTCAGCAAGCTAAGCACACGGGCTTACGTCACTAACGTCCAATATGCAACGCAGCTGTTAAACTACTAGTTGCTGATTCTTAAATTAATCACGCTTTACAATCATCTTAATCAAGGTAAATAAAAATGTTGTTGCTGGCTGAGCGGTCATCAACAACATTTTTATTTTAACGGCTAATCTCTGACTGTACTTACTTGGCTCATTAAAAAGCAACGATTTTCAAGATAGCTTCCTGAAAATCGTTGCTTTTTAGTGTGTATTAGTGTTTGTTAACCATCGAGAAGAACGTCTGATAAACGATGCTAGCCGTATGCTTACCATCATGCGGGGCAAACTTCTGCTTGAATGCTTGGTACTTCTCACCATAAGTCTGCCAATATTGATCACCTTGGCTGATTTCATCAAACAAGGCCGATGCACGCTCGACTAGTGGCCCCGGCACTTCCTTAGTAAAGTCGAAGTAAACCCCTCGCAAGGTCAAATACTTCTCCAGGTCGTAGCAGAAAAAGTAGATTGGCTTGTTAGTATCCAAATAATCAAACATAATCGATGAATAATCGGTAATCAGCATATCGCTCGCAATCATCAGTTCCTGAACACTCGGGTAATTAGAAACATTAATAATGTTATGTTTCATCGCTTCTGGAATTTGTAATTTTGAAGCGACCACCACGTGCTCACGCATCAACAAGACATAATCGTCACCCAATTGGCGTTCGAATGCCTCAAAGTCTAATTGATTATCTAGAACAAAGCGGCCATGGGACTTTTCATAATCTCGAAAAGTTGGCGCGTACAAAATCACCTTTTTATCCGCTGCAATGTCTAATTGCTTACGAATTTTTTGCCGCGTCTCTTCCACGTCATCCGCAAAGAATAAATCATTCCGCGGATAGCCTTTTTCAATAACGGGGCCCTCATATTGAAATGCCGAGCGGAAGGCCTTAGTTGCGTATGGTGACGGCGATACTAAAGCGGTCCACTGGTTCTTAGCATGCGTCACCCGCTTCAGATAACCCGGCTTGCGACCGGAAATAACTTCCTGGTCATGCTGCATTTTCTTCAACGGGGTCCCATGCCAAGTCTGCAGGTAGGCAGTCCCCTTGCGCTTCGTCAGATAGGTCGGAAAGTTCTGATTATTAATCCAATACCGACTAGTGGCCAGGTAGCGATAATAATCGAATGATAGTCGCCGGACAATCTTCGTATTGGGGTTTGCTTGCAAGGGTTGATTGTTTCTCGACACCCAAATATATTCTAAATCCGGATATAAGTTAACCATTGCTTCATAAATGACCCGTGGCGAATCCTCGTAGCGTTTGCCAACACTACTTTCAAACATGATTCGGTTGGGTTTCACGGCACTAAAATGCGACCAGAACCAGTACAAGAACTTCATCGTTGGAAAATATAGCTTACGCGTACGCCGGAAACGTTGCTGAAGCTTCAAATAGAACACATCACTGCGTATTTTTTCTTTGACGGTCTTATCTTGCAACTGAGTGACGGCGCTAAAAATCCGGTCACAGGATTGTGTATCCCGATGTGCAATGAAACGGTCAGCCTTCTGAATATCCTGTGGTCGCATCGCAAAGTCCTGGGCACCATATTGAACTAACTGATCAAAAATCTGATCGAGTGAATCCGTAATCGGCCCTGGTAATTCCTTATCCAAATCGATATGGGAGGTGTATTTACCAATAAATCGTTTTCGATCAAATTGATAATAAAGTACTGGCCGATGCAAAAAGCTGAAATCAAATGCAACGCTGGAATAGTCCGTCAGCATCATCGCACTTTCTTTGATCAACACCTGCACATCTACCTCACCCTGATGAACAATCGTCACTGGGGCATCTTTAAAGTAATCGACGTAAGCTTGCATGTTGGGATGCAAACAAAACACGATTTCCATCTGGTAGCGTTCCGAAAATTCTTTCAACCGATCATCAAATAATAACTCACGATAGCGCGCTAAATACTCACTCTTCTCAAAAATTTCGTCGTTAGTGATCCAATCGCGCCACGTTGGAATAATCAGTAACTGGCGTTTGACGGGCAAATCGTTTTTAAACAAGCTATCAAAACGCGCTAAACCCGTCACTGCGACTTCCTTATCATCATAGCCCAAGTCAGATACCGCAATTTGCTTTTCTTTTGGTGAGCTCGTGATAAACAAATCTGTATAGAACCCATTCACGACGGATTTTCCATAGAACGGGGCAATATTCTTCGTTCCAAAGACCCCGTGCTGTAAAAAGATTCGTTTGGCATGAATATGCTGTTCATAAGACTTGCTTCGAATGGGATATAGAAAGTCCGGATGATGCGTCCCGCAAATATACTTAGCTTGAATAACCTTCTCGAAATGTTCAGCTGAACCGAAATCGATCACATTTCCAAGTGGTTCAACATTCTTGCGCTCAATCGAATCTTTGCGGATGACATAGTACGCTTCAACTTCCGGATGCTGTTCACGCAAATATTTAAAGAACCGAAACCCGTTGTCTTGAGCCTTATAAGACCGCTCACCAATAATCCAGATATCGCGGTCCGCAGCCTGCTTAGCAACGGCCCGCCAGTGATGCCGGTGCGCTCTAAAGTACGCATAGGCGTCTTGCTGATAAGCGTTGAACGTGAACGACAAATTCAATCCTTTGATTGTAAAATACGGGACCAATGACAGCCACTGTTTCTTGGTTGAATCCTGTAGTGCAAGTTCACCTTTCATCGTATAGTTGGTAATAAAGCGCGGATTACCGACTCGAAATTTTAGCGGCACATCGGTACCCACCAAGTGACCGATGAAGAATAAGTCCAAACTCAATTCGTTGGATTGATCCAACTGTTTGAGGTAGTCACTCAATTCTGACATGGTCAGTTCAATCTTGTACGCATACCGATAAATGCGTGAATATTTGGTCTCGACCGGATGATACTCAAAGGACCGTTGATACGTCTTTTCACCGCTCCGCTCAACAATTGCCATTCGACAATCAGCCAGTGGGAAAAACAGGGTATCAAAGAAGCCTTCAAACGCGACCCGGTCCTCTTGAACTTTAATCTTCCGAATAATTTTATAGTTCACATAATGTTTCAGACTAAGCTCACGGTCGAGTAGGAATGCTAAGGCGTTCTTTTTCGTCACATATGGTTGTAGATAGTGGCTGTGCTCAGTGTTCCAAAACCGCTCAACGTTCGCTAACTGCCACTCTCGCCGAACCGGAATACGGAGTGCACGGTCATATTCACGAACTGCACCAGTCGTTTTATTTGTATATGTATACTGGTGCATCACTGTAAATTTAGTTGCCACATCATCAAGCTGTTGATCATCCACTATTGTGGTCAATGTTTGCGCTAAGTCCAACGTAAACCGGTAGTTAACCTCATCAGCTTCAACACTGAGCACTTCTTTATTTAAATAATAGGATTGCACATGATTAGTGAGAAGCAATTGTAAGTTCTCAAATCTACTGTTCTGAGAGGTCTCAATCACTAATTTACCAGAACTAATCGCTACTGCTATCTTTCTCAAACAGATTCCCTCCAAAATTCCAGCGCCACTTACCGCTGTGGTGTTGCGCTATCCGTCCAAATATTAAAGTCCTTTTATAATCTTCAAAACTTGGTTCATGATTTAATAGACAAGTGTTTCAAATCACTTTATGCTGATTAAAACTGACATTAACTATCATTATAGCATGTAAGCGCTATCCGCCCGAACATTATCCATATTCCGGCTGAACAATAACTAACACAACTAGTAAAGGCAACCTATTCTCAAACGTGCAAGAATAGATTGCCTTTAATGATTATACAGTTGTTTACCTGTAATCCGGTGCAAGAACTCGTTACTGTACACCACACATGTGATTACGAATTCATGTCAGTTTCCAAAATTTTAGAGATATTTACCATCATCAGCCAGACGTCTTGTCCTTGTACTTGTGCATTTATCCAATAACCACCGGTATACAAGTCATCAGTGCTAAAGTTGGTTGGCACGATACAGCCAATTTTGTTGATCGTAACTAAACCATCAGTCCTAGTCTCATCAAAGTTCCCAACAAACTGGTCGCCTGGTAATCCAGGAATATTTTTCCAAAGCAGACTAGCTGGTGCGATTTTAACTTGATCGTGAACTGCGTAGCCTTCAGCTGTATCAACTTCACGCCGCTGATAAGCTGGTTGTCCGTCAAGTACGATATTTAATAACCGTTTGGTTGCCTGACCGTCTTCCCAGCCAGCAAATTTTTTCAAAAATCGGTGATACTTGTCATTATCGATAAAGCGCGCTGGTTCAGTTATGGCTTCATTAATCAACGGCATCAATTCATCATTGTTCCCAACGATTGGTCCCGGAACAGTTGATTCATAATCCATATAGAATCCCCGAATATCATCCGCATAGGCGGCCAAATCATAGGCGTAGAAAATCATCGGTCGTTTCAGAATGGCATAATCGAAGAACACACTGGAATAATCCGTAATTAGAAGATCACTAATTAAGTAAAGGTCTGAAATGTCTTCATAATCACTAACATTGATTACTCGTTTGCCATAGCCTGACAAATCCAAGTTATTAGCAATCATGTAATGGGTCCGAATTAAAATAATCGTATCATCTGGTGTTTCCCGAATAAATTGATTTAAATCCAGATGTAATTCCGCACGAAAATGATCAGCTCGAACAAAGTCATTATCCCGCCAAGTCGGCGCATATAAGACTACATGGGCATTATCATCAATATTGAGATGTCGCTTAATATTCAAAATATCAGCGGCTGTCGCTGTACTTAATCGGTCATTACGCGGATAGCCTGTCGGCAATAACTGCGCATAATTTTTTCTAAAAGCATGATGCATGATTTCGTACGAGTAAGGATTAGGTGTCAGCAAGTAATCCCACCGAGAAGAATCCCGGACGACCTGCTTATGATACTTCATCCGCGTCAAGCCCGGCATGGTTACCTGTTGGACATCGGTTCCAATCGTCTTTAGCGGCGTCCCATGCCACGTCTGAACAACGATCGTTCCTCTAGGTTTAATCCACCGAAAAGGCCGTCGAACATTGGTAAACCAATACTTAGCCCGTGCTTGCTTCCAAATACCTTTAAAACTGAATCGAGTCACGTATGGAATTTGATGGTCAATAAAGTACTGTTCATAGTCTTTATTGACGTTCCAATAAGCCTTGATTTGCGGATAATTGACCTTCATATACTCATAAATGGCCTTGGGATTATCCGAATATTGGCGGCCAAAAAAGCTTTCAAAGATTGCAATATTCTTCTTCGGCAGTTTCTGTCCCAACGCATTGAGCAGCTGCGACTGTAGGTTAGTCAATTTGAATAACCGAGTCACCTTATTACCAATCAAATGACTCACAACGGAATCCTGTGACGTCGGCTTTAAGTTCAACATCGCTTCAGTTAGTCGCTCGGTTGCGTCACCAGCACGTCCATACTGACAGAACCGATCATAAAATTCAGTCATTTTATCTTGGTAGGTTGCCTTTACCGTATCAATATGTTGTAACGCCTCAATTACGTCTTCAGTCGTCTTAGCCACTGGACCAGGAACCGTTGCATCATAGTCCATATAGATGCCACGATTAGCCGGGTCGAGATACCAATCCTTGTCATAGGCAAAGAAGACCATCGGCTTACGTAAGTATCCAAAATCAAACATCACACTAGAATAATCTGTAATCAAAACATCACTGATCAGATATAAATCATTAATATTATTATAATCACTGACATCGTAAACGAATCCACTCTGGTTAACAAAGTTTTGTGAATGCGAAACAAAGTAATGCAATCGCATTAACAACACATAGTCGTTTCCTAGTGCTGCCTGCATTCGCTCTAAATCCAATGCCAAGTCAAATGGCTTATCAGTCGTTCGGTACGTGGGCGCATACAGCACGACCTGTTTGTCAGCCGGAATGCCCAAATGACGTTTGATTTTTTTAATATACGTTGCGTGATTATTCTGAATTAGCTCATCAGTTCGCGGAAATCCAGTCGTCACTATTTTCTGTTCCGGATAATCAAACGCCCGTGCGCCATGTTCAAGCATAAAATCAGATGGTACCGACATTAAATCCCAGCGACCAATCCGATAGGCGAATTTCTTTTGAATATTATTAGAAGCTTGCTTGAAATGCGGCTCGTCGAATCCCATGACCTTCATAAAAGTGCCATGTAAGGTTTCAACCTCAATCTGGCCACGCCGTTTTGCATACTGATTAGGAAAATTCGTATTCTGCACTAAGTACTTCGCCCGTGCCATGTAATACCAGTATTTAAATGACATGCGCCGAACACGAACGCCTGGTCCACTGATTGGTGTTTGTTCATCCTTAAAGACCCACACAAACTTCATCGATGGATGTTGCGCGACTAAATACTCATACATCGCCCGCGGGCTATCATTAAACAATTGTCCCCATAAGCTCTCAAAAACAACCGTATTAGTTTTGAGTGGCAATAAGCGCATCAGGGGGTACAAGATCGAAAAAGATAAGCCACGCCGAATTTTGGTTCGATCAATCCACGGACGTTTCCGTATAATGCTCAGCTTCAAATACCCAAATTTATCAGTATAGGCAGACGCAGTGGCTGCTTTCACAATTGTCGTCTTATCAATGAGGTGCTCGCTCGTTAAATTATAACTATAAACTCGGAAGCGCCGATTATTGCCATCACTCATCTTTAAATCTAGGTACAACTGATACCTACCTGCCAGAACTGCTAATTGCTGCTTTTGATTCAGTAATACGTCACCTACTAACCGATTGGATGCTTGCCGAGTCACGACACCACCATTCAAGTAACGATTGACCAAGTTGGTCGACAATAGTTCAATCTTGCCACCAGTAGTCGCTAAATTTGCGACGGTATCATTATTGAATTGCAAAATCAGATGATTGCCATCTGATTTCGTTTGAATATCAGCCTTGCCCAACATAAGTGCGGCAACATCTGGTTGAATCCACAAGCCTTTACCCAACTTAGGATTCAACGCAATACTCAAGTCAGTGCCAAATAAAACTGCCGGTGTTGGCATCTCAAATTTAAAATCTGGAACAACCGTTACGCCAGTTTCTGGGTTTGTAAAGGTCAACGCAACTGCATGATTTAAAAATCGCTTGAGCAATTTACTATCGATGCGGTAAGTAAATTCCCCATCAATGATCTGTTTTTGACCCATGACAACTCCGCTAACCGCTAATGCCAACACTGCCTCAGGAGTACGACCTTCAACAATCAACGCATCATCAGAATCAAGTCGAACTTTGGTTAACAAAGTGGGATCAGGTTTACTGCCGACAGCTAAAGTTTCTGTTGGCAGTAGACCGATTGTGATCTGCCAATTCGTATTGTAGCCATAGACAATTGAACGCGGTTGGCCATCAATCTCAAACGGCGCAATTCTTCCGGCGCCTTTTCGTGGCTGGCCCAAGTACGTTGTCACAACCTTATCCGTCTTCGTCGCTTGATAATCGATTCTGATTTTATAGGTTCCTTCACTAAGCGATTGGTTAACTTGTGCCATGTCTAACACCAACGTAAACTTGCTTGAAGGAACTGGCATTCTTCTCAGATGCAGATTAAACATCGTAAATT
Organism: Lactiplantibacillus plantarum EGD-AQ4; assembly: GCF_000463075.2. GTDB lineage: Bacteria > Bacillota > Bacilli > Lactobacillales > Lactobacillaceae > Lactiplantibacillus > Lactiplantibacillus plantarum_A. The sequence goes on from NZ_AVAQ01000050.1 coordinate 127,514, forward strand.
GACGCTTAAAAGTCGTCACAGGTAACTGATCTCCTGTGTCGAGATTCTCCAAATAAACTTTGATAACTTCTGGATTATGTGGAAAATGTCGTGGTATTTGCCTTCTTAATTGGAGGCTACCACTTATCATAATCGAATTGCCCACACGTCGCACCCGAGTCAATCGAGTGGTCAGGGTTTTGGGCGCATGAAAATTAGGAATACCCAGATCTTTTTTCTCAGTCTGGGCAGCCCGACCGCTGAACGCATTCGCTGAAATGCGCTTTAACACTTCAAACTCACCATGTATTAACGCATAGTATTGAGATTGTTTTTTCACAGACAACTGCTTCAAGATTGGTGTCTCTAACAAGTCCCAACTTCTAAAGAAGTTAATCGTGGTCTCCTGAAACTGATAAACAAACGATTCATCAGCATCCGCAATATCGTCCATAAAAAGTGGAATATCAAGATCTAACAATTTGAATACCACTTGTTGTTTAATCTTTCCATGCCACAAGTCATGCGCTTGTAATAACGTTTTGACTTGATTGACACTCGTGATTCGGTCAAGATACTTGGGCAATTCATTTTTGACTTGCGTAAACGATGCCTTAGTCCCGTTCTCACGCCAGCGCCAGTTATAAACCACATCGGTAAGAATATCGATCCCAGCACTCTTCAGAAAAGCATTCAACGTGAATGAAACATCTTCGTAAATCTGTCCCGTGGGGAACGTAATGCCGTTCTCACGTAACAACGGCAAGGAATAAATCTTATTCCAGCTAGTCGTGTCGTACAACAACTCCGGATGGTCAGCAAATGTCGCATGACGATAATCATCAATAATGGCCTTTTTGTGCAAAAAGGACTGTTTATTGCGCTTGCTATCAAAGCGCCGAACAAACCCAGTTGCGACTTGTGACTTCGACTTGACTAACGAGCCCATCATTAATTCATAGGCGCGTACGGGCAAAATGTCGTCGCCATCTACAAATGCAAGCCACTCGCCTGTTGCAAGGGTCATCCCCAGATTTCTGGACGCACTTGGCCCTAGATTATCTGTATTATGAACCGCTTTAAAATTCACATACCGTTGTGCGTAGTCATCAACGATTTGTGACGTCCCATCATCTGAACAATCATCAATCAGAATAACTTCTAAATTATTAAATGACTGTGCGAGTATTGAATCCAGACATTCTGGTAGATACTCTGCCACATTATAACAAGCAACAACGACACTCAATCGATTGGACACTTGCTTAACTAATCCTATATCTTTCACAATCTTCACCTATGTCTAAAATTTCAAATATTCTCTGTCTAGTTGCACCCTAAATCCACACGGACTGCCGGTTTAGACACCGTCCCATGTAAAAGCGAATCAGCATCTAAAGCCTGACGTACTTTCTATGAAGGCTCGGTTACCTTAGCCGCTTTCTTATTCGCCTCTGCCTCCATCAACGCCACGACCCGTTCACTAGCGGTTCCCTTTTCCCACGTCGTAAATTGCTGACGGAAGGCGGTCATTTTAGCCGCGTATGCCGGATAATTGCCCTGACTTAAGAATTGTTCCAAGGCACTGACGAAATCCAGTTCGTTCGTGACGACTGGGCCAGGAACCTTGTCATAGTCAAAGTAAAAGCCACGAATATCACCTTGATAATGCGCCAAATCATACGGGTAGAATAACATCGGCCGATTTAAAATCGCATAATCAAACATGACAGAAGAATAATCCGTAATCAGTAAATCACTAATTAAATATAAATCATCGATATCTTCATCGACACAGACTTTGACCTGCGCTTCGAAGCCATGAATGTTGATTGATTCTGCCACTAAATAATGCGGTCGGATGATGAGCACATCATCTTTACCCAACGCGTTAACGACCTTACTCAAGCTAAAAGGCAAGGTCATCTTATACATGCTCTTGCGGATGAAATAATCATCTCGCCAAGTTGGCGCATACAAAATCACTTTACCTGTCTTGTGGCCAATAATTTTTTGTTTAATTGCCGCCAAAGCTTGTGGATCTTTAGCTTGATTCACTAACCGGTCATTGCGCGGATAGCCGTAGTCCAAAAATTGATTATGAAAATCAAACGCCCGGCGAAAAATATCCTTGGAGAATTGATTAGGCGCAATTAAGTAATCCCACCGCCGACTCTCCGTGGTGAAATTCTGACGATACTGTTCCGTATCCGTTCCCGGCATGGAGACGTTCGGAATATCAATCCCGAGCCGTTTTAACGGCGTCCCGTGCCAAGTCTGAATATAGGTCGTCTTCGAATTCTTACGCAACCAATATGGTAAGCGCGCATTTAAGACCCAGAATTCAGCGACCGGTGCCACCCATAGCCATTGCAGGGAAAAGCGCGGAATAATCGTCATTTGGGGATATCGGCGCTTGGCTTCGGCCAACAATTGCCGCTTAACGCCCCAGACTAAGTGCCAATCAGGATGGGCCGCTTGGAGGGCTTGGTAGACGTACAATGGATTATCTGTTGGCATTTTGCCATTAAACGCTTCGAATAATACAACGTGCTTTCGAACCGGGCACATGATCGCAATCAAGTTGAATAACTTGCGATAAACCTGACTAATAATGTTTTTTAATGCCATGTATCCATTCCCCGCCTAATGTTCGTCTTGGTTGAAATTCAAATCTTTTTTAATCTTAGTCGTTGAGATTTCTGGCGTCCGTGGTAAATAAATCACTTCAGCATCCGTCTGTTCGCCGACAAAATCGAACTTACCGACCCAGTCGTCACCCATGACAAAGCGGTCAATCTGGTATAATTTCACATCACTGACTTTTTGGTCCCATGACTTTTCTGGAATCACTAAGTCGACATAGCGGATTGCTTCTAGCAATGCTTTACGTTTCTCATACGAGAAGTACGCCTTCTTCTGCTTGCTGTTCCAATTAAACTCATCCGTTGATAGCGCAACAATCAAGTAGTCCCCCAATGATTTTGCCCGCTTCAGTAGTTCAATATGCCCATAATGCAATAAATCAAACGTCCCATATGTGATAACTCGTTTCATAACAAACTCCTCCTAAATCTATTTTTAATAATTCACATTAACTGACATTATAGCATGTAAACACCAACCCACGGAACGTTATACAACTCTCGTAATGATAAATTATAAAATTGTAACTGCAAAATATATCAAAAGGTCCTAACAGTTAGTAAAAACATATTATTATTGCTATAAGAATTCATGCTTCATTATCATCGTCGCCGAATCACAAATTATCCCCACAACTTAAGGATTCATTGCGCCACTCCCCCTATTTTGGCCTATAATTAAGGCAGTGTATCAATGGGAGGAATGTCCATGGCTAAACGTCGTATCACACATGATCCACATCAGTTTGTTAACACCGCCGCTGACCGTCGTCGACTACAGTTAGCCGTTCAACTCGCATTACCCACAAACGCGCACGTCTTAGCACGTAATTTTGCGCGGTCTAGTGCCAGCTCATATTGGCTACTCATGTTGACGCAACCGAATCACGCGACGCCGCGTTTTTTGACATTGCGCATCGCTGACCACTTGCTCTGGCTGACAAATCACGACCAGCTCGCAATTAGTTGGGAAGCCGGTAATTTCACCGCGGTCCAGCAGACCTTGCATCGTCAACTAACACCAGAAACGTTGGCGCGCTACAGTTATCAGTTCACGACCACTGATATCATCACGCTCCGACTGATTCTACACCTCGAGCAATATCAATTGATCTGGCTGATCCAGCTGGCACCGGAAATTGCCAAGGCCTATAAGAACCAGCACCTCGACTTACGCGATGATTTTGGTCAAGCCAAATTACTGTTAGGCAATATGAATAATAGCAGTCTTCAGCTGGTGCCTGTTAAGCAGCCAGCATTTCAGAACCGGCTCAGCCAATACTTCGGTCGCAACCTGTTATTTTCACAGTTCACCAGTCACCATTTGTTACGGCTATTGCCGACCAATCAATGGATTCGGCCACTACTCAAGGTCTTGCCACCGACACCCAATCTTGAGCAGCAACTGTCAACACTGTACGGCACCGACTTTGTCCGCATCTACGTTGAAGCCATTCGTCAACAGGCCCGGCTACAAGCGATCAGTTCCTAAAAATAAGACCCCCGCCACTTTTGAGCAGGAGTCTTTTTTTGATTCAACCGTCAAACGCTATTTTGCAGTCGCCGAGGTTGCCGGTAACATTTTGTCAGAAAAGCCAAATAAATAAACCAGGGTCGTCGCAATCAGCAGGGTCCCATAGTGTGAGATCAAGTAGCCATAGAAGTTAGGTCCAATGCCCACGCCCGGTGTAATGAAGGCCGGAAAGCCAATCAAGGAACCCGATAACGCGTAATTATTGACGTGCAACAATCCCGTCAACAGGCCACCTAAGCCGCTGGCGATGCTGGCGACCACGAACACCCGTTTATACTTCAAATTAACGCCGTAAAGTGCCGGCTCCGTCACCCCGCAAAACGCGGAGATGGCTGCTGCTAACGAGATTTCCTTGAGCGGCTTATTCTTCGACTTCAAGAACACGGCCAGCACCGCACCACCCTGAGCGACCATCGTTATCGATAGAATTGCATTCAGGTAGCTGTGCCCATTCGTCGCGATATCGTTGATGACGATGGGAATGATGCCCCAATGCAGGCCAAAGATAACCATCGTCTGATACAGGCCACCAATAACGAGCCCCGACAAGGCCGGACTAAAGTTGTAAATCGCTAAAATGCCACTCGCGAGCCCCTTACTAATCACCGTAATCAGGGGGCCAATCACCACTAGAACGATGACTGACAAGATCAACGCTTCCAGAATGGGCACAAAGACACTGCGCAGGTACAGGGGAATCACGCGCTTAAGCCCACGTTCCACAAATACACCGAGCCACGCGGCGACAATCATTGGAAAGACCGAAGCCGCATACGACATTAGGTGGGTTGGAACCCCGAAGAACGTGATTTGGGCCGTCGTGGCGTGGCCTGCCGCGGTCATTAAGCTCGGATAAATCAGAATTGCACCCACGATTGCCAGTACGATCGGGTCAGAACCCAACTTCTTAGCGGCGGTAAAGCCCAACACGACTGGGAGAAAATAGAAGGTCGCATCCGCGACGGCGTTCAGAACCATATAAGTCCCGCTCGTCACGGTCAACACATGAAACCCAGTCAGGGCCGCCAAAATCCCCTTTAAAATCCCGGACCCAGCCAGAATGCCAATCACCGGAATCATGGCCGCGGTCATCACACCAATCACTTGACTCACGCCATGCCGCAGTCGCGGTAGCCAGCCAGTTGGGGCGTCAGTTTCCGTCGGTGCACCGGCCGTCTGCGTCGTGGCAGCGGTCGGTGTGTCAGCCGTCGCATCCGCAAATGCCGGTCCTAACTGAGCCATCACGGCATCGTAGACCTCATTCACTGCGGGCCCAATCACCACTTGGTATTGACCACCCGCCTTGGCAATGTCAATCACCCCATCGAGATTAGCAATCACGGCATCCTGTGCACGGTGCTCGTCCTTTAAGTAAAAACGCAAGCGCGTGATACAGTGAATCACACTGTTAATGTTGTCCGGGCCGCCGACGTTCGTCACAATTGCCGTGGCGAGGGGAGCGTATTTTGACGTTGCGTTTGATTTGGATTTGGATCTGGACTTGGATTCAGATTCAGATTTGGATTCAGACTCGAATTCAGATTCTAGTGTCGCGTCTGACCCCGCCAGTGTCGGCCTCACCGCTTGCGCTCCTGGTGCCGGCGTGACCGCCAATACCGCGGTTGCCACGGCAGTTTTAGCTGTCACCATTTGGTCCGTCGCAGCGACGATTAGGTCATCCAACACGGTTTGGCCGTTCGTCACCACGACGATGACCGTCGCTAACTTCTGCGCTCGTTGTAGCGCCGCCAGATCCATCTCGGCTAGCACTTCCCCCGCCTGGATTTTCTCACCGACCTGCACGTGACAAACGAATGGCGCACCATTCAACTCGACCGTATCGATACCCATGTGCACCAGCACTTCTAAGCCACTCGCCGTCACGAGTCCAACTGCGTGCTTGGTCGCAGCCACGACCGTCACCCGACCGCTGACTGGTGCAACGACGCGCCCGTCAGTTGGTTGAATCGCAAATCCCGGTCCCATCGTCGCAGTCGCAAAGACCGGGTCTTGCACGTCAGCCAAAGCTAAGACCCGCCCCGCAACCGGCGCCAATAATCGTCTTGTTGCTGCCTTCTTCATGATGATTATCCCCCCTCTTAAGACTTGTGTCCCGACCTCACTGCCCATTATTTGGGTTGACTACTCGCATTATTCACTCAAAGTCTATCATCACGATTCGCCCCTTCACAACCACTTGGCACTATTGTCACCGATTCGTACGGTCGACTAATCATCAGCGGGGTCTCGGCTGATTGATTCTCTCTAAAAAAACAAGCATTTCTCGAGTGAGAAATGCTTGTTAAAACGTGCTCGTTAGTTGGTTTGCTGTTCGTCAGCGAATGCGCGCCTCCAGTCGGGAAGCCATTCTAATAGCAGATGAACGGCCCTATCGCTGCAGGTTTACGTATATTCGCCCCATTTTCCAGCGGTCCTCCGCTGGCTGCTTTTGACCTGAAAATCCGCACACTCAAATCCTGCTTCATGACAAGCCAGCTTAAGCAGTTGCACCCAAGTGGCGTTTCTTAGGCGCTACTTTGACGGCATTGACGTCTTCGTCCTTGAACCCGAACATCCAAGTTAAGGCAAAGGAGACGACGATGGTAGCTGCGGACGCAATCAAGAAGCCGTATAAGCTGAAGTCGAGGCCTTTAGGATTGACGAAGGACGTGAACCCAATCAGTGAACCGGTAAAGCCCCACATATTAACGTTCAGGAGCCCAGTTAAGAAACCACCGACCGCCGCACCGATGCTGGCAGTGATAAAGGCCCGACCGTATTTCAGGTTAATCCCGTACATGGCGGGTTCCGTAACACCGCAAAAGGCTGAGATGGTTGCGGGCCAGGCGAGTTCTTGAATATTGGCTAGTTTAGATTTCAATGCGATTGCTAGAACCGCGCCACCTTGGGCAACCATCGTCGCAGAAACGATCGCATTCAAGTAGCTGTGGCCGGTCGTCGCAATATCGTTCGCCACAATCGGAATAACGGCCCAGTGCAACCCAAAGATAACCAACACTTGGTAAAAGCCACCGATAATGAGCCCAGAGATAGCGGGACTCAAGTTGTAGATCCAGACGATCAAGTTGGCTAAACCAGTCGATAATACCGTAATGATCGGGCCGAGGAATAATAGAATGGCCCCAGAAACAATCACAACTTCAAATAATGGCACAAAAATCATTCGTAAAACCGTTGGAATCACCCGTTTTAACCACGGTTCGAGCTTGCTTGCTAACCAAGCGCCCGCAATCATTGGGAAGATCGAATACGTGTACGACGCAACGTGAACGGGTAATCCGAAGAAGTCAGCATTGATGCCCATTCCTAGTAGCGTCCCAGTCGCCTTGCCACTCGCCATGGTCACAATCGCAGGATACGTGAGCACCCCACCGATGATTCCCATGATAACAGGGTCGGCACCCAGCTTTTTACCCGCTGTGAAGCCGACAAAAATTGGCAGAAAGTAGAAGACGGAATCGCCCATCGCATTAATAATCACATAAGTTGGCGCGGTCGCGCTGACAACTTTGAAGGTCGTCAGTAGCGCCAAGATTCCCTTTAAAATACCAGAAGCAGCCAACAGTCCAATCACCGGAATCATCGAACCAGTGATGACCCCAATCAGATTGCTAAAGCCCCATTTGACCTTGCCCCAAGCCGTCGTTGGCCGATTAGCAGCGGCCGCCGTTTCAGCCACCGCCTGTGCAGTCGCCGAATCGTTGGAGAAGTGCGGCCCAATTTGCTTGATAACGGCATCGTAAACATCCGTGACCGCCGGACCAATGACGACTTGATACTGACCGCTCGCCTTGGCGACATCGATGACGCCTTTTAAGTTCCGAATCGCGTCATCGTTGGCTTTGCTCTCATCTTTCAGATAAAACCGGAGCCGCGTAATGCAGTGAATCAGACTATTGATATTGTTGACGCCTCCAACATTGGCAACGATGTCCGTGGCGAGTTGATCATATTTGCCCGCCCTAGGTAACCGATTCTGACGTTTGGCATTAAACGTATTCGCGTTCAAACGCCCAGTCGCCGTCATGTCACCGGCCGTTTTTTGTCCAGTCGTCACGTCCAATAATTCGAGTTTGTCGCTAGAATTTGTAACGGCCAGAATGACCGTTGTCTGACGGTTAGCGGCGACGATCGCATCCAGATCCATCGTGGCAATCACATCACCCGCTTGAACGTCATCACCCACGGCTACCTGAACGTCAAAGGGTGCACCCTTTAAATCGACCGTATCAATGCCCAAGTGCACCAATACTTCCAGATGATCGTCAGGGGTCGTAAAGCCAATCGCATGCTTCGTCTCGGCGACCATCGTGACCTTACCACTGACCGGTGCCACTACTTGACCGCTTGTTGGTTGCACGCCAAATCCTAAGCCCATCATTCCTGCTGAAAAGACCGGATCCTTGACGGTATCGAGCGTCATGACATCCCCACTGACTGGCGCTAATATTTTTACTGTTTGTTCCTTTGCCATACCCATTCCTCCATTCTTAACCTAACAACAATGCAACGGCTTGATACGGTTGCATCGTCAACTGCGACGTCACATGGACATCGTCGTAATTTGACAATAAGACGTGTGCGCCCACCATTTCATCCGGCAACGTGACCGTGGTCGGTTGCTCGTAAAAATTCGTCAAAACGAGCAATTTCTGTTGGTGATACGTCCGCCAATAGCCAAAGACTTGTGGATCATCTAACCGCCAAGATTGATAGCCGCCGTCTGCAATAATCGGCATCGTCTTGCGCAATTTGATGAGTTGTTGATAATACTTGAAGATTTCACCGTGCGCCAATTCGTTGTTGACATTAATCGTCGCCTGATTGGTCGGGGCCAACCACGGCCGGCCAGTCGTAAAACCAGCCTGGGCGCTGTCATCCCACTGCATCGGTGTCCGTGAATTGTCGCGCGCCTTCGTCTTAACGATCGTAAAGGCATCGTGGTGACTATATCCGCTTCGAATCAGGGCCCGATACGCATTGAGCGCTTCAACGTCCACGTAATCCGCCATGTTATCGTAGTCCGGGTCGGTCATCCCTAATTCTTCACCCATGTAGATGAAGGGCGTCCCCCGCAGCAGATGAATGACGGTCGCCAACATTTCAGCGGATTTTTCACGATACTGGCCGACATTCCCAAATCGGTTCAGGGCCCGCGGTTGGTCATGATTGTTCCAGAAGAGCGCTTGCCAACCGCCACCAGCGGCCATGCCACTCGCCCAGCTATCTAATAATTGCTTCAACCGTGGAAAATCAAAGGCCATCCGTGACCATTTGCGGCCATCTACATAATCCGTCTTGAGATGGTGAAAGTTAAAGACCATCGATAATTCATGATTGGCCGGATTGGTATAGCCAACGCTATTTTCAACGGTCGTCGACGACATTTCACCAACCGTCACACTATCTGGGTCTTGACCGAAGCTCGCCGCGTTCAGTTCCTTGAGATAGTCATGAACGATTGGCGTATCGGTATACAACGTCTTACTTGGGACACCTTTAGGAGCGTCAACTAACTGTTCGGCCTTACCCGTGACGTTGATGACATCGAAGCGGAAGCCCTGAACCCCTTTGCGCCGCCAAAAGTTGACGACATCGGCACATGCTTGGCGAACATCCGGGTTATGCCAGTCCAGGTCTGCCTGGGTCGGATCATATAAGTGCAAGTAATATTTTCCGGTATCCCCAAAGGGCGCCCAGGCTGGCCCACCAAACTTCGATTCCCAATTAGTCGGGAGTTGGCCATCCGGCTTTGGCGGCCGCAAATAATAAAATTTTTGATAGTGTTCATCACCTGCTAACGCCTTTTGGAACCACTCATGCGCGGTGGAAGTGTGATTGAGCACCATGTCGAGCATGACACCGATGCCATTAGCTTTCAGCTTCGCGACGAGTTCTTCGAAATCAGCCATCGTCCCAAACATCGGGTCAATGTGATAGTAATCAGCGATGTCGTAACCGTTATCATTTTGGGGTGATACGAAAAATGGATTGAACCAAATCATGTCGACATTCAATTGCTTGAGATAGTCAATCTTCTGAATAACCCCCTGCAAATCCCCAATCCCGTCACCGTTGCTATCGTAAAATGATTTCGGGTAAATCTGATAAATCACTTGTTCTGATAATTTCATTCTGCAATCCTCTCATGCTAGGTTATTTCTTGGTCCGGCGAGCAAAATCCCGAAAGCTGAACCGGTCGGCCCGGTGACGGGATTCCGTGTACTGGAACGCCCGCGCATCCGTTAAGCTCGTCACACTGCGGACGATCGCCACATAAGCACCTTTGTTCAACGCTAAGTGTTCACGGTCTTCCTCAGTAGCTGGAGCCATCGTAATTTCCTTCGTCGCATACCCTATCGTCAATCCCAATTGGTCTTCAAAGTAGGCGTACAACGACTCCTCAGCCGCCCGTTTGGGAACGTCCGGAACGACTGACTTCAAAATATAATCCTTATCAATAATGGCTGGTTCCCCATTGATGACCCGCACGCGCTTGATCGCCGTGACGGGTGCTTCAGTCAATTCCGTGCCTAACGACGTAAAATCAGCTACCGGCAATAGGGCGTCCGGTTGATAATCGTAAACCACATTCTCCGTCTTAATGTGTAACTTCACGGCTAATTCCTTATAACTGACGATTCCCGAAACCGGAAATTCATATTGGCGGTGCTCAATCACAATGGACCCTTTCCCCCGAATCTTCTGGATATAGCCATCGTCGGCCAAGGTCGCTAACGCTTTGCGACCAGTCTCACGGGAGATGCCATATAATTCGCACAACTGATGTTCGCTAGGCAAATAACTGCCAATTGGATAAACTTCCGCGTCAATTTTCTGTAACAGATCTTGATACACTAGCGCCGCTTTGTTCACGGCCAACACCTCACTTTGTTATCGCTTTCACTCAAGAATATAAACTTGTTTAGACAAGTTGTCAATCGCTAGCAATAATTTCTTTTTTTCGCTGACAAATAAGCTTCAATCAACAGAATAGCTCCTGAATCAGCTTGACTGTACATGTCATTAGTAAAAATCCTTCCACCGGGCAATTCGTTACTATCATCCCGTTTAGTACCATGAATAGTTATGACAGTCACATAAGAATCTCATGATGAATTAATAAACCAGTGGTTCTCGGTGTACAACTCTGCTATAGTTAACCGTATTGGTCATTTCAACATGACCTAGTAAGCGTTTTAGAGTCCACAATCAGCGCAATTAGACGCGCCGATTGCACAGAACCATAAATCTGATTTCATTGAAGGGATGTTTCTTCACCTATGCGCAAGAATAGAGTCGCCATCGCTGTCATTGGGCTAGCAACCCTACTTATGATCAGTCCGCTCTTTCTCAATCACCAGGCACTATATGGTGTCGACGGGCCATTTCAATACAGCCGAATCTATGAAGCGACGATGCAACTTAAAAATCATAATTTTAGTTTTATGAACCTTTACACTTTTCAACAGGCTGGCCGCATCGTCAACAGTCTTTACAGCCCACTAGTGGCCGTGCTCTGTGGCATCCTACTGTTGTTGGTTGGTAATTGGTTCCGTTTCCAAATCATTTCCTTATTTATCGTTTATTTTCTATGCGGCTACTTTATGTACAAAGCGGCGCTAAAATTACGGTTGTCACGAAAATTGGCAATTGCTTTAGGTGTCATTTTTCTTAGCTCCAGCGCTGTTTACGGCTTCTTGTTTGGAATCATGTGGCGCTCATTAGCCGTCGCGTTACTGCCAATCTTTATCGGCCCCATTTTGGACTTGTATCATGGTGACTGGACACTTGCCAAAATGATGAAGCTGGGCTTATTCGTCGGTATTATGGGCCAATTTCAGATTCTAACTATCGGATTGTTTTTGCCATTCCTTGTTCCCTTTTTCATTCACGGGTTGTGGCAGTCACGAGAGAAGCTACTCAGCAGTCTCAACTTTCTAGCGGGCGTACTATTGGCGCTAGTTCTTAGTTTGAATGCCTTAATTCCCATGTTAGAGGTCTACCATAGCAACCTGCTGATTGCACCGGTAGGAATGAATCTCATGGACCACGCGAGCCGGATACTCCAACCGATTTATACGAGCGTCTACTCTAGCAGTGACATTATCTCAACAATTATTGCATATGCCCTGATAACGGGGTTATTACTATTCTGGTCACATCTTTTGCCCTTTACCAAGATGTTGGCTGGCGTTACTGTCACATATCTTATTCTGAGTACCAGTCTGTTTCCTTGGGACCTCGTGCAGCAATCGATGCCTTTCTTGCAGTCATTCCTGCAAATGCCTGGTCGGATTACGTTAATCGCCACACCGTTCATGTTGTTATCAGCCGCTTTAATCTATGATGAAGCAGCGCAACATACGAATAATCTCAGTCTCCAGCAAGGATTGCGCTCGGCCGGCGTCTTACTGAGTGTCTTATCACTTAGCCTCTGTACGCAAAATGTCGCTCGGAGCGTTCACACGAACATGAAACCTGACACATCGTTCGCTCAAGGCATCCAAACGTACCCTCAAAATGTCCACACTAAGCTGCAGACCATCGATAAATTACAACCGGCATTCCATACCCGGAACCTTGGGCAGCTAATTAAGGCAGCCGATCGTACAGTTCCAGATTATGTGCCCGTTTCCAAAAAAATCTCGACTGACCCTGAAACTTACAAAGTCGTCTACCGCGAATATCGCCAGAACTTCTCGGAACAACAGCACAACTTCCGCTACCGCGTCGTTCGAGGGGGTATTCAACTAACTTGGCACGCTAAGACGGCTAGGTCACGAGCTGTTCCCGTCGTTGCTTATCAGCGGTCGATCCTAACACTGAATGGTCAACCCTTATCGACAACGCAGCTCACACGCCACTGGGTCGGCAATATCAACGTCCACCAGCATCGAGGACGAAATGTGCTCACAATTCGATACAGTTCAAGCATTCTGACCAAGATAAGTAAAATCATTGGTTATACTGCTTGGCTAATTGTGTTCCTCCTGGTTCTGCTCTTCAAAACGCCACTAGGTCGCTGGTTAAGCAGCTTGATTCAGGCCCGTCAACTAGTGGTAAGTAAATAGTACCCACTTACAATAAATCACTCAATTTGAAAATGAACGTCTCCCAGCAATGACTAGTCATCGTCTGACACTTGTCGCCACTGGGAGGCGTTTTTGGCTGTGCAAATTTGGAGGACTTTTAAATTGATTAAAGCGCTTATTTTGCAGCAACGGAACGTAACCAGCTTTCGACCGCTAGTCGTTCGAATTCAAGCTGTGCGCTATTCGAGGTGCGAAATAAAATACGATTCACGGTAATATCCGATTTTGTGCGACGAAAAAAGCACGACCAGCCTAGCCAGTCGTGCTTCACACTTATCTAATTAATGATTTAATTCGAATGCTTGATTATGAGTGGCGTCCACGTTAGCCGCATCACTAGCCGCTTGTTCTTCGGCCATCAAACGAGCCCGTTCATGCTTGTTGTACCAAGGTGAGACCGTGAAGGCTAAGATATCGTTGATCAAATAAATTGAGCTGTTGATAAACATTGCCAACGTTGCGGAACCTTGACGGAATGAAATGAACCAGAGTACCATCTGAGCTAACCCAGAGGCAATCCACCAGAAGTACTGGTTGTTGTAACGGAGGAAGCAGATGACCCCTGCCGTCAAACAAATGGCGAAACTGATGGCATCGACCCACGGCCGCGGATCGTCAGTCAGCGCACCAATGAGGTAACCAGAAACGGCGTAAACGACGAGGGTTGCAACAATTGCGACGACCCAGGTCTTACCAGTGAATTTTCGAATCTTGGATACCATGTTCACGTTCCAGTTAGCACTCAGTAACACTGGAATATCGAGCGTCACAACGTAGGCTAATTGTTCGCCGATACTTAAGTAGTTTTTGGCTGAAAAACCAACCACGATGAAGCAAGCTGCCGAAATAACACCCAATAGTCCATTGACTGATTTGGCGGCGTTAATGGCTAACACACAAAGAACACCCAAAGTTGTCCCAATAAATGTTAGAATAGACAATGCTGTGATTGGGGCACTGACCAAAGTCATCACTTGACACCCTAAGCTAAAATAGAATAAGTAGTAGTTCTGTTGTGGCCAACCCTTCAGTTGGTGTGATAAGAATTTAAAATAATTACTCAAAATCATGCTCCTCTTTCCGTTCATCATATGCGGTTGTAGGTGTCTAGTTGGCCAACCAGCCACGTCACACTACTACATGTAGTGTTTCCGTTCGAAACAACACAATATATTGTATCATTATCTCAGCCGATGAAAAGAGAAAAATTCCATTTTTATATTAGATTGTTCGCAATCAATCCGTTTCCGTCCCGCCAATTTGGCTTTTTTGGCGTGGCGATTTTTTTCGCTTTTTTTAGCGTCGAGTTTCCGGAAGCGTTATCATCAGCAAGTGCGGACAATGGCTTTTGTCGGACCACCTCGCTTGCAGTATACTGGAGGAGAACAATCTTTTAGCTTTACAATATAATTAATTTTTTGGAGGAACCTCATGATTACGCTTAAATCAGATCGTGAAATCCAAGGGATGCAAGCTGCCGGTGACATTATGGTGGGCTTGTTCCACGCCCTTGAAGATTACATCAAACCAGGTATTACGACTTGGGATGTCGATCACTTTGCTTATGAATACATCACTGCGCACGATGCGACCCCTGGTGAACTTAACTTTGAAGGCTACAAATACTCAACTTGTGTCAGCGTCAACGACATGATTTGCCATGGCTGCCCAAGTAAGGACATCTTAGTTAAGGACGGTGACTTACTAAAGGTCGATACGGTCATTAACTACCACGGTTACCTCAGTGACTCTTGCCACGCCTTCGTTGCCGGGACCCCTGCACCAGAAGTTAAGAAATTAATGGAAGTGACCCACAAAGCGCTATACCTGGGCATCGACCAAGCCGTTGTCGGCAACCGTATCGGTGATATTGGTTGGGCAATTCAAAACTACGCTGAAAACGAAATGGGTTACGGTGTCGTTCGCGAATACATCGGCCATGGCATTGGACCGACGATGCACGAAAAGCCCGACGTTCCTCACTATGGCGAAGCAGGTCACGGCACCCGCTTGAAAGCCGGCATGACCATTACGATCGAACCCATGGTCAACATCGGCGACTGGCGCTCTGGCGAAACTGCCGATGACGGCTGGACCGTTCGGACGTTAGACGGCAGCTTGAGTTGCCAATACGAACACACCTTAGTTGTCACGGATGATGGCCCTAAGATCTTATCTTCATTCGATAATGACTTCGACGCTAAGTATTTATGGCATAAATAATCATCACTTTATTAGATAACGACTAACCGCCTGAACAAGCCGACCTTGAACTTGTTCAGGCGGTTTTTAGCTAGATTTACGTATTGTCCTAAGTAGTTTGCCATGAATCATGATTAAATCATGTTATTTTCTAAGTTCAAGAGCTGCCAGCTGAGGCCCGCTGGAAACGGTGCGAGTTAGCGTAAACTTTCTGTGATAGCTGCGTCCTAG
>NZ_AVAQ01000051.1 GCF_000463075.2 Lactiplantibacillus plantarum EGD-AQ4
AGCGTTGTCAGAAATGCCTGGAAGCCGGAATAGGACGCAGCTACAACAGAAAGTTTACGCTAACTCGCACTGTTTCCAGCGGTTCCTAGCTGGCAGCACTTGAACTTAGAAAATGCCATGATTTACTCATCTTTACTGCTAAAGAATAACCAGCACGTATCAGGCGGTAATGCCCTTACTCAACTTGACCGGTAACGTGTATTTTGACTCCAACTGACAATCAGCATCCGCGATTCGCTGTAATAGCAGGGATACGAGCAGCGTGCTGATATCCGTTAACGGTTGCTCAATCGTCGTTAATTCTGGGTGATAGTTGCGTATCAAGGCGGTGCCATCGTAGCCGACGACGCGCAGTTCTTCTGGCACTCGAATCGAGAGTTGGTGGGCGACGTTGATCGTCAATAAGGCGGTCAAATCATCACTACAGAAGATACCGTCGTAGTTTTGCTGGGACATGATCGTTTTAATTTCCATCATTTTTAAGGCTGGTGATAATTCAAACGGTAATTCGTGAACGTGTGGCGTCAATTTTTCCGCCGCTAAATAGGCTTCATAGCCTTCCCGGCGGCCATTTGTCGGCGAACCCGCGTGAGATTGACCGGTAAAAATCGCGATGTTTTCCGAACCAGCCTGATGTAGCGTTTGGGCAGCTAACCAGCCACCATGGTAATTATCCGAACTCACGATAGGAATGTTGTCGGATAGGTAGCGGTCAAATGAAATAATTGGCAGCCCGTACTGTTGATATTCTTCGATGCCTAAATTATGGGCACCGGCAATGATGCCGTCCACCTGATTGGCCATCAGCATTTGCAGGTAGTCGCGTTCCTTTTGCGGGTCATCGGCACTATTGCATAAAATCACCTTATAGTTCTTCGCAAACAGGATTTTTTCGATCCGTGACACAAGCTCACCGAAAAACGGATTGCTGATATCTGAGAAAATCACACCGATCAATTGCGTGTTCTTCCCCTGCAAAGACCGCGCCATGTTGTTCGGTTGATAATGCAACTCACGCATCGCTGCGAAGACTTTTTCTTTGGTTTGTTCACTTAAATAGCCGTGATTGTTGATCACGCGTGACACCGTGGTCGGTGAGACACCGGCCAGCTTAGCCACATCATTTAATTTTGGCTTCATATTCATTCGCTCCAATATGCTCTGATTGGCGCCATTTCCAGACTTTACCAGTGACCGCTGCCGAATTTGTTTGCACGTTCAGTTGCGTTGGTGTGTCCGCTAAGAAAAAGCGTCCGGTCATCACAGAATAACCATTATCAATATAGCATTCAAAGACCGATACATCTATCATGAGCCGAATGTTGATTGCCGTGTGCGGCTTTACTTGAGCAGTCCGAGTCTGACCGTAATCTTCTGCAAACGGGTGTCCCGTCTGACTGCGGTCAATGACGACTTGGCCTGCTTGTGCATCAACGGTGACGATCAGTGCGCCCCGATTGTGGGCATCCGCCACGCGCACCGTACTCGTTTCGTCGGCCGCAACTGTCATCAGGAGCTCAAAGCTACCGTCCAAATCAGCGACCGTCGCCGTATTCTGAGGGTCCAGTATCAGTGGTTGGTCTGTCGTGCGTAATTGATCAACTTCTGCCACTGGATTCTGGTAAAGGTGGCCGTCTTTCAAGGTCAATTCTTTCACGAAACTCAAGCAGTGGGCCCAGTTCTCCTGATCAGTTGGATATGCCACTTCTGGTAGACCAATCCAACTGACGGCTAAAGCTCGGCCATCTGCTGCGTTGATGGCCTGCGTCGCGTAAACATCAAAGCCTTCATCTAGCTGGTGTAAGGTTTTCGTACCAGTTAATTTGGCCTGGTCTAAATCAAATCCTTCAGCGACGAAATACGTGTTTGGATAAATATTCTGATAAGCTAAGGTCTGCTGCGACAAGCCTTGTGGGCAGAATAGTAAGACGGGTTGTTGATCGATCCACACGACGTTCGGGCATTCAATCATATATCCACGCGCCGCTTCAGGAACGTTGACTGCGCCGCGACAGTCCCATTTTGAAAGATCTTCTGAATAATAAACCAAGAGCGCGCCCTGCTCGTCCGTTGTTTGTGCGCCGATTAACGCGTAGTAACCGTGGTCAGTCTTGACGAGGTCAGGGTCTCGAAATGAGCTGGTGTATCCCGCTGGTGCGTGGGGAATCAGCGGTTGGTCTAATTTATGGATTTGGTTGTCCGCCGTCATCCACGCGCCAATCTGGTACGCTTCACGTTGCCAGTCAGCGGTGCGGACATTGCCGGTATACATAATGAATAAACGGTCACCAACGGGCAGCGCCGTCCCCGTATAGGCGCCGTGTGAGTCATACGGCGTATCTGGTGCAATCGCCAGGCCTTCATCGTGCCAGTCGACTAGGTTGTCGGAAGTCACGTGCTGCCAAGATTTCAAACCATGGACGGGCCCGAATGGAAAACTTTGATAGAACAAGTGCCACTGCCCATTAAAATATGAAAAGCCATTGGGATCATTTAACAGACCGGATACGGGTTGAATGTGGTGCTGCATCCGCCACTTGGATTGCCGAGCTTGTACCGCCAGTTGCGGTAATTTAGTCGCTGGCCACTGATTATAGGGGGTATAACGCATTTTACGATTCCATTGCATGCCGATTGAGCTCCTTTTATCGTTTGAATTAAGTGACTCCATTATAAAACCGCTTTCATCATTATGTCAAACGTATGACATTTTTTGTGATTAATTTTCACATTTGACGCTTATAACTTAATTTAAAAGCTAAATTATTTTATATCAAACGCTTGACATAAAACTAGAACTTGTTATGATTGGATTTGTAAAGCGCTTGCAAAACTAACTTAAACTCAAAATTTCGATACCAGGGAGTGAACCATCATGAATCATCAAGAAGTTGCAGATCGCGTCCTTAAGGCCATCGGCAAGACCAATATTCAGGCGGCCGCCCATTGTGCGACGCGTCTCCGTTTAGTCATCAAGGATGAATCTAAAATCGATCAGACTGCCCTAGACAATGATGCAGACGTTAAGGGAACCTTCGAAACCAACGGCCAATACCAAATCATTATCGGCCCCGGCGATGTCGACAAAGTCTACGATGCCCTCATCGCCAAGACCGGCCTCAAGGAAGCGACTCCTGATGATATTAAGGCAGTCGCGGCCGCTGGTAAAAAACGCAATCCATTGATGGACTTTCTAAAAGTCTTATCAGATATTTTCATTCCAATCGTGCCCGCATTAGTTGCCGGTGGGCTTTTAATGGCGCTCAACAACGTGCTGACCGCCGAACATCTTTTCATGGCCAAATCCGTAGTTGAAGTCTATCCAGGGTTGAAAGGCATCGCTGAAATGGTCAACGCGATGGCTAGTGCCCCGTTCACCTTCCTACCAATTCTCTTAGGCTTTTCAGCAACCAAACGCTTCGGTGGGACGCCGTATTTGGGGGCAACAATGGGGATGATCATGGTCTTACCATCACTCGTGAATGGTAACGCGGTTGCTGCCACCATGGCGGCCGGTAAGATGACTTACTGGAACATCTTCGGCCTCAACGTTGCCCAGGCCGGTTATCAAGGCCAAGTGCTACCAGTCTTAGGGGTCGCTTTCATTCTAGCCACCCTTGAAAAATTCTTCCATAAGCATATCAAAGGGGCTTTTGACTTCACCTTCACACCGATGCTTTCAATCGTGATTACTGGTTTTCTGACGTTTACCATTGTCGGACCAGTCTTACGGACGGTCAGTGACGCGTTAACCAACGGCTTGGTTGGGCTGTATAACAGCACCGGCTGGATTGGGATGGGGATCTTCGGCTTACTCTATTCTGCCATTGTGATTACCGGTCTTCACCAAACCTTCCCAGCGATCGAAACGCAGTTGTTAGCCAACGTTGCCAAGACCGGTGGTTCCTTTATCTTCCCAGTCGCTTCAATGGCCAACATCGGGCAAGGTGCCGCCACTTTAGCCATTTTCTTTGCGACTAAGAGTCAAAAACAAAAAGCCCTGACTTCTTCGGCCGGGATCTCAGCGTTACTCGGAATTACGGAACCAGCCATCTTCGGGGTCAACTTGAAGATGAAATATCCATTCGTCTTTGCGGCAATTGCTTCCGGAATTGCCTCCGCGATTTTAGGCCTGTTTCACGTGCTGTCCGTCGCGATGGGTGCGGCTTCCGTGATTGGTTTTATTTCAATCGCATCCAAGTCGATTCCAATCTTCCTGCTTAGTGGCGTCATTTCATTCGTCGTGGCCTTCGTTCCCACCTTCATTTACGCAAAACGAACCCTCGGCGATGACCGCGACCAAGTTCAACAACCTGAAACACCGAAGGCACCGATCAACGTCAATGATGAAATTCTCGTCGCGCCCGTTACTGGGACCAGCGAACCTTTGAGCCAAGTCAACGACCAAGTCTTTTCAGCTGAAATCATGGGTAGCGGTGCGGCTATCGTCCCCAGCGCTGATCGAGTTTTAGCGCCAGCTGACGGTACCATCACAGTCACCTACGACAGCCATCATGCGTACGGCATCAAAACGACTGCCGGTGCGGAAATCCTGATTCATTTAGGATTAGATACGGTCAACTTGAAGGGCGAACATTTTACGGCCAACGTTCAAAAGGGCGATACCGTTCATCAAGGTGACTTACTCGGTACCTTTGACGTGGCCGCTTTGAAAGCCGCCAACTATGATCCAACCGTCATGATCGTGGTGACCAATACGACTAGTTACGCTAACGTTGAGCGGTTAAATGCCACCGACGTTCAGGCGGGCGAACAATTGATTGCATTGACGGAACCGGCAGCGGATGCGACCGCCGCGGTTAATTTATAAGTGGCAGTTTGACACCCGGTTTTCGACGGTGAGCTAGGCGTTCGGCAATCTCAATGTAATCGTTAACAAAGCGTTTAAATAAGCATATACTATTTATTAATAAAACTATATTTTTATCCACAGGAGGCACACGATGCTTTTAGGTGCAATTGAAGCTGGTGGCACAAAATTTGTTTGTGCGATTGGCGATGAACAAGGACAAGTTAGTGACCGAATTTCAATTCCGACGACCACCCCAGCTGAAACCATGGCGGCAGTCGATGATTACTTTACAGCCCATCCGGTAGCGGCTATTGGGATCGGGTCATTCGGGCCAATCGGCGTTAATCCAGAAGATCCAAAATACGGCTACATCACGACCACGCCTAAGCCAGGCTGGGGCGACTATGACTTTCTCGGTCATTTGAAGCAGCAGTTTGATATGCCATTCTACTGGACGACTGATGTCAACGAAGCCGCCTATGGTGAAGCGATGATTGGGATTGCCAAGGACGTTCCGAACAGTATTTACATGACGATTGGGACCGGCGTTGGTGCGGGTGTTATTAGCCACAATCAGATTTTCAACGGTCGGACCCACACTGAGCTCGGCCACATGCGGCTCAATCGGCTCCCTGGCGACGACTTCAAATCCAGTTGCCCATACCACGACATCTGTCTGGAAGGCCTAGCTGCTGGCCCCGCTGTCGGTAAACGGACCGGGATGGCTGCTAGGGATATTCCAGTCGATGATCCAGTCTGGCCAATCATTGCGGACTATATCGCGCAAGCTTGCGTCAATCTGACCGTTGCGTTTGCCCCGGACAAAATCATTTTAAATGGTGGCGTCATGAATCAACGACAACTCTTCCCAATGATTCGCGAAAAGTTTGCGGCTTATTTGAACGGCTATGAAGAAGTGCCGGCACTCGACGACTACATCGTTCCCGCCGGACTTGGGAACAACTCCGGTATTGCCGGTGGCTTATTATTAGCTCAAGTCGCGTTAGACCAGCATTAAGCTCGAAATCAAAGCCCGTCGCTGTTGCTTGCGCGATTCATTGTGACACGAATGTATTTCTAAACGACTAATAGGACCCAGAACCAATCATGGTTGATTGATTCCGGGTCCTATTTTGTTGAACCTTACATGACGATTGTGGCCGGTTGTAAAAGCTAATCTAGCGTACTCGGCATCAGACGATTTATCTTCATTCAAGTCGTTCATCATTGACCAGAATGCCTGGAAGTCGGTGTAGGACGTTGACAAAGCAGCCGTTTTACACCAACTCGCCTTGTTTCCAGCGGGTCTCAGCTGGCTGTTTTTGAGCTTAAGAATCGCACGTTTGAATCCCGATTCATAATAAATTCCGCCATTCTGTTGGCAATGTTACGACAGAATGGCGGAATTTATTCGCTATACCAACCAACAGCGCATGCTGTCGGTTGATTGTTATCATCTATTTTTGGTTACGGTTAATGAACATATACGGTTAAAACGGTGATGAAACCAAAGATAACCCCGGGGACATTCGAGATGATGACTGGCCAGTCTTTATACGTCTTGAACCAGCCATACCCCGTCCATAACATCCCATTGATCATTGCGACAAGGGGTTGTAGCGGCGATACTGGATTACCAGTAAAATTATCAATAATTTGCGGAATATACGACACGTACATCGCAATACAAGTAAAGGTTGCTAACTTACTAATTAACTTCAGATATTTGACTCGTTTGGGATCGACAGCGTCCTTACCAGTCGGGTACTCACCATTATCAACTTTATATTTAATAACTAATCACCTTCCTGGTAGGTCATTATACTACACGACTTCAATCAATCCAAAAAAAGCAACATCGATAACGCTTTCATACGCCTTTTCATGATTCAGTCCCGCCCTAATCAACCCGGCATGTGAGCGTAAATTCAAATAAACCATCTAAAACTGGCGCCATTTCAGTCATCAATTAGTTTATTTTGTCCCTTAATCCCTTTAATTTGTCGATACCTTTTACTGAAAAAATTATATATCATACATACCAGTAATGTATAGATGACCTTAGTCGTGTGACCGGACTTTACCAAGGCCATTACGACTCAGCAAGACGATTGACAGCCACCTCGAAACTGCTAGTTATTTACCGTTTATCGCCATTATCGGGTGCTTTCAATCGTCAGTCCACATGACCATGGTCGTCTTCGCCAGGTAACTCAGATTTAATCAAGGGAGGAACAGTATCATGAGAAAAAGACGGCAACGCCAAATCGCGAGTACGTTTGCCCTACTAATAGCCGCGCTCAGCTTGTCAGCATGTTCAAGCCAGCAATCTAGTGGCAAAGTCAGCTACAAACAGACCGCTGAAGCCAGTCTGGATAAAGGAATGGATAATCAGCCGGAAGCGCCGTACTGGTTTCCCAATCAGCTGCTAAAGTGGCAGTTTAGTAAGGATAAGCAGGCCAAATACAATGTTGCGACCGTGCCACTGGCCAAGCGGATCGACAAGTGGCAGCTCCCGACCGTCAACAAGACCCAGGACCCTAAAATGAAAGTCGTCGCGTTATCGATTATGAACGCGTCGACCAGTGGAAATGCGCCCCGCGGGATCAACACGTTTGACGCCAACGTCTTCTCCAATTGGCAATATATTGATCAACTCGTCTACTGGGGCGGCTCAGCGGGGGAAGGCTTGATCGTGCCACCCACGGCCGATGTCATTGACGCCGCTCATAAAAATGGTGTGCCCGTTCTTGGAACCGTTTTCTTCCCGCAGGTCGTTAGTGGCGGTAAGCTCAAATGGCTCAATGACTTCTTGAAACAAGATAAGGACGGTCATTTTCCAATGGCTGATAAATTGGTAGCGGTTGCTAAGGCTTATGGCTTTGACGGCTGGTTCATTAATCAAGAGACCGACCCCGAAGTGAAGAGTTTTGACTCCGCCGCTAGTGGCAAGAACAGTCAGGCTACGACGAAGACCGGACTGACCAAAAAGCACGCGCAGCTCATGCAACAATTGATCAAGGAATATAAGCAAAAGGCCGGTAGCAAGTTCGACCTGATGTGGTACGACTCGATGACCAAGGACGGTAAAATGGATTGGCAAAATGCGCTTACTAAGGAAAACCAGTCCTACCTCGTCGACGCCAACATGAAGCCAGTCGCGGATTCCATGTTTCTGAACTTCTGGTGGACGAAGAAACGGTTAGCGAGCCAGGACTTGCTCAAAAAGTCGCGGGACCGGGCTGAAAAGCTGGGGCTCAACCCTTATAACCTATTTGCCGGCATTGACGTTCAAGCGGATGGTACCTCGACACCCGTCCGCTGGGATCTATTTGCCAACCAGCACAACGTTCCTTACACGTCGCTCGGCCTTTACGCGCCTAATTGGACTTATACCTCATCTGAAACGCCCGATGAATTCCAATCTAAGGAAGAAACGCTATGGGTAAATAGTCATAGCGATCCATCACGTAGCGTTCCGTCTAAGACGTCGAGTCAATGGCCCGGTGTTTCCACCTATGCCGTGGAGAAAAGCGCCATTACGAAACAACCATTCGTCACTAACTTCAGCTTAGGGAATGGCTATAACTACTTTATCAAGGGGCGTAAGGTCTCACTGCGCGATTGGAATAACCGCGCCCTGCAGGCCATCAACCCGACTTACCGCTGGATGATCGACAATCCCAGTGGCAACGACTTAAAAGCCGCTTTCGATTACACCGACGCCTATGACGGTGGCAACGATCTCCAGTTGTCCGGTCAGATGCGCAAGAATAAGACCAGCACCATCAAGCTGTATACGACTGATATTCCGTTTACCGCTAATACCCAAGTCAAAGTCGCCGCGAAAGCTACAGATAAGACCCAATTAGACTTAGTGGTCACGTTAAAAAATGGCCGCAAGAAGACGATCAAGGGTAACCAGGCCCTCAGCGCTAAGTGGCAAACTATCGATTACGACGTCAGTGGGCTTGCTAAGAAAACCGTGAAATCAATCAGTCTAAGCTTAACGACGAGCAAGTCGGATACCAGTTATCGCGCACAATTGGGCCGTTTGGCAATCACGGGCAAACCGCAAGCCAGTCCAACGGCCGTCAAGTCCGTCGCTATCGACAACCGCGTCTTTGATGAAGAAGGCAAGTATGCTGGCGTGAACTTGAGCTGGCAAGCCGCGTCAACTAAGCATTTGGATCACTATGAAATCTATCAACAAAACCAGAATGGCTCACGCTCATTTCTCGGCGCAACCGATACGACTAATTTCTACCTCAACGCCCTCGAGCGGACTGGGCAGCAAAATGAAACCGATTTGATGGTCGTCCCAGTCGACATTTGGAACCAACGTGGCTCGGCCTCCAAAGTAACCACGTTGAAATGGCCCGATAACCGCAAGCCTAAAGCGGCGTTTACTGTCGACCGGACCTTAGCTAGTCCTGGAAGTACCATCAAGTTTACGAATACGTCATCGAAAAATGCAACTAGCTTTAAGTGGCAATTTGCCGGTGCCAAGCAAACTAGCAGCACCGCTAAGAACCCAACGGTCACGTACGCTAAGGCTGGCACCTATAACGTTACCTTGACTGCGAAGAACAAGGATGGGCAGCGTTCCGTGACGATGAAGAAGTTGATTACGATCACGCCTAAGGCCAAAGGTACGCTGACGGTGCTATCGAAGAATGCGAAGACGAGTGCTTCGGGTTACACCAACAGCAGTGAAGCGCCCAAGATGGCTGTTGATGGCAAGCTCAGTACCAAGTGGTGTGCCACTGGTAAGGCTCCGCACACGTTAACGCTTGATTTAGGCCACCAAGCCACCGTCAGCGCGGTCAAACTTGCTCATGCCAAGGCGGGTGGTGAAAGCGCGGATATGAATACCAAAGCGTGGACGATTCAAGTCAGCACCGATGGCAAGAACTTCAAAGATGTTGCCCGCACGTACGACAACACGAAAGCCACGAGTCTGAATACCTTTGCCGCAACGACCGCCCGCTACGTTCGCATCGTGGTCGACAAACCGACCCAAGTGGCCGATACTGCCGTCCGTATCTACGAAATGGACGTTCTCGGGCTGAACAGTCCGCTTAAATAGCGATTAGATGGGCTTGAGAATAGCGCTACAATCACCCATGAAAGTCAACACGTGCGCGCCAATCCAGCCAGATTAATCGCAGCCAAATCGTGAAGCACGAACAATCAGAAAAATATCAGGTAGAAAAGCACCAGACAGAAAAGTCGTTTCGAATTTCGAAGCGACTTTTTTGTACTCACACCGTAAGACCGCCACAATTGCACCAATTCCCAAACGCCCAAAAAGCCCGCATCAATGCGATACGGGCCCTCTAGGAGTAGGTTAGAATGAACTTGGAATCATTCTAGGGTTGAGTCTTGATCCCCACCAGTTACGGCCAGGTGTGAATCAAGGCAGGTTATTATTTTGTGGAGACAGTATTCGCGACTTCGACGGTCTTGCCGTTCAATTCGATGGTCAATGGATTACCGCTGACCAATTCAACGGTCGTCCCCTGTTGGTCAACATCGACTTTGAGCAAGCGACCGCGGAAGTTCACGTGGAACTGATAACGGGTCCAAGCCTTTGGAACAAACGGTGCGAAGGCTAACGTATCGTCAGTCACACGCATGCCAGCGAAGCCTTGCACGATTGCCAACCATGAGCCAGTCATGGACGTGATGTGTAGCCCATCGACCGTGTCATTGTTGTAGTTATCCAAGTCAAGCCGGGCAGTCCGTTCGTACATTTCGACCGCTTTATCTTCATAATGCAGGTCAGCGGCTAAAATGGCGTGAACGGCTGGTGACAAGCTCGATTCGTGGACCGTTAATGGTTCATAGAAATCAAAGTTGCGTTTCTTCTCTTCCGGTGTGAACCGATCCATGAAGTAGTAGATGCCTTGCAAGACATCCGCCTGCTTAATGTACGGTGACCGGAGAATGTGATCCCATGACCAGTGCTGATTGATGGGCCGCTGATCTTCTGGAATAGCTGAGACGGGCTGAACGTCCTTATCTAGGAAGCCATCCTGTTGAACGAAGATACCCAACTTGTCATCATGTGGGAAGTACATCCGATCGATAATGTCTTGCCATTTAGCTAATTCATCATCTGTGATCTTGAGTTCCGCCCGTTTATCAGCACTGACCTTCTTCAAGCTGGCCAACGTGTATTCCAACGTCCAGCGTGCCATGAAGTTGGTGTACCAGTTGTTATTGACATTGTTCTCGTATTCGTTTGGCCCGGTGACGCCGTGAATCATGTATTGTTGATTCCGTTGTGAGAAGTGAACCCGGTCCGCCCAGAAACGTGAAATTCCAGTCAAAACGTCTATGCCCTTAGTCTTCAAGTAAGTCTCATCGCCGGTATAGCGCGTGTAGTTAAAGATGGCATAGGCAATCGAGCCGTTCCGGTGAATTTCTTCAAACGTGATTTCCCATTCGTTATGGCATTCGATCCCGTTGAAGGTCACCATTGGATAGAGCGCGCCCGCCAAGCCTTGCATTTTGGCATTGTGGAACGCACCAGCCAGTTGATTATACCGATATTCCAAGAGGTGTTCGGTCACTTCTGGTTTTGCCAACGATAGGTAGAACGGTACGCCAAACGCTTCAGTGTCCCAATATGTGGCACCACCGTATTTTTCACCAGTGAAGCCCTTAGGCCCTAAGTTCAAACGCTTGTCTTCGCCATAGTAGGTTGAGAATAACTGGAAGAGGTTAAAGCGAATCCCCTGTTGCGCCGCATCGTCGCCGTCAATGACAACGTCGGCCAATTGCCAACGTTGTGCCCAGCCATCAACGTGCGCCTGACGCAGGTCTTCGTATGACTGCGAACTGACAGTTTCACTCAACTCAGCCAGTCCGGTCCGCATCGCAGGCATGTCGGCGTAATCACGCGAAGTCACGATCAAGACCCGTTTTTCAAAATTCTTAGTCTCATCCGGCGCTAATTCGCCACGGAAAATGTTCGTGACGGCCTTTTCAGCATCCGGTGCGTTGATTCCCCGCAAAGTCGTTTCATGCAGCATCTGCATCCCAAGAGTGAATCGTGGCGTGCCAAAGTCATTTGGCTTGGTTTCGGCAAACATACTGCCACCCGTAATCGCATGGTTCTTGTCGAGGACTTGCCAGAACTGTTCATCGTAGTTGGCATCTTCATTAAAGACGTCCGCATCGATCTGCGAAATAAAGCTGACTTGTACCGGTTCATCACTCAAATTATGAACGCTATAGTGCACATCGAATAATTCCTTTTGTGCCACACTGACGAAGCGGTCAATCATGAACTGAACGCGTTTTTCACCCTTCGTCACGATAAATGACCGCCGCAAAATTCCGGTGTACATGTCGAGATCCAAAGTGAAATCACTGACGTTGTCCTTCGCCAAATCAACTTGGTCGCCGTCAATTGTGACATTGACCTTGATGAAGTTGACCGAATTGATCACCTTACCAAAGTAATCCGGATAGCCGTTCTTCCACCAGCCGACCCGCGTCTTGTCGGGATACCAGACCCCACCAATGTAAATTCCTTTTAACGTATCGCCCGAATAATGCTCTTCAAACATGCCGCGCATGCCCATGTAGCCATTACCAATACTCGTCATACTCTCTTGTAATCGCTTATCCGCTGGAACGAGTTCATGGCTGACAACGTGCCACGGATCTACTTCAAAAATGCGTTTCATTGTAATTGCTCCTCCGTAATGTGAAATTACCGAATAACATCTTTAGTTTCTGGGTCAAAGAAGTGCGCCTTTGCCATTTCAAATGCCACTTCAACATTTTCGCCTGGATTATGATAATCACGTGCATCCACTTGAGCGGTAAACTTAGACTTACCAGCCGTGCAGTACAGCATACTTTCAGCACCCAAGAATTCAGAAACCATGACCTTCGTCTTCACGATTGAGTTCGGCATTGCTTCCAAGGCGATTTGTTCAGCGTGAATATCTTCTGGCCGAATCCCGACAATCATCTTCTTTTGATCATAGCCTTGTGCTTTGAGCACCTTCAATTGCCCTTCTGGTACGGCAACATCTAAGCCTTCGCCATCACTGACCCGACCATCATGGAGCGTTGCGTTGAAGAAGTTCATTGATGGTGACCCCATGAATCCAGCCACAAATTGGTTGACAGGTTCATTGTAAAGTTCATGTGGGGTTCCGACTTGCATGATTTTACCATCATTCATAATTACAATCCGGTCAGCCATCGTCATTGCTTCGATTTGGTCATGGGTGACGTAGATCATATTGGTCTTCAAACGCTGATGCATTTGAGCGATGGTGGTCCGCATATCAACCCGCAACTTGGCATCCAAGTTAGACAGTGGTTCATCTAGCAGGAACGTCCCCGCGTCCCGCACAATCGCCCGGCCTAAAGCAACCCGTTGCCGTTGACCACCGGAAAGGTTAGCAGGCTTACGTTGTAAGTAGTCCGTTAATCCTAATTGTTCGGCGGCATTGTCGACCCGTTTTTTAATTTCCGTATTACTATAAGTCTTACGAATTTTCAGTCCAAATGCCATGTTGTCAAAGACCGTCATGTTTGGATACAGCGCGTAAGTTTGGAAAACCATCGCGATGTCTCTGTTCTTAGGTTCCACATCGTTCATGACTTGGCCATTCATCTTAAAATCGCCCTTAGTAATATCTTCCAAGCCGGCAATCATCCGTAATGTCGTCGACTTACCGCAACCAGATGGTCCGATAAAGAAGATGAATTCACCATCTTTAATATCAAGATTCATGTCGGTAACGGAGTACTTATCGTTACCTTCATATTTTTTGTAAATGTGATCGAGATTCATTTCAACCATCGAAATCCACTCCCTTGTATTCTCACTTCTAAACAACGTCCGCTGCACAGCGCCCCGCAAGCGCTTGCTTTCTCAACCAACTGTCATTCTTCGACAATCGATTAGTTGGATTGATCCGCAACCTTCGTCGCAGTCGTATTTGTCGTATATTTAATTAGTACTGGTTGACCTTTAACTAGCAGCTGATGATCCTTGACCTCGACTGCCGTATCCGTCAAGATATTTTGATAATGATCATCAGGCAACGTCGTCGTAACCGTTGTCACTTGACCCTTTAGTGGGATCCAAGCCGTCAACGCTGCGCCAGCGGCCTGATAGCTCACCTTGATAATGCCATCTTCAACGACTGCTAATTGATAATCAGCCGCCCGCATCAATGGTTCTTGCTTAATTGCAACCAGCTTTTGAATCAGTGCTGTTAAGTCGCTATGACGGTCATTCACCATGACATCACGGTCAAATAATGACGGCTGATGTTCAGCGCCGAATTCTTGCCCGTTATAAATTAACGGAATACCCCGTTGCATGAAGATCCAGGTCAGCGCATTGACCGCCTCAGATTCGCTATGCATCAAGCTCATCATCCGGGCGTTGTCATGATTTTCTAAGAACCGCATTTTGACATAGTTACCTGGGAAAGTTGTATCCTGTCGTTGTAATAAGTCCACGTATTGGTCGACCGTACGCCGGCCTTGCCAGTAATCCTTGAAATCACTGAAGACATCGTAATCGTAAGTCATATCAAATGCTTGGTATAGCTCGCTATCTGATAATCCAGTGTATCCCTGTGAGCGGAGTTCTTGAATAAAGCCACTACCGGCTGATTCCGCCAGCCACAAGGTTCCTGGGTACTTGGCATTGACTTGTTTGCGTGCTTCTAACCAGAAGTCTAAGGGAACTAATGGTGCGACATCACAGCGATAACCATCAACGAATTGACGCCAATACA
Source organism: Lactiplantibacillus plantarum EGD-AQ4 (assembly GCF_000463075.2). Taxonomy (GTDB): domain Bacteria; phylum Bacillota; class Bacilli; order Lactobacillales; family Lactobacillaceae; genus Lactiplantibacillus; species Lactiplantibacillus plantarum_A. The sequence continues at coordinate 14,596 of NZ_AVAQ01000051.1, forward strand.
ATAACGTGTCGATTTGATACTGCCATAAGTCATGGTGGCCGTAATCCAAGTCCTTGACGTCACTCCAATCACCAACTTTATTCGTTAGCTGACCAGCCGCATCATGGTAAAACCATTCAGGATGTTCAGTGGCCAAGACCGAGTCTGGTGACGTGTGATTATAGACAATATCCATCATTACCCGCATGCCCAGTTCATGGGCCTTAGTCGTCAGTGCTTTAAAATCATCCAAGGTCCCATATTCTGGGTTGATTTTCCGATAATCCTTAATTGCATAAGGCGACCCCAGTGACCCTTTACGGTTAACTTCACCAATCGGATTGATTGGTAGTAACCATAAAATGTCGGTCCCTAGATCCTTAATCCGTTGCAAGTCAGCGGTGACACCAGCAAAATTGCCAGCCTCAGAGTAATTGCGAACAAAGACTGAGTAAATCATTTCGTTGCGTAATTGTGTTTGCGTATCGCGTGCCATTAATCTTCCTCATTTCTATGCTTACTAATTGGCCTAAAGTAACATGGTTTGGTCAACTTCTGGATCTTTAAATTTCGTTTTCAGGTATACCCATAACACAACGAACGCTAAGCTCAAGGATTGAACGGTTAATTCGATAGTGACGTCAAAGTGGATGAGCCCAATCACCATCGCTAACAAACTCCCGATTCCCATCATCATGAGGGTTAAATTGACCCCCTCGCGAAAGTTGCGAATATGCGTAATTTTATTGTGCCGTGACAAGAACAAGAAGAAGGCGGCTCCGTTTACAAGAATCAAGTTGACCCCAACGATGATCAGCCCCAGCGCCATCAGCATAAAGAGCCCAATCATGACTTTGTTACTCTGATACCAGGAATTAACCAGAAATGCGTGCGCATTCGTCTTCAAATTATGTCCCGGAACGTACTTTGCTTTGAAAGTACTGCCGACTGACTTCACTTGAAAGGTACTCGTGTGCAGATTAATGACGTTTTTACGTCCCGCCATATCGGCTGTCGTCAGGTCAAAGCCAGCAACGTTATCCTTAGTTTTAATAATCACTTGATGCTGCACATTGTTGAACTGCTGATTGTGATAATCAGCGGCTTTCAATGCGGTTTGCATCTGGTCACTCGCCATCATTTTATCGATATGTGGTAGAAATGGTGATAAGTTGAAATTCGTTTGATGATTGTAATAAAACGGAATCGGCATCACCATCACCGCAGTCAGAAAGATAAATAAGACGATAATCTGTAACCAGTTAAATTGATCCCGGTTGGCAAACATTCTTCGAGGTGAGAAGAGGCTGCCAAAAAACCGGACCGGAAACGCGGTTGGTTTGTTTTTCGTACTCTGCATCTAATTTCACCCCTACTAAATTTTGTTTTAACCTTTGCTCCCACCAGCAAGTAGTCCAGAAACGAAGAATCGTTGTAGGTAGAAGAACAAGGCAGCGATTGGTAACGCCACTAAGATTGCCCCTGCTGAGAAGAGGACCACTTGTTGATTTTGTGCGTTGTTAATGAATGTTTGTAGCCCAACGGCAACCGTATAATGCGATTCAGACGTCAATAAGAACTTCGCCATCAGGTAATCTTGAACTGGTGACATGAATGCCCATAGCGCTTGGACCGCAATCATTGGTTTAACTAGTGGTAAGACGATCGACCAGAAAATCTTAAAGTTACCGGCACCATCTAGCTTGGCAGATTCGTCCAAGTCATATGGCACATTGTCGAAGTAGCCTTTCATCAACCACGTATTTTGTGGAATCCCACCACCAATGTAAATCGCAGTTAAGAACCAGTAATGGTCCAACGCATTCAACATGTTAGCTAAGACGTAGTAAGCAGTCAAAGCAGCCATTGTTGGGACCATTTGAATCACGATAAAGAAGGTCAAACTGAACTTCTTACCCGCGAAACGATACCGACTATAAACGTAACCAGCTAACGTAACAACGATGACTTGGATCACCATACATGAGACTGAAATAATCATCGTGTTCAGATACCAGCTACCGTATAACGTCTGCGTAAATAAGTTTTTGAAGTTAACCAACGTCCACTTACCACCGAAGTCGAGGACGAAGGCTTGCACGTTAGCATCCTTAAACGCCGTAATGAACGTAATCAGAACGGGATAAATGATAATAATCCCAAGAACGACCATGTAAAAATACGTAAAGAACTCTTTCCAGAAACGGTGCCGACGCGCGCTATTTTGTTTTGAATTGGCATTTTTAGGTGCCACTGCTTGTGCATTATCCATAACACTAGTCCCCCATTTCAAAAGCGTGGGTCTTCTTGAAGACAATCAATGAGATCCCAATGACTAAGACGGAAATAATCAGTGTAACCGCTGCGGCTAACGAGTACTGTGGTGATGTCCCGGTCGTTAACTTGTAAATCCATGAAATCAGGATATCAGTCCCACCGGCATTCGCCCCAACATCGCCTGGACCACCCTGGTTAAACAGATAGATCATCGAGAAGTTATTGAAGTTAAACGTGTATTGGGTTACGAAGATTGGTGCAGCAATCGCAAAAATCGTTGGTAACGTGATTTTATTGAACTTCTGCATTACCGTTGCCCCATCCAGGGTCGCAGCTTCGTATAAATCTTCTGGAATCGCTTGTAAAATCCCCGTAATCATCACATAGATGTATGGGAACCCAAGCCAACCTTGAATCATAATAATGGCAACTTTCGTCCAGAATGTATCGGTCATCCAATGAATCGGTGCAATGTGAGCAAATGGGACTAATGTGTTCCATAAGCCAATGACTTGAACGTTGATCGCACCGGCAGAATCGTTGAAAATATTTGAAAAACTCATAATTGAAACAAACGCTGGAATGGCCCAAGGGAGTAAGAAAATAACCCCGAAGAAGCGCTTACCTTTAATGAAGTTCTGATTAGCAATCACCGCAGTGGCAATCCCGATGATAATTTGTAACGTGGTTGCACAGACCGTCCAAATGACTGTCCAGCCAAAGACTGCGTTAAAGGTTGCACGGTAGCTACTCAAGAAGAACATTGAAGTGAAGTTCTTGAAACCGATCCAGTCGAGTAACATTGCCGGTGGAATATGCGCGAAATCATAGTTCGTAAATGCCATCAGTAAGGTTACTAATACTGGGAACACGATCGTGAAAATCATCAGGAAGTACGCTGGTGTCGTTAACAAGTAGGCGAACCCACCGTCGACAAGACTAGCCCCTAATTCCTTGAATGTGTGTGAAACCTTTTTCCCATTGTTGATCAATTGGGCCACGTGTTTGGCATCGTATAAGTTCGCGATGTAGAACACGATGAAGACAATCGTCAACAGAATTTGCAACGTCCCATAAATCATCATGAACAATGAGTTGTCTTCCATTGAGACTGAACCCAAAGTCACCAAGTTAGCAAACGCGCTAAAGCCGCCAAAGATGAATTCAGCAACGAACGCCAATAAGATAATGATGAAGCCGACACCTTTGATGGTCTGACCATTATAAAATTGACCTAGCCCGGGAATAATTGACAGGCGTTGCGCTTTTTTTACATCTTTTTTTTGCATGTCGCCCGCACCCCTTTCCTAATAAATCCTAGATTTAATGCTTTTTTCTTTTTAAAAAGGGCTGAGACAAAACGAATTTTGTTTCAGCCCCCTTAAATTACAATTTCAATTACTTGTCGTACTTTTGTGAGATATTAGTTAAAATGGTCTTCTGTGCTTTATTAGCAGCTTGCTTTGGTGTCATCTTGCCACTAGCAGCATTGGTAACCATCGTTTGTGCTGGTGTCCAAACTTCTGACATTTGTGGTAAGTTGATCAAAGGAACATCCTTGTCGTATTGCTTTGAAACGGCCGTAGCCATGTCATCGCCAGTACTTACAGCTTCCTTACGAGCAGCCGTATTTGCTGGAATTTCACTAGCAGACTTGTACAACTTGTTTTGGTTGGATTTGTTAGAAATGAAGTCTAACCAAGCTTGTGCAGCGGTCTTGTGCTTAGAGTAGTTTGAGATTGCCCAAGCTTTACCACCAGCAAACGCTTGATAATCCTTGCCATTGTTCAACTTAGGCAATACAGCAACACCATAATCGATCTTGGACTTCTTGTAAGTTGAAGCCATCCAAGGACCATCAATAACAGCGGCAGTCTTACCAGAAGTAAATTGTGACGTTACGAAGTTTTCGTTTGAAGTGACATTTTGCATCCCACTTGGCCAGTACTTCGTGAACCACTTCGTCATGTAAGTCAAACCTTCAACGGCACCTGAATTGTTCAAGCCCATCTTCTTGGCATTAGTGTTATCATCACCGAATACGTAGCCACCATAACCTTTGATGACACCAAATGAATTATAGAAGTTCGTCCATTGCGTTAAGAATGCGACTGACTTAGTCTTATCGTTAGCGTAAGCATACTTCTTGTCAGAAGCTAACTTTTCAAGTTCCTTGAAGTTCTTAGGTGCAGTCTTGATCAGCTTCTTGTTATAGTACAAGACATCTGATTCAATCGTTACAGGTGCAGCATAAATCTTGTTCTTATAAGTAACAGATTTCTTCCCCGTTGCGTTGTAACGACCACTTGTCAGCTTAACCGTGGATAATTGTCCTTGTGAAGCCATTTGACCAACCCGGTCGTATGGTGCCATTAAAACATCAGGTCCCTTGCCTGAAGGGCCATCCAACTTCAAAGCATCGTCTTCATCAAGCATTGCTTTGTATGAGACCTTAACCTTGACGTTGTACTTCTTTTCGAACTTTGGAATCACAGACTTCATATATGATTTATATGAAGGGTCTGCTGAAACCTTTAACGTCTTATCCATCTTTGAACTGCTGGATGATGACGATTTGCTATTTCCACAACCTACGAGCGTGAGTGCTAACCCAGTGGCTAACGCACCCATCCCCAACTTTTTCCAAGTACTCATAGTGCTTCCTCCTTGCGAAGTAACTTAATTCATTTACCATAATTATTATGCAACTGTGCAAACGCTTTCGCAAGCGTTTTCGTAATGTTAACGTTAACAGAATCACAAGAAAAATAAATCCTAACGCCGAAAAACGTTAGGATTCATTAGTCTATCAACATTTAGACCAATTGATATAAAGATTGATAAGTTAATTAAAATTCATCGCTTATTTTATATATACCAATTTCGCATTTAATTATGCCGACGCCGTTGTTTGTGGCGACACGACGATACTACTCCAAGCTGGTAAGGTCACTTGCCGTTCCGTACAACTTGCACCGCCTTCTGCAAGCAACGTTGCGTCGCCCGCAAATGGGAGCGTATAGTGTTGCATCTCTGCGCTTAGATTGCAGACGATTGCGGCCTGCTCAGTTCCATCATCAATCAAATATGTGAAGAGTTGATCATTGCTGCCGAGCATAATAAATTGACCATTCGCAAATGGAACCTGCTGCTTTAATTGCAGTAGTTGCCGGTAATAGTTATAAATACTATCGTCATCATCGATTTCTTCAGCAGCATTCATCTGATCCGTCTGCCCATGCTTCCATGGCAGGTGGTCTGAAAAGCCATGATAAGTCGACGAGTCCCATTGCATCGGTCCTCGTCCAGCCATCTTATGCGTCTTGTTCAACATCGTCATAATTTCCGACATCGTTTTTCCAGCTGCCTGTGCACTTTTGACAAATGTCGGCACAGTTTGATCTTCAAAATCCGCCAGTTGCTGATAGCGAATATTCGTTAGTCCCAGTTCTTCGCCATAATAAATGATGGGCGTTCCTCGTTGCAGGTATAGTGCCGTTGCGAGGGCCTTCGCACTTTGCCGGGGGTAATCTGCATCCCCATAACGGGTGGCGACCCGTGCCATATCATGATTATTCCAGTAAAGCGTTGGCAAGCTAGTATCTGCTAACGCTGACTGAATGCCAACCGTATGCTGCTTATACGCCGTAACGTCCATGGGGCGTGGTTGGAACATATCTGAGAAGCTCGGATCATCGTTTGAATTATCATCTGCAAATGTTCTGAACGTAATCACTTGATCACATTCGTCCGTTCCAGGTGTCGTGTAGTCCACCATTAGATGGGGGTCGGCCGACGACGCCTCCCCGACAATGTAAGTTTCTGGATGATTAGCTTTGATTGCAGCCACAAAATCATGTAAATATTGGTGCACTTTTGGTAAGTGCGCATAGAACATATCGCTAATAATCGGCGTCGAATCGCCAGACTGACTCGGATACATTTGTCGAAAATCCGCCTTAGCCAAGTGAATGAACGCATCTAACCGCAGCCCATCAATGCCTTTTTCAACCCAGAATTCAGCGACATCCCGCATGGCTTGCTGTACTTCTGGATTGGTCCAGTTGAGGTCCGGCATCCGTTTATCAAACAGATGAAAATAGTATTGGTCGCCGCCAGCGGGATCTTTATCCCAGACACTGCCGCCAAAGAAAGAGCCCCAATTATTAGGGCGGCCACCATCAGCTGATGGATCTTGCCACAGATAATAGTCTCGGTACTTGCTATGCGGGTCAGCAACGGCTTGTTGAAACCACGGATGTTGATCTGAAGTGTGATTTAGGACAAAATCAAAAATCAAATGCATCCCATGTTCATGGACGACTTTGATAAGCGTTTCCACATCCGCCATCGTTCCCAAGCTGGGGTCGACCTGATAATAATCTGAAACATCATAGCCGTTATCTACTTGGGGTGATTGGTAAATGGGATTCAGCCATAACGTCGTTACCCCGAGTTGCTTTAAATACGGCACTTTAGCTGTAATTCCTGGAATATCACCAATACCATCATGATTACTGTCATTAAAACTCTTCGGATAAATCTGATAAATTGTCTGCTGGTCATACCAATGCTTGCTCATCTGTCTAATACTCCTCTTTAACGGGTCGATTCTGCCACCGACAGCCGTGAATTAATGATGACCTTCTCCTGATTGCGATTCGGCGTGTCACCATGATTAATATTGGCTAGCAACAACCGTGCAGCGGCGCGTCCCATCGCTTCTAGGGGTTGCTGCATCGTCGTTAGCCGTTTCGTTGCAATTTGATTCAACAAGACACCATCGAACCCGATAACACCATACTCCGCGGGCACTTGACCGCCCTCACCGATGATAGCGGTTTCAATTCCGATCGCCAGTCGGTCACTGGCACACACAAAGGCCGTGTTGCGTGGAAAATTACGCCAATGGGCTTTGACATACGCCGTTGCCGTGTGCGAGTGATTTTCTAAGCGAATGATTTGGGCACTGATGTGATGTGTCGTCACATATTCACGAAAGCCGCGTTCACGGTCCAATTCAAAGGGTTCTGCAACTGCGATGCCAATGAAGACTAGGTGTGTATAGCCAGTTTCGACTGCATATTTCGTACTCTCCTGAACCGCTTGATAGTTATCCGTATCGACATAATCGTACCCCTGACGATTACTACCAAAAAAGACGACTGGCTGCGTCAAACGAGATACCCAGGCATAGTCCGTCTGCCGAATTCCCGTTAAGATGTAACCATCACATTCACCGTTTTGAAAACTGTTGCGCGTCGCGATCTGCAGTGCATACTGATGCTGGTTCAACTCGTTAGAAATTCCCGCCAGCAACATCATGTAGTACGGTTCCGTCGTATCCATGTCCTCAAAAATAGTCAATTTGATGACCCGCGTCCGTCGTCCCACTAGCGCTCGCGCTGCCGCATTCGGCTGATAATTCAATTGTGCCATCACGTCCAAAATAAGCTCGCGTAATTCTGGACGGACTTGGTCGGGATGATTGATCACTCTTGAGACCGTCATCTTCGACACATTGGCTTTTTTTGCGACATCGTTTAGCGTTATCATACTTAGATTCCCCCCATCGGTATAAGTAAGTCCGTTTTTATGGCAAAGCTTTAATCTGATGTACCGAATGTCTTCTCACGATTTGATGAGGCACAATCACTGCCGTCGATAATTCGTCAGTCGGATGGTCCGCTAAGGCAATTTTCGCGGCTTCTTCACCTAGACGCTGCGGAAATACGGCAATTGAAGTTAACATTGGATGCGCCAAATCAGAGAAAATCGAATTGTTAAAACCAATCAACGAGAATTGTTTGACCTTCCAATCAGGATCGTTGTGGAGCACTTGTTGTAATTTTAGTGCCAACATATCATCGACAGCAACAAACGCCGTTACATCAGGATTCTGGTCAAAAAATTGATGTAGTGCTTTAACGCCCGCTGCATGCGTTTCGAACCGTTCCGTCAGCATAATATTCGGTAGCTGATTCTGCATCATCACCCGCTGATAGCCAAGCATCCGGTCGCTCTGAACCATCCGTGATAGATCGGTGCACAAAAAGCCGATACGGCGATGACCATGGTCAACCAAATACTGTGCCGCATCCGTCCCAGCTTGAACGTTGTCGTTATCGACATACGACGTCTTATTGATTTCTTGATATGGCTTCCCGATTACAACATACTGAACGTCGAATTGTTTCAACCGTTCAACGACCGGATCGTCTTTTTCTGAATATAGCAAAATAAAGGTCCGAATGTGGCCTTGTGCGATCATTACGTCAATATTATGCACCAATTCTTCACTAGAAATCCCCGTCGCTAGCGTCGTCATCGACCCATGCTTGCTGCAGACCTCATTAATCCCACGAATCATCTCTAAGAAAAATGGGTTAGAAAAAATTTCGTGGTGGTCGACAGGTAACACGACACCGATTGTGTTGCTAGCTTTGGTAGCTAGGTTTTGTGCATTAAAGTCTGGCGCGTAGTTCAATTCTCGCGCAGCTTTAATCACCTTATCACGTGTCGGTTTACTAATAATCTTACTGCCATGCATGGCACGTGACGCCGTTGACGGTGACACACCCGCGCGCTGGGCAACATCCTTAATGGTTGCCATCATGATCCCCCCGTTCTGTTCAGTCTCTCGTTCTAAATATAAAACGTTTTCAATGTTATTGCAAGCGATTGCATAAATTTGCATTACAATTTAAATTATACCGCAAAAAAGACTGTGATTTAGCACTCTCACAGTCTTTTAATTGAGATAATTATCGACTCATATCAGGTCGTCTGATTTTTGAAAAATTTCTATCTATTACCTACTTAATTTTCAACGGCGCCAACTGCGCTTCTACATCCGCCAACGGCACGTCCGCTTGCAACAATGAAGCCGCTGTGTAGGCGCTCTCGACTAGGGCGGTATCGTACAGGTGAACTGGTTTGGTGCTCATTTCGATCGCCATTTCCAGATTCATTTTGGCACTCCCAAGGTCATAGAACGCTAATAGTTCATCCGCCGTGTTGGCTTCAAAGGCCTGCGTGATCTTCGCCATGCTCGTCCCAACTTGATCGTCATCCGTCCCACCGGCAATCGTGATGGAGACATCCTTCGCCACTTGCGCTAAGAGTCGTTGAACGCCCGCTGCGATTTCAGGGACGTGGGAAACGACAACAATTCCTAAACTCATAAAATCCCCTCCGTTGCTAATAAGGTCGTGAACAAGTAACCACTAGAGACGGCGCCTGGATCCAGATGGCCGGCAGAACGTTCGCCTAAATAAGACGCCCGCCCTTTTTTGGCAACCATTGGCTTGGTGCTGGCAACCGCATCGTCAATCACGGTTTGCGTCAACTTGCCATCCTGAACAGCGGCAACCACTGGGGCCCATACGTCAATCAAAGTTTTATCGCCAGTCGTGGCGCCACCGCGTTTTTCAATACCGGCTAATGCGGCGGCAAGCAAGGTACCGAGGTCCGTATCGGTCTTACTCTGTTTTGCCATCTCTAAGAAGGCCGTCCCGTATAAGGGGCCAGAAGCGCCACCGACTTTGCTGATCAGCGCCATGGCAGTTGCTTGAAACAGCTTCGTCAAATCTGCGGGTTGGGTTGCCAGAGCCGTCTTGACGGCTGCTAAGCCCCGCGCCATGTTGCCACCATGGTCGCCGTCACCGATGGGGGTGTCCAATTCACTTAAATAAGACTGGTGTTGTTCAATCTGAGCGGCAAATTGATTCAGCCATGCCGTCGTATTTTCAACTGTTAACATTTTTACGTCCTCCTCTTATGACCAAGCAATCGTTTTGACTGGGTATTGTAAGTAGTCGAGCCAGTTCGTGGTTGTCATATCTAGCAGTGTCAATGAAATTCCCGCCATGTCGATTGACGTCATGTAATTGCCGACTTTCATAAACGCCGGTTCGATGTCACGGGCAGCTAATTCATCCAATAAGTCATGGCAGAACACGTACTGATCCATCAGTGGCGTTGCGCCCATCCCGTTAACGAGTACCGCGTATTGGTGGTCGGCTTGGAGCTTGAGTTCATCATCTAGCTTACCCAACAATTCTTGGACTAACGCCTTGGATGGCTTGATTTTTTCACGCCGATAACCGGGTTCGCTATGAATCCCAACGCCGAATTCAATTTCATCATCCGCCAATTCAAAGCCTGGCTTGCCGACTTCTGGGACCGTGGCAGCGGATAACGCGACCGCAATCGTTTTGAGCTGTGGCATGACCTGGTTGGCTAGCGTTTCAAGGTCATCGAGACTCGCCCCTTGATCCGCCGCGGCACCAAGAATCTTATGCATCAAAACGGTTCCGGCAACACCGCGCCGGCCTTGCGTATACAAGCTATCTTTGACCGCAATATCGTCATCGACGACGATTGATTTCACTTGAATGTCGTCCAACTCAGCCATATCCTTGGCCATGTCAAAATTCATCACGTCACCGGAATAATTTTTGATGATGAGGAAAACGCCTTTTCCTTGGTCGACGGCTTTAATCGCCGCGTAAATCTGATCCGGCGTGGGTGACGTGAAGACTTGGCCGGCAACCGCAGCACTCAACATGCCTTGGCCAACAAATCCGGCGTGGGCGGGTTCATGGCCGCTACCCCCACCACTCACGAGACCGACCTTGCCTTTCATCGATCCCTGGTCGCTACGAACCATCGCTTCAGTATCTGGTAGTTTTGTCAAATACTGTGGATAGGACCGTACCAAGCCATCGACCATCTCTTCAACCACGTTTTTTGGATCATTAATAATTTTCTTCATACCTCAACCCGTCCCTTCTATCATTTACACGTTCATTCTATATGAATCCGCTTTCAAAATAAATGGACACTTTCCAGGTTCTGTCCGTCACTTGCCGACCGAGACTGTTTTCGAATGCGGTATAATTATATCAAACTAACGACTAAGAAGGTGGCATTATGCAAATCATCAACGAACCTCAAAACGCCCTGAATCAGGCTATTCAGGGCATTCAGCGGGCTTATCCAAATTTACAATGGGTTCCTGGCACGCTGGGCTGCTACGACCGAAATTTTCGCGACGACCAAGTGCCATTGATTGCTGGTGGGGGTAGCGGTCATGACCCAGCCCACTGGGGATACGTTGGTACTGGTATGTTAAGTGCCGCCGTCATGGGCCAGGTCTTCCAGCCACCGACACCGCAAGAAATCGTCAAGGTGACTAAGCAAGTCACGAAGCAGCACCAAGCCTTTTTTATTATCAAAAACTTTCCTGCCGATGTCGCCGCCTTTACAACGGCAGAAGAACAATTGACCGCTGAAGGCTGGCAAGTTGGGCACTGCATCGTGGCCGATGATATTTCAGTTGACAATGCGTCCCTCAAACAACGGCGCAGAGGAGTTGCTGGTACTGTTTTAGTTCATAAGATTCTTGGGGCAGCCGCAGCACGGAACGCGTCGATTGCCGAACTCACCGACTTATCGGCAACACTGATCGCCAATATTCATACGATTGGTGTTGCCGCTAGTGGCGCGCGTATTCCGGGTCAAACCGCGACCTCGTTTAGCTTACAACCCGACGAAATCTACTACGGCGTCGGCATTCATGGCGAACCTGGGTATCGGCGTGAACCTTTTCAGTCTTCAGAACGGCTCGCGCAAGAACTGGTCAGCAAGTTGCGGCTCAATTTCCGCTGGCATGCGGGCGACCACTACGCTGTGATGGTGAACTCACTCGGCGGAACGACGCCTTTAGAACTGATGGTCTTCAACAACGACGTCCATGAACTGCTCGACTTAGATGCCGTCACCGTTGACTTCAACAAGGTCGGGACCTTCTTGACTTCTAACGGGATGCACGGGTTATCACTAACCTTATTAAAACTTGCGAATCCGAGCTGGTTGCCCGCACTCCAGGAGCCGGTCACGACTGCCGCTTGGCCCAACTAGTTCAAAATCGCCAACGTCATCTTAATGGCCGCAATCGCATCTTGTGAGAGGACCTCGTAATCTTCCGGATGGTTGGCAACGATATTATGCGTCAGCGATTGCGCGATGCCTAAACACAGTAGCCAGATTAAGGCCGCCATCTCCGGTTCATCCGTCTGCGTCAGCTCAGTCAACAAGACGACTAAGTGATGGCCAACTAACGCGGTCACGTCGATTTCATGTTGCGTATTGATACATTCTGCATAAAACCGCCGATTCGCATCCAGTTCATAACAGACTAGCTTGATAATGTCCGGCCATGGCAAGTAGTTCAAGTTATGCTCGACGGTCTCGGCCAAGGTATCATCAATAAACCAGGTTAATAACTCATATTTATCTTGAAAATAATCATAAAATGTCTGCCGCCGAAAATGAGCCGCATCCATAATGGCCGTCACTGATGTCCGGCTAAAGCCCTTCGCAAGTACGACATCGTGAAATGACTTAGCAATCTTTTTCTTGGTGATATACGCCACTTGTAGACGCCTCCATGCTTGTTTTATCAACATTGTATCGATAAGTGCTCGCCCTGTCCAACAGAAGTAAAATCATGCCCCAATCACTATCGCGTGAAACGCTACATCCTAGTTCATAGCGTTTCACGTGATTAATTTTTTAATGGTGGATATTAGTGCGATTTTCGCCCCTAGTATTTTTAAGCAACGTACACTAAAATACTAACAACACACACTTAGGGGGTTTTCATCATGACACCATCACTTACTGTCAAACGACTACCACTACTGGGAATGCTGGTTGCGATGCAGGTCGTTTTGGGTAGCTTGCTGACCATCCAACTGTTACTCACTAAAATCTCATTCACCTTTATCATCATCGCATTGACCGCACGTCTATTCTCGCCACTCGTCACCGCTGGTAGTGCCGCCTTGGCCAATCTATTAGGCATGTTATTGTTTCCAAAATTCACGTTTTTCCCGGGCTTTATCTTAACCGCCTTTTTGACCGGGCTCGTCTTTGGTATCGCCTTCCAGCAACAAACGACCCTGCCGCGAATTTTAACGGCAAACTTTATCGTGGTCTTCATCCTCAACCTCTTCATGAACAGTCTATGGCTGCACATCATGTACATGACGCCGTGGTCCGTACTGCTGACAACTCGGATTATTCAAGAAATCGTGACCTACGTTTGCTACACGGCAATTTTGATTGCGGTCTTTAAGGTCCCGATTCTGACCAAACTGACGACACGTGACAGTGGTCATTAATGATTTAACGAAATTAATGATGACATCTGGTCAAAAATTGTTCTAAATCGCCACACTGTACTAAAGACACCCAGTCGTTTCAGGAATTTTTTAAGCAAAATTCGCGAAACGACTGGGTGTCTTGGTTATTCTTATGATTAATTATTTATTCTATTCGACGGCATGTGATTTATCCGGGCATGCCGGTGATATGACTACTGAAATCATTGCTAGGGCACTGGCTTTAACAGATACCCTAATTCAAAGCCGCAACCATCCCATCCAAAAATTCATCCGCCGCACCAATAAAGATTTGTTGCGAATGATTGAAAATCGGCGCCTGTTCATCTGAATTCACCGACAGGACGTGTTGCGCGCCGGACATGCCGGCCAGGTAATCATCATCACCGGAAACGCCCACGTTAATCAGGACTTCAGGCGCCACTGTCACCGCGCTACCACCGATTTGTTGCTCAACACTAAACTGTTCCATGGCAGTCAGTGGCTGCGTGACAGCAATCGCTGCGCCAATCCACTTGGCTAATTGTTGCGCCTGTAATAAAACAGCCGGTGTCATGGCGCCCCGTCCGAGCGCGATGATCCGTTTGGCAGTCGCAATGCTTCCGACATTGACCGGCACGTCTTGCGTTAACTTCAACCGTTTGACGACTCGATGTAGATCAGCAACCACCAGGTGTTCCGGTGCAGTGGCCGATTCGTGGCCGACACTTAACGCTGCGTCATCATTGAAGTTGGTCGTCGCGTAGGTCGTGGCGAGTTGGCTAGTCGTTCCCACCAGTAGTGGCAGGGTTGCTAAGTCGTTACGCAAAGCGACCAATGGCGATTGTTGCGTATAAGCTAAGTCGCCAATCAGTGGCATTAATGGTTCAAAGGGCGTCAAGGCTTGTTGACTCGCAAACAGCGCAGCTAATTGGGCGGCATCCGTAAAGCCGCGGTCATCATCTGCTTGTTGGGCCGCATTAAAGACGCTTGTCTCCAAGCTGGCGGTTAGTGCTAAGGTCGGGGCCAGCGCTGTCAATGGCGGCTGCTCAGCCAAGGCCAATTGTCGCACTTGATCCGTCGCGTGTTGCCAGACGCCAGCGGTCACCGTTGCTGCAAATAGTTGGCCAACGGCTTGGGCTCGTTGTAAGACGCGTTGACCACGACCAAGCTGACCGAGTTGATTGGCCGCCGTTGCCGAGACAGTAGTGAGTTTTAAGTCCGCCACTGATAACCCGCGTAGTCCGAGTAACGGGACCGGATTGCCCATCTCAACGCCTGCTTGGTCGGCCTTAATCAGAAACGCACCGGCCGCATCTGGTGGGGTCTGGGCTAACACTAGGTAGTCGGTGGCCTGACCAGCGTTCAACACAGCCTTGACCGTCTCCGTTAATTGCCAACCAGCCGTTACTGGCGTGGCTTTGACCGTGGAGCTATCAGTCACGTGTGACGGCAGCGCGGCTAAACCAAAGGTCGTTTGCGGCGTTAAATACTGTTGCCGCTGCTGGGGCGTTCCAAACGTTGCCACGGCATCTTCAACTTGCCAGCGAGCAGCGAATTGGCTCGCTAATCCAGCAGAACTGTGCGCTAAGACCAATAATGCCAGCACCCGTTGCGTCAAACGTTCATCCGCTAACCCATCACTTAAAGCCAACTGCTCGGTCAGTGTCGCTAGCAGCGCGGGATCGACCGTCCCAGTCGTTTCCAATTGCATCGTCATGCCCATCAGTTGCTCACGAGCTAGTGCTTGTAAGGTTTGCCACAGCGCCATCTGCCGTGCTGATAAATGTAATTCCATCTTGATCCCTCGCTTCATCCGTTACTTAATAAGTCTAACTTACCACATTTTTAGCGTGCAAACGAGTAATCCTGTCAGCGACACTCATTTCGCATATTGACTCACACCATTCAGCACGAACTGGTTGTAGACTCAAAAAAGCAACTGCCTAATTCATGCCGGCAATTACTTTTTTACATGCATCGTGATGGTCAGCCACTAACTTCAGTAGCTTGAAATTTACAATTTTTCAGAAGACCAGTGTGCTAAGCATGACACTGCTCACTCTGGGTCAACGAAGCCATGCTCCAAAATCGCCATATAGGTCTGAGCTCGCTGAACGATCCACGCGGCATCGTCCATCGACTGCACGTTTGGTTGTTCACGCATATAGGCTTGAAATTCCGTAAAAATTTGATTATAAACGCCCATAATTAACGCAATCGTTGCTTCACGATCAATTTCTGGGCGCAGGTTCATTTTATCTAAAACCTGGCCAATCATCTCCTGCGTGATCGTCATCGCTTTGGCATATAAGCCCTTCATCTGTGCCTGTATTTTCGTCGGTAATCGTTCTAAGGCGCCATAAGCTTCAATCATAATTTTCATCTCATTTGGATGGTCGCGGCCAAAATCAGCCTTGTATTGCGCGCTGCGAGCCATTAGCGTCACTAAATCATCGGGGACGGCATAGGATTGGCGATTGATCGTGTCGATAATCGTCTCAGTTGCCAGCTGGACGGTCGCGAAGTAGAGTCCCTGCTTGCTGCCATAGTAATGAAATAGGAGCCCTTTGGAGACCGCCGCAGCACTCGCGATGGCATCCGTTTTGGCATCCCGATAGCCCCGCGCAGCAAATTCATGCATCGCCGCTTGCATCATCCGCGTTACCTTTTTTGGATCCTTGGGGACTGTTTGCTTGTTTGCCATCTACCAATCATCCTTTCATCCATTATTATTGCTAGTGGTCACCGTATTAATCATTATCATCATGGGTTGGCCAGACTGCTTGAGACTTATTGGGCTAAGTCCCGGCGTCGATAACCACACGCCGCTATGATTAATATTAGCACAGCGATTGCCAAGCACCAGCCACTCGTGGCCCAATCGATTGCCTTAATCGGGACCTGATTGACAAACCCGATTGGTGTCAATCGCCGCGCCCACCGCGGTAAATCGATTAAATTGCCCAAATAAAGCGAGAAGAACGCATAACCGACCCACGCCCAGGCGACCACGCGCCATTTGGGCAGCCAACCAGCCAAGGCACTGGCAACCGCAATCATGACCAACATTGCGGGAACATAGGCACAAAAAATCTGCCAATAAGTTGACCAACGAATTGGATCAGTCATACTGACGGCTCCCATCAAATACATTCCGACCAGTCCTGAAAGTAACACGCCGCTACCAAGAACGAGCGCCCAACCAGTATAACTGGCCCACACGTGCCACCGAGACGTTGCGGTCGCATAAACTTGATGCAGAACGCCTTTTTGCTCATCGCCCACTAGCTTCAGCATCAACTGCACGGCTGGAATCAAGGCCACAATCACCATCACGACCGCTAACACGGCAATGAAGTTCTTGACGACCGTCCGATTGGCCGCGGCCAGTGCGGAAGCCCCCAGCAATTGTTTGATCATCGGGTTGCTTTTTGCTAGATCACCGATCGTGTTAAAAATTGACGCGTAGGACGCCCCTAAAATGAAATTACCGAGTAACCAAGCGATCATCATGCCCCGTGATTGCCGCCATAACAACGTCATCGGCCCTCGCAACCACAAACTTGCTTGACGACGACCACGGCGCGGGCTAATCAAGCCGGCGCCCACATCACGTTGCGCACTCAATCCGAGCGCCACGGCCAAACACACTAACCCCATCAGTCCGTACAAGCCGACCGGTAACCAGCGAGCCGTTTGGTAAACGTCCATTTTTTCAATCCAGCCAAAGGGAATCCACCAAGTGAGGCGGGGATGACTGACATCCGTTCCCATTCGCGCAATATACATGCCGCCAAGGACCACGTAACTGAGCATCGTAGTCCCACTCGCACTGGTCGCAATCTGAGCAAGCAAAAGCGTCAACATGCCAAACGCCCAGCCAAGTGTGCCTAACCCCTGACCAATCAACCAATTACCAATCGTCGTTGCACCTGGCAGTTGCGCCACTTGCAGGCCCAATCCAAAGAGCACACCAACTAAGCCATTTAAGACGGTCAATTCCATTGCCACTGCGAACAGTGGGGCGAGGCGACCGACCGCGTGTGCTCGGATCAATTCTAATCGGCCGCTATCCTCGTCGGAACGGGTCGCAGCGACTACAATCATGATATTCATAATCACCATGAATAGCGCCATAAAGACGACCATTTCAGTTGCAAACACTTTGGCTGTCGTATACGGCGCCTTCGCGGTAAACGCACCAAATAAGGCGACCATCGCCGGCATTTTAAGCGTTTTGACAATTTCGTTTAAAGCCGCCTGAGTCCCATAAATCCCATCAAATTTAGCCGCAATCACCGCGAATAAGCCGGTCATCACCGCAAGCCAAATCAGGTCTTTCTTCCAATCTCGTTTTAAATCAAAACGAATCAGTGTCCCAGCCCGTGCGCCTAATTGCCTCATCATCCGAATCACTTCCCGTCATCATGTGGTTCGTCAGTGGTGTAGTAACGCATGAACAAGTCTTCGAGCGTCGGCGGTGTCGTGGTCAGCGTTAACAGTTGCCGCTGCGTTAAATATTGCATCACGGTACTCAGTTGGTCCGCATCGACAGCCAAACTAACGTGATTTTTGCCGTGGCATGAGGTAACACCATGAACGCCCGGCAACGTTGCTAAATCGGTCAAGGCGTCTTTCGTCTGCACGTCCACCGTCGTGCGAGTCAAATGACGCATTTCGGCTAACGTGCCCGTTTCAACGATTCGTCCTTCACGAATAATGGCAATGCGATCACACATTTTTTCAACTTCTGACAAGATATGACTGGAGAGCAAGACACTTTTCCCCTGCTGCTTTAACGCCAAGACCTCGTTTTGAAACGTCTGTTCATTCAACGGGTCTAAGCCGGAAGTCGGCTCGTCAAAGATATAAAAATCGGCATCCGTCGAAAACGCCGCTATCAAGGCTACTTTTTGCCGGTTACCTTTAGAATAAGTGCGCGCTTTTTTACGCGGGTCTAATTCAAATTGATCAATCAGCGCATCCGTCTTCGCAGTATGCTGCCCACCGTTCAACTTCAAGAACAGGTCAATGATTTCACCACCACTCAAATTCGGCCACAAATAAACATCGCCCGGCACATACGCGAGCCGCTTGTGGATTGCGACGCTCTCTCGCCAGACGTCTTGGCCAAAAATCAGCGCATGACCACTAGTCGCCCGTAATAGCCCTAGTAATACCCGAATCGTCGTCGACTTTCCCGCACCATTCGGGCCAATAAAGCCGAACACTTCCCCCGGTCCCACTTCAAAATCAATATCAGCCAACGCATTGAACTTACCAAACCGTTTCTGTAAATGCGTGATTTTTAAAACTGGTTCATTAGCCATACTGCCCACTCCCATCACTGAACCGAATCAACGAGCGACTCGGTTGTATTGTTGCCGCTATCATACGCACGATTGACCCGCAAGTCAATGACTAGTGAGTCAATTTTTGGGCCATACTAACTCAACGGCTTAGAACGTTGCGACATCAGTCGTTCCCGCTCGTTAAGCTAATTAAGTATCTGCTAAGCTGAGTGGTGAATTGGCGCAATCTCTTAATCTGACAACACTATTTTGTGGTTGAACTTTAGTGAATATTTCCCGCTTACATGATTACGCCAGTTGATTGCTTAGCCTTCCTTCTTCGCTAGATGTCCTCACGACCTAATCAATTGAGCTAATCGAGGCCAAACATCTAACCACAGTATGGTCACAATCGAAAAGTTAGCGTCCTTATTTCCCGGGAAATAATCCGGGCAATTATTAGGCCACCACACAATCACCCTTAAAGATCGCCCAACTCAACTAATCATCAGCCAACAAAAAAACACCCCGATCACTCGGAATGCTTAAATGTATGTACGCGCCTAATCCGTACTTGATTCTTCATATTCTTTCAATACGGGCATTACATAGCGTTGTTCAGCCTGCTTGCGCGCCATAATTGCATCGTCCATATCTGCAAATTGTTGATTTAATACTAACCGACCACGATACATTAACCGGGCCACCCATTTTTGTGAGCAACGGTCAAAGGATACCCCAATGACGCCACTCCGGTTACGGCTATTCGGTTTCAATCGATCGACTGAAGTTCCTTGATATAGCGGTAAGTTATCACTCCGTCCCATGTTTTTACGTGTTTGGGGATTCTCGAAAATATTCTTCCGACTGACATCCGCGCGTAAACAACCACAGCTTTTCGTAATTCCTTTCCGTAACCGATAACTATCGACAACTACCTGTCGACCACATGAACACTGACACAACCACCGTGCATTACCATTAGGTGCACTTTCAGCCCGTTCGAGCACTGTCAAACGGCTGAACGTCTCACCTGTCAAATCCTTGAGTCGCATCAAAATCACCTCACTAAGCTTTCTGCATAATTAGTCCGACCACATTAAATCCAATCGAGCTTGTACTATCTACGGTAACCCGATTATATGAAATATTTGTGACGAATAAAAAAATTTTCATTGTTAAATTTGTGCAAAACTTCTTATTTGGCGGAAAACATGTCAACACTCCGCACATTCCAGCTTTGTCATTTATACTAGAATACTACTATTATGTTTGTGTGTCACTTATTATTATTTATATTATTTTTAGCTGATTGACTAACCCCGCTTGAATACCACTGACAATACGCCTTAAAGTCCAGTAACGACCTGATTCATCGACTTACTACCCCCCAAACAATTTCCGATTACTTAGCAGGTTAATACCCACTACTGGGCATCAAAAAAAACGCCACTTCGCAGTAACGACTACCAGGTGACGTTTACGGCTATGTTCAATTAACGACCTGTCAGTCCAGCTAAATATCCTAATCAGACAAACCAACCGACTGGTGCCAGTCCCAGCCAACTGAAAATGTCGGTTTGTACTTGATCAGCAGTTACTGACTGGATCACTTGCTTGATTTCGGCAGTACTAGCCAACGTTTGAACATCATACCAATACTTGCCGCGTTTGTCATGGCCGACCAGGGTCCACCGGCCTAACGACTTTAATTCTGGCGCTTCAACGTCCAACTCTGCCGTTAATGGACTCACAAAAACGTGCATCGTTGGCATCCACGCGCCGTCGTACTGTTCAGTCTCTCGACGCAACTGACTGATTTGCAATTGTAATCGTCCTGAAATGCGATATAACCCGAGAACAGCCAAAATTCCAACCAATAACAGCAGTAACCAAGGCCCCAGCAAGTCGAGTTGTTGTCGTTGAATCAAGAGTACCAGGAACAAGCCCCAGACGATCACCCCCGCGTACAAGCTCAAATTAATCGTATTCATCGCTTGGTCGCGCAACTGTAACGCAACTTTCAGGCGCATTTGCGGATCGCTGGGTGCTAGCTTTGTGTGCTGCAAGCTCGGCTGGTCGCTCCCCGTGTAAATCACCTCGACATCCGCCCCCTTCACAGGGACCGTTGTCAGCACTTGAAACGCACTGTTACGGTCAGTCACCGTCGTCGAAATATCCTGCGCCACGTACTCACTGAAAACACGGTAGGTCGTCGCAACTTTTTTAAACTGATACCAATTCCCATGAATCTCCGTTAGTAGATAGTGCCGGGCTGTGAGGCCGTTTAGCCACGTTAACTCCTGTTCTGAACCCTTAATTAAAAACCGATGCCGCCACATAATCCCACGTCCTTTTTACTAAAGATAACCAATTGGTGCTAATCCTAGCCAGCTGACAATCGATATGGTAACGCTATGGCCGATTGCTGATTGTAGCGTTTGCTTGATTTCACTGGCACTTGCTAGCGTTCGAATATCATACCAATACATGCCGCGATGATCCTGTCCCACGTACTGCCACTGGCCGATACTAGCCACTTTTTCAATCTCCAGCGGTGCCGCCATGTTTTTCAAAAAGACGTGCATCGTTGGCCGCCACGCATCATCATACTGTTGGGTCACGACACGCAACGCGTTGGCCTGCTTGTGAATCCGACTAGCTTGCCACGCCGGATAGAAGCTAAATAGCATCCAAATCAACCCATACCAGCCACCCCACGTGTCGTTCATGAGCTTGAAATAAATCAAAATCATTGCTAGTAGTAGTCCCAGAACAACCCTGAGATTCATCACATTCAGCAAGTGTCCCCGCTGTGCCAACGCGACTTTCAATTGTAGTGGGGCATTTTGCCGGTCAACACGTGTCACGTCCAGCTCAGTCTGCGCCGTGGCCGTATAGATGACTTGGACATCCGGCTGCTTGAGCTGCAACTTGGTCACCAATTCAAACGGCGGTTGGCTGGTCTCAATGTCCGTCGCCACTTCGCTCGTGACATACTCACTGAAGAGCTGCACTGGCGTCTTGGTCGCCTGAAATTGATACCAATTGCCCGTAATTCGGCATAACCGCTGTCCCCGTTGCGCTTGCTGATTCAACCACTTAAGCTCGTCATCCGAGCCTTTGACCGTCACATGATAACGCCACATCTCATCACTTCCCCCGTGATATCGGCCTGCTAGATAGACTAGAGGCCTTCTTGTTCACAAATCTGGTTCAATAGTTGCAGCCGTTTTCGTTCAGCTGCCAAGACCGATTCGCCACTCCCCGTGATTTCGTACGTATGCACGTCATTTTCATCCACGCGCTCCGTCATCAAGTAATCCTTGGTCATTGCGTGTAAGTTGGTGAATAGGGTCCCCAAGCCGAGCTGCAGTTGATTCTGCGTCAATTCTGCGATTTTTCCCGGAATCGCTTCGCTCGTAATTGGCTTGCGGACGCTGACTAAGACCAAGAACGCGGCTTCCGTCATTGGTTCGTACTTGTCGATCAATCGTTGATAGAAATTAGCTGGCATCATCACATCTCCTCATATCGCACGCTTATTAAAGCGCTTTCTAAAAGCTAACTTAATTATGGTCCACTGCTTAGTCGAATGCAACTTTCACCAGCGTTTTCAGCAAAAAATCGGCAACCACTGTCTAATGTGGTTACCGATTCTCTAATGGAGCTGCACGTCCGCGACAACCGAACTCGTCGCGTATGGAAAATGCGATTCTGAAACTTCAAACGGCTGGCCGTCATCCATATAACTGATTTGATTGATGATTAACACGGGGTCGTTCAATTTTGCCCCCATGGCCGCCACGTCATCCGCCGTCACTCTACCAGCGGAAATGATACGGTGTGACCCGGCAATTTTCTTACCACTATGTTGTTCCAAATAGCCGTAAACGGAGCCTTCCAGCACTTTTTTCGTTAGCGTAATGATTCCAGTCGGCATAATCGTATGTTCATAGGCCCAGACTTTGCCATCAACATAGCGCGTCCGCCGCATCACGTAGACGGGATCCATCTCGTCGATCAGCAGTTGCTCGGCCTCACGCTTCGTTGGCAACCGCGCTTCTAATTCGAGCACTTTACTCGTTACTTTCTTGCCGGCGTTCGTTTGGGTCGTCCCGAGTGGCTTGTCCACCAACGTTTCTTGTCGGCGTTCGGTCAAGCCAAAGTCTTTACGGACAAAGGTTCCAGCCCCTCGTTTCGAGTACACCATCCCTTCGATGATTAATAATTGAATCGCTTTATGAATGGTGATCCGCGTCGTATCAAAAGTCGCTGCTAATTTATTTTGATCGGGCATTAATTCTCCCGGCGTATATTTGCCAGATTTAATTTCTTCTCGCAAGGTATCCGCAATCGTTTCGTATTTATAAGCCAAATTCTACACACCCCTTTTACCATTTGGTCTTGTCAACTAGTTTACCCCTTTTAGCAGCTAAATGAAACGATTTGTATATACTTTTATCAGCTTTGTTTAATTACTAATCGATCCGTCACTAACTCATCAGATTGCCGCTAACTCTCCTAGAATGTTCGGCTTTTAAACGCGCATTTTTCAGTTTTTCCGACCAATCTAAATGTAACCGAATCCAGCCGTTCGGTTTAGCTTGCACCGGCCAGTACTTTGGCGTATGCTTTAATAGTTAAATTCAGATGAGAAAAAGCTGTGACGAGATGAGTAAACTAAGACGTGTGCCGAGAGAGTCGTTGTGTTGGTGTAAAACGATGATACGCTTAGTCGAAGATGGTCTTGAAGAAGCTACTGGGGCGACCCAGTCGGAGCGATTCGTTACGATCATGATAAGCCCGCCATGCGGGAAATCTCGGTGGTAACACGCAAACGCGTCCTGGAAAGCATTTTGCTTTTAGGCGCGTTTTTTAGTTTTCATCGTTGATCTGAATTGACGATCAAGGATATTGGTTTAGTAGTTCGCAATGATTATTGTTCACGCTGTTATTTTTATCATATAAGGAGTGTTTTACCATGCAAAATAAGCAATCTACTTCAATTCGTACCGTCGTCGCTACTGGGATTGGTGCTGCCGTCATCTTCGTTCTAATGAAGTTTGTCGCCATTCCAACTGGGATTCCAAACACGCAAGTCAACGTGGCGATGGGCTTTCTCGCCTTGTTAGGCGCTATCTTTGGCCCGGTTGCGGCTGGACTGGCCGTATTCATTGGTCACGCCCTCAACGACTTCGTAACTTATGGTTCGCCTTGGTGGACGTGGGTCGTAGTTGACGGGCTGATTGGCGTCGCCTTTGGTTTAGCGAAGAACCGACTCAAGATTGAAAATGGCGTTTTAGGCAAGGCCAAGCTCATCTGGTTCAACATTTATCAGATTATCGTCAACTTTATTGGCTGGGTGCTTTTAGCGCCAACCGGTGATATCATTATCTATCACGAACCGGCCAACAAAGTCTACCTCCAAGGTGTCGTGACTTGGATCGCCGATTCTATCTCAGTTGCCATTATTGGGACGATTCTGCTCGTCTTATACGCGCGGACGCGGACTCAACGTGGGAGCTTAACAAAGGAACGTTAACATGATGAGTGCACCGATTATCAGCTTTAAAGACTTCTCATTTCAATACAATAGTCAAACGGAACCAACCCTGCGCCACGTCAATCTCGATATTTATCCTGGCGAAAAAGTTTTGATTGCGGGGCCTTCAGGTTCTGGAAAATCAACCTTGGGCCGCTGTTTAAATGGCTTAATTCCGCAATCCTACACCGGTACCATCAGTGGGCAAGCGACCGTGGCGGGCCAAGATATTACCCAAAGTTCCATTTTTGCGCTATCCCAACACGTCGGTACCGTGTTACAAGATCCCGATAGCCAATTTGTTGGCCTGACCGTCGTCGAAGATATGGCCTTTTCACTGGAAAATGACCAACAATCCCAGTCTGAGATGCGGACTGCCACCAACCAGTGGGCCGATACCTTAGCACTACAAGATTTGTTGACCCACCGGCCACAGGAATTATCGGGTGGTCAAAAACAACGTGTCGCAATGGCGGGCGTCCTGATCGACAACAGCAAGATTCTCCTGTTCGATGAACCCCTAGCCAGCCTGGACCCCGCGTCAGGTAAAGCGTCAATGGCACTCATCGACCAGTTGACGCACACGCAGGAACTGACCGTCGTCATCATTGAACACCGAATTGAAGACGTCTTGCAGCAACCCATCGACCGGCTCATTATTATGCAAGATGGTATGATTGTCGCCAACGACCGGCCAGAGACGATTCTACGGCAATCACTGATGACCCAGCTCGGCTTACGAGAACCGCTCTACCTCTCAGCATTAAAACTCGCGGGTGTCGACTTAACAACGTGCCAACATTTAGATGATTTGCAAGCCTTGCAGGTTCCTAACTTGAAGCCGACGTTACAGGCGTGGACGGCCGGCGTCCAACTGAATCCGCCCGTCGTTCACGATCAGCCGTTACTGACCATTGACCACTTGAGCTTTGGTTACGAGCCGACTAAACCAATTATCAATGACATCAGCGTTACGCTGCACCGTGGTGAGATGATTAGCCTCGTTGGCCAAAACGGGACTGGTAAGTCAACATTAAGCAATCTAATTACGGGATTTCTAACACCACAAGCTGGCCAAATGGTGTTTAACGGCCGTTCGTTAGCGGACCAATCAGTCAAAGAACGTGCTGATCAGATTGGCTATATCTTGCAAGACCCCAATCAAATGATCTCTAAGACGATGATTTATGATGAAGTCGCAACCGGCTTGCAGTTACGCGGTGTCCCTGATGATGAAGTTGAACGCCGCGTCTTAGCCGTTCTAAAGGTCTGTGGCCTCTATGAATTTCGGCATTGGCCGATTTCCGCACTGAGTTTTGGTCAGAAAAAACGAGTCACCATCGCCGCCATCCTGGTCTTAGAACCAGCCATGTTGATATTAGATGAGCCGACCGCGGGCCAAGATCTCAAGCACTACACGGAAATGATGACTTTCTTGACGAACATCAACCGCGACCAACAGATGACGATCATGCTGATCACTCACGACATGCACCTGATGTTAGAATACACGGATCGCACCATCGTCTTGGGCCATGGCAAGATTTTGATGGACGCCCAGCCAGCTGATGTCTTGACAAACACGACGATCATCCAGCAGGCATCACTCGCTGAAACGAGTCTTTACACGATGGCAGCTGCCAACGAGTTGGACCCCACAGAATTTGTTGCCAAATTTGTCCAAGCTGAACGGGAGGGCCGTTAACATGCAACATGAACTACTCATCGGCTACACTGACCGCCACACCTTCTTGAATCGCCTCAGCGGTAGCACTAAGCTGCTCTGTTTCGTCGGCCTGTCGATTATCGGCATGATGACCTACGACACGCGCTACTTGATTGGTGTGATGATTTTCTCGTTGATTGTCTTTCAACGCGCCAAAATTCACTATCGCGACATCGCGTTCGTCCTCAACGTGATTATTGGGTTCTCCGTTTTGAACTTAGTCATGGTCTACGTCTTCGCGCCACACTATGGCGTCTCGATCTATGGCACGGAACACTTACTGCTCGGTCAGTCTGACCATTACTTTAACTTGACGGCTGAACAGCTCTTCTACGAGTTCAACTTATTACTAAAATATACCTTTGCCGTTCCACTGGCACTGATTTTTCTGATGACGACTAATCCGAGCGAGTTTGCCGCGAGTCTCAACAAGATTGGCATCTCCTATCGCATTAGTTACTCCGTTGCCATCGCGCTTCGCTACATTCCCGACGTTCAAGCGGATTACCGGACCATTAGCCTCGCCCAGCAAGCTCGCGGTTTTGAAATGTCGAAGAAGGCCCACTTTATGACGCGGGTCAAAGGTGGCCTTCAGATTTTGCTACCATTGATTTTCTCCAGCCTGGACCGCATCGAAACGATCAGCCAAGCCATGGAACTCCGCCGCTTTGGTCAGGGCAAACGTCGTAGCTGGTACATGGCGCAACGCTTTAAGCGCAACGACTACCTCGCATTAGGCTTGGTCGCCCTCATCATCATCCTCGGCATTGCCCTGTTTGGCGTGAATGGCGGCCGTTTTTGGAATCCGTTTAAGGCGTGAACGTGCGGTCTTAGCATTAATGCTAGCTTAGTATGTATGTGGGCCTGTGAGACGGCTCGGAATAGACTAATGGGACGAGAAACTGGAGAGGGTTTCTCGTCTTATTTTAGTTTGGCTGTCAAAAGAAATGGACCGCTTTTTAGCGCTGACTATTTTAAACCCGGCTTCATCTTCCAGAATAACGAGCAGTCACGTCTCGGGCTGCCATCTTTTTATTCCTAGTTTCTAATTACTTCTATTATGGGGTTTGCAATCAAGGGTAAAAAGCTGGAAATAATGATATGATTTGTTCAGGCACAATAGACTGGTGAACTACTCGGCCATAAAGGACCGACTAACTTCCAACTTATCGCTAGCATTATTTTAAACTGGCATCACTACTTTAGTTGAACGCCACCCTTCGAACCATTATTCCACATCACCATTGCTGTTATGCCAAAAGCGACTAAAAACGCCGACTTTAAAATTGATAAACCAACGACCATCCACTAAACTAAAGTTAACTCTTACAAAAAGTAAGCATAAACCGTTTCGAAAGGATGTTTTATTGTGACTAGTTATGATGAATCACTGCAATTTAAGTCTGGCGTGACCCTACGCAATCGGCTGATGATGTCGCCAATGACCACGACACAAAGCTTTTATAACGGGAGTATCACCCGTGATGAGATTGACTATTATACGCAACGGGCTGCAGGGCTCGGCGCTGTCATCACCGGTGCAGCTAACGTTGAAGATTTAGGTAAGGGTTGGCACGGTGAATTAAGTATTGCTCACGACAGCATGTTGCCAGGTTTAAGTGCGCTTGCAAAGGGCATTCAGAGTCAGGGCGCCAAGGCAATCGTCCAGATTTTCCACGCAGGCCGGATGACCCATCGGGAAGTCTTGAATGGTGAACAAATCGTCTCCGCTAGTGCCGTTGCTGCGCTGCGTGACGATGCTGAAACACCGCGGGCGATGACGATCGACGAGATTCATGCCACGATTGACGCATTCGGTGAAGCAACTCGCCGCGCCATTCAAGCTGGCTTTGATGGAATCGAACTCCATGGTGCCAATACCTATCTTATCCAACAATTCTTCTCACCACATAGCAATCGCCGGACAGACGAATATGGTGGTAAGACACCACAAGAACGTTATCGCTTCATTGATGAATTGCTGCAATCAGTCTTTAAAGCGGTCGACAAATACGCGGACCGGCCCTTCATCGTCGGCTACCGTTTCTCACCCGAAGAATTCGAAGAACCTGGGATTCGGTTTGAAGATACCCTTTGGCTACTCTCACAACTACGCGACAGTCGGCTCGATTACGTCCACGTTTCACTGAACAACTACGATCGCGTTGCGCGGGATGAAAAGCATGCCGATAAGCCACTGATTGCGTATATTCACGAGACTTTGCAAGGCAAACTACCACTCGTTGGGGTCGGCGGTGTTCGGACCCGGACCGATGTACAAGCCGTGTTGCAAGACGCTGAGCTGGTCGCTGTGGGTCAACAACTCCTTTATGATCCAACTTGGGCTGTCAAACTAGCTAAAAACGCGGACGATGCGATGGTTACGGCACCGTTTGAAGAAGCGGTCGAAGTCACCCCACTCAACCGACCACTGTATGAATTCGCAGCTGCACGTTACCATAGTGTGATTAATTCTTAACTATCAGTGGGATGATTGGCAGTGATGCCGTTGCTGGATTACCGCTGAGAAATGGACTAAATTCAAGTTACAAAAAGTCGCTTCAAGATTGCTCTTGAAGCGACTTTTTTGTAGGCAACTTTACTTGGTACACTGAAACTTGCGCGCGATGCTGGCCGTGAAACAACGTTGTTTTATGTGGTCGACTATCTGGGTAACTTAACAACCAGTAGTAACTGATTACTCTCGGTCAGTACTGCTCGAACAAATCATTCAATACAACGGGATGTTTCACGTGAAACAATAAGATTGAATTTAAATCATTCAACATGAGATAGTCTGTAACTACGCCACCAACATAATAGAAGTTTAACCCCTACTTACGCATTAAGGCTGTTAGATATTTTTCCAAATACAGTTTCTTTTTCTGAGGGTGATATTGCGTGATGAATCTTGGATGTTCTAGTGGAATGATCTCCTTGAAAAAATGATACTTGTGATTGATTTTTTGCAGTGCTTTAAAGTTGTCACCACTTCCAATGCAGTAACAAATTGAAGTATCAATACCAAAACTAATCTGTTGCTTTAAAGAACTGACAATAAATGGGAGTAACGATTGTTCCAGCATTTTGTCCTCATAGTAATTACAATTAACCTCATTGCCGTTCTTGTTTTTCTTTGCCAAACCTAAGGGACAAACGAAGCTCATGTAAAAATCACGATAAAACTGCTGAGAACCGCCATAATCACGGATCACTTCATACAGAAAGCTTGAGGACGATTTGCTAATATAAAAATCGTCCATCGCTATTCCAGATATCTGTTGCAGGTGGGACGCATCTTCAAACGGGACACCGGTTATCGCAGTTCCTTTTCGTGCCGGTGAACTTCCTAGAATCAGTCGTCTTTGCCGCGTATCATTAAAATATTTTTGAAAAAAGGCTGCTGTAATTTGAGCGACTTTTACTTTTTGAGTTCCGTTATAAGGATTGATTATCTTGAAATTCTCAGGTAACTCAATAACAGTTTTCGACAAGTCACTGTTAAACGCCAATACCCGCTCACCAAAGCTTTCTTGTTTAGGCACATCTATCCCCTCTTCTTATTACGCTATCGTAATCCAGAATCTAGCCAACGATGACCAATTTATTGAACTTTGTCATTAAACCTTGTTTCACATCTTACTGCTAAGAATCGCTCACCGCACCACCATTGTTTCACGTGAAACATTTACGATTTCAACAACCACGTTAACTGCTGCAGTGCTCGCTGGTGGTCCCCTTGATATTGATGAGCCACATAATAGTAAGCCAATGTTTCATGCGCGGTCGCCTGCTGATCCGTTGGTAATTGATAATACTGATCAAAGACCGCCTCAAATGCCGTTAACGTTGCCGCAACCGGCTGTTCACGCCGACAAAACTGACGGAGCTCCGTTCGTGTCATCCGCGTCCGGGCAATGGGTTGCCATTCTGGCTGTTGCGTTAATCGCTGAGTGAGTTCCCGTTTCATCGTCGCATCTGCATGTTGCGACAACCAAGCTTGAACCTGCTGAGGATCAGTTTGTACGGCTAACTGTTCGAACCAAGTCAACGATAATGGTTGACCCCAACGCGTTGTCAGTAGTTTTTCCCAATCCGCGCGCTGAGTCGCTTGTTGGTGATAACGCCAGCCCCAACAGCTATTGAAGACATCATCATAAAAACGGGTCGTTTGGCGCTCATCTAGTTGCTGCGTCACTTGATTGAGTTCCGTGACAAATTGGTGATCCAGCATCGCTAATCGGCGGACTTGAATCTGACCTGTTTGCCGATACTCTGTCACCATTTGACCAAACTGATAAGAATTAACCAGTGGCCGTTCCGTCGTTGGTGCTGATAGTTGTTCAAAGCGTTGCTTGGCCGTTGCGCGGTCTGGCCGGGTCACGATGATTGCCGCCAACTGTTGTAAGTAGTGGCGATAAGCTGAGCTTTGGCGCAAATCCTGCTCCGCTTGTTCTGCGGTTTGGGCGGCTTGCTGCTGACGTTGCTGTTGATTTTCAAGCAGTTGTGCGCGGGCCGCTTCTTCGGCAGTCGTAATTGCGTCCTGCTCAGCCTGTGCTAACCGTCGATAAGTTTGTTCCGCCGGCTTCAATTCTTGTAATGGCAACTGTTTGGTCTTGTGCCGTAAATAGGTCGTCACAGTTTGGGTGGTCGTTTGACGCAACTGTCGCGCTTGTGGGACTTGCTCGCTTGGTAACTGTGGCAACCACGGTTGAGCGAACATGATTGTCGGGACGACCGGAATCGCCGTCGTCAGGGTCTGATACTGTGCGACGGCGTAGAAGTTGTCTTCCGTCGTGATGACCATCAGATACCGCGTCTCGGCGTTCATGAATTTCTTGACGCACTCCGAACCCACGATCAGCTCCCGGTGGTTATGCTTATTTTGCACGTGATATTCATAACGTACCGGTTTATGGCACAGCTCGCAATGATGCCATTCGCGACGCGCCTCACTTGGGTTAACGACGTACGGCAAGCTGGCTAGTAACTGCCATTCATGACTACAAGCGCTGAGCCATTGCGCGTGCTCCTGCAGAATCAAGTTACGGACAGTCGGCTTCAGAAAGTCACTGTCCGCCTTGACGGTCACGTGCGCCCTTAATAAGGCACTGATTTGTTGAAGTGTTGTTCGCCGCCGCGCGCGTTCGCTTAATAGGAAAAAGCGATTTTCAGCGGGCGTAATTAAGGTTGTTGCTGCTGGCAATCCTGCCACCCCTCTCGTTGAAAAATACCGTTCTAGCATACCATAATTTCACAGCGCAATGCGAACGTTCGTTCTAAAAATAACTAATTTCATCCCGCTAGTTACGGTTGCATGCCGCTCAGCAATGCGACCCCCCATTAATCGGTTAGTTTGTTATCAGGTTTTTATCCCGAATTGTAAACGACCGCTCTTTTGCCATCTTTTTTTACCAGATTAATTGTTGCGTTCCCATGGTGGTGCTAAACTGGCGACGATTCAAAAATAAGTCTCAATTGAGGGGGATTCTTGATATGACAAAATTAACTACAGTCGTTGCAACGTTAGCCTTAGCTTTGCCACTCGCCGCCACACCATTTGTCGGGGCAACCTCGGCCAGCGCAGCAACCGCGACCCCAAAGACGACGCATCCCTTAGACAAAGTGAGCCATTTTCGCGCCACTTCAGTGCATGTGCAACACGCGACTACCCTGACTACGATCCAGTTTGCCGCTGACCGCGCCAGTGCTACCACGACGCCCGCGAAAACTAAAATTGCACCGGAAACAACCTATACCGCGACCAAAACCATTATCCTAACCACCGGCAAACATGCGACCACGGCCTACACGCTCATTAGTAAGCAGGGCAAAGTTCTCGGTTGGGTCAAAACAGCTGACTTAACGAAACCAGCCACTCATCCAAAAACCACAACTAAGTCAACCCCTAAGCGTAATGCTAAAGCCACCAAACGCGCGACTAATAAACGGACGCCAGCACGTAAGGCAGCCCCAACGGCCAAAAAGATCACCTTAGTCGCCAAGCATCCTAAGACCAGCCTCAAAGTCACGAGTAAAGCGACGCACCCGAAGGCCAATAAGACTGTAACTAAGTCAACTAAACGGGCACCCAAGCTGACTATCAAGCCAGCTTCCTCGACGAAAGCCACTAAGAAAGTCACTCGGAAAGCCATTCAGAAAGCCACTAAGAAAACTAATCGGCAAATGACTAAGAAAGTAACGAAAAAGGTAGCCCCGACAGCAACTAAAAAAGCGGCCCCCAAAGCTACCAAGAAAGTGACGAAGCAAGCTGCTAAAAAGCACTCACTGTTAAAGGCAACAACAGCCCATCCAATCCACAAAACTAATATCAAAGCATCCGCAAAGCATTAGCTGAGCAGGTAACGCTGACTCGAGCTACCGCAATCCCTTGAAGCCTCAATCTAAATCATGCTGCAGCCCCCAATGCAGCGCACCAAAAATGCCACCCGCGACTGACTAAGTTCACGAGTGGCATTTTCATTTTTAACGGTTAGCACCGGCAAGCGACTGCCTGATACTAACTTGATTAATCAAACATCTTCTTAGTTGCCTTGAGCAAGGTCTTTGGATCCTTGTCATACCGTGGTGTCTTGACCAAGTTATCCATTGGCACACCAGCAAAGTGGTAAGCGGCAATTTCACCCGAACGAACCGCACTTTGTTCCGTGAAGATCATCTGGTAGGGTTGTTCCGCAAATTCGCCGGTGAAGGCTAAGTTCGTTGAATGCTTTGGTAAGACTTCTGGCCGGTCTGACTTGGCCCGGTTGTTGAACAATGCTGAGGCATATGGCATGTATACCGGAATATTGTTGATAATGCTGTCCAAGATTTCCTTTTCCTTATCCTTGATGTTGCCAGGACCAGGGTCGACCTTCGACAGTTGACCAATCAATTCTTGTGCCATTTCTTTCCCCGTCATCTTGATATACGGCTTGTTAACGAACTCACCTTGACGCCGTGGGTATAAGAAGTAGCCCCAGAGCACCGTCTCGTTTGGCTGCTGAGTCGTAAAGTGTGGTTGATGGTGCACCACGATCGACATGTTGACATCCTTTTGATTCAACGGTGTGATTGGCGTCGTCGACAAGAAGGAATTCAGGGCATTCCCAGGTTCTTGCGTCGTAATCCGCACGATTTCGTTGAGGAATAAATGATTCTTGGTCGTCAACGTGAAGCTGACCCATTCGCTGGCATTGCGATCATTGAAGAATTTGTCTGGCGTCCCTAAATTGTAGAAACGTTCAGTCGCTTTCTTCCAGAGACTAGCACTGACGCCATAGTCCATATTTTCCGGCGCCGGAGTATTGTAGTCCCCCATCGTGGCAGAATCGGTAATCGAACCGTTCGTAAAGATGACCGCGGTGTCTTCATCAACTTCAACTTCTTCGGTCTCACCAGTTTGAGCATCTTCAATCACTAAACCGGTGACCGTAATCTCATCTTGCATTGGCGTGTCTTTGAACTGCCAATCCTTGACGATCTTGTTATCGATGAACGTGACACCTTGCCCTTGCAAATACTTGATCAGTGGCAAGATCATGCTTTCAAATTGATTGTAACGCGTCCGGTTAACGCCGACTAAGTGTTCAATTTGCGTAAATTCATAAATCATTTGGTGCATGTAACGCCGTAGTTCTTGGGCAGAACTTTGGGTTCTAAAAGCAAAAGTCGTTTCCCACATATACCAGAAATTCGTCTGGAACATGTGTGGATCATCCTTGAAGTATTCGGCAATCGAAACGTTGTCGAGCTTCGTTTCTTCACTATCTGGCATCATGATCAGCTTGGTAAGCAAGGTCCGGTCTTTGTTATTGAACCCTAACTTGCCCGCATTAATAATGCCCTTTCCGCCTTGCATCAACCGCGCAATATCATAGGTCCGGTGCTTAGCATCAAAATCACGCGTATCTTCGGCTGCCGTCATC
Source organism: Lactiplantibacillus plantarum EGD-AQ4 (assembly GCF_000463075.2). Taxonomy (GTDB): domain Bacteria; phylum Bacillota; class Bacilli; order Lactobacillales; family Lactobacillaceae; genus Lactiplantibacillus; species Lactiplantibacillus plantarum_A. The sequence continues at coordinate 48,513 of NZ_AVAQ01000051.1, forward strand.
CCCGGTTCAGTTACCGATGGAATCCGGTCCAACAAATCCATTAAGTCAACGTATGTCCGGTAATTCAGCATCCGACCACCGCGGGCAACATACCCGGTCGTGTTTTCCATCGGATGATTCTTGTTCCAATACTCATTGGTAAAATCAGTCGTGGCACCACCATCGTTCGCACCGTGCATATCGACACCGTAGAACTTGATGTCCTTGCCATCCCAATGACCATCTTGAATCAAATAGACCGCCGCAGCCATGTTCGATAGCCCGGCACCAATCATAATTGCTTTACTTTTAACCATAAATAACGCCCCCAAAATAGGTATTAGGTTCTGATAACGCTTACAAGTACATTATACAACTTGGATAGTGATTGTCTAGTTTGAACTGAAAATTTTTACTTTCTTGCACCTTTCTTAATATTTGCGCTAGTCAACCAGTTACTGCCTACAGCGTAACACCAATTGATGAATTTTCTCCAACTAAACACATCGTTTTAGACCAATTTAATGTTTATGAAATTTTGCATCCTCAGCACGTACTAAACGCCAGTCAGACCGGGCCTTGTGCACGGCTTCATCTGGGGCCATCGGCAGTATTAAACCAGTGGCATCATAGCCACGCGGACACATTTTCAATTCTGTCCGTTGCGGATTGTGTAAGCGCTACCATAAACTATAAGTGTTAAGTAAACAAGGCCAGCACGCGTTGATTATCATCCCCACTTGGGCTAGCGCACCGTTTCTTGGCGAGCCCCATCACCCAGCTGACCGCGTTACCAAACAGTTTCTTAAATGAGTTATCAACCAATCCGATTTTGAGGAGGAAATTTATCATGAGTGAAGATTTGATGTTTGTTAGCCCCGATAAGTATATTCAAGGTGCCGGACTGTTGGAACATTCCGCAAGCTATATCAACGCCCTCGGGAGCCATCCTTTGATCATGGCTGACGCGCTGATTTGGAAGATTGTCGGTGAAGACTTCGCGACTTACTTGAACCAACACGATTTTGACGTCACGCGGGTCACCTTTAATGGTGAAGCCTCAGTTCAAGAAATCGCCCGGATCACACAGATTGCCAAGGATAACCATAACGATATTATTATCGGTCTCGGTGGTGGCAAGACCCTCGATACTAGTAAGGGGATCGCTGAAGAAGTCGGTGCCAAGCTAGTCATCGCCCCGACTGCGGCTTCAGCGGATGCACCAACCGCGGGCTTATCCGTCCTCTATACTGAAGAAGGTAGTTTCGACCAATACAAGTTCTATCAACGTCACAGCGACCTGGTTTTAATGGACACGCAAGTCATCGCTAACGCACCAGTCCGGACACTCATCTCCGGGATTGCCGACGCGATGGCCACTAATATTGAAGCGAAAGCGACCGCACAATCCCACGGCACAACGATGGGCAACGGTGCCGCCACCTTTACTGGCCGGGCAATTGCAGCCGAATGTGAACGCGTCATTTGGAAGTACGCCTACGAAGCCGTTGAATCCAACGTTCAACACATTGTGACACCGGCACTTGACGCCATCGTTGAAGCCAACACGTTGCTCTCCGGGCTCGGATTTGAAAATGGTGGCTTAGCCGCGGCTCATGCCATTCATAATGGTTTTACCGCCGTTAAAGGTGACGTCCACCACCTGACTCACGGTGAAAAAGTGGCCTTTGGGACGATGGTCGAACTCGTGTTACAGGGTACTTCACACGAAGAACTCAACCGCTACATTGAATTCTACCTGACCCTTGGCTTACCAATCACGTTAGAAGCAACCCATCTCGATCAACTATCTGATGAAGAAATGTTGCAAATTGGTAAGATGGCAACCATGCCTGACGAAACCATGAAGAACATGCCTTTCAAGGTCACCCCACGCGAGGTGGTCAACGCCATGAAGGCTGCATCGACTTTCGCCCACACTTACGAAGCAACCCATACGATCAAACCAATCTTGCCAGCTAAGTAGTCACCAGTAGTTGCAGTTACTGCTTACTTGGAAATATTGCGACTCGACGTTTACAACGCACCTCAGTCGTAAAAACGCAAAATGGCCGTTTCAGACTCAAATCTGAAACGGCCATTTTGGCGTCGCTGTAACGCTATTATCATGGGTACTGACAGTCTTGCCCTAATTAGTCGGCCCTAGATCCACGGATAGTACCGCCAATTTCAGCCGCTAGCTGTCGTGCTATTCTGAAGGTTAGTGCGCCCCACCGATTAGCTGAATTGATTTTTGACCAATCAGTCTAGTTGGTGTCTGATTTCGTTTTAATTACCGAATCGTGCCCGTATACTGGAAGGCATCCGACGTTGGGTCCTGTAAAAAGGCTTTTAAATCGGCCATATTTTCAACAACGGCCTTGCCTGACTTCGCCAACATGACGTTGAAAGTTCCTTCCGCCAAGGTTTCACCATAGTAAGCTACTGGAATATCCAAGCCATACGCCGTACCAGTCTCCCAAATCGTCCCGGTATCAAAACCATCAACGACAGCCACTACTAGTTTGGCCTGCTTCAAATGCGCCACGTTGTCCGCAAATACTGCATTCCGGTCCGCTTCGGTCGCATCCGGCGTCAAATCGATCCCATCAAGTCGGGGACTGTAATAAGTAATTTCTAAATCGTCCATCAATTTTTCAATCTTGGCCAATCGTTCTGGTTGGCCTTCCGTGAACCATGGTCCAGCTAAATAAATCGTTGGGTTGTCACTCTTAATTCGTGTACTCATCTGCTCAGTCCTCTTTCTCTCCATCAAATATCAAATCGCTCATGTTTATCCAGTTTAACCGGCCATTCGTCCAAATTCAAGACTTGACGTTTCCAGCATAAAAAAGAGCCGGGAGCAGTCCCGACTCTAATCATCGTTTATTTAGTGCTTAACTGGCTTAAGCCATTGAAATCAGCGGTTGATAATTCAACGTTGGCAGCTGCCACATTGTCTTGCAAGTGTTCGATGGAACTTGTTCCTGGAATTGGCAGGATGTTGTCTGAACGCTTTAATAACCAAGCTAACGCAATTTGGGCTGGACTAACTTGGTACTTCTGCGCCATCGTACTGAGGGCACTCCCTGGCTGTGCCAGTTCACCAGTTGCTAACGGGAACCATGGTAAGAAGGCCATGTTTTGCGATGCGGCGTAGTCGACCACGTCATCGTCACGATGGTCAGAAACGTTGTACAAGTTCTCGATGGCATCGATCTTGGCAACCTTTTGAGCTTCCTTGATTTGTTCAACCGTGACTTGGCTCAACCCGATATGCTTGATTTTCCCTTCATCTTGCATCTTCTTGAGTTCACCAACTTGTTCAGCGATCGAGAAGTGCGAATCAATCCGATGTAGGAAGACCAAATCTTCGTGGTCGAGTCCAAGTGTCATCATTGAAACTTCGACTTGTTGCCGTAAATAATGTGGTTCACCGTGTGGCGTCCAAACGTTAGGACCTTGGCGGGTCTGACCGACTTTGTCAGAAATAAAGATCTTATCCCGGTTAGCGGCATCCTTCAACCCAGCCGCTAAGTACCGGTCAGCATACCATGGTCCGTATGAATCGGCCGTATCAAAGAAATTGACACCATATTCCAGCGCCTTCTTGATGACCTTGACCCCATTTTCGGGATCTGCGTAAGGGCCCCAGGTACCCGGTCCAGTCAACTGCATCACACCATAACCCAGTCGATTAACTTTAAACTGGTCATCAAACGCGTACGTTCCTGCATTAGCTGCATTAATCGTTGTCATCAAATCGCTCCTCATTATTATCTTAATTATTATTCTTACTTAGTTTACTCCCAGGGCCCCAGACGTGGTCAAACATTTTGTTCGTTAACCCTGAGTTGAATTGTGCATGTACGCACCCGCAGCATCCGGCAAGGCGTTCAACGCCGCCATGTCCGCATCACTGATCGTAAAGTCCAATTCAGTATTGGCAGTAATATGTGCAGGTGTCACAGCCTTAGGTAATGGCAGGACGCCGTTTTGTAAGACAAACCGCAATGCTAATTGGGCGACGCTGACCCCATATTTATCGGCATACGCTTGCACTTGTGGGTTATCAAGCACGCCGCCAGTTGCGAGTGGCGAATAAGCTTCGACTAACATGTCATGGTCTTCTGAAAATTGGGTGATTTTTGGCTCAGTAAACCCAAGATAATATTGAATCTGATTGACCATTGGTGCGACCGTCGCCTGTTTGAGAACATTCTTTAAGTCGCGCACCGCAAAGTTAGAAACGCCAATTGCCTTTGCACGGCCGCTGTCATAAATGGCTTCCATCGCTTGCCAGACTTCGAGGTTAGCTTCATCATAAACGCGCCCGACTTGACTCCAAGGCCACGGTGCGTGCACTAAGTACAAGTCAACGTAATCCAGGCCAAGGTTTTTCAGTGATTCATCAAAATCCGCCAACGCACCCTGGTAAGATTTCGTCTCTGCGGGTAACTTGGTCGTCACGAAAATTTCTTCACGCGGGATCCCAGAATCGCGAATCGCCTTGCCAACACTTGCCTCATTTCGATAAGCTAGTGCCGTATCAATATGCCGATAACCGGCTTTAAGCGCTGCCCGAACGGCTTGATAAGCGGTGTCGCCACCCGGAATTTGCCAAGTCCCAAACGCCACTTTGGGAATCTGGACGCCATTTGCTAACTGATAAGTTGATGTGAGAATTGCCATGTTATTTTTGCTCCTTTACTGATTTGGATTGTCGTTGCTTGGTTGGATCGCCAACCAATGTCGCCGCAATGATCGCCACTACGACGACCGTCAAAATTTGAATAATCGCCATAAAATCGTGACCTCCTTGATTGAATACTGGTTAGTTTAGACCCTTAGAGTAGCTCTAAGGCAACTGTAAAGTTCTCAAAAATATCACTTTTTTTATTTTCCGGTGAAATGCCCCGTGATTGCTGAGCAACAGTCCGACCAATGTCTAGTTCTGGCGAAACGTAAACGCCAAGTAAAAAGGCCATTCAGACAGGTTTTCCCATCTAAATGACCGTTTACAGCTCATTAGTCATAAATACTATCATGCCGGAAAATAATCGACCCAGCTAACGCGAGTAGTGCCGAGAAACCAATGGCAAGCCACAATACTGGTGCCCAGCCGAGTTGACCACCGAGCCAACCGAACAGTACTGGCCCGACTGCAGCTAATAGGTAACCGGCTGATTGCGCCATCCCGGAAAGGTCGGCCGTTTCAAAGCCGTTGGTCGTTTTTTGCGTGAAGAAGACGACTGCCAAGCTGAAAGCAGCACCGGAACCCAACCCAAGTAAGATGCACCATAAAGCCGACCACCCAAAGCTGGCTCCTGATGCCAGGATGCCGCCGATACCCGCAATAAAGCCAATCCCAACGACCCAAATCATGGCCAAGACGCCGCGTCGTTTACCTGAACTGGCCGGAACGATAAAGGACATCGGTAATGCACTCAATTGCATGATCGTCACTAAATTCCCCGCGACGATCGTCGAAAAGCCATGGGCGGTAAACACAGTCGGTAGCCACGTCAACAGTGAGTAATACACTAAGGCTTGCAGACCAAAGAAGGCGGTCACGACCCATGCTAGCGGCCGACCCCAGACTGAACCGTGCGTTACGGCTGTTGAATCTTGCTCATCATTAGTCGCTACTGGTTCCCGATGATTATACTTCAAGTTCGGTAGCCAGACGACCAGATTAATCAACCCAATTGCTGAAAGCACCGCCATCGTTGCCGGTAAAGACCAGTGTGCCGCTAGTACGCCAGAAATACCGGTCCCAAGTGAGCCGACTAGCAGCATCGACAACGTATACTGACTTGTGGCCACCGGAATCTTAGTTGGAAAATTATCCTTGATGATTGCCGGAATCAACACATTGCCACCGTCAGCCCCAATACCCACTAATAATGTTCCGATAAACAGGGCCGCAATCGTTGGAATGACCCGTAGATAGCTACCGAGAGCCAGAAAAATCAGCATCACATAAATCGTCAACTCGTTACCAAACCGGCGACCCCAGTGTGCAATCAGTGGTGACATGACCGCGAAAGTCAGTAATGGAATTGTCGTCAGCAGTCCAGCCATGGAGCTCGGCAGTCCTAGCGTTCGTTTCAAACTGCTAATAAGCCCTGGCATCATAGTAATTGGCAGCCGCATATTAGTTGCCGCCAAAATCATGCCCAGCGTCAAGTAGCGGCTATGTTGATGAGTCGTTGTCATATCCTAATATCTTCTTTCTATGTCGTTATTCGATATTCATCGAACTATGAGCCAAAAAAATTACAGGGAATCCAAAAATCCTGGCAAAAAATGATCAAAGGTTGCCCGTTGCAGTGACAAATACTTCGTCTGCGCTTCACGGCGCGTATTCGTCAGTCCCACTAAGCGTAGCGCTTTGAAATGATAAGAAACGGTCGACTTGCTAATGTTTAATTGCGCCCCCACTTCTCCGCAAGTCATTTCCCGCTGTGCTTGATACAGCACGCGGATGATCCGTAGCCGATTATCATCTGCCAACGCTTTAAAAATTGCGACCCGTTGTTGATCTTCTTGATTTTGTTGGTTTATTTCGATATCCATGAAACTAAGGTTACACCCAATTTAAAATGAACGCAACTCGTCTTCACGAGTGAGGGCGCAATCAGTATTGTCACCTGCGCGCAATGGGGGCGCCCAACTAACCAATCGTCCCTTCAGAAAACACGTTTCGTCCTTCTGAATTAAACTGCTGGTCCTGAATCTAAAAAAAGCAGTTAGCCCACAACAGACTAACTGCAAAAGCGAGTCGGCAGCGATTGCTGTCAACACACTGATTGATTCACATTAAGAGGCCACCCGGTCGCCAGTCTTCCAAATACCAGGCACGAGCCACAAAATCAGCACTAAGTTGATCAGTAGCAGAAGCGCCGTCATAATAAAGACCGCATTGTAATTGAACCAGCCGGCAACTAAGCCCCCTAATAAGGCGCCCAGCATATTACCGATTGCCTGAAACGATTGGTTGTAACTAAAAATCGTGGATGTTAAATTAACTGGCGTATTCTTAGTCAAGACCGTTTGGATTTCGGGGTACAGTGCCCCGTCAGAAATCCCAATCGCAAACCGTAGAATCCCTAATGCCACGACACTGGTGACGATACCTTGTGGGAAATACATAATCACTGCAAAGATGTAGCCGAATAATAAGACTTTACCCGAGCCGTGTCGGTCACCGTAGCGGCCCAGCCGCGGTGCAGAAAAGATGTTTGAAATCCCCGGTAAGGCAGCAATGATTCCGGCCACCACCGTGATAGGGCCCTTATAATGCATCAACTCACGGACATACAGACTAATAATGGGCGCAATTGAGGCATTCCCAAATTGAACGATGGCGGTCGAACAGAGCATCATGATAATCAACCGGGGATTTTGAAATGCCGCCAATGGATTGCGACTCTCTCCAGGATTGCGATGATGCTCGACAGGTTTAAAGTGTTCTTGCACAAAGAACAGGCTCAATAAAAAGGCCACTAACAATAGGCCGGCCGTAATAAAGAACGTGTTACGAATTGAAAACAGTTGGGCCAAGAAGCCGCCAATCACGGGACCAAACAACTGCCCGCTGACCGCACCCGTAATCAAGGTGCTCAGCGCCCGACCACTATACTTACGTGGTGCTTGTGACGCCACTAAGGCCTGAGCATTTGAAATGAACCCAGCAAAGACCCCTTGTAACGCCCGCAACGCAATCAATTGCCACACACTCGTGACTAATCCCATCAGCCCCATGGCAACTGCCATCCCGAAGGACGCCCGCAGCAGCATGATCTTACGGCCCTTTTTATCCGCAATAATGCCCCACAACGGTGCTGAAATTGCCGAAATCGCGTAGTCGGCCGCAAATGCCAAGCCACTATAAAAGGTCACCTGAGCCTTGGTAAAATCACCTAACTGACTAACAAATAATGATAGGAACGGCATAATCTCACTGAATGCCATCCCAGCAACGAACGTACAAAACCATAAAACGATTAAATTACGATGCCATGGTCCACGTTCGCGTTCTGCGTCATCCACGCTCGTCATCTCCAAATCTAGTGTTACTAATTTTCAGTAAGTGTTATCACGATAAATAGCTTATCACACTTTCGGCGCAGTAGTGACAATTATTTCCCGGGAAATAAAGTCGTATTTCCGGGTAATTTGTTGGCGAGCTGAGCCGTTAGTATCGCCCTAACTAACACTTAACCTCGGCAGTAATCGACTTAAAATACATGGCAACCGGCTAGTACTGCTAACTTTAGGACTGCTTGAATTTTCTAGTCTTCCGCACGGTACTGCACTCATTAAGCTAAAAAAGGCACCACCGCCAAAGTGCGATGGTGCCTTTTTAGTGGGACTTAACTAATTACTGAATTTCAATGGTGCCGTTATCGTCACTTGCTTGCGTCTTTGGCAACGTGATGGTTAAGACGCCGTCTGCTTGGGATGCACTGATTTTGTCCGCCGCAACGTTTGGTAACATGTATTGGCGTTGCAACGTGCCAGTATGACGCTCGTTCATCACAACATTTTGTTGCTCGTCTTCATGGTCCACGAAACTATCCTTTTGAACCTTGATCGACAAGACGTTGTCACGATAGTCGAGCTTAACATCTTGCTTGTCGATGCCTGGCACGTCAACCTTAACTTGATACTGGTCGTCAGTTTCACTGATATCCGTCTTCAAGACCTGATCCATATTTTCAAATGGTGTCCAGAAGCTGCGTGCCAACCGTTCAAACGGATCCATCATACCAAAGTCGTTCCGATTCATTAAAGTATTAGCCATACTAACAATCCCCTCTCAAAATTTAATTGGCTATTAAGACTGGCCAGTAATTCAAATCTTTGTTTGACCTTTCCTGACCTTCAACTGATATCTTAACAGCTTTTGGAGGGAATGCAACAATTTAGCACTCAAGTATCGTGAGTGCTAAATTTTAATTTCGCGAATTCGTTTCATGAGGGTCACAAACCGCGCTAGCTCAGCATCTGAGTAGTCGTCAGCGATGGCCTGCGCCTGTCGTGCAATTGCTGCATCCAGCTGCGTATGCAATTGTGCGATCTGTTGGCCAGTAGGCGTCAGTCTCACCAGCACTTCCTTATTATTCGTTAAATCACGATACTTCACGGCTAGACCCAGTCGTGCCAGCTTGGTCAACCCGCGCGAAATCGTCGCTTGCGATAATCCGGTCGGTGCGGGTAACGCCTTCGCACGACTGGCACCTACTTCTCCAAGAACCGCAATCACCTTAATATCAGTCGTCGACAGTTGTTTCAACACCGCCTGTAACTGCGGGTCTGTCGTTTGCCGCATCGCCCATTGTTTTTCTTGATCATCCACGCTATCCTGCGCAATGAATTGGTTTAATTCTGACATTAATTGATGGATCAGCGTTGCCATCAGAAACACTCCTTTTTTAATTCGTATGAATAAATACTTGCTTAATCAAATCGTCCAGTCTATAATACCATTTTGTATTCATGTGAATCAATAATTTTCTGGAGGCCATTAATTATGGTAAAAATCGGTATCATTCTCGGTAGCACCCGCACACAATCCAACGGCCGGGCCCTATTCAATTACTTAAAAAGCAACATTGATCATTGGCAAACTAACGAGGCAATCTCAACGACGTTCTTAGACCTCGCGCACTATCAGCTCCCATTCTTCGACGAACCTGAACCACCAATGGCTAATCCCCACCGCCAACTTCCAGCTAACCAGCAACAGTGGCTAGACGACATGGCGTCCATGGACGGCTACATCATCCTGACACCGGAATATAATCACGCCATGCCTGCGGGGTTGAAGAACGCCCTAGATTTTTTGGCCTTCGAGGGTCTGCGAAAACCAGTCAAACTGATCTCGTACTCAGATAACATGCGGGGTGGCCAATTTGGCGCTGCAGCGCTCGTCCCCGTCTTACAACGATTAGGCATGATTGTCCTACCTAAACCAACACCCGTCGGCAATGTCCCGCAAACCCTCCAAGCTGATGGCCAAGTCATCCCGGACGCACCTTTAGCGAGTCACTACGAAAGCGGTTTACAACGTGCCGTTAGTGAAATCGCCTACTACACGACCGTCCTCACGCAGCACCCCTATTTGACTGATTAAATTGGTAGCGTTCCATGTCTAAACCTGCTACATTATAGTTAATATCAAAAGGGGGTATTAACTCATGAAAATCAATATTCATCGTTCTGCCACCAATCGGGTGCTAGCTGGTGTCATCGGGGGCATCGCTGAACATTTCAACTGGAATGCCAACATTACGCGCTTGCTGTTCGTGGTCCTAGCCATCACACCGATGTTTCCTGGTATCATCGCTTACCTCGTCCTCTGGCTATTAATGAAGGATCCGGCTGAAAAGTAGTCTGTGGCGACGCATTAAACATTGTCACACTGCGGTTTGGATGCCGATTTGATCCTGAACCCTCGTTATGGCTTAATCATCAGATTCAATAATGAGTCCCAGTCGCCGCATCCTCAGCTAGTGTCTACTGAAGCGATGCGACTACCGGAGCTCATTTTTACGCCTGTGACTGTTTTTTGCCTCAATTGGCGAAAAATAATACGCCAACCAGTCTTTTTCAGCGACAAGACTGCTGAAATCTGATATATTATTGCAACCAACGTAATAATTAGTCATGAATTTGTCAAATATTTTAATGGTAATCAACGTGATTGTTCGTATATAATATTATTTATAACAGTTTTAATCAGAAAGGATGTGGCGAAATTGGCCTACTTAACACGCAACAAACGTCGTGATTTTACAGAGCCTCACCGGTAATAATTTTATTTTTAAGGAGCGAATTATATGATAAATGATGACAACAACCAGTCGTTGAGCGCGAATAAAGACGCGCAAAACGACTCTCAGAACCCTCCCGATGCGGATAACTTATGGCAGCTTGATGAATCAGCCTTAGCTAACAAGTACGCGACTAATCCTGAAAACGGATTGAGCACGGCTGAAGCTGCCGCTCGTTTACAACATAACGGGCGCAACGAACTGGAGACTAAGCGTACGTCGCGGTTCGTCCAATTCATCAAGCAGTTTAATAATAGTATTATCTACATTCTTGCTGCTGCCGCAGTATTGACGTTCTTCATGCACCACTATTCCGATTCTATCGTTATTGGACTGGTTATTATTGCCAACGCCATTATCGGTTACGTCCAGGAACGTCAGGCCGGCAACGCCCTCGAACGAATTCGTGAAATGTTGATTTCCAAAAATTTCGTCATCCGTGACGGTAAAAAGTTAGAAATCGACGCCCGCGAATTAGTCGTTGGGGACTTGGTCAACTTGGAGGCCGGCGATGCCGTACCTGCCGACATGCGACTGATCTCCGCGGATAATTTCAACGTGCAAGAATCCGTTTTGACGGGTGAAACCAACCCGGTTGAAAAGCAAGAAGAACCGATGACTGACGCTTCGTTGGCACTGGCGGACCGCAAAAACATGGTCTACGCCTCAACTGCCGTAACGAGTGGTTCAGCCGTCGGAATCGTAACAGCGACCGCCGCCGATACCGAAATTGGTCATATCCAGCAATCCGTGAGTGATGTCAAGGAAACCACGACACCACTAATGCGGAACTTGAACTCGCTGGGTGTCGGCCTCTCAATCGCAATCGTGGTTGCAGCGGTGCTGTTGTTCTTATTAGGGATGGTCATGGACACCTACAGTCTACCAACCTTGCTAATCGCCGTCATTACGATGGTGGTTGGTTCCATGCCAGAAGGATTACCCGCTAGTACCTCCGTCGTATTAGCCATGGGGACTCGCCAGATGACGAAGAAAAACGTCATCGTCAAATCCTTACCAGCCGTGGAAACTTTGGGTGCCGTTGACATTGTTAACACCGATAAGACTGGGACATTAACTAAAAATGAAATGACAGTCACCAAAGTCGTGACACCTGAGCACACGTTTGACGTGACCGGGGTCGGCTATGATGATAATGGTGGCGTCAACTTCGATGGTCATTTAAAACTCAATGGTCAAAAAGTAGACTGGCATCAAGACAAAGCAATGGAATGGCTCGTTAAAATTGCGGGTCAAACGACTGACGCCGAACTGCATTTTGAAAACAATCGCTGGGAACTGACTGGTGAACCAACTGATGGCGCCTTGACGACACTGTTCCGCAAGATGACCGGTCACGACCCAGAAGTTGACGAAATCGAGTCATTACCGTTCGACTCCGCCTTCCGTTTCTCCGCACGACTGGCTGATTTAGACGGCCAACGTTTATTGATGGTCAAAGGGTCACCCGCAACCGTCCTGCGTTTGACCGACCAAGCCAACCAAACGGCCTATTGGGATAACGCGATGGACGATTTGACTGCTGATGGCCTACGGGTTGTCGCGCTCGCTTACCAAGTCGTGGACGATGATGTGACTGATATCGACCCTAAAGCCATCAGTGGGTTACACTTAGCCGGTTTTGTCGGCATCATTGACCCACCACGTGAAGAAGCTGCGACCGCAATCGCCGAATTACGGCAAGCAGGGGTCGACGTTAAGATGATTACCGGTGACCACCCTGACACCGCGATGGCGATTGCCAATAAGCTGAATCTGGCACCCAACGTCAAGGCGATCACCGGTCCCGAAATCGACGCGATGGATGACCAGCAGTTGCAAGAACACATCGACGATTACAACGTCTTCGCACGGGCCACACCGAACAACAAGTTACGAATCGTGCGTGCCCAACAAGCGAATAACCACGTCGTTTCCATGACTGGGGATGGTGTCAACGACGCGCCCGCCCTTAAGCAAGCCGATATTGGGGTTGCAATGGGGATCAAGGGGACTGAAGTTGCGAAGGAATCGGCTGACATGGTGCTGGCTGATGACGACTTCGCCGATATCGTCGCCGCCGTTCGTGAGGGTCGCCACGTCTTCGATAACATCCGTAAAACGATTCGTTTCTTATTACCAACGAGTTTTGCTGAAGGCCTCGTGGTCATCATCAGTATCCTGATGGGCCACGAATTACCGCTCTATCCGACCCAGCTGTTATGGATCAACATGGTTTCCGCGTTGACCATTCAGTTCGCCTTCATCTTCGAGCCACCCGAAGCTGGTATCATGTCACGGGGGCCCCGAAACGTGAAGTCTGGGCTATTGTCGAAGCTAGATTATTTCGAAATTGGCTACGTTTCCTTCCTGATTTCAGGACTCGGGATCTTCGCCTACGACTACTTGACCGCACTCGGCTTACCGAACGTGGTCGGTAGTACGATGTCACTGAACATCATCATCTTCGGTAAGATTTTCTACCTCTTCAACTTGCGAAACGACCACCCCGTCATTTCCAAGTATTTCTTCCAAAACAAGATGGCGTTCTACATTATCGGTATTCTGATTCTCCTCCAGCTTGGCATCATTTACTTGCCATTCATGCAATCCGTCTTCCATACGACCAGCATCAACTTCTGGTATGGTTGGGGCATCCCAATTGTCTGCGGGATCGTCGTTCTGATTGTAACCGAAATCGGGAAGTTCATCCGTTTCCGGCGAATGGTTAAAGACCGCGTGCTTGATTAGTTTAGTTGCCGAATAAAAACCGCTCGACCTGGTGGGTCGGGCGGTTTTTTGGTGTGCTTGGGGTTGAGGGGTAGTGACTACTATTCAAGATGTACGGTAACACGGGGGTTATTCTACAACTACTTAAAATGACCACTGTCGGCGACCCGGATGACAGGTCGAAACGATCCTGTTCCAAACTTGTTTGATATGACTACTATTCAAGACGGATGTGGACGCTGCCGCATGACAGCGCACGTTCTAAACCTGTTTGATATGACTACTATTCAAGACATGCTTTCGACTTGACTACGTTTCTTTCATGTTCTAAACCTGTTTGATATGACTACTATTCAAGACAGCCGTTCCATCAATGCTTTAGCTTGCATGGTTCTAAACCTGTTTGATATGACTACTATTCAAGACTCGAGGCCGAACCCGTCAGCGATGAGCGCTGTTCTAAACCTGTTTGATATGACTACTATTCAAGACTGATAAGCAGATGTTACTTGTATCGCTAGCGTTCTAAACCTGTTTGATATGACTACTATTCAAGACAGTATTGAACCGGCATATATACGAATCCATGTTCTAAACCTGTTTGATATGACTACTATTCAAGACAGGCATTGCTCAGGGTGTGCAAGTTAATAAGTTCTAAACCTGTTTGATATGACTACTATTCAAGACAGAAGAGTTAGAACAGGACCGGTTCGCGCAGTTCTAAACCTGTTTGATATGACTACTATTCAAGACAACATATATAGCACCGTTATCACAAATTCAGTTCTAAACCTGTTTGATATGACTACTATTCAAGACAACGGGAGCGCTAAATTGGTCGAAATGGTAGTTCTAAACCTGTTTGATATGACTACTATTCAAGACTCCCAGCAGACCCATCAGCTGACACATTTGGTTCTAAACCTGTTTGATATGACTACTATTCAAGACCGTTCGAGGATTGGTTGTTATGGTTCAAAGGTTCTAAACCTGTTTGATATGACTACTATTCAAGACAACGTCGGCCATATCCATTCGAACTATTTTGTTCTAAACCTGTTTGATATGACTACTATTCAAGACAGCTATTCTGGATAGCTGTGCGTGTCCACGGTTCTAAACCTGTTTGATATGACTACTATTCAAGACTTTCGTCCGCTGACATCTTAGCCAGTCTTTGTTCTAAACCTGTTTGATATGACTACTATTCAAGACACACCTTGCACCATCATAGTCATAATGGTAGTTCTAAACCTGTTTGATATGACTACTATTCAAGACTATTTCTTTAACAAGTGCCGGAAATAATGAGTTCTAAACCTGTTTGATATGACTACTATTCAAGACGATTGATATAAGTCAGCGTTAAAACTATCTGTTCTAAACCTGTTTGATATGACTACTATTCAAGACGTCGGTTGTAATGTAAGACCGCGTAACTTTGTTCTAAACCTGTTTGATATGACTACTATTCAAGACGCAATCGTGCAACTAGCAACTAAAGCTAATGTTCTAAACCTGTTTGATATGACTACTATTCAAGACCCAGAGTTGTATATCGACAAGAACATTGAGGTTCTAAACCTGTTTGATATGACTACTATTCAAGACCCGCCAATCATAAATGAGGATAAATCATAAGTTCTAAACCTGTTTGATATGACTACTATTCAAGACAGATAACTAACCGCTTATTGATGACGTTCGGTTCTAAACCTGTTTGATATGACTACTATTCAAGACGTCATCAAGCCAGGTGGTCACCAGCTGCTTGTTCTAAACCTGTTTGATATGACTACTATTCAAGACGGATTTGGCGGAAGTCATGGCATTGCCGGAGTTCTAAACCTGTTTGATATGACTACTATTCAAGACGGCAGTACTGGACGTTGAACAGGTATACGGGTTCTAAACCTGTTTGATATGACTACTATTCAAGACCATTGGATACGCCATTGTCTACACTAGCCAGTTCTAAACCTGTTTGATATGACTACTATTCAAGACATCATGGATGCCCTTTCTTGAATAATTGCGTTCTAAACCTGTTTGATATGACTACTATTCAAGACGGCGAAGTATCTAAAGAAGTTAAAGATGCTGTTCTAAACCTGTTTGATATGACTACTATTCAAGACCGCCTTTGGCACGAGTCCGGATCATGGTTAGTTCTAAACCTGTTTGATATGACTACTATTCAAGACAAGCCATCCGGCTGAATTTTTTCAAATCGCGTTCTAAACCTGTTTGATATGACTACTATTCAAGACTTATCCAAAAATATCCTTGACCTTTGGAGCGTTCTAAACCTGTTTGATATGACTACTATTCAAGACTATGCAGCGGCATGGTGGACTATTGAACAAGTTCTAAACCTGTTTGATATGACTACTATTCAAGACCGGCATTCTCACATAATCTACTAATTAATTCATATCACGCCAGTCTACTAAATCCTCGTCAACATAATAATAACAGCAATCCTTGAACTTTTCCATCCGATTCATTTCTGAGTATTCAATGATAATAACCGTGGTGCCTAAATCTGCCACTTGCTGTTCAAAAACGGCCCATTGTTCCGGGTTCAAATAGTGGCTGACATTGGTCATCACAGGGCATTGCTTGAGTCCTAGTTCAACATGAGTTTGAACAAGTGCCTCTAAAACTGCACTAGGATTATGCGTTAAATCCGTGGGAAAGTGAATTCCAGCAAACTTCAAAGCTTGTTCTAGGCCCGGCGCTTCCTCTACATCTAGTGGCAGATCCAATAAGAAACTTGCTTCCATTATTTTGGCAATCATAGCCCGGCTTTGATCTAAGACGGCCACTTGTTGTTCATCGGCCATTAACTTAATAATCTGGGCCTGTATCTTCTTCATAAACAAGCGGTTCAAATCGACTGATAACATCAAGTCGCCATACCAGCTACATTGACTGCTCGTTGTTTGCAATTCAAGATTATCGTTGCTCACACGCAAGTCATCCGTCCGGTCACGAAATCCCTGACAGATGTCTGCGTACATTTGACTGTTCCCTATGTCTAAAATATTGACCTTGCCTGTGTTTATTTTAAACGGCGGGAACGGATAGTATGTTAGATTCATATGACAATCGTCCTTTCAGCCGAATTTAGAACATCCGTGCTAGGTGCACCTTGAATATAGTGCATGGCTTGATACTGTTTCTCAGTGACCGTCATCGTCTGCACTTTTCCACCCTTGGGTGCCAGTGGCGCAATACGCTTTTCCACAAATTCAGCCGCCTTCTTATTAACGCAAACTCGAACATAGGTTGAATACTGCATCATTAAAAATCCTTCACGAATCAGTGCCTTATGAAAATGCCGGTAAGCACGCCGTTGATCCGATGTGTCCATTGGAACATCAAACATGACTATTAATCGCATGACTCGATACCTCATCTGGTAATTTCACCTCAATCTTCAATTCTTCCGTCTCGCTGCTTAAATAATGCAGGCAATCTGCAACATATGTTGTAATCGCGTGACTGACAATCGTTTGATGCCCATTGAATCCAATCTCTAAATCTAACAATGAAACCAAGCCAATTTTGATATCTGGCGTGAATTCGTCAAAGCGTTGCTGACTGACCCATTGATCAACAATTGGTCGAAATGGCTCCATCAAATCAGAACCTAGGTTAAATTCATTCTCATTGTTTTCATGATGGATTCCGATACAAGTGAGATAGCCATTCATAACAATCTCCCGGTTGACCATCGATAACAGAACGGCGTATCCATAGTTCAACGCTGCATTGATGGGACTAAAATCTCGTCGATAAAAGTCCTCGCCAAACAGCAATGAGAAATACTTATTGGCTACAACAGCTTCACGATTAGTCACATCGTTTAGCTCTAGCTTGTCTAACTCATCAACGAGTGGCTGAACGTTGCCACCAACAAAATCAATAACTTGAATCTGATTAAGAATTTTACTGCCAATATTCTTCGTCCATAGCTTGGCAATCCTTGATTCCGGCCAGGCAACTTGTTGTCGAACTAACTTTGCCGTTCGACGCGTTGGATAATAGTCGTTGACCTCACTGATTGGTTCGCCTTGGTGATCTGTGAAAATCACCTTCACATGTGCTTCAGCTAATGCACATAAAGCCGCACTAGTAATCACAGCTTGAGTCGTACCCACTAACAATAACTGGATATCGCTCACTGGAATCACATGTTTGTCAGCACTGGTCTGAACAATAATCCGATTCATCGAATACGAAACTTTAGCATGTTGCGTAATAATCACATTGCGCCATCCCATTCATAACAGCTCCCTTGATTAAATTCACTTTCCATGATAAGATTCACTTGTATCAAGTTCTAAACCTTCTTGATATGACTACTAGCGTCAAGATCAAACAAGGCATTTTGCCGAGTTTCACCTTTTGAGTCCGTATTCGGACCATTACATATGTATCAAGATGTCGCCCATTTACTGGACGACATCTTTTTTTCTACAAATCTTTTAGTGCCACTTTCCGTTCAAATAATCCTGTTGGAGATTGATAAATAATTTCTGCTTGGTCGGTTAATGTAATACCACTACGCGACTGTAATCGTCCAAAATCTTTACTCATTCCGAGCACGCTCAAGTTCGACCTTGTTGCAGTTGCGTGCAAACCAACAAATAGACTATTGAGTACCTCTTTCTTACCCAATTGTTTATCACTTTTTTGCACATTATTTTTCAGTCCCTCAAAACTTTGATGTGCTTGATTTGCCACCTGGTCAAAGTTTCGTGACAAATGCAGTGGGAAATATCGTTGCAGTTGTTTCAACGCTGCATCATAAACTTTTACTAAATCGTTTGAACGTTGATCATCAGACTCATCATAGTGTCCAACAAATGCCTGTTGAATCGACAATGGCAAATATAATTCTTGCACATTATGATATTCCTTATCTGATCCTAGAGAGAAACGATACATTTGGCCCTTTACTTGATCTCGAACGACTTGATCCAAGTATACTTTTGGAAGTACCACTTCATAATCACTTATCACCGTCTGCTTAGTTTTACGACTGATTTTCGTAAACTTGGGCTCAATCACCTTATGTGTGGCTTGCTTGAGAGTTGCACCCAGGCTCTGATAGTGCTTAATTTTAGCTACCATTCGAGTAGGAATACCAACAACTATAAATTTAAAGCCTGATTTAAACGGAATGCGAACAATAGCCAGATAAGCTGTCTCTTGATTAGAATAGCCCCCATATACGCTTGTCTCCATATGATTTTTCTTTGGAACCAGTGTCTTCGATTTATTATCAGATGCCTTGAACAATGTTTGCTTAAACATCGCACCATAATTCTCTCGCACCTCATGCGTCACTAGTAGTCGCTTGTAGTTGTACAGCTTTTCAAAATACTTAATATCAGCCGTCTTGTCCCACAGAATTTCACCTGTTTCGATATTGGCAATTGGTTTCTCCGCAACTGCCAGCTTGCGAATAATATTGAACCGCGTCAAATTAATCGGCTGCTTAGCAAACTTGCCATAAACGAAGAATCGTTCCAGCTTCGGATACTGTTTCAATAAATACATTCCGATAAACGCTGTTAAGGACGCATCAAACGCATGATGATAATCATTGACTTCACGAAGTTTCGGAAAGTTGAATGTCTGTCGGAATTGGTGCGTTAGATTGGCTTTGACGGCCACAATTGACGCTGCTGGGTATTCCGAACTGATTAATTCTTCCACCAGCTTGATGACTTGACGTGTTTCAACCAATTGCCGATTGATAAAGTCCGTCGCATGCTTGCTAATCTCATCTGGTCGCATCAGCAAGTGCTTGAGTTTGCGTTGTGTCATTAAGCCATTCCGATGTAATTCTCGCCATTGCGCGCCCATCTTACGACCGAATTTCTCACTAGCAAACGTATCGTTTTTCTCTCGATTAATCCGCGCACTAGTCAGCACCCGGTTATCTAACGAGTCATCTTTGACTAATGATTGCGGTAAAATATGGTCGATATCATACTCTGATAACCGGTCAATATTAATGGCTTCATTGGTGTACAGGTCGCGGCCATTTTGCAAGAAATAGAGCACAAGCCGCGTATTAAAATCAGCCTTGGCTTTAATCTTTTCATTCAATTCATGCTGAACTTTTTCGCTAACGATCTCTTTGGCTGTGCCTTTGTAAGCTTCCACAATTTGGCTGGACCGGGATTGCGTCCGCCGACCCGCAACACCACCGCCGCGCGCTGCTTCAACGAAAATCCAGCTTGGTGTTTGCCCGTGCATCGCGTTCTTGATATCGTCTAATACCAGCATTACTTCACGAATGGCTTTTTTATTCTGCGGCGACGTGTACAATTCGTTGATGGTATCTTGGATATCCGCATCAGTTAGGTTAGCTTGATTGGCCTCTTTAATCTGCGTTTCAATTGCAGGTTGTTTACGCAGCTGCATAAAGTTATCGCTGGTCTCCCACAAGCCATCCATGATGGAACGCCCGTTGTCATCCTTAAAGGCGATCAGTAATTTATGCGATAGTTGCCCCCAACCACGGTATCGTAGTCCACTAAGCTGCTTACGTTGGGCATCCGTCAACCAGGCCACTTCTTCAAGCTTCTGCTTAAAAATGGCACTGTCTTCAAACGTCGTTGACCATAAAATAATTTTTTCAATATCAGCCCGCTTATGTTCGTCGGCGATTGCTTCAGGCAAAATCTTTTTGAAATCATGATACGTTGATAGCGAGCTATTGAATCCTTTAGGGTCAGCGAGTCCCGTTATTTTGGGCGCTTCTCGGTACTCACCGGCATCCATCAAATTCTGCTGAATATTTTTGACACTAACATGTTGATGCTGCTTAAACACTTGATTATACAAACGTTGTTTTTGTTGCGGCGCCAGTTTTCGATCCTCAACTCGCATATTATTTAATTCATTGAGCACCATAAAGCGCTGATAAATCAAGCTACGTGCTGGGAGGACATCCTCACCAATCAAGTAAGTATCCGTTGTTTGCATCCGTTGAATAAACGCCGTTGCTGAAGCAATCCGATCAACTTTTTGATCAAAATTCCATGGCGTGATTGGACCATCTGCTTTACGGACCATCCACGCAAACCCAGCGCCAGAAGTGGCTTGTTGGTCCTCTTTTGTAATGAGTGGTCCAACATAGTAAGGCACCCGAAAACCAACTAGTTCATCCAACTTATATGGGAACTTGCCGCGCCGTTCAGCAACGGGATTTTCTTCACCAAGCCATGGATAATACTTTTTCTGATGACTAATTATTTGATCTAATTCATATTGTTGGACTTGATATGGAATTGAGCCATTCTGCTTGGTACGCAACTTCGGCATGAATTGTTCCGAGTCAATTTCATCTTTAATCTCTGCTGCCAGATGATTCGATGTAGCATCAGCCTCAACGTATTTCATTAAATCTTTGTAGAACATTTCCTGCGTAACTGGTTTGCTATCGACACCATCGATATATCGGTCATAGGTTGCGCGAATCTCACGCCCACGTTTTGAATCAGACTGTGAGTGAATATAAGTTTTTAACAGCTCTAGATTCTTTTCATGATGCTTATATTTCTCAACCATGTGTTGTGAAAAACGCTTACCTGCTGGAATCAATTGCGCGAGGTTGACGCTAGCATATAGTTGGATCACTTCATCCATAATCTGTTGTCCAACTTCGCTTAGTTGTTCTTCAATTTCCGGAAGCTTGTCTTGGCTTTCCTCCATCGTAAAGGTCCAATCCTTTACTACTGCGGCATCGACTTCCGTTAATGTCACCACGTTCATCTTCGCTTTAAGGCCAACCAGCGCCTTCGACAGTTCAACGACAACATTCTTTTGACGCTTCTTTTCAGCAGCGCTCGCTCCCGTCAAAACTGCCATGAGTGGCCAAATTTGTCTTTGCTGTTCCGAACGTGACAAGTCTGTCCGTACTAAGATCTGCTGGATTTGTTGAAGCAGTGCCTCATCAGTTACCAACTTAAGATTTAACGTCTCCTCGGACTGAGCAAACAGATCATTAAGCTTCTGGAAGCTAGTCGCTAAATGCAAGCTTGCACTACCATATTGACTGGCTGGTCCGGTACGCAAAAAATTTCCGCGGTATTTGACAATATGATGAATTGCCAAGTAGATTTCCCGAATGTCAAATTTCCGGTTGCTCGTCATCAGCTTGTCTCGCAAATGGTAAATTGTGGCATAGTCATCATAAAATTCCTTATCGGTCCGGTCATTGAACAGCGTTTTTGCTAATCCATTGTAGTTCGGGTCTCGAGGCGAGATATCCGAATACTTACGTCGGGCAAAAAAGTTAGGATCGATTTTACTGATTGGTTGATCAAAAAATTCACGTAACAATCGCAACCGCCACTTTACCCGCTTTAAACGGCGTCGGGTTGTCCGAAAGCCACGACGATCCTCGGCAGTTGCACCCTCCTTAAATAACCGTGCCCCAAGAGCCGTCTTTCCCTTGACCTTTCTAACACGTCCGTTCATATCGACGACGGTCCAGCCAACCGAATTCGTCCCGATATCTAAGCCCACACCATACGGTTCGTTCATTTACATGTCCTCCAATTATGTTTAGATTATGCACCTATTATCGCGCAAGCATCCAATCATTTGCAACAGGCAAAAGTTATTCGTGTCAACGATTGTAAGCGCAAACTAAGTTAAAATAGTTCGACCTAGATTTGCCTATTCACGATGTATCCAAAAGTGCAGTGCGATCGACAAACTTTTGCCAATCGCACTGCACTTTTCAACTGAATTGTTTATTTTAAGTAGCTTGTTTTTCCTAAAGTCTACAGCGTCTTCAAAAACGCCAACAACGCCTTATTAAACGCCGCCGACTGCTCTGCCATCACAATATGACCGGCATCCGGAACCACGACGCTTTGCCCCAACGGCGCCATTTTAGCCGTCACTGCAGCGAAGTCTGAATCAAAGAATGGCGATTTCTCACCTGCAATAATCAAAAATGGGACTGTGAGTTGCCGAATAATGTCGCGCCAATCTTGGACCGCATGGTTGACTAATAGTGGAAACATCAGCTTGCCATCAAAGGGCGCCTGCTCTTCCACGGCCGTGACCCGCGCGTAAGTATCATCATCGATGTGTTTGAACGTCGAGTGACCGAGCGGCATCCGGAAATAGTCTGGGAAATCGACCCACTGAACCGACTTGAATCCGTATGGCCAGTCGGGAGTATTGATCATCTTAGGTGACTGGTCGACATCGATCAACGCCTTGATTCCCGTATCACCATATAGTGACACGTAGGCAAACCAGGTCGCCGCACCCATTGAGTTACCTAACAGAATCGGCTGCTTTAGCTGCAATTTTTCAATTAATTCATGCGCATCGACGGCTCGGCGACTCATCCGCAATCCCTTAACCGTGTGTTCCGACAAGCCTTGGCACCGACCATCTAGATTAATGACCCGATAGCCTGCTTGTACCAGTACTGGGATTTGGGCGTGCCAAATGTCCTTTGAGCCACCAAAGCCGGTCAAAATAACGATTGGTTGCCCGCTACCCTGGTCCGTATAATCTAACTGAACATGGTCTGACGTTATGAAATGCATCTCACTCGCTCCTTTATTGACTAATCATTCAACATCAGTGCTGAACTTAGCTGGTGTCAATTTATTTAACCGTTCCAGCCACTGTTTTGTCTTGTTATCCATCATCGTACTCGTCAATGGATCCGATTCCATGACGGTCGGTCCCAATAATTGCGCAACTTTCTCCCAGTCAACACCATTCGCCGTTTGAATGCTGGTCTGTAAGCTCTGAATCTGGTCTGTCTGGACTTGTTGCAGTTGTTGCCGATTATTGTGAGTCATCGCTAGCATCGTGTTGACCGCTAACTGCTCGGTCAGACAGGCTTGCCACGTCTCTGCGGTCAATGGTTCTACTAAACTAATCCGTTCTTGCAGTGGTACGGCTGGAACTTCTTTAGTTAAAAACGCCGTCCAACGGGGCATCTCCTGATCAAGCAAGGCATAGCCCTGCCAAGGTAATTGGCGATTGAATTCCTGCATCGCCTGTTTGGTGAGCGCGGTCACGGACCAGGTCGTTTGCTCGTCTTCATCTAGCAGATCTTGGGCATTCGCCAACCACCGTGACATGAATCGTTGCATCGTCTGTCGCATGACTGGCCGCTGTTGGCCGGCCTGTGTTAAATGGTACCGCACCTGTAGAAATTCACTGACTGCACCGGGCCGAATCGCACGTTGTTCCTGTGCTTGATGCCGCTGTTTTAATTGCCGGAGCCGCTTCTGCTTACTGACACCTGCATAACGTCCTTGTTTAACCATCTCGCCACCACTTTTCTGAGTTTTTATGCACTCGTTTTTACGATTAACATTGCTATCAATGTTGATATTAACTTTGCTATTAATATTAATAGCAACGCAATCTTAATCACGTTAACTAATTTTACCGCAACAAATGGGCAAAATAAAAGGTTCTTGCCGTTGCCAGCAAGAACCTTAATTAGTCCATCTAAAATTACAAGTTATCTTCCTTGTTTCCAGCGTATTTACGGAAATAGATCAGGGTCATCACGATCAAGAAGACGACACCGACTAAAATCGAATAACGTGTTTCTGGGTTGATAAACATGAAGATCAACGTTAAGGCTAAGAAAGCCAACGTTAAATAATTGGAATACGGTGAAAATGGCATCTTGAACGGATGGTTTTTCATCTTGGCCGCATTTTGCTTCCGAAAAGCAATCTGACTCACTAAAATAACGACCCATGGCACCATTCCGGGTAGCACACTCGAACTGTAAACCATGACAAAGATTTCGCCGGCATCCTTGAAGAACATCGGTAAGACGACGTTTAAAACGACCCCAATCAGAATCCCAGTCGCAATCGCAATCACGGAATAAAATGGTACCCCGTGGCGGTTCAACAGCGTCATCTTTTTCGGTAACTGATGACTTTCAGCCAACGTGTAGGTCATCCGACTCGCACTGTAGATCCCGGAATTGGTCCCGGACAGCGAAGCGGTAATGACCACGAAGTTGATAATTGAAGCAGCCGCAGTAATCCCAATTTTCGCGAAGGTTTGCACAAACGGCGAGCCAATCTGACTGAGTTGATTCCACGGATAAATGCTGACGATGACGAAGATGGCGCCGACGTAGAAAATCAAAATCCGTGCGACGGTCGAACGAATCGCTTTGACGATCGTGCTTTGTGGATTTTCGGCTTCTCCGGCAGTGACCCCAATAAGCTCGATCCCTTGATATGATGCAAGAACAATGGCTAACGCGAACACGAAGCCCTTGACACCACCAGTGAAGAATCCACCATGCGTCCACAAGTTACTAATTCCGATTGGTTGTCCATGGTTCCCAATCCCGAAGATGATCAATCCTAATCCGGCAATAATCATCAAAATAATCGTAATCACTTTGATGAGTGAGAACCAGGTCTCCAGCGTCCCGAACATTTTGACCGAAATCAAGTTGGCCGCACAGAGGAAGACGATGGCAATCAGGCCCGGAATCCAGTCCGGCAAGTTTGGCCACCAATAACGACAATAGCCGCCAAGCGCAATCATTTCACTCATCCCGACGACCACGAATTGGAAGATATTGCTCCAAGCCGTGAGATAACCGAAGACTGGGTGAATGTATTCGGAAGCAAACTTGGCGAACGAACCGGTATTCGGGTCGACGTACAACATCTCACCTAACGCCCGCATTATCAGGTATAAAAAGGCCCCTGATACGATGTATGCAATTAGCACGGACGGCCCGGTCCACTTAATGGTCGAGCTCGAACCCATGAAGAGTCCGACCCCAATCGTGCCGCCCAGTGCAATCATTTGCATCTGGCCCGTACTTAGTTTTCTCTGCATATAATACTCTCTTTTCATAAATCAAAGAACTCACACCGCCGATAGCAGGCAGAATGGTATATAGCCTTTATCATAGCTAAAAAAGTGCACCGACGCAAACACATTTCCTGACGCATGGTCAAAACTCACCCGATTTCACGCGGTTTCAGCTAACTCTGTAGAAATTTATCAACTCACCACTTTCAGCGGCAATAATCGGTATAATAAGGGTAATCAAACTAGAAATGAGGTTTCGTCATGGCAAATTATATTAAAGAAATCCGGGCCTTAGTCGGTCACAAACCGATTATTTTGAACACCGCAGCTGGTATTTTGGTCAATGATCAACAACAAGTCCTACTGAATCTGCGCACCGATACGCACAACTGGAGTCTACCTGGAGGCTATTTGGAATACGGTGAGACGTATGCATCAGCTTGCGTCCGGGAATATAAGGAAGATAGCGGGATCGACGTTGAAATCGTTGATCGCATCGCCATCTTCGACAAGGGTGAAACGGCCTATCCGAATGGCGACGTCGCTCAGACAATCAGCGCCCTCTTTTTGGTCAAACCAGTTGGCGGCCAAGCCTTGACCCACGCCACTGACGAAACGCTCAAACTAGATTATTTCGACTTCGACAACTTGCCACCCTTATTGAATCAGCAAAACGCCGACATGATTCACGCGGGGCAACAATATTTACAGGCGCATCCTCAGTAGACTCAGTGTTGATGAAATCGGTCCAACAGTAGATGCGCTGTTGATGAGAATCGGTCGTTCCATCATTCAACTGCCGCTTGGCGGCTATCACTTGGCGAACATCGTTACTCGTGGTCGCGGCGGTTAGTCCCGATAGCAAGCGATTGCTAGTGACTCTAACAGCGACAAGCGCGCTAAATAAAACGTCCACTGCTGCTATGCGTTAGACGCTGCAGTTACAGCCTTTTAGACGCTAAATAGACGGTTCAAGAAAGCTTCCAATTCTTGAACCGTCTATTTTTAGGATTATTTGATCCTCTAGCTTAAACCGCCCATTTAGTGCGTGCCTCTGTCAGCCACAAAAACAATTTTGACTATTCATTCAACATCGTCATTCCAACCGCGAAGAAAGATACGTAACCAATCTGGACTTTCGGTGGTGGGCGTCATTTGTGGATGCTCTGGGTCAGCGATGATTGCAATACGGGCAATCGCCGTTAACGGTACCTGTTGAATCTCAAACATCGCATAGTTATAAAATGCCAGGCAGCCAATCAATTGGGCCTCATCATCCTTAGTCGTCGTACTGAATAACTGTAACGGATAAATGACGTGATCGACCATTCCGACCGTGGGCTGATAATAGTGCATCGTCGTAATTTCATGGTAGACGACCGCATGAATCAAGGCTTGTAGCAATGTCTCGTCCACGTCCTCGGTACTAGTAGCCGCTAACTGCACGTATTGTTGGTAATTGGCCAGTGCATGATAGGCTTGGTCTCCGAGCGTTTGGCGAATTTTTTCGACCGTAATCGCCGTTACACTGGGTTCTAAGCGCTGGCCACCTTGATAGTTCGGCAACGCCGACACTAGGATGGCAGCGAGCTCTTGTTGAGTGAAGGTCGCGTGCGTTTGGCTCGGCGTCTTGGGTTGATACGGCACCACTGGTTGAGAAGTAAATTGCAAGGCCAGTTTTAACGCTGGTTGCACCCGTGGATCACCAAATGGGGCCCAGCTGACCATGAACCCGGCCTGTTCGTGTGCCTTAAGCTGGCCAACCCGATAAATCACGGCCGCCTGACTGCCATCATCGACTAAATTATCATTCAAACCGGTCCGCGTTTGCGCACTGAGTCCAACCACGTAAAAACTGCTGGCATTGGTCAATACTGCCGCCGAAACGCGATCATCTTGCCAGCGCCGGACGACATCCGCGGTAGCCGTGACTTGGCACGTGACGAGACTGTTAGTCGGAACTTGCGACCAATCCGGGGTGATTAAATAACGCTTCGTGACTTGTAGCGCATCATCCGGCGTCAACCAAGGCGACAGTGGCACGCGTTGATAATTGATAGGACGGCCGTTGCACAACACGACTAGCGTTCCCAATGGCGTTTGTAATAAGTGCTTGGGCATCGCCCCCAGTGAAGTTGATTGCGTCGTCAACTGCTGACGGGCCTGAATCGCTTCTACCGAACTTTCGCCAGTAGTCGTGCGCCAAACCATCACTGAGAGATGCTGCTGCTTTTTGTCTAATTCAGTCACCGTGCCATACAACAGTTGGCCTTGATCCATCAAGGCAGCATAGGGCTGATTCTGATAACGGGCAACATAGCCTAATTTTTCATGCTGGCACGTCCATACCGAGATGGCATTATCGTCATACTGATTGTTAGACTCGCGTTGCAACAGTACCGGTAGCCCGACTTCTAGCTCGGCCAGCACTGGAATGATATTGTCAATGTATCGTTGGCCAACGACCGTGACGGTATCTAAGGCTAGCTCGGTCGTCTTAGCTGATTTTTGTTCAGTTATCTGAATGATGTCAGTTGCAGCAATCACCTCAATTGGCGCCGTTTCTGGTTCAATCGGCCGTGCTAAGATTTGTTGACCTTGATTAACGACCGCAATCACACAATACGTCTGCTGCTGATTGGTCGTAATGCGCATACCCATTTCAATTTGTTTCACAATATCACCCCCACGTTCAATTTAAACTACCTCTATTATACGTAACCGCTATCATCATTGATAGTTTAATGAGTTGTTTTGCAATTTCAGCTTACATAGCTGGGAACTACGTTGTGACTGTTTGCTGTGGTGAAACAACTTGTGTGACCAAATGTTTCACGTGAAACATTTTGGCCTGGTTACACACTCGGACTCCCCGCTGTTGAAAATGTTTCTCAGAGTAAGTAGCAACCGCTCCGCCAACAGCGCTGGTTTCACAACAATATTCGCGTACCAACTTGACGCTATCCATCATGCGCGCCTCATATCAGGCCATCAAGCTTAGCGCTCACTCGGCTACTAAACTATGTCAGTTTATGTTTCACAGTCAATCTGCCACTTGCCGTGCGTTATACAGACGACCCCACTTTTCCATTTCCATCACGACTGGCTTTAGCGTCAGGCCGAAATCAGTGAGGCGGTATTCGGTCTTAGGCGGAATCACTGGATACACCCGCTTGCTAATCAGTTGATCGTGTTCGAGCTCCTGCAATTGCAGTGCCAGCATCCTGCGTGAACAATCCGGCATCCGCTTCTGTAACTCGCTGAACCGACAAACACCACTGGTTAACAAATGATACAAAATAACGCTCTTCCACTTGCCAGCAATCACTTGTAAGGTGCTTTCAACCGGGCAGCCTGCCTGGCAGTCAAAAATCTTTCTCGTATGCATACACAATCCCCATTTCTGATGGTTAACTTATAAGCAGTATACCATTCGCGCATCAGTCTGAGACCGTTACACGCTTGTAACTAAGTGCAAATAAATTCACGTCTTGTTTTTGACTCACAACGTCGTATATTTAAGGCAAGCTAAGGGGGATGTTACTCATGAAGAAAATGAAGGCAGTTGGTTTCTACGCACCATTACCCATTGAAATGCAGGATAGCTTACAAGATGTCACGCTTCCTGTGCCCGTCGTCAGTGGGCATGACTTGTTGGTCCAAGTTGCGGCTATATCCGTTAACCCAGTCGACGTTGGGGTTCGCCATGCCAAACGGCGGCCACTTTCCGCACCCAAGATTATTGGTTGGGACGCTTATGGCACCGTGACAGCAGTTGGTGACCAGACCAGTCTGTTCAAAGTAGGCGACAAAGTCTACTATGCTGGCTCGTTCAAACGGCCCGGCAGTGACAGTCAATACCAACTGGTAGACGAACGGATCGTCGGCCTGGCGCCCAAAACCATCCGACCAGAAGAAATCGCAGCCATGCCGCTGACGGCCCTGACTGCGTACGAAGCACTATTTGAACAGTTACAGATTCCATTGACCGCGCCCTCACAGTCGCAACCCCCAAAGACGATTCTCATTATCAATGGTGCTGGTGGGGTCGGCTCGATTGCGACCCAGTTAGCGAAGTTAGCCGGCTTGACCGTTATTTCAACCGCCTCACGTCCGCAAAGTATTGCCTGGACAAAAGCACACGGCGCTGATTTTGTCGTCAATCACCGCAATGACTTGGTCCACGAAGTCCATCAGCTCGGGCTGAAATACGTGGACTACATCTTGGGATTGAGCGACCTTGATGGCCACTGGAATGAAATGTGCGATTTGATCAAGCCATCCGGTCACATCGCTTCAATTACGGAAAACCACCGCCCCATCAACCTCAAAAAGCTGACGAAGAAACGCGGTACTTTTGCATGGGAGTGGATGTACGCAAAATCTTACTATGGCACCGATGACCTGCAGACTCAGCATGACATTCTCAACCAAATTGCGGTTTGGCTGGACCAAGGCTTGATTTCGTCCACCCTCACCAAAACACTCACGCCCATCAATGCAGCCAACTTACGGCTGGCCCATCAGCTGGTCGAAAGTCATCATATGATTGGGAAAGTTGTGGTTAGGGGTTGGGATTAAGAGTTGAGTACTAATCAAATTACAAACGGAAAACTAGCTAGATGCTTTTTCTAACCGTCAAACTCAAATAATAATTCAGCGAGTCACCATATATGATAAAATTAATTATCTTAAAATTAATGGAGACTCGGGGAATGAAAAAGAAAAGAGTAGCAGTTTGGGGATTACTTGGGATATTTGTCATCATTATTGGAATTGCATGTTTTTTTATGGTGCCAGGAACTACAGTCAGAAATAGCGATGTTGCTGATAAGCAGGTGTCAAAACTAAATGATTCCTTATATGAATATTATTCATGGCGGCCGGAGAAATTCGACTTAATTTCTTCGGCAAACGATAATGGAAAAATCGTGATTCTCGTTTCACTCAAGAATAGCAAGTACACGAAGAATAGCATCAGTAACAAAATCGAACTAACAAAAATAAATTATGCACTGCCCGAATTGTCAAATCAAGTGCAACATACCTGACCTATCCTTAAACATTGGTCTAGTTAATCAAAGTCTGGCAAGATATCCATCGCTGACTTATAACCTAGGATCTTACGTGGTCGTTGGTTGAGTGCATCTTGGATAGCTTGGATTACCGGGAGTGTTAGCGACTTCATTGACTTGCCCTTAGGGATGAACTCCCTGATCAACTGGTTTTGATTCTCATTAGTCCCTCGTTCCCAATGTGAATATGGGTGTGCGAAATAGACCGTTGTCCCTTGTACCTTGGACAAGTCGGCGAACTCAGAACCGTTGTCGAGCGTTAGCGTTTTAAAGTGCTCTGGACCGTAATCATCAATCGCGTCTTGAACAGCTTGGCGACAGGTATCGGCGTGATAATTCGCAATCTTGATGATGATTTCATAACGGCTAACACGCTCCGTCAAAGTCAACAGGGCTGGTTCACTGGCAACCCGTTTACCCTTGACCAAGTCACCTTCCCAGTGACCGATTTCTGTCCGGTTATTAGCGGCAGCTGGGCGATCTTCAATGGATTTTCCTAGGGGCCGTTTATTCTTACGTTGATGGGCTTTGCGACCTGATTTTACATGGCGGCGAAGCTTCATCGGCAGGTCGCTATTCGTCACATCTAGTAGCCCGGCATCGATGTAGCGATAGACAGTCGGCGTTGACGGGCAAGGACGATCTGGCCAAGCCATTTTGTACTTATGAACGCAGGTGTCGACGCTCTGTTCCCGAGGCTTTTTATGGAGCTCGCTGGTTAAGTAATCGAAGAACTCAGGAGCCTTATCTGTCCAGCTAACCGCATGACAAGCAGCACGGCGGTCGGCGTGAAGTATTTGGGCCGTCTCGGCGTAGTAAGGGTGGTAAGGTTTGTGATTGGCGCCAATTTGACGGGTGGCGCCACGCTTGAGTTCACGCGTGATAGTACTCCGGTCGCGATGAAGCTTTTTGGCAATCTGACTAGCAGGCCAATTTTCATTGTGAAGGACCATAATTTCGCCTCGTTCGCATGGTTGGAGTTGTTGGTAAGTTCTAGACGTGGTATTCTGGTTTTGGGTCATGAAGACATTCCTTTCTTAGTTCGTGGTTGATTTAAGAATAGGTCTTCATGGCCTTTTGGTCTAGTTTTTTATATGTTGCACTTCAATTTTAAATCCGGCTAAATTATGCACTGGCTTCTTTACAAAGAAAAAATCATATTTCTGGAAGAATACAGGTTGTCTACGAGGTTGATTCAACGGTAGTAGCAGAATCAGAAAATCTATATCGTCCGGTTAAATTTGTATCTCCAAACGACGATACGTACGATTCGCTGTAAAGCCAGATACAATACAGCTACGCTACCCTTAACAAATTTGACACAGTAAACCACATAGAAATAATAATCACCCCGAGAATTTGTGGAAATTCTCGGGGTGATTATTATTTCTAGCGCAAGGTCTTACTTAATGCACGCCTACGACATCCGCGCCGCCGCCAACGTACTGATCTTTTCCGCTGCTTTACGTCCCTGATGCACGATACCTGCAATGGCAGTCCCTGAACCAGGATAGTATTGGCCAATCCAACCGCCAGCGTTCAAGCCAGCTGCATATAAATTCGTGATTGGCCGGTCGAAATTATCCAGCACCTGACAATCAACATTGATTTTCAAACCACCAATTGCGCCCAAGTTTGTGGCCCGGTTACGGTAAGCATACCACTTGCCTGACAGTGCTTGGATACCGGCCTGACGCCCAAATTCAGCATCTTTTCCGGCTGACGCTTGCTGATTCCAAGCAGTCACACTAGCAGTTAGATTATCAGCTGGCACGTTGATTGCAGCCGCTAAGTCAGCGAGCGAATCCGCCGCAATCACAGTGCCCTTTTTAACATCGTCAGCCAGTGAATCCGCTGTCCACCAAGCACCCTCCGCTTGTAATGACGAGTCGGCAAAAATCATGTAGGTCGGCGTCTTGAATTGCTTCTCCTGTTGGAAGATAGCCCGATATTGATAAGCGTAAGTCGCATCTTCACAAACAAAGCGTTTACCACGACCGTTGACAAAAATCATCGGCATCGCCGGAACCCGGTTATCAGTCCCATTTCCAGTCTTACCATCAAAGTCAATGCAACCGCCCATACCTTGAATTGCAGCGCCCACTGACTGACCGAGCAGGATACCATCACCCGTATCGGTCTTGGTAGAGAGACAAGTATTGAATAGCAAGTCATTATACTGCTGAGGACTATATTGAAAGGCTAGCGCTTGGTTATGGTCGATGCTGGCCGTTGCTAAAATCACGCCATACCGAGCTTTAAAACTCGCGACCTGATTTTTAACCCGTGCTTTCACGCCAGTAATCGAGTGGTCATCCGCCGTGATCAATGTCGTGACGGTCGTGTCATAGCTAATTTTGGCCCCTTTTTCTAGCGCCCGCTTGAGTAAGGTTTGCGCCAGCACGGTGCCGCCAGCCATACCACCACCGCCTTCGTAAACATGAATCCGATCTGCAAAATCTTCGGATTGCTCATACGGGATTTGCGTATGACCGTAAACTGCCTGCCATTTAATGCCGAGATCCGCTAACCATTCGATGTTTTTAGGCGCATTGGTTGCTAAATCCCGGACAAGGTCAGCATCGACC
The DNA here is from genome assembly GCF_000463075.2 of Lactiplantibacillus plantarum EGD-AQ4. Classification (GTDB taxonomy): domain Bacteria; phylum Bacillota; class Bacilli; order Lactobacillales; family Lactobacillaceae; genus Lactiplantibacillus; species Lactiplantibacillus plantarum_A. The sequence continues at coordinate 81,594 of NZ_AVAQ01000051.1, forward strand.
GAATTTTCACCGGCTGCCAGCCACTCGTTTGCATGCTTTTCTGGCGTATCGTTCTGATAAGTTGTAAATTGTTTCTGATATTTTGTGCCTGCTGCCTGAACAACGCCGCCGGAATAATTGGTGGTTCCTCCGGCAATACCTGCTTTTTCACAAATTAGCACGGACAGGCCTTCGCTAGCTGCCTGAACTGCCGCTGACAACCCAGCACCACCAGCGCCAACGACGATCACATCATAGGTCGCATTAAACGTTGTATCCTCAGTCGCCACTTCGGCAGGCGTTACTGGTGATGGATTAGTTGGTGCTTGCAGTGGATTTACTGACGCTCCCGTCACTTCATCGACAGCCCCTGACTTAGGACTCGGCACATCGATATCTCGTCCGGCTTCTTCAGATAGCGCGTGTTCTGAAACAGCGATGGCCTTTTCAACCGCTGCCTTAAACGCATTTGCGCTAGTACTTGCCCCAGTAACGGCATCGACATCCGTTGATTGTTCGGCCAGAATCTGAGCCTTCATTCTCGCGATTCCTAACGCCCCAACCGTCGCAGCTTGGGAATATTCAGCATCAATTTTTTTGATTTTTTGATCTTCAATTGTCACGTTCGCGGTGATTGGACCATGAAATCCATGCGTCACACCTTGGTATACTTTTGCCATAATGATTAACCTCCTAGATTGTGAAGCAAATTACAAAAGCGCTTACATGGTCAGCCTACACTAGTTTATACTATATTGCAATTTCTAAGCAAAAAAATACAGCCACCAAGTCAGACGCCGACTCAATCGCTGTATCTAATCTATTTACCTAATCAGCATACCGCCACAAACCGCGCAAACAGTTGCGCTTGAATCGAATCGGCTTGCTGCATCATTTCAGGGTGCCACTGGACACCTAATTGTAAGGCGCCATCCGTCGACTCGATGGCTTCGACGACCTGGTCTGAGCTCTGAGCAACGGCTTGAAAACCATCTGCCACCTGCTTCAACGCTTGATGGTGGAATGAATTGACCGCCAACTTGGTGGTTCCTAAGTATGTCGCTAAGGTCGACTCAGGGGTAACGGTCACCTGATGACTGCCATACGCCGCTAACTGGCCCTGCATGTGCTTGAGCGTCCCTTGTCCAGCCGGTAGATAACTCATGTCCTGATACAAACTACCACCGTAGCACGCGTTCAAAATTTGCAAACCACGACAAATGCCTAAAACGGGTTTATCTGCCGCGTGGGTCGCCCGAATCAGTGCCATTTCATACTGATCTCGTTCTGGGTCGATCCCACCCAGCTTGGGCTGTGGCTCCTCACCATACGTCGCGGGGGCCACGTCTGCGCCACCGCACAATAATAAGCCGTCAATCAGCGTGACGTAGCGCGCAATCGTTGCCTCATCCGTCGTCACTGGCAACACTAGCGGCACGCCACCATTAGCCGTAATCGACCGCAAATAATCGCGGTTCACATAATCGCGTTGCCGCCCCGGAAACATGTGGCTGTCGACCGTAATCACACCGGGTGCAATGCCAATAATTGGTTTGCTCATTCTCTTTGCCCTCTTTCTAAAAAAATCCCACGGTAACTGAATATTACCAATGGGATTATCATTTACTTTTTATTAGAAATTGTCAACGACTAAGCTCGCCGCGTGGCAGTGGCGCTAGTTTGACGACTAAGCCACTCAACCAGACCGCTAACCCTAAACCGACGAGTACTAATAGCGTCGTGCCACCAACAAAGTCTATTTTTTGAAGCTGATAGTACGCAACGATGCCAATCACCCACCAACTAAAATTGAGCCAGTATGGTAGCGTCGCTTTGCGGATAAAGTAGGTGACGAAGATAATCGCGTACAATGGCGTGAAAACCGAGCCAATCAGATACAAGAAATTCTCATAGTAGGTCATGGCCACGGTCAACGCAATCACCAGCCCCACGACGGTCACGCCGATTGCGAGTCGGTTAATATGCCGACTACCGGTCAAATTCGCCAGACTGGTGGCCGCCGAATACGTATCCAAGAAAGTCGTCGTGACCGTTGAGAAGACGATGATCAGTAACGCAATCAGCCCGAGACCTGAGCGTGTCAACAGGGCCGTGATATCGGTTTGGCCTGTTCGCAAAACGACTAACAATCCAGTCACAAACATCACGATGCTGCCGAGCATGTAGCCCCCAGCACTGACGAGTGCGACGGGTAATGGCCGATCAACGCGTTGCGTATAATCCCCAATCAGTGGCAACCAAGACAGTGCCATCGTGACGTTTAGCTCGACTGCTTGACCAAAAGTCAGACTGTCTGCCGGTAGCGAATGTGCCGTGGCAGGGGCCATGAAGACCATCGCGAGCATCAGGACGGTCCCAATCACGAGTAAGCCGACCACGAAATTGTTGATTTTGAATAGGAGCTGACTGCCCATCAATAACCAGCCGATGATCAGAACGGCCACAATCGTTGCCATTAAGACAGGACTTTTAAAGCCAAATAACTGTCCACTGATGCTATTCATTGCTAACTGGGCATTGACGATCATGACGGCGGTCCAACCGACCAGTTGTAAGGCGTTTAGCCCCGAAGCTAGCCAGACACCGCCCTGACCAAACGCCAGCTCAGCTGAAGCCAATGCTGAGCGGTGCAATTTGGCACCTAAGTACCCAGCCGGCACCAAAAACAGGCCACAGCCAATCACGTGGCCGAGGATAATTGCTGCTAAACCGCGCGTCAATCCTAACGGCGCAATTAACGTTCCCGTCAGAATTTCGGCAATTGAGATGGCCGCCCCGAGCCAGAGCAAGAATTGACTACGAAACAAGCGCCCTGTTTTCATAATTGCGCCTCACTTGCCGTCAGCATCGCCTTAACCGTCGCGGCCATATCCGGGCTCTGTGCCAACATTGAAATCACCGCTGCGCCCGCAGCCCCCGTCGCCGCAATCGCCGGCAGCTGGTCGACCGTAATCCCACCGATTGCAACAATCGGCCGTTGTGACGCTGCCACTAATTCCCGTAAGCCAGCTAACCCAACGACCGGATCCGCATCGGCCTTCGAATTGGTTGGGAAAATTGGCCCACTACCGATATAATCAATGCCATCAATCTGATTAGCTGCTTGAATTTCCGCTAATGTCGAACAAGATAGCCCCACGAATAGCTGTCCCGCGACCCGTTCAATCACTTGTGTCACGCGGTCATCGCTTTGACCGACGTGAATGCCATCCGCCTGCAAGGCTAAGGCCAGTTCCACGTCATCATCCACAATAAACGGGACGTGCGCGGCCGCACAGTGCTGACGTAACCGCTGGCCAAGTGTCAACCGTTGGGCGGCCGTCAACTGGCTAGCGCCCTTATCCCGATATTGAAAAGCCGTAATGCCAGCATCGAGCGCCATTTGGACGACCGTTTCTAAATCGCGGCCCACCACGTCTTGTGTGCCACAGACAAAGTAGGCGCGTAGTTGGGCTGGTTCAAACTCAAGCGTCATGGATGGTCACCTCCTCACTGAGCGCTGCCCAATGATTTAAGGGACCATGACCGTGGCCGACTTGGATACCGTCTTGAATCGTCCCCGCCACGTAAGCCTTCGCCGTCTGAATGGCAGCTGCCATCGACTGACCCTTCGCGAGTTCTGCAGTGATGCAAGCCGATAACGTATCGCCAGTACCATGCGTCCGCACCGTTTCGATTCGGGGCGCTGACATCCAAAAGGCCGTGCCATCCGCCAACAACACAAAGTCATTCGCTAAATCTGGATTGTCGCCGTGGCCGCCCTTGATAATGACCGTAGCTGCACCTAAATCCTGTAGTGCGTGCCCAGCTGCGACCATGTCCTGATTACTGGTGATGTGGTGCCCTGTCAGCCGTTCAGCTTCTGGCAAGTTGGGCGTCACCACCGTTGCCAATGGGAGCAACTCATCACGAACCGTCTGAATAGCATCTTCAGCCAACAGTGCGGCGCCACCTTTGGCAATCATGACCGGATCGACCGTCAGTGGTCCAAAGTCGACTCGTTTTAAATTTTCAACAACGGCGTGGACGTGTTCAGCATCCGCCAACATCCCCGTCTTACAAGCACGAATCTTCAAATCCGCCGCTAGTGAGGCAAACTGTTCATCGATCAATTTAGTTGGCATCGCCATAAAATCTTGCACGCCAAGCGTGTTTTGCGCCGTCACGGCAACGACGACTGCCGTTCCGAAGACGTGCCGAGCTTGCATCGTTTTCAAATCAGCCATGACACCGGCGCCACCGCCGCTATCTGTCCCGGCAATCGTTGCAACTTGTGGAAATTCATTCATAAAACTCTCGCGACCCTTCACTTATTTAATTTAATTTTGCAATTGCTTGAATCTCTTGCACCGAGACGAGGCTCAGCCGGTCGATCAAATCGATGGCAAACGTCGCCGGCCGCGCAGCCGTCATCTGACTAGCGACTAATTCACCGGCACTCGCTAAGACGACGCAGGCTACTTGAGCCGCGTCATAAATAGCTGTCGGACTGACCGCGGCAAACGCTGCAACGATGCTGGATAACAAGTCCCCCGACCCAACGTGTAGCTGGAAGAGTGGCGTCCCATTAGCAACTTTAGCGACTCGTTTGCCGTCCGTAATAACATCCGTGGGGCCTGATAAAATCACGCAACAGTTAAATTGCTGCGCACACCGTTTGGCAATTTCGACCACGTCACCCTGGCCCGCACCGGCATCAATGCCCTTCGCTTGCCAGTCAATGTCAGCTAACGCGGCAATTTCACCCGCATTCCCCCGAATCACATCGACCGAAAACTTGTCTAATAAATCCAAAGCGACTTGTTTACGATAAGGCACCGCCCCCACCGCAACCGGGTCCAGCACAACTGGCTTATGATACTGATTAGCCAACTTCCCAACAACGGCCATTTGATTGACCTGTTGCGTCGTCAACGTCCCCATGTTAATGCAAACTGCCCCCGCAATTTGGACCATTGACTCTGCTTCCTGTACTTCTGCCGACATAATGGGCGACGCGCCCAGCGCATTCAACCCATTGGCAACATCTTGGACCGTGACAAAGTTGGCGATGTTAAAAACGATTGGATTTTGATCGCGCAGCGTGTTCAATAATTGTAACGTCATTTCAGTTCTCCTCCTTAGTCCTTGGTCACGGCTAATAAAAAACGACCACTGATCAACTTACATCGATCCAGTGGTCGCTAATAGTAGCAATGACACTTTCCTACGCAAGTTTGAGCTTACAGGTTCGAAGGGATCGGCACTTACAGCACCATCTCAGCCCATTTTTGGACACCCCTAGTGTTTTGAGAATTCAATTGTTACCCTCTAGTTTACCGATTGTAACCGGTAACGTCAATCTTTGTGTCGGCCCATTATTCAAGCGCACACAACGTATTATCGTTTAATCTTCATTGTCGTAATGGTTATAATAAAGACAACTAAACCTTAAAGAAAAGAGTGATTATCAATGCAAGCACTAGTTGTCCCTGCGCCATCAGATCGTTCCCTAGAACAGCTTGAATGGCAAGAACGGCCCATGCCTGAGCTAAGTGCCGACGAAGTTTTGATTAAAACGCAAGCAGTCGGGCTCAACCCAGTTGATTACAAATTAGTCCTAGGTGGCAATGACGCCTGGGACTATCCCCACATTTTAGGCCTGGACGTGGCCGGAATCGTTGAAGCGGTCGGCGCTAAAGTCACTGACTTTGCCCCGGGTCAACGAGTCTGCGGGCACGCGAATCTGGCCAAAGATGGGACATTTGCGGAATATACCTGTTTGCCCGCTGCCGCCCTCGCCAAAATTCCAACGACGATCAGCTTTGAAACTGCCGCGGCCAGTCTCTGCGCTGGTCTGACCGCCTACCAAGCTTTATTGCGTAAGGCCAACTTGAATGCAGTACACACCGTCCTCATTCACGCGGGTGCCGGTGGTGTCGGCAGCATGGCGATCCAGTTAGCAAAAGCTGCAGGCAAAACGGTCTATACGACGGTCTCGCAACGCAAACAAGCCTTTGTCGCGCCGCTTCATCCCGATGCGCAAATCGATTACCGCCATGAAGACGTGACGACTAAAATTCAAGCGTTAACCCAACAACGGGGTGTCGATTTGATCGTCAACACGATTGGTAATCCTGAAGCTGACTTGCCCCGCTTGGCCTACAACGGACAGCTGGTCTGTGTCCTTGAGACACCTCAGACTTTCCCCAAGAACCAGGTCGTCAGCGTTAGCAAGCTAGATTTAGGTGGCGCCCATCGCAGCGGTAATCCCGCCCAAGTCGCGGACCTCGGTCAAATGGCTGCTGCCCTGCTCGCTCTGATTGAAGCCGGCAAGGTCGACCCCTTGATCAGCCAAGTCTTGAAACGCGACCAACTCGTTGATGGCTTGCAGCAACTTCAAGCAGACCAAGTAACCGGTAAACTCGTGGTGACGTTTGACTAAGAGACGCCACGTTTGGTCTGCATGATTCAGTTAACTAAACAATTTTCAACAAACGCATTTTGGCGCAGCATATCATGACTCGTTGTTACGATTGTTGAGCAGTGATTGTGACAAACCCAATCGAATCTAGCGAAAAATGCACTTCAAGGGCGGCCTTGAAGTGCATTTTTGGGTTGTTAGCCAATGACCATCATTGGTAAAAATTCGGCTGGTATCATCGTCATTGGCGCATGGACGGGCAGGCCCGTTTGCCGCCACCCGCTCGTCCATGGTGGTGCGACTCAATCATTAAGCAAAGGTTGCCAATTGGGCCTTCGTCAAGGTATCGTTCATCCGACCACTACGGAAACCGCCCAAGTCGAGGGTCACGTAACGGAAGCCTAACGACTGTAATTGACGGTTGACGCGGTCGTTGAAGACTAAGAAGTCGCCGATGCGTGCTTCTGGTAATTCAATTCGTGCAATGTCATCGTGGAACCGGACCCGCACCGTTGGAAAACCTAAGTCCCGCAAGTACTTTTCTGCGGCCATCACTTGGGCAATGTTGTCATGCGTCAACGTTGTGCCATATGGGAAACGTGAGGATACGGAGCATGAGGCCACTTTGTTCCAGTTCGTTAAACCGAGTTCTTGTGCTAAAGCCCGCACATCCGTCTTAAAGAAGTCGGCTTCTTGTAATAAGCTCCGCGCGCCCGCTTCCGTCCGGGCCTTCAATCCTGGCCGATAATCATTTTCATCATTTTTGATCATACCATCCAAAACGGCGGCACTCCCGTTGTTTTCAGCAATGGTATTCAACCGGTCGTAGAATAACTTTTTAGCATAGTACCAGCTGTCAGGCGTATTGTGTTTGATATGGTCGTCGCTCAAATAATCGAGGGTTGTCCCTTGCACGTTGGCGCCTAATTCTTCGGCTAAACTGATGGCTTTGTCGAACTCTTCATCCGTGAATAATTCTGAATTGGCGACGACTGCCGTCACGTTATCGCGGCCTAACACATCCAAGGCCATTTTTAAAACTAGGGTACTGTCGATACCGCCGGAAAAGGCCACCGTGACCCGTTTTAAATCTTTCAAGGCGGCAATTAAAGTTGCTTTCTTCGTTGCTAAAGTTGTCATAAATTCCATTCTTCTCTCTTAATTTAATTAATCCCAAAAAAGCCATGCATGAACCAAGCGGCACAGGCAGCACCGACAAATGGCGCGATGCCGGGAACGATGATCCCATATTGCCAGTCGCTATCCGCTTTGTTGGCGATCGGTAAAATTGCGTGGGCAATCCGGGGCCCCATATCACGCGCTAAGTTCATCGCGAAACCAGTCGGGCCACCTAGTCCCATCCCAATTGCCCAAACAAGCAGGCCGACACCGATTGGCACGATCCCCGGCGTTTTGATCTCAGAGATCGCTAAAATTCCAGAGATAAAAATAAAGGTATCGAATAATTCCACAAAGAAATTCCGCGGTAAGTTCCGAACGGCTGGCGCGGTACAGAACAAATTGCGAATCGTGATTGGTGAGATTTCATCTGTCGACGCTTTGAAATGGTCGGCATACATGATCCAAACAATCACTGAACCGACAACGCCACCTAACACTTCGGCAATCGAATACGGAATGAACGCTGACCAGGCCAGGTTTCCTAGTAAACACTGCGCCAGCACCATGGCCGGGTTGATACAAACGTTGCCAAAAATGAACAGGGCAATGCTGATTCCAAACCCCCACGTCGTAATCGCAAAAATATGACCGGAACCCCGGTACTTAGTGCCTTTCAACACGGAACTACAATGAACACCCACCCCAAAAATAATCATGAGGGCCGTGCCCATAAACTCGGCAATTAGCTGATGTCCCAAAAAAATTACGCCTCCTCTTCAATTTGGTCTACGGCAACCAAGGCTGCCTGGTAGACCGTCCTAAACGGAATATACAACTGTTGCGCCAGCTGTGCGCAATCCGCATATTCCGGCATTGTCTTCTTAATATCTTGATAGGTCGCCACTTTAACGCGAACGGCCCCGTACGGCGTGGCGACGGTCAAAAAGTGCCGTTGCATAATGGCGCGCTGCCACGTTTGGTAACGCACACCGATTGTCGTGGTCTCTTGTAAAATCAACTTGGTCAATAAATCTTGATCGTCAACGTTTCCCAATACCGTTAACTTAATCGCTGGCCGATCTTTTTTCATCTGAATCGGGGTAAAAAACACATCGTATGCGCCCGCCGTTAATAACTGGTTCATCACGTAACCTAGCCCCTCACCCGTCTGGTCATCCAGATTGGCCTCAATCATCAAGACCGCATCGGCCGTCTGTTCAACGACTTGCTGACTTAGTTTTTTTTTTCGAATAAGACCGCTCGCAACGCGTTAAAGCCACCCGTATCTCGTTTGCCAAATCCATAACCGACCTTCGTGGCAACGACGTGTTCTGGTAACGGCCCAAAGTCTTGCACTAACGTCTTCACAATGCCCATCCCAGTCGGCGTGATCAGTTCTGTATGCACATCTAAACGTTGCTGAATCGGAATCGCACTGCCAACTCGCATCTGCATCACCGCTGGAACGGGAACTGGCATCTGTCCGTGAGCCACGTTGATAAAGCCGCTGCCATCACTTAAGGGCGACGACATGATGGTATCGATCTGCATCAATTCCAATCCGACGCAGCAACCGACAATGTCGACAATGGAATCCAGTGCGCCCACTTCATGAAAATGCACTTCCGCTAGTGGCATGTGATGGACCGCCGCCTCTGCTTGCGCGATTTCCATAAAGATCGCTTTCGCGTGGTCTTTCACAGTATCTGATAAGTCACTCGTATCGATTAGCTGCTCAATATCTGCTAAATGGCGCGCTTCGTGATCATGATGATGCCCGGCTGCATGGTCATGATTATGTGTATGCGCATACTCATGCACATGATCGTGGTCATGTTTATGGTCATGGTCACATTCATGTTTATGTTCACATTCATGCTCATGTTCATGATGATGGCCATATTCCTGATGTTGTTCCACAAAGCCATGGTCCTTGCCACCAGCGACCTGAACGTCAAAGCTCGTGCCATAGATACTACTCTGCGCTTCCCGGTGTCGAGTGAGTTCATAACCGTGGACGTGTAACTTAGCCAATTCGGTTTTTAATTGCTCAAAATCAAGGCCTAAATCGAGTAGCGCGCCTAGAAACATATCACCACTGATTCCCGAAAAAGCATCTAAATAAAGTGTTTGCATTCGTCTTCTCCTTGTTCAGTTAACTGAACCTTACATTTGGTTGATCATACTAGCGGAATACGCGGCGCCAAAACCATTATCAATATTGACCACGGTAATCCCCGACGCACAGCTATTGAGCATCGTCAGTAACGCGGTCATGCCTTGAAAGCTGGTTCCATAACCGATACTCGTGGGCACAGCAATCACCGGTTTGTCGACTAAACCGCCCACAACACTCGCGAGGGCACCTTCCATCCCAGCAATCACGATCACCACCTGGGCACCACGAATCACATCGAGTTTGGCAAATAAACGGTGAATACCGGCAACACCGACGTCATAGACCCGCTCAACGCGATTACCAAACGTCTCGGCTGTAACTGCAGCTTCTTCAGCGACCGGTTGATCGGAGGTTCCCGCTGTCACCACGGCAATGTAATCTTGAGTCTTCGGTGCCGGTCGTTCCCCAACCGTCATACACTGCGCCGTCGCGTGATAAACGGCCGTTGGCAATGCCGGCTGTAGCGCCGCAAATTTGTCTGCAGATAACCGGGTCGTTAAAATCGGTAATGCTGACGTTGGTGCCGATACCGACTGTTGTGATAACGCCTTAACGATGCCGACGATTTGGGTGGCCGTCTTACCCGCACCGTAGATGACCTCAGGAAAGCCATTGCGGCGTTGCCGGTCTAAATCGACGTTTGCGAAACCCAACGCTGCTGTTTTACCTGCTTCTAACTGTTGTGCGGCTGCCGTCGGACTCAATTGCCCAGCCGCCACCTGTTGTAGGATTTCTGTCGTGGTTGCCATGCTACTTCACAATAACGCCTAAGCCATCAGGAATGACCGTTACTTTAGCTGCTTGCCCCTCACGCGCATAGGCTTTTGCCAGCGCTTCATCAAGAGTCGTGGCCAATTCCATGTGCAGCTTGGCAATCAAATCTGGATCAACCAAATCTGAAACAAAGATCACGTGATGATGTACGAGGATGCGGGCGAAAATCTGCGCCGTCCACTGGTCTGGAACTGTTTTGAGCCGCGGCGTGTTGATTGCTTGGTCCAAAAATTCCTTGGGGTCGTCAACGTCGGCTAAATTATGATAAAAGCCGTCGCCACCATGACCATCACGCGCACCGGCTACCATAATGATCGTGCCGCCTTCTTTATTGGTTGCTTCGGCCGCCGTCATCCCTTTAACGGCTTGATAAACATTTTGATCAAGTGGATAACCACCGTTAGTCGAAATGGCGATATCACAGTCGATCGCGGGCACACTGGAGAGTTCTTTGACAAAGTCACACCCTACTTTATGGGCCGCTTCCATATCGCCGGCAAAGGAGCCAATGATTTTTTTATCTTCGTCTAACACAACGTTGATAATGAACGCCAACTTAGCTGTCCGCGCGGCGTAAACCATGTCCTTGTGAATCGGATTATGCATTAGATTCCCAGTACGCGCTTTAGGTGAATTAATAAATTCGCCCGAGTGGTTCGCCATGATTGTCTTATATGAGGCGATGCCTGGCAAAACCGACTTGCGCCCACCCGAAAAACCGGCAAAAAAGTGGGATTCAATGAAGCCTTCAGAGATCAGCAAATCTGCTTCGGCCGCAACTTTATTAATAATGCAATCGCCACCAGATGGCAGCTGGCCAATTTTGACCATACTACTGTCGTCGGTCGAAACGTGCATCACGATTTCCTCATGATTGACGATATCTTCACCATACTTATTCACGAGTTCTTCGTGCGTCGAAGGCCGATGAAAGCCAGTCGCGACTAGAATTCTAATCCGGGCATCCGGTGCTACCGACCGAATCCGCCGCAATAGAATTGGCGTGATAATGTGGGAAGGCACGGGGCGCGTGTGGTCCGAGCTAATAATGACGATATTGTGCTTACCGCGTGCGAGTTCTTCTAACTTAGGCGTGCCGATCGGATTGTCTAATGATTGTTCGACCGTTTCCTGTTCTGATAATTTGTTATGATATGTTGCAGCTTGCGACACTAACTTCCCGGCATAATTTTCATCGTTAATTTCAGCCGTCAGCGTGCGCTTGTCATAGGGTAAATCAATTGAAACCATGACTTTGAGCCATCCTCTTTCCTCAAAAGCTAATTTTTGCATGCACGTTTTGTTATACTAGTAGTCGCGACGGTTGTCCGCTACATTTCAAGTTTTCAAAAATAGTTAACAAATGTATACTTTAAATGCGATTGTCACAATCACGAAAACCGCTATGCTTAAGAAGCGTCATTGTCGTGATTAGCGTTGAGAATCGCTATTTTAATGCACTCAACCTTAAATTTATTCACGAAAGAACTGAAAAACTAAGATGGTATTAACTGATATTGAATATTTACTGAGTTATTTGGAAGCCCATCACGTGCCGACGATCCAGAAAAAACGGCACACTTATTTGACTTATCATGGTCTGGCCGAGCATTACACCTACGTTTTGAAGGACGGCATCATCAAAAACAGCATTATTTTGCAAGACGGGCGCGAATATAATTTGTCTTATATCGCCAAACCGGATGTGATCTCCCTGTTGCGCGATGAGGTCTCCCGATCGACTGACCAACCGTTTAACGTCCGCATCGAATCCGAATACGCGACCTTTTATCAAGTCAATCGCGTCGCTTTTTGGAAGTACGTCAACAGTACGCCGGAGCTTCAAAATTACGTCAAAAACTACTACCGCAAAAAGTTATCCGAAAACATTTTGCGCCTACAGCGGATGGTGATGAATGGCAAGAAGGGTGCGATTTGTGCGTTTATTTATAGCCTAGTGGATTTATTTGGCCGCAAAGTCAACGATGGTATCCTGATCGACTTCGTAGTAACAAATGATGACATTGCCGGCTTCTGTGGCATTAGTTCCCGCAGCAGCGTTAATCGGATGTTGAAAGAATTGCGCACGGATGGCGTGATTACGGTCCAAAATCACAAGTTCATTATTCAAGATGTCAGCTACCTCTTAGACCAAATTGCAAATTAGTGAGGTGCTCATCCGTGCATATTCCGGATAATTATTTAAGTCCCGCGACCTGCGGAACCCTAGTCACAGCGATGGTCCCCGTTTGGACCGTTGCCGTCTTGAAAGTCAAAGTTCAACTCAAAACACATCGTGAAACCCTGCCAATGCTCGGTATTGCCGCGTCATTGGCATTTTTGATTATGATGTTTAACCTCCCAATTCCAGGCGGAACGACGGCCCATGCCGTTGGCGGCACGCTACTGGCGGTGCTGATTGGACCGTGGGCGGCTTGTCTTGCACTGACCGTGACGTTACTACTACAAGCGCTATTATTCGGTGACGGCGGCATCCTCGCTTTTGGAGCCAACGCCCTGAACATGGCCGTCATTATGCCGTTCGTCGGTTACGCCTGCTACCGGCTGGGTCAAAAATGGCAGCATGAAAAATTAGGACTGGCTGTTGGCGCCTATTTGGGCATAAACATGGCGGCACTCGTTGCGGGAATTGAGCTCGGATTACAACCGCTCTTAGCGCATACGACAAGTGGCGCCCCGCTCTACTGCCCGTATGGTCTCAACATCACCATACCGGCCATGCTAGCGGCGCACTTACTGGTCGCGGGCTGGGTCGAAGTCGTGTTCACGTTACTCGTCTTTCAATTCGTGAAACGCGTCGCGCCGACCAACCTCTATCAGACGCCACCGCGTCGAAATCACCGGCCCTGGATTGCCTTATTGCTGGGACTAGCCGTGCTTTCGCCTTTAGGCCTCCTAGCAAGTAATACTGCTTGGGGCGAATGGTCGCCTCGTGAACTTCAGCAACGTCTGGTGCAACAGCACATTAGCACCCACGCGCCACAAGGGATGGTTCACGGTTTTCATTTTCAAGCGTTATTTAGCGACTATACGATTGCCGGATTACCGGTTAGTCTGGGATACATTTTGTCTGGAATAACTGCCATTTTGATTTTTCTCCTATTGATTCGAGGCCTTCAACATGAAACCAACCCGTCACACCGCTGATTTACCAACGTGGCTGCAAACGAACACGACGGTTGCCACCGCTACTACTAAGCATCAGTGGTGGCAACGTAATCAGCAGCATTTACGCCAATTGCTGAGCCGCCTCGCGCAACCGACGCCGGTCACCGTTACGATGCACTGGCAAATCGCCCCGCAATTCAAGTTGATTCGGTTACTACTGCTGGTCATCTTGATTGCTGTGAGCCGTAACGTCATCCTGTTATGGGGACTGGCCCTACTGATTGGTGGCCAATTATTATGGTTACCACCGCAACAGCTCCGCCATTTCATCAAAAGTTGGCTCATTAGCGTTGCGGCGGCACTACTCTTCGTTTTGCCTAGCTACTGGCTAGCTGGCCCCAGCACCTTATTATTTTTCGGTCTCAAAACTAGTCTAATGCTGGCAAACGCCCAGTATTACCGTCTAACGACGCCGTTTCAAGCGTTATTAACAGGCTTGAAGGCGCTCCACTGCCCCGACCTGTTAATCATGACTCTAGCCATTGCGATCACTTATTTGCGGATGCTCGGACAACATTTATTGTTAACGATGGAAGCCTTAGAATTACGGACCGTGGCACCAGCGGCTCATCCGTACCGTTTGATTGGTGCGTTATTCGGTAATTTATATCTCAAAAGTTACGCGTACGCGCTGGAACTCTATGCGGCAATGGAAGCACGTGGCTTCAACGGACATTATGCACGGGCAACGACACATTCAACACATTGGCGTGATTATCTGGCCTTAACACCGGCATTAATCGTGTGGGCCGTCTTTATTTTCTGGGGGCATTAACGTGGTATTGATTAAATTGGTAAATATTTGCTATGATTATCCTGATACATGTGGGTTAAACGCACTCAATTTGACGATTGATGCGGGTGAGTTTGTGTGTCTCATGGGTCCCAATGGCTCGGGTAAATCGACATTGTTTCGGCTCCTCAGTGGCTTAGCGAGTCCCACCAGCGGCACTTACTGGTTACACGACCAAGCCATTACGGCTGACTACCTTGCAAACGCACAACAACGCCAGCGACTCCATCAACAAATCGGGATGGTCTTTCAAAACACTGACGTCCAGTTGTTTAACACTTCGGTCGCGGCCGAAGTTGCGTTCGGGCCCCGCCAACTGGGATTATCTGCGGCCACCATCAAGCAACGTGTCGACGATTGCTTGGCACTAACTGACTGCGGCGACTTGGCCGACCGCGTCCCGTACCAACTGTCGGGTGGCGAGAAGAAGCGCGTGGCACTAGCTAGCGTGCTCGCATTAAACCCGGAAATTTTATTGTTAGATGAACCGTTGAACGGCCTCACGATCGCCGCTCAACAGCACATGCTGACCCTACTGCAACGGCTACAAGTTGCTGGCAAGACGATCATTATGGCGAGCCACAACTATCAACAAGTTCAAACCGTTGGCGAACGTTTCATTATTTTTAATCCTACCCACCAAGTCGACGCTGACCTAACGCGTACTGCCCTAGCGCAGCAACCCGCACGGCAAGCGCAATTGATGACTTTATAATTAAGAGGAGTTGAGAAGATGCTTAATCCAAATACTGAAATCCATCGTGGTTGGAACCGGCGCGTCGTTACCGGCAAGACCTTAGCTGAATGTGACGAACGTTTAGTGAAATATTTAAACGATCAAGATTACGGTTCAGGTGAATTCGTCGTTTTACATGAAAATGACGGCAGTAACGAAAATACCGGCTACGACTTACCTGATGGCGACAAATGCTACATCAGTTTCTTGATTTACAACAGCCGACTTTAAGTTGGAGCAACACAAAAAATGCTTACTAGTGATTGATCACTGGTAAGCATTTTTTGTTAAGCTAACGATCTATTCTGATTTTGGTCCTAATTGTGTCACCATTATCCGTCGAAACAAAATTGTTTCACGTGAAACATCTTACTTCAAATAAACCCGAGTCAGTGCTTCATTCATGCGCTGGTTCTCTATTTCTGCGGCGTGAATCGTCTTTAAAACCTGCTGTTCGTCACCCTGTGGCTGCGTTAAAGCCACCCAAGCATCAACATTAGCCTGATGAACATCATCGCTCAAATGTGCCGGAAGCGCCGTTGAAGCTTGTGGTGTTGGTTTATCAATTTGTTGTAATGTGCCGCCTAGTTGGTCAATTGCCGTAATCAACGCCGCCACTGGTGCTTGCAGTGACTCGGTTGCCGTGTCGTTTAACTGACGGAAGCCAACGCTATCCCCTAACGTCCAGTTCCCGCTAAAGGTGGTCGTATCCACCGAATCCGTCGTTCGTTGATACGTGATATATCGTATTGGCATTGGACCTGTGACTAACAATCCGGGCATGGCCGCTAAGTTTTGATTAATTTCCGCCAAACTCAATTCACGAAAATCATGCCCTGTGAGTTCATAGCGTCCACCAATTAATTGATAATCCACGAGACCCATGGCTTTGACTAGGCCGGCTTGCACCTTAAAGCCATCGTACGCCACGTGCAATGCATCAAAGACATCAATCGCTTGCTTGTCCGTCCGAAAGCCAAAGTTGGGACCAGCCCCTTCTGGATAAACGAGATTGCACTGATACTGAAATGAAATCCCAATAACACCTAAATCTTGATTTGCCTGCTTCGCTTCATCACTAAATTCGCCAAAATAACCGGCAACTACTCGAAAACTCATGTCGTGGCGCCTCCTCTGTGTGACCGTTCGTCAATGAATCCGTTTACACTCTTGATGTCATTATAATTTCTATTCTCACAGAATGAAAGCTATTAGTTTAGCTGAGCTGTCGGAAATCACTAGCCATTGGCGCCAACACTGTATTTTTACCGTTAAAGGCTGTTAGATAAAAAATCTGATTGTTAACAATCATCCGCTGACCAATATTTTTCCAGCCCTTGACAACTGATTTTCATTAGCGGTATACTCTTTTCAACAAAATATCGTCCTTATAAACCAATGAGGTGGAGATCAAGATTATCGTGCCCGCACAGAGAGTCATCGTTGCTGAGAGTATGGCCGAACGCAGATGATTAAATGGACCACCGAGGGCTTTTCCGAAATCGACAGTTGTCGAGAGTACGAAAAGACGTGCGACATACGTCAGTTGTCAGGGGAATGTTGGTTCCCTATGGAGTAGGAGTGTTTGCGGAATTTATATGACTAAATTCGTGAACGCTCAATTAAGGTGGCACCGCGGTTCTCAAAAACCGTCCTTAACACAGCATTGGCTGGATAAGGACGGTTTTTTTGACTTTCAAACGGGGTGAAATACATGGTCACAAAACGATGGCAAAACTCATTGTACGACTTCAACCAATCTAATTATTCATTTGGAGGAACACAACATGAGTTTATCACGGGGACACAAATTATTATTAACGATCGGCGGCGTGGCAATTATTGGCGGTATCGGATTCACCGTTAACGCCCATTCGCAGGCCGGTCATACCAAACAATCACAGGTCATCAACTTATCCGCTGGCTCTGAAATCATGAGCCTTGACCCAGCCAAAATGACTGATAGCACTTCTAACAGTCAACTGACGCAGGTTGACGAAGGCTTATACCGCCTGAACAGCCAGAGTAAACCAGTCAACGCCTTGGCAACTAAGACGACCGTGACCAACAATGGCCACACGTATACCATCAACCTGCGCCATGATGCACGCTGGAGCAACGGCCACAAAGTAACCGCCCATGACTTCGTTTATTCATGGAGACGGACGCTTGATCCGAAGACCAAGTCTGAATTCACTTACGTTTTTACGAATATCAAAAACGCTGACGCGATTGCGGCGGGCAAAAAGCAACCGTCCACGCTCGGCGTCAAAGCTAATGGCAACTATCAATTGACGATTACGTTAAGCAAACCGGTCGCCTACTTCAAAAAGATTTTAGCCGTTTCGACCTTCTATCCGGTCAATCAAAATGCGGTCCAAAAATACGGCCAAAAGTACGGCACTTCAGCAGCCAAGACCGTTTATAACGGGCCGTTTACACTCACCGGCTGGACTGGGACCAATAATACTTGGACACTGAAGAAGAACCCAACTTATTATGATCATCAGCTCGTTCGACTCCATCAAATCAATTATCAGGTCATTAAGTCTAATACGACGGCCTATAATCTGTACCAGTCAAACAAGCTTGATACGGTCACCCTTAGCGGTGAACAGAGTGTTCAAAATAAAACTAATCCTGAGTTAAAAACACTTGCCGGTGGTCGCATCGGTTTCATTCAGTATAATCAGCACGACCACGTTGCCGCCAACCAGAAGCTACGAACCGCGCTATCCTTAGCCATCAATCGCAACCAGTTAACGCATAAGGTATTGGCCAACGGATCGATTCCGGCGAAGAGTTTCGGTGTTCGTAATATGGCTAAAAATCCCAAGACTGAGGCAGATTTTGTTGACGATGCCACGGTCAACGGTACTGTCAGCTATGATTTAGCCAAAGCCCGGACCGCCTATCGCCAGGCACAACAACAATTGCATCAAAAACAGCTCACCTTGTCGATTACTTGTGGCGATGATGATGCCTCGCATCAAATCGCTGAATTCATCCAAGGTCAGCTCACCAGCCATCTACCTGGTCTAAAAGTCAATATCAAGGCAATGCCATTCACTGCCATGCTGGGCAAAGTCTCTAAGGGTGACTATCAGTTGAATCTGACCAGCTGGGCCATGGATTTCGCTGATCCATCGCAATCACTGACGATTCTGACATCTGATAGTAACTCCAACATGGGGCATTATCAGAGCAAATCCTATGACCGTGCAATGCAAGCCGCTGAAGGTCCCGACGCCTTAAATGCAACGAAACGTTATCAAGATTTAGTCCAAGCAGGCAAAATTGCATTGAACGACCAAGCAGTCACACCGTTGTATGAAGGTCGCTCTAGCATCTTGGTCAAATCTCATTTACGAGGTGTCGTTTATAACAACTTCAGTGGTGCTGCCAACTATCGAACTGCTTATGTTAAGTAATTGAACTGATGTTGCGGGCAAAAAGTATGTAACAGCTAATCAGTGGTAACCAATTAACCTGCGTCTGAACAACCGTTTCTAGCTTTGTTCAGCTTTAAAAAAACGAGATTTGCGTGAGTAACATAACTCATGCAAATCTCGTTTTTGGCGTTTGAAGAAATTCCATCAATCAATTTTCAAATTAGACAATTAGTTAAAACAAGTAAGTCGTCGATCCAATACAGCGAGCTTAGCATTGCGGTCATCTTTATTTTCAAAAATTGACTTATAGAACCGGCGTACTTTTGACTTTGGAATGCCAGCATCTGAGACACAATAAAAACAAAAGTCGCCAGCCGTATCTTGCACGATTAGTTCAGAATTACCGTCTTCATCTACATAGCAATAGTTCTCTCTTCTGACAACTTCTGATATATCAGCATCGTTACTACAAATCATTTGAGCATTTTGAAAAATACAAGCAGCTAGCGTTGCCTTTTCGCCCACATCCTGAGTATGTTTAGCATCTGGTCCTTGAGCATCTCGCATAGCTTGAAATGCTTCTTGGATTCCATCAAAATACGTATCATACAATTCCTGTTGAATATCTGATAAGTTTGATGGATCAAATGTATGCCAATGCCTAGAATGAATTTCTTCTTCAACCCTACTTTTTCCTAATAGTAACTCTTTTAAAACCTCTTGATGAATCCAGACATCACGATATAGTGTGTCAATCCAATCAAAAACATTGTCCTTTTGATAATCAACTGCAAAAATTAGCATGTTTGTGTCTATAAAGGTTTTCACCTTTTTTCTATCAACCATTTTCATCCTCGGACAACTGTCTTTCGACTTTTTCTTTTCGCAGTTTCAAATAATTAATAGCCTGCTTGGGATCGGAATTTGTTAAAAAATTTGCCGCTTCCATTAATGTCATTTGACCTTTATCTACCTGTTTTTTAATAAAAGAGGATAGACCAGCAAATTGTTTAAAATTAGCGGCAGTATCCAAAGGACTCGGTGGAAAACCGGCTTGCTCCAAATATGCCACCCATTCCTCTCTTGTCCATCGTAGTAAATCCTGGCTCATTAATAAATGTAATTCATCTAAACGTCTGCATACGGCCTCATATGGCATTGAAGATACCTCAGCTATACGAACAACCGCTTCCTTGGCAAGTGCAGGATTGGGAACTTCCCGCTGCTGTACATACTTATGCCAAGTGTTAACAACTATCTTTTCTGGTAACATCAGAGCCACTGCAAAATGGTCTGCTGCACGTTTATTATCGAAATCTTCTTGGGTCGCAGCAGTTTTAATAACCTCGCTTTGTCTACCCAACATCGAACCTTCTAACGCCAGATGCCACATCTCATGAGCAGCACTATAATAGCGAGCTCTCAAATCTTGATGTGTGTTTAAAACGACAAAACATTTATCCTTATAGTTGATCAAAGCGCCAAAAAATTTAGGATCGTCAATATTTTGATAGATGACTTGAGCCTTTTTAGCAATTAGATTTTCTATATCTGAACCAATGAATATATCCGAGCCAACGTTTTCTTTTAAAAAGACATCCGCTGCATTATCCGCGATTACTTCCGATAAACTACTCTGTTTAATCATGAGTTGTCACCTCTAAATCCACATAACTTCTAATATCTAAAAGTAGTTTATTAAACTCCCTTGTGGATTCCTTGCTTGAAAGTTCCCCCATTAATACGCATACGAGCTCATTAGAATCTTGTTTGTTCTCGTCCTTAGCTAATTGATTGGGTGTCATGCCCGTCACTTTACAAATACTGATCAGATGTTTAGTTTGGATTTTTCTTTCCCCTTTAAGCATCTGACTAAGCATAGACGGGCTGACTTGAATTTGTTCCGCCAACCACATTTGTGATGATTTCGTTTGCTTCAGCCATTTCTTTATGTTTTCAATTACAACTGTATTATTCATTCATCTTACCTCCTGAGACACTGTTTCAGGCCCAATAACATTCTTGTTCATCCTTATTTTACCATTTTTGTAAATATTCACAATTCAAAGGGTCTTTTTGTGAATGATTATTAGAATGAAATCTTGTATCATATTCCACGGCCAAGCATACCAATGGAAGATTAGCAGAATGAATTCAAAATGTGCTGGACAGATTAGCAGGATCAACCAGCTACCTATAAGGCATTGGGTCGCGTTAGTCAAAGAAGGCATCAGCGATTTGATTCAAGTAGACCGTTCACCGGCCAGAAACGACCTCACCCCAGCGAAATACTGGAATAAGGCCGTATAAATAAAGTAAAGCTTGTATTATTTCAACAATCAATTTGGCAGGGACCAGCACGCTTAAAACGACTGCTCTTCTACACTTAGTCTAGTCAAACTGTAACGTTTGTTTTTCGCCACCCACGCCGGCATCGACGAACAGTGTGGATAATTTCAACTCGAAGACGACCAAGGTTGATCCAATGGCATCCCATACTTGTTGATAGTTCGGAATCGTTTTTAAATATTGTGGGAGTAACTCATCCATGGTCTTAGTGGACCGTTGTAACTTGACGTGTTGCGCGCGTAAATAAGGGTTCCCGGGCGTCCCGTCATTAGGAATCGTGATAAAGGCAATATCTGGGTTCTGATCATAGACCTTTAAAGCCGGACTCGTCTTAACCGATGAAAAATATAGCGTATCCGGCTGATCTTCATACCACACAAAGTTGACGATTTTAACGTCGGCTTCGCTATTAACTGCCGTACTAAGCGCAATCTTATTCGTCGTTTGCGCAACTTGCTTTAAAAGTGCTAAATCCATGATGTCAAACCCCTTTTAGTCTTTAATGTGATTCAACTAATTATAACGCAACTAGATCCAATTAGGGAACATAAGTTTGCATTTATCAGTTACTGTAACCATTTTCCAATCAATTGTTCATAATCAGCAATCAACTGTTCCTGTTCAACGAAGCGTTCTAAGACATGAATCGTGTTGGCTTCGTCTTGAAAAGGTGCTGGTTGTAACGTTACCGCACGCGTTCGACTCGGGGGGATTTTACCGTACAGACTCAACCACTCGACAACTTGTTGCGGCGTCTGAATAGCCAACAACTGCTCCGCTGTCGTGTGTTTTAGGATTGAGAAAAATTGGGCGGCGATTCGGATACCCGTGCTATCTAGGTCACCCAAATAAGTCAGTGCAACTCCAGCTTGTTCCAGGCGCTGAATCATCCGCACGTACGGTTCGTTAAAATCATTACCACTCTGATTGATCAATGGCCAAGTTGGATGCCGATGTGCTAGCCAAATAAAGATGCCGTTATTTTCAATGACCACGGCCTGCTTGGCAATGATGATCTCGTCCGTTAATTGGTCGATCTGCCACGGGTTGAGCGTCACTGGTTGCGGTAAGGCGCTCTTAATCACATTAGTACTCGTGAAGGCCATCCCAATCAGCTTGGCAGACAGTTCATGAATCGGCGTCGTCATCATTTGCGTGGTCACCCACTGATAATAGTCATACAGTTGCGGATTTTCATGACGGTCATTAAAGGTATGCGCTGTAAAGCCGAGATCAACGGCTTGTTGTCCCTTAGGTGGAAGTAGCGCACCGGCAGCCATCCGCTTAAATAGCGGTTTTAACTGGACCGCTTCTGGCGGTGCAATCTTACCAGTGGCAGCCTCATAAGCGTTAAGATATTGATCCATCATAGGCCTCCTTTTGCCAAATCAGCGCTGGTCGGACCGCATTCGGATGAAAACGACCATCGCCCTGTCGTTTCGGTGCCAATACTTCATAGGCAATATTATCAACACCATCCGCCAGAATTTTGTTTTGTGCCCCACTAGGCATCGTCGCAATAAAGTTGAAACCGAAATTAGCAATCGTTCGCGCAAATGATTTCGCCGTTTCAGGATCCAGCTTATCCGCAAATTCATCAAACATGACCAAGTATGGCGCATCTTGCAAATTGGACTGCTGCAAGACCATCTTGGGCACGAGTAACAGCGGTAAGACCATGGCCTGCGCCTTTTCAGCCCCAGAACCCCCCGACTGAACGAACTTATCATCGACGATTTCGTAGGCGTCGTCCTGACTTTGACGACGTTTGATGAGGACTTCGAATGCGGACCATTGACGCGTATCGAGTAGTTTTTGTGCTTCCGCATCGAAGGCACTTTCATCGTCCGCCACATCGGTATTATTGGCCAAGAAGTTCAATCGCCGCTGAACTTCTTTGACTAGGTTCGGACGTGCTTCTTTAAAAGCATTGCGGGCCTCTGCAATGACGACATCACTCACTTCAGTTGGCGTCAGCCGAATTTTCAGTTTGATACTTTCGGCCCGCTGTGTCCCTTGCGAAAGCATCGCGTTGTATTGGTCAATCAACTTGTACTGCTTGTCGATGCGGTCAACAGCCGCGGCAATATACGTGCTTTGTGCGACATCATTACCCTGTTCCAACTGGGTCAATTTCTGTTGCACATGTTGCTGGTCGGTTGCCATCAGTTCTAAGGCGTGGTTGATATCGAAGGCAACCACGATCATGTCATGTTCGCGAAGGGAGCGTTGTTGCCGCATCTGGCTAGCTTCGGCGCCATGTCCGCGCTCATCAAACAACGTATCGACTGCATAGTGATCGACGCCATCATCGCCATTGCGGTGAATTCCTTTGCTGATTTTATCGCTCAAATCCGCATATTCATTATCTTTGACAATCGCGTGATGCTGTTGGACAAACGCCAACGTCTCATCCACGTCAGTCAGCGCTTCACCGGCTGGCATATATGGCCGTAGCGTCGCTAAATTCTCATTGATGCGTGTCGTCAATGCGGCAAGTCGGTCCTGATACGCTTCAATATCACCTTTAGCACTAGTTAATACGCCCTGTTGCTCACTCTTCTTCATTTCCAGGTCACGCCGCGTTTGTTCATAACTGTGCTGCTTGCGCTTAGCCGTATCGACTTTTTGATCCAGCTGTGGGTCGATAACTAACTCATCGAATTGTTGCTGCGACGTCTTGATTTCTTGTTCGATTTTTTGGGAATCAAAATCCGGCTCCATTAACGCTTGAATCTGCGCAATTTGGGTGTTAAAGCCAGCTTGTTGTTGCTGTAATTGCGCGCGTTGTTGTGTTAAATCCGCCAATTTAGTGACAACTTGTTGCAACTGTCGCTGTAAGCTCGTTAATTCATCCAGCAAGTCCGGCGTCTTCAGTAATGCCACTAAATCCGAGTGTGCTGTGACTAATTGATCGCGTTGCGCGATGATTTGTTTGACGCGTTGATCCATCTCGCTAGCACCATCATCATGGATTTGATGGTTATCTTGGTGCAACGAATCCCGCAGCCGACCACTCAACGGGCCCTGAGCGTGCTGGTCGATAGCTTGATCCATTTGGCCCTTCATCTTGGTGACGATTTGGACGTCTTGACTACCTTGCTCAATTTGTTTGACCAAACTTCGATACTGCTTTTGATAATCCTTTTGCTGACGAACATAGTGTCTCAGCTGACTGACCAATTCATCCAAATCAATCGCCGTCATCACTTCGCGTAATTCTGACAAGTTCGCCGAATATTGGTCTAGCTTAGCTCGCAATGGACTGAGGGTTTCAGTTTTAAGTGTCGTTTGTTGGGCATCGACTTGTTCAATCTGCTGCTGACAGCTTTCAACCCGCTGCTGCGTCGCATCGATTTGTTGCAATTGCGCTTGATAGGTTGCCAATCGTTGGTTCAAGTTGGCAATCATGTCTTGGAGCTGTTGCCGCTGCGCTTTGATTGTCTTTTGAACCGCTTGTTGGTCACGTAAAGCATTCAAATTCTCCAAAGCGTCCTGTAAGCCACGCTGAACAGTCACTAATTGCTGTTCACAATCCTCGATAATCCGCCGAGCCTCGTCCAGCTTAGTCTCAGCGGTTGTTAGCCGTTGCTGTGTCGTACTGTAATCTCTCAGGGCAAGTTGCTCGAGATAATTCAAGTTGCCCCAGAAAATGTCCTTCTTCAGCTTAGCTAGTCGCTTATTAACACGAGCAAGCCGGGCGAGTAAGCCATTAGTATAGTTTACTTCTCGTTGACTATCAGCAATCCGACTGATGGTTTGTGGGTCGATGCCTTCTTGGGCATTCTTCAGTGCTTCAATAATCGGTGTAAACTTGGCATTTCCGGCAGTCAAAATTGGCGAGGCGAGTAACCGGTATGCAGACGCCAGCTTACTTAACACTTGCCCACCATCGAAGCCATACACGGTCGTCGCAACTTGATCACGGTAAGCCGCCGCGGTATCGAAGACTTCAAACTGATCACCGAGCTGGGCATTGGCCGCTTTGAAGGCCGCCTTATCGAGACTTTTTCCGTCAGCGTCAGTCGTCACTAACGAAAGTTCAGCAGCGGGATCATGATTGACTGCTAAAAACCACCAGGTCGGCTTGCTGGGACTGCCGTTCGTCCGCGTCGCCCCGATGCCGATGATGACTTGGCGCCGACTCGATTTTAGATGAATATAGCTGTAGCCGGTGCGAACCTTCATCGCGTCCGGTCCCCAGCCCAGTAGCATGCTGTCAAAATTCCGCGCATCTTGAGCACTATTGCGCGCCGCTTTGTCCAATCGATCGGTTCCCTTGGCCGCATTAAAGGACGGCGTTGCGATTGAGCCATCGATCAGCATTGGAAAGAAGCAGTTCGCTAACGTCGTCTTACCGACCGCATTCTCACCAATCAGCGTCATATTCCCCCGTTGTGAAGCCGTCAAATCGAGTTTGAGATACTTATTAAAATTTCTTAGATGAAAACTAATTGGTACCAGTTGTTCATTCAGTGGCATGTAACGCACCCTCCTCGTCCTTGGTTGCAACATCGAAGCGCTGGACTAACACCGTTGGACTGTAAAAGCCATGTGCTTCCACAACCAAACTATTCGCTAATAACGCTTTTTTGACTTCTGTTGGATTCACTTGATTCTTACCGATCACCGTCGGCGTAATTTGCCGAATCAGGTCATTTAATTGATCAGTAGGCACACCGACACCCAGTTGTTGTGCGACCGCGATGGCCACCACGAACGCCCGTGCAGTCACCGGTTGCCGTGTTGTATCTAACAACAAGGCATAGTCATTCCCAATCTCTAGGTCAAATCGTTGTAGCTGCCGCCATTGTTCAGCGATTCTGTCACGATGTTCCTGCAGCGTTTGCCACAAGTCCGGCTGTGTTTGACGGCCAATAAATTGTTGAATCAGCAAGGCTCGATTGACCTTTTGATCAGCTGTCAGCACTGGCTTTTGGCGCTGTTGCTGCAAGTAGTCAACGATACATTGCGCCACATAGTTGAAGTCTGGGCTAACATCCCAAAATTCCGTGACTTCTTGGGTGATTTCACTACTTTGAATTTCAGGTGTATCGGGGATAAATAACTTAAACCGGTCGACAAACAAGTCGTTGAGTTGTCTTAAAATTTCACGCTCATCTAACGCAACGACCTCACTGTGGACGAGTCGAACAATCGTCTGCGTTGCCACGATTCGCTCCGCGCCAGGTTGCATTTCAGGCAAATTGATGACGGTTTTCAACGTGGCCAATAATAAATGAACCGTTTCCGGCGCTAATTGCGGTTGTCCAAATAAAAAGACTAGATTTTCTTGGTAATTCTCTGGCACCACACCGACTAAGTCCCGTAAGTAGGTATTGACGCGTTGCTGAACTTGCGGTCGTTTTAGTGCTTGAATCGCTTCTTTAGTCCGGTTAGTCATGCCACTTTGAATCGTACTCGTAAACAAGCTTTGGTCGAGCAACTGATTGATGATCAGGCGTTCATTATGATGTAATTCAGGCATCCGCTACCTCCTTTGCAAACCAGATTTCAAAGCCATGCGGCAACCAGACCCGATAGTCTTCGCCGGCGAGATGTAGCGCAACTGGTGGTGTCGTGGCCATTAACTTCACTTTGGCAATTCGACGGCCAAACGGTGCAAAGCTATCAAAATGGTCGTACCCCGTCGCACTATATAGCCGGGCCACTTCATCCCGGGCCAATTGTGAGTGAAATTCGAGTTCGTGATCGATAACGCCGTGATTTTGGTCACGCATCACAAGTTGCTTAAATTCCGTCAGGCCAGCTTCCATCACGGCATCGGCATCGGTATTCGTTTCTTCATCAGCAATTGTCGGATTGTCTGCCTCAGTGAGCACCATTCGGGCTTGGCGATTCGCGGCATATTTGACTGGCCCCATCGTGGTTGCTTCCAAAAAGTCCGTTTGATCATCCAATTCCCGGTCCTGAGCCAAATGCCGTGGAATAGGCTGGTTAACGACCAACTTTTGGTAATGCGGTAACAGCCCGTCAATTTGCTTCGTCAACGCCTGAATATCGACAGTTTGACTCTGAATCGCGTCATACTCCTGACTCAACCGTTCGTTAGCACTCATGATGGTTTGAAACAGCAGATATAAGCTATCCAGACTACTATCAATCGCACTAGTACTAGAATCAAAGCTCAAAGCCAGTTGACTTAACCGTTGATGCACATATGCTTGCGTACGTTGAAAGCGAATCGTCATTTCGTTGCTATCACCAATCGCATGCGCCGTGTTCAGGTCATCACTCCCCTGTTGACTGTGCGCAACTTGGCTGCTAAAGCGTTTGGAATCCGTCAATTCGCGGACAAGTGGTCCCTGACTAAGCAGCTGACTAAAGGCCGGAATGGCTTTTTGATTCAGCATATCTTTCAAATGCTGTGCCGCGTCACTGCCATGTTCAAACGCCAAGTTATTGGCCAATTCATCCAGGTCTTCGTCTAACTTATGCATCCCCTTCATGACGTCTTCATACGCAGCGACCATGTTTTGAAAATCATTATAGAGGCGCGTACTCGTCAGATCAGCTTGCGGTGCGTTCAAAGTATGCACATAATCGCAGAATTCATTGATCCGTGTAATATTGGCAGTGACCGTACTTTCAGCTTCGACCACTTTTTGCATCATGGATAAATATTCAATTCCACTGCTCGTAATCCGATAAACATACGATTGCTGCATATGGAAGCCACCATTACGCATCGGCATTCGAACCTTCCGGGGCGCCACATCCACTAGCCGCGCGTCTTCACTCACGACGCGCAGTACTTCTTTCAAAACGGCATCGCTCAGTGGTCGCTCATCTGCTTCTAAGTAATTGCGGTTATACTTATCTAATAAAAAATTAAGCGTCAGCGCCGTCCCACTACCCCCATCGTGGTATAAAATCGTTAAGACGTTCCACCCAGCCAGTGGGTGATTCTTGTTGCGCCCTAACACGCTCGCCTTCAGCAGTCGCTTCAATGGTTTTGAAATTTTAACGGCCACATTAATTCCTCCTTTCACCAATGCTTCATTAGCCTTAGTATAGGTGAAAGCGGTAGACCCGTCTATGGTGAAAATGGGTCTGCCATTGTCAGAACTTCAGGTCTATATTAAGCTATTACGTAAAAGTGATCTCGTTTCCATTAAATTAATGGCATTATTTTTGATTGAAAGTAGTGATTCCGTGAAAATCATCATCGCTCCAGCTAAAAAAATGATTGTCGATCAAGACGCCTTTCCGACACTCACGACCCCAATCTATCTCGACCAAGCACAACAATTACTGACACGGTTGCGGCAATTGAGTTATCCCGAGGCCAAGCAATTGTGGCATTGTAGCGACAAGCTCGCGCAACCCAACTATGATTGGCTGCAAAAAGTTGACCTAACACAACAGTTAACTCCCGCTGTTTTGAGTTACAGTGGGATTCAGTATCAATACATGGCACCAGACATCTTTACCCAACCAGCCCTGGACTATCTCCAGGACCACTTACGTATTTTGTCAGGCTTCTATGGAATTTTGCGCCCCTTTGACGGTATCGTCCCGTATCGGCTAGAAATGCAGGCTCGGCTTAAGATTGGTGCTTACAAGGATCTCTATCATTTCTGGCATGACCAACTCTATCAGGCGTTGACCCCTCAGCCAGAGCCAATCATCAACTTGGCCTCGCAGGAGTATACGAAAGCGATTCGGCCATATCTGGTGCCTGGGCAACCGATGATTGACATCGTCTTCGCCAGTCGCGTTAATGGTCAGTTGAAGACCAAGGCCACCTTAGCGAAGATGGCTCGCGGCGCCATGGTTCGGTTCCTCGCAGAGCATCAAGTGACCGACGTGGCGGCCATCACCCAGTTTGATCATCCCGATTACCAATTTGATCCTGAAGCATCCACTGACCAGCAGTTTGTCTTTGTCTATCAACACTAATCAGGCCAAGAAGATTGCTTCAATAACCTTTATCAGCGTCGATGCACCTCAAAACGGCACCCTATCTGCTAGGATGCCGTTTTTTTAGTGCGAGTATTTCCCGGGAAATATTACCCCAGATTTTTGTTAATCGTGTGCGGCCAACCAGCGTTGCAGACGAGCAAAGTAGACCGCTGGTTCATCAATAAACGCCATATGCCGGCTGTGGGCGAACAACGTCCACGTCGCATTCGGCAACTGGTCGACCATCGTCTTGGCAACTAAGGGCGTGCACAAATCGTCCGTCCCACTGGTGACTAGAGTCGGCACTTGTAACTGACGCAGTTTGTCCGTGTAATCGTAGTCAGCAAGCGTGCCGGTCGGACAATACTCGTTTGGTCCCCAGGCCACCTGATAGGCTTGTGTCCCCGTTCGTTTAGGTCGCCGCAAGAATTCCGGGTCAGTGGCCGTGACTGGGCCACTCGCATGCTGGATCATAAAGTGTTGGTTGGCTGCTTGATATGCCGTCCCAGTGAAATCATGGTGCTGCTCCGCTTCTGCGATTGCCGTTTGCTCCGACGTCGGCATCAAACGAATCATTCGATGCTGTTCTTGCGACCATAATTGAGCAGATGACAAGGTGCTGGCTAGAATCAAGCTTTTGAGACCCTGGGGCTGATAATCACAACTATAAATAATGGCGAGCATGCCGCCCCACGATTGGCCGAGTAGATGGACAGCTGGTAAGTCCAGCGCCGTGCGTAAAGCTTGTAATTCCGCTACCCAGGTACTTGCTTGCCACAGTTCTGGCTTATCTGGCATCGACGAGCGACCGCACCCCAACTGGTCATACATGATAATTGGTCGGCCTGTCTGACGTGATAATTCATCAAAGCTCTCAAAATAATTGTGGGTTGAGCCCGGACCACCATGCAACAATAAGAGTGGTGTCAACTCAGACTGCCGGTCCCCCACGATCCGATAATAAGTCTGATACCCTCGGAACGGCAAATAACCATCCGTAATTTTCAAATAATCGCCCACTTTCAGGTTTTTAGCGCTTCATTTTATAAAAGTGAAAATATTAATTCTATTCTAATACAACTCAAAGGACAATGGCGATGTAAGCGCTACAATAGATGTGCAGAAATAATCAGAAACGGGTGACTATGATGGTATTAAGTATTATTACAGTTTTGGGAATGGGATTAATTGCAGCGACTGGTGCGCATTTTGTTCACGGCGCTCAAGCCATGCATGCTGGTACGGTCGGCCATCATACCGGTCAAATGCCAGTCAACCTACACCAGATCGACCTTCGTTAATCCAGTACTTAATCTAACCAATTATGGTGGTATTGCACGCTGAATGGCTGTGCAATACCTTTTTTGTCTCGCCAGCAACATAACTTTGACCGCGACTGCCATCTATCGCAATCACATTCATGACACTTATCCTCGCAAAATCCCTTGAGCCCCTTGACACCCAAGCGTATCATGAAAATAATGACTATTTTTCTGTCCGTCTCGTCACACCTTCTACGACCGACAGTTCAGATTAAGGAGTGACCTTGTTTTTATGAATGATTTATTCGAAAAGGCACCGATTCCGAAAGCCTACTTTCATCTAGCTTTACCCGTGGTGTTAGGAATGGTTGCCAGTATGATTTACAACTTGGCTGACACGTTCTTCGTTGCTCAGACTGGCAACGCTGATTTGGTCGCCGGGATTGCGCTCGGCAGCCCCCTGTTTTCATTTATGCTAGCAATTGGCGATATTTTTGGTCTCGGTGGCAGTGCCGTGATTTCACGGGCGCTGGGGAAACATCATTACGAGCAAAGTGCGCGTATCAGTAGTTTTTGCTTTTATATCGCAATTGCGCTCAGCCTCGTGATTACCGCGCTATTATTGGTCTTTGAGCAGCCCATCCTCGGGTTATTAGGCGCGACTGCCGCCACGCGGCCCTATATCTCAGATTTCTATCGCATCTTAGTATTGGGGTCAACGTTCATCATCGTCTCACTAGTTCCCGGCAATATTATTCGGACTGAAGGTTTGGCGCAACTATCGATGATTGCGACGATCAGCGGGACGGTTTTGACCATCATCCTTGACCCCCTCTTCCTGTTTGGCTTTCACTGGGGTGCTTCGGGGGTCGCTTTTGCAAACGTCTTGGGTTACGCCGTGAATACCGGGCTGCTGGTGCTCTTCATGCGCCGGACGAAGACCTTGTCACTGGCACCAAAACTCGCACACGTTTCGCGGCCGGACTTTAAGGCCGTGGTTGCGGTCGGAATCCCCGCCTCATTGACCAATCTGACGCAGAGCTTCGGCATGATGATTTTAAACAGTTACTTGGCTGCTTATGGCGCCCAAGCCGTGGCCGCGATGGGAATCGTTCAAAAAATCTACATGGTCGTCATGATGGTGATGGTTGGCTTTGCCTTTGGTGCTCAGCCCCTCATCGGCTATACGTATGGCGCCAAAAATTGGGACCGCCTGCGAGCGACACTCCGTTTTGACTTAAAAGTTGAAGGCGGCTATGCTTCGATTTGTGCCATTATTTTGATGTTATTTGCCCCACAGCTGATTAAATTATTTATGAATCAAGCCGCAATCATCAGTATGGGAACTCATATGTTGCGGGCGATGTTGCTGACAACACCATTAGTTGGCTTCATTCTAGTCTTCACGACGGTCTTCCAATCAATCGGCGCGGCCATGAGTGCGCTGACGATGGCCCTTTCTCGTCAGGCGGTCTTGCTGGGACTAGCCATCGTGATCCTGGCCCAGTTATTCGGATTAACCGGGATCATCTGGGCCCAACCGGTTGCCGATGTCCTAACTTGCTTGATTGGTTGGGGCCTTTACCATCAGGCTTTCAAAGCCATTCGGACGGCAGCTTAGTTTAGCAGACACCTTTCATCATACAAAAACGTCTACGTAAGAAGATACCCACCAGGGGCCATTTCTTGCGTAGACGTTTTTGAGTATTGCGTTAATTATTTTGTGGGGGATTGCTGACTGGCAATATCAGCCTCTAAGGAAGCGGTCAGCTCCCGCAGTAATTTTAATGTTGGCCCCATATTCGCACGATAATACCGCTCAGTTCCAGTCTGGTTCACTGCCACGATACCCGCGTCCAGCATTAATTTCAAATGATGCGAGACAGCTGGTCGTGACAAGGCCACTTGCGCCGTAATCTGATTGACCGTCATCTGGTCAGTCCGGCACAGCATCACGAGAATTTGTTGGCGATGCGTATCTTGTAAAATGGTGAAAATTGGCACCCCTGCTTTGAAAATTGCCATCGTTTGTTCTGCCATCTACTCACGTCCTTTAAGGTTAAAAGCTGGCTTACTCGTTCGTATTCTTAAACCATTTAACACTTGCAAACGACGAAAGTCAAACAATAATTGTTGACTTTTAGTAAGCGACGGTCTAAAATCAGCACCATGCTTTGTTTAAGATGTTAAACGCTTGAACGGATACGGAGGAACCCTATGAAGGCAGCACAGATTAACCATTACAAACAAGCCACTCTGACTCTTACAGACACGCCAGTTCCTGTCGTTGGCGCCCACGATGTCCTCGTCAAAATTATGGCCGCGAGCATCAATCCAATCGACTTAAAAATTATGGCCGGTGGTATCCGACCCCTGCTCAAATATCACATGCCGTTAACGTTAGGTAATGATTTTGCCGGCGTGATTACTGAAGTTGGTGCTCAAGTCACAGCTTTCAAAGTTGGCGATGCAGTCTACGGCCGTGCACCTAAGGATCGTATCGGTACCTTCGCTGAGTTTATCGCGATCGACCATACTGCCATTGCCTTCAAGCCACAGAACCTGGCTTTCACCGAAGCTGCCGCCATTCCACTAGTTGGTCTCACGAGCTACCAAGCGTTACACGATATCATGCAGCTTCAGCCTGGTCAAAAAGTCTTTATTCCTGGTGGTTCAGGTGGCATCGGTAGTCTGGCGATTCCGCTGGCCAAACATTTTGGTGCATTTGTTGCTACAACGACCAGCCCGCAGCATTTCGACCTCGTCCGGTCCTTAGGTGCTGACAAAATTATCGATTACCATCAGCAAAACTTTGCGGACGTATTAACTGATTACGATGCGGTCCTCGATACTCGGGGTGGTCAGGACTTACAAGCAGCTTTCAAAATTATTAAACCGGGCGGCCACGTTGTCAGTATCGCCGGCTTACCTAACGCTCGGTTTGGCAAATCTTACGGTTCGCCCGTCTGGAAACAATGGTTGTTTGCCCTCGCGACCCGGCCCCTCAGTCGGTTAGAAAAGCAAACGCACGCGACCTATGATTTCTTGTTTATGCATCCGAGTGGTCAGCAGTTGACCATTCTAAGTGAACTACTGGCGCAAGGTACACTGCGGCCAATTATCGACCGCGTGATGCCACTTGATCAAATTAATGACGCGTTACAATATTCGCATTCGGGCCACGCAACTGGCAAGATTGTGATTGAAGTTGCAACGACTTCAGCTGACCAGAATGCGCACTAACTTTAGGAGAGATTAACGATGAAAAAAGTGCTGATCGTTGAAACTAACGTCATGCGTTACCAAGGCACCAACGACCCCACCGGTTTATGGTTGGGCGAAGCAGCGGAATTTGTCGATGAAATGCAGCGAGCCCACATTGACGTGGATTACGTCAGTCCTAAGGGTGGCTTCGTGCCACTAGATCCACGCAGCATGAAGTACACGGACGCCGCAACCATGGCGATTTACGAAAGTCCTGATTTTATCGACCGCGCCCTGAGCCATACCTTGACGCCCAGTCAAATCAAGCCTGAGGATTACGCCGCTATTTATTATACCGGCGGCCATGGCGTCATGTGGGATTTCCCAGATAATCCTGAATTGCAGGCCATTGCCAGTGCCATTTATCAGCACGGCGGCTATCTCACTTCCGTCTGCCATGGGATTGCTGGCCTGTTCAACATCAAGGACGCAAACGGGCAATTCCTGATCGCGGGCAAGACGGTTACCGGCTTTACTGCCACTGAAGAGCGTCTCGCCGGCAAAAAACGGGTCGTGCCCTTCCTTAATCGCAACCAAGCAACTGCGCACGGTGCCACGTTTAGCCAACACCGCTTTTACAGTGAATATGCCGTCACTGATGGTCGACTGATTACGGGCCAAAATCCATTTTCAGTCCGCGCCGTTGCGAAGCAATTGACTACTAAGCTCGTTTAAAAGATGAGCACTCCACCAAGTATGCCGAATACTGACACACTTGAACGGACTGCTCATCTTTTAAATCATGTGATAAAAATGCGTTCATGTAACGTCCCAAAAGGCGCCTGATCGACATATTGACGACCAGTATCACGAAACCCATGTTGACGATAAAACTGTTGCGCGGTGTCATTGTTAGCCAAGACCAATAGATAGATTTGCGAAAAATCAGCACGCAACTGTTGCAGGGCTGTCGTGATTAATTGGTGCCCGACCCCATCATGCTGATACGCTGGGCGCACGTATAGCGAATACAGCTCGCCCCACCCTGCATATGCCGCATTACGGGCCGGACCATATGTACAGACACCGATGATTTCACCGGCAGCCGTTACCGCCAGTAACATATTGCGCCAATGTCGTTCAGGACGCCAAATAGCGGGTGTGAGTTGCTTAAGTGCCGCTTCAGGAATTAAGTCGCGATAGGCTGATAACCAAGTCTCGTAATAGACCTTTCGAATCGACGCAAAATCACTGTCCGCTCGCGCTGGTTCAATGTGATAAGTCATTTTGCTCGCCACCTTTCAAGTTGGTCCTAGATTACCCGAAGTGTATCGTTGGGGCAACTAATAAGTGATTACGTTGAGTAATGGACGATTTTTTAGGAATGTTTCACGTGAAACATTTCTAAAAGCCACCAGCGAGTTCAACCTCGCTGGTGGCTTTGTACGTAACTATTAATTTTTAGCGCATCCTCCGCCGATTCAACACATTCGGTAAAACAGCGGCCGTAATGATGACAACAACCCCCACCATCTGAACCCAGTCAACTGTTTCACCTAATAATACAAATGCCACCACAATCGAAGCTGGCAATTCCAACAAAGAAAGAATTAACTAAACTCCAGTATCTATCCCTTAACCTTCATAACTTCCTCGACCAAGCTGTCAGTTCTATTATGAGACCCAATCAGCCACAGGGCCTTATCGACAATCGTCCAATCCAATCTGTTCCTGTTGCATGCAGACAAGAGTTCCTTCTGAGCTGGTAAAACGTAATCATAATAATCAAAGTTTTCAGACTCCGGTACCGAAAACACGCCAGTTTTAAAAAGGATCCTAGAATCATGTATATCTACTGGGACTAAGACGGCTTCCATGTTTTTCAAAGCTGGATTAAACTTTAGCCCATGAATTGCCCGCACCAACATTCCGCTGATTTTCGGCCCATAGCCCCTTAACTTCTGAATACTTTTCAGCAGAACATAGGCATCATCGGTACTGGTAAACAAATTAATTGGCTCACCTTTGTAATTCTGTATGATGAAGCTGGTATTTTCTATCCACGAACGCAGTAACGCGTTGGGGTATCTGGCACCTAATTTTTTAACAATCGCATTAAAAATATCGTCTTCACTTAAGTTGATGATCGTTCTTGGGTCAAAGTATTCTGGGTGAGTTTCATACAATCGTTTCGCTTTCTCGTACATACTATTGGATTTCAGCCCATGATCGTTGCAAGCAATGTAGTACAAAAAGCGCGCATGATATTTTGACCCCTTCGCTACACCCTTGGGGACTTGATTCCCAATCAAATTAGCCTGAACGCTTAGAAAAAAGGGATCGTTATAATACTGCTTATTTAATAATTTGACTAACACGTCCGCTCGCTCATGGTCGATTTTCAGTGAACTATTTTTATGAAACTCAAAAGCCTGCAGAATGCTATTCACGACCTCATATACCTGCTCGATTGGTTGAGAAGCATCAACCTTTACATATGTCGAATCTATTTGAACTTTATTTTCATAAAACTTATTCATACTACGAAGAAATTCGATGGTAGCCGGATTTTTAGTCGATGTATTATCCAAAGCCATCTGTTCATCCGTATGAAAGTAAAAAGTCAAATCAGGCTTCTTAAAGGGTTTCTTAAAGGGATTGTTAATTGCATGAGCTAAATTATGATTAACAATTCCTCCAGTGCTCTCTTCTGCATACCGATAAGCCAATACAGTGTCAACATAGCCGTCCCAAATGACTATTTTGTTCTGCTTGAGTGCCGGCAAAGTTTGATTATCGTAAGTCCAAACCTGATCTGCGGTAAAGACATCCGTCCCGGCTAAATCTGAATCCTTATGCGCTAGTGCCTGTTGTGAGTCCCCATCTAAGGGAGTGTTAAATGCTTTGCAAAATTCATATTGTGACGCCTTTTTCCTTTTCTTCAATAGCGCCAAGACAGCTGTCTTCTCCGCACCATCAATACCTTCAAATGCAACTAGCATCAAAATCACTCCCAATATTTTCATTTTGAGTTCGGTATTAGCCTAAATTACGGCCGAGCTCGGCGTCGATTCAACACATTCGGTAAAACAACGGCCATAATGATGACGGCAACTCCCACCATCTGAACCCAGTCAACGGTTTCACCTAATAATACAAATGCCACGACAATCGAAGCCGGCAATTCCAACGAAGAAAGAATTGGCCCAATGCCTAGCTCCAAGTATGGCATGAATAGTGAATACATGACCAACGGGAAAACCATGGAAAAGAGTGCAATCAGCACACCCCACCCGATTGTTGCTGGCGTGGTTGGTGCGGTAATCAATTGCGGCGACCACAAGATGGCAATGAGTATGAAAGCACCCAAACACAGCAACCACGTTTTCGATAACGGGTCGAGGTTATTGCCTAAGCTAGCTGTGAACTGCATCGTACAAGCATATGAGCAAGCGGCCAAGAAGCTAAGCAACAAGCCCCATGGTGAGAGTGCTTGCGTAATCGGAAACAGGCCAGCAGCTAAAATCGTACCTAGCAATACCAAAACAATGCTGACCGTTTGTAGTCGTGAGGGGCGCCGATGATGAATGACTGCCCCTAGTAGCGTCGACAACCAGACTGCCTGCATCAGCATCACCGCAGCCACGGCAACTGGGATAAGTTTCAGTGCCTGAATATAAAAGGTATTTGTGAACCCTGATGCTGTTCCGGCTGCAATCACCAGGCCAATTTGCTTCCAACTCGTTGCCTGCCCTTTTAAACGTGCGTGTCGAACTAATTGAATAACACCTAAGATAACGACTGCGCTAAGGAATGACCAGAACAGCAAGGGGCCATTAGCCACCCCTTCTCGCCGCGCAATTTTAAACAACGATGCTGGCACGCCAAAACTAATCGCCCCGAGTCCAACGAAAATGGGCGCGATTTTCTTCACATTTATCATCCTCTCATTGGCAAAAATATATTGAATATGTGTACGATGCCACTTGCAAATAAGCTTGGGTCGACATACTGAAAAGCTACCACAAGCGTCGTATTAACAATCACACCCACAATCCGACTTTTCATAGTTCCTATTTTGATAATAAATTAAAATGCACTTATTCTGTATCCGAATAAACATACGCCACATGCGCCATCTCCGGCACCTGATCCCAAGCCACTGGATAACCCGCGCCGTGTGCGCAAAAGACAGAGTCAGGCGTGTTTTCCAAGTCTGCAGTTGGGACGTAGGATTCGTCCGCAATGACTTCATCAGCATTATGACACGGCCGATAGCCATCCACCACACACTCTAATTGGCCCTGACCATGCGTGTAGGCCCGCACCGTCTGCGAATAATCTTGCATCGCGGCGACTGGCGCCACGCCGGTAATCGTGGTCAATTCCGTACCATCCGTTGCAACACTAGTACTTGCGACTGGTGCATCAAACTCGCCATTCATCCGTTGAATGTCCGTCATTGCCCGGCCCACCTGGTCTTGACCAACCTCTAGTCGGAAACGATACCATGGCTCTAACAGCTGACAGGCTCCTCGTTGCCGCAACATCATCAATCCCTGACGCAAAGCGCGCCACGTTGCTTCGCGGAAGTCGCCTCCGACTGAATGGACGATGCTAGCCCGACCGCTGATCAAGGTCACGTTGACATCAGTCAGTGGCGCCCCAACCAGTACGCCCCGTTGCGTCTTTGCCTGTAAGTTAGATAAGACTTGATGTTGCCAATTGTGACCAAGAACTTCCAAGGAACAATCGGCCGCGAAATGCAAGCCACTGCCCCGGGGTGCCGGTTCTAGCAGCAAGTGCACCTCTGCATAGTGCCGCAATGGTTCAAAGTGGCCGACCCCTTCAACTGGTGCGGTAATCGTCTCTTGATACAAAATACTGCCGGTACCAAACTGAACCGTTAGTTGAAACCGGTCCTTGAGCAACTGTTGCAACACTTCTAGTTGAATCGTGCCCATCACTTGTACCCGTAATTCTTGTAACGATTCCGACCAGGTGACGTGTAGTTGTGGGTCTTCATCCTCAAGTTGTCGTAGTGCCGTCAAACAAGCATGCAAGTCCTCGGACTGCGGATCGAGTGCGTACGTTAAGACCGGTTGCATCAACGGTTGTTGCCCATCCGCTGCAGCGCCCAATCCCTGACCAGGATACGTCTGAGTTAACCCAGTAATCACACAAACCGTCCCTGCATTAACCACTGATTGGGTCTCATACTTGGTCCCGCTATAGATGCGCAGTTGATTGACCTTTTGCGCGCCCAGTACCACGTCTTTAGGATGCAACGCACCGCCAGTGACTCTGACCCAGGTTAGCCGTTCGCCCTGCTCATCATGCGTGATTTTGAACACCTGAGCGCCAAACTCAGCCGCAGCTGGTTTTGGCAACGTCCAGTGGTCCAACCCGGCCATGAGGTCATCGACACCCGTTAATTTCAAGGCCGCACCAAAGTAGCAGGGGAAAATCTCGCGGCGCTGAATCATGTGTCGAATCGTCTCATCATCAATCGTCCCCGTTTCAAGGTAATCGGCCAAAATGTCGTCATTTTGCATCGCAATGTCTTCCATTGCCGCATCCGGAACCGTCGGCGATTCAGCAGCCGTCGCATTGGCTTCAACCGTATTAAAGGCGACGCAACCAGGCGATAAGGTCTGTTGAACTTGCGCCATCAAGTGCGCCGCATCCGTTCCAGGTGCGTCCATCTTATTGATGAAGATGATGGTCGGCACGTGGTAGCGCACTAATAATCGCCATAAAGTTCGCGTATAGCCTTGAACGCCATCAGTTGCTGAAATGACCAGAATTGCGTAATCCAAGACGGATAGGACTTGTTCGGTCTGCGTCGCAAAATCAACGTGTCCCGGTGTATCTAGTAGTGTCAAATCAAAATTATTATATTTTAAATTAGCTTGGTGTGAAAAAATCGTGATACCCCGCTGTTTTTCAAGCGTATCCGTATCCAAAAAGGCATCGCCATTATCCACACGCCCTAATTGCCGCAGCGCCCCAGAA
The DNA here is from genome assembly GCF_000463075.2 of Lactiplantibacillus plantarum EGD-AQ4. GTDB lineage: Bacteria > Bacillota > Bacilli > Lactobacillales > Lactobacillaceae > Lactiplantibacillus > Lactiplantibacillus plantarum_A. The sequence continues at coordinate 120,938 of NZ_AVAQ01000051.1, forward strand.
CGGTAAAGTAGCGCTTCTGATAGCGTCGTTTTACCAGCGTCGACGTGGGCAATCATTCCCGCTACAATTTGTTTCATATTGGGCTCCCTCGTATTAGATGATTTATGCTTATGTTATTAGTATACCGGTTCTACAGACGTCGTGGACAATCAAAAGTCTCTGTAGCCGATTAAGTGACGTGAAATGCCAGCTTAAACGTCTAAAAATTGGTAATTCGCCGGATTTAAGCTGCAGTGTGCGAGCTTTGCTTTCAATCACCGAATAAGCAACCCTGAAAACAAAAAAGCAGTCTAGCTTTGTTTGGCTGTTCAGTTTTCTAAACAAATAGCCACCATTAAGGCAAGATTTGCTTAATGGTGGCTATTCAACATCACAGTGCTTAAGCCGTGATGTAATCCAAAATAGTATCTAAAATATCTTTATTTTCGGGTGGAACTGGCGTTTGTAGGATTGTCTTCGCTGATTGGTCTAGGACTGAACCAGCGATATAGCGGTAATCATTGACGACCATCTCACGCACATTGTCGGCCGCGGGTTCAAAATGAAACTGCAAGCCAACGACTCGATGATTCATGACAAAGCCTTGATTTCGGACGGCACCACTGGAAAATAACAACGTTGCCCCGGCTGGGATTTCGAACATTTCCTCGTGCCAGTGTAAGACCGACATTGTCGCCGGAATACCTGGAATGACCGTACTTTGACGAGCAACCGGTGCCCAACCGACTTCCTTGGCTGGTGCCTTCGTGACTGGGTAGCCCAAGGTTTTCGAGATTTGTTGTGCACCATAACACGCCCCAAACATCGGGACGTCCCGGTCCAGTAATTGTTGAATCAAGTCCCGTTCCTGTTTGATCCATGGCAGATCATCGTTTGGACTCATTGGTCCACCCAGGATAACGAGCATCTCCGTCTCATCCGCCGTTGGGAGTACACCAAATTGGTACGGATGATAGACATACATTGTATGGCCGTGGGCGTGCGCCCAATCAGCAATCATTCCTGGCCCTTCATTTGGGGTGTGCTGCAGTACGTTAATTCGCATAACTGCTCCTTTCCACAACGGCAATGTTTGGTATGGGTATCGCCTGCAACTACCCAAGATAGCGTCATTATACCACGCCAGTTGCACAATCGATTAGGCATTATGCTAAACTTAGATTTAACTGAAACTAATCGGAGGTTCGCTTATGAACGCACAAACTTTTTTCGAACAAGCTAAAACCAGTTTAAACTTACCAGCCAGTACCACCTTACAGAGTGCCTACCAGTTCGGCAGCGACGCCGATACTCTGGCACACCTCGTCTTAACTGGCCGTAAAACCGCGACGACTAGCGCTTACGACCTGTATGAACCCGACGAGCCACTCCCTCAAGTGGGTGCTTACGATGTCATTTTAGATGCACATGATCAACCCGTCTGTGTAACGCACACCGACCAAGTCACGATTACCCCTTACCGTGATGTCGACGCAACTCATGCCTACCTTGAAGGTGAAGGCGACCGCACTTATGACTACTGGCGCCGCGTCCATGACGACTTCTTTTCTCAGGAATACGCAAGTGAACATCAGACTTTTGACCCCCAAACTGCACAGATGGTCTTGGAACGGTTTCATGTGATTTATCCAGTGCAGTAAAACATAGCGATAAAAGCTTGCATTGACTGATAACCATGGTATATTTGGGGAAATTTCATTAGACAGGTGGAATTCCCATGAAACATCGCAAAAGATCATAGTTGGTATTATAAGTGGTCTGGCTGCCATACTAGTCATTCATCTTAATTTGAATTTCTGGCTAACACTATTACTCATTAGTATGATTGTTTACATCTTTGCCACCTTGATTTCTCACTATCATTCACGCTAACTGTTTGTTGCTATTGAACTTCTATCACACATTCTGTAATACTAGAACAGTAGGCTTTAAGACCGTTCAGCTCGCTGGCTTTTCAGGCATCATCATCGCACAATCGTTACAATAACATTCACCTCGTCCATTATCATCCAGCTAATCATGATTAACCCAAAAACACGCCCCGAAAACGAGGCGTGTTTTAAATTACCATTATAGAATCAGTCCATCTTGACTAATCCGTCAAATACAGCTGTCGCAACCGTTGTAGCTCTGCTGCAGTCAGCCCTAAGCCAGTGTGCAAGTACGCGTCAAAGCTTCCGTAGCGCTCCTGAATCACTTCAAAATAATGCGTCAAATAATCTTCATCCACCATTAACGCTTCATTGACTGCCCGCTGTTGGTCAAGCGACATTTGGGCGGCGTATTGTTGTAGGATCTGCTGATTTGCAGCCGCCCGCGCCTCATTAGTCAATAAATAATCCGCCATGATTTGGGTCTCACTCACATCCAAGATCTTTAAAAACAAGGCCGCGCCGACTCCCGTTCGGTCTTTGCCAGCAAAACAGTGGAAAAGTAACGGTTCGTTAGTAACTAATAAGGCCTGAATAAACTGCCGATAACTTGCCCGGGCCGTTGCATCCAACGCCAACTGTTCATATAACTGAACCATGCGGTCGTGTACCGCACCCGTACTGGTTATCATCGTCTGTAAACTAGCATCGTTTTGCGTCACTTGCGCTAACACATCCAGGACTTGGTAATCGACTTGCGCCCAAGTCACGTCTGGAAATCGCTGGCGCTCATCTCGACTGCGCATGTCCACGATTCTCGTTATCTTAAGTGTCGATGCCAAATAATTGATTTGCGCCGTTGTCAGGTGGTCTAGTTGTCCTGAGCGGTAGAGCAATCCGTCCCTAACCATTTGATGCTGACGGTTACGATGACCGCCTAATGAGCGCAGATTCGTAATTGGTTCCATCTGCCACGCCTCCCCGCGAGTTGATACCTTATTGTAAATCTGATTCGTTAGTTTTTCAGAGAAATGCGCACGCAAAAAAGCGTTTAACCTGTCGACCACGTCCTGAAGTCAACGGATTAAACGCGATGTGCGATTGAAACACTTAATCATCGTTCATATTTGCTAAGTCACGCGGGTAGCTTACCTATCATCAACCCAGCATCAGTCGAAATGGCGCCACTCATGGTCCAATAACGCGCGGGCAACGAAAAGTCCCAGTGGCAAGAACATGATAATCAGTACGGCCTTTGTCAGCCACAGCGCCCCGACGTTGATCTGGTTACTACCAATGCTGTAAATGGCGCGGTAAATGTACAGTCCCGGCACCATGATGACGATTGACGGAACCGTTAATGAAATCCGCGGATAACCATTATACCGATTAACGAGTGAGGCAATCAGCCCCGCAACTAGTGCGCCACAAAAGGCTGCGGCGGCTGGTGGAACGGCGGTTAAAGACACCAATTCAAGTCGTAAGGTATTCGCGATAGCCCCAATGAAGCCCGCCGTAATCGCCATTTTCTGCGAGCTATTGAACATAATCGAGAAACCATACACCCCGCAAAAACTTGCCGGTAAGCGTAACAGCAAGGTAGCCCAGGGCGACAATCCTAAGGGCAGAAAATCTTCGGGTTTAAAATTAACCAACGTCGCCACCAGCCACCCGACCAACGTGGCAACTAAGGTGACCATTATCGCGTATGCTAGTCGTTCCAGTCCTGAACGCATATCCAACTTGGACATATCCAGCATGCTCGTGATGAACGGAAAGCCCGGAATCACAAACAGCATCGCCCCGATATAGCCGGCTTCATGTTGCGCTAGAATCTGAAAGTTGGCTTCAAATATTTTGAAACTAACCATGTAGGCAAGGCACGCGACCGCGACACTGACCGCAATCCCGGCAATCGTCGTCAGCGACCGTTTCCCCATCGCCGCACGCACATAGTTACCTAAGCCAGCCCCAAGAAAGGAACAAATCATCTCAGGAATACCACCGCCCAGCAGGAAAATAAAGCCGCTGCAGGCTAACCCAGCCGCTAAGCCCAACATCCACGGCGCATATTGTTTTGGCCGCTTTTGGACGTCATCAATGGCCGCGTGAACCTGAGCAACCGTCGCATGGGCATATTTACGATCAAAATCTTTGACGAACTGCTCCAAAATATTCAATTTATCCGTGTTCACACCGGTATTCGGCAATGTTAACACCTGCGTATAACTGCGTTCATGATGAAAACAAGTATACTGGATTGAAATCAACCCAATATCTGCGGAACACGTTAAGTTAAGGCTCCGGGCGATTTTATTCATCGCATCACGTACCCGCCAGGCCCCTGTTCCACAAGATAACATCAGGATGCCGACTCGCCCGACGATTGACGTCCGTTCCTGAATACTAGCATGCTTAGCTGGTGCGTCTTCATTGCGAATAAAATCTTTCCACGGAATCGTCATATGGTGCCGTTGTGATAATGGCACCGGCGACTTCTGATTATTATTCATGATTTCCTCCAGACTTAATCCCTAAAGTGACAACGCTTCTATTTCATTTTAGGCCAATCTGTCGGTTTTTGATAGCGTGGCGTTTAATTGTGACGGCTAAATGTTTCACGTGAAACATTCAACCATCCACTTGTCACACATAGAAGAATATTTCTTGAAGTGACAGTTCTTCATAATAATATGAGGTTGTTGAAACGGACACTTCTGAATTTTAGTTTGCCACTCCAAAGCAAAGTCAAAGGTCTGAGATTATTTATCGCTAAAGCAATAAGTAATCTCAGACCTTTTTGGAAGATTAAAGTCTAAAATGCTAACTATGATAATACAAATAAATGCATATCAATATTAAACAAACTGCACTTGTTTTTGTGCCATCATTCCAATAACCATACTCCCATATACTTGAAGACACCAAACTACCAAGCAAGGTAAGCAAAGCTATAATCGCACAAACAATTAAAATGTTATTTGCTAATTTTTGTTCCATAAATCACCATTTTTTCTTGTTGCCGCATTGAGTTATGCACCCAAAGCAAGTTCATCAACATCTACAATAATAATTCCTACTACGCCGATATCATAAGGTCAATATATCACACGCGTTATATATCCGATACCCATTCTTCCGAAATGGTATATTCTTCACTCCGGATCGTTAGGCATGGACAATTTCTTAAAGTATCCAGAATCATAAAATGTCTTTCGCGGACTACATTTATCTCTTAACTATGTTGAATATAAGCTCTATAAGGATTTGATTTTAAAATACTACCGACCGTTTGAGATTGTTTCAATGACCGTTTTGGAAGTGAGTATTTAGTATTAAGTGAATTGATGCTAATTTAAAGATGCGATGGCCGTAAAACTGTTGAAATAATGGTGCAGTATATCATATGTAGAAAACAACATAAATTCTCCAGCACCGCTAAAATGAACCGAAAGAACTTGAAGGCAATATTGGAAGCATTTCTGCTAATCTGCTTACGACAGGTGGGGGCTACTTGTCCGACACATAGATGAGTTAAAAATAACGACATATCTTGATCTTGTCAAAATTAAACGAGGTGAATACGATGAACAACCTGTTTTCTCAATTTTCAAATCCACAAAAAATGGTATCCGTCATTCTGATTTTAGCCGTATTATTTATAATCTGCTACTTTGGTCCCGGAATTATTAAAGGCCTATATGAAGTTGGCTATCAGACAGGTAACGCAATTTCTAGCTGGGTAGAATGAATTAAGAAAATCAATTGAAACCAAACCAATTTTAATCTTCCTCCTGAACTAATATTTGCTAAATCAATTGAAGTTTTACGTAGCGATTGACCATCAAGCTGGCAGAAATGCTTAGTAAGTGGTTCTAGAAATGTTTGCACAATCTAAAATTTACAACTATTAATGTCTAAGATTAAAGTAGCGCTGCAGTTACCTTTTATGCATATATAGATATTCCTATCACCTGCTCACGGAATCTCTATAAAGCCGTAAAAACGGCCTGGTTAGCAATATAATTGACTACCTCTGTATGGTATCATCGTAGTACTTAACTAAATATAGACTTATGAAAGCGGTGAATACAATCATAGATGCATTACTTTATATCTTGCTAATATGTTGGCAATGGGTGTTAATTTGGACTATTCACAGACAGGTTACCAAGATAAGGCTTAATCTCAAAACTGTTGGTATTTCAATTTTATTAACTGTATTGGTAACGCCGATTCTTAACGGTTTATGGATAATAACAATTTTACCTTTTATGTTGATACACACTTATTTGCATGATCGCTATCAGCCTTTTAGACTTATATATTTCTACAGTATTTATACAAGTTTTATTTCTCTCTTATTAACAAATCTCACTGGTCTCTCTTTTTACCTTTTTTTACCAGCCAAAGTTTATGCTATAAAAGAAATTCAAGTTATTGGTATCGTGATACTACCGATTTTAATCCATTGGCTCACGTTAAAAATAATGCATATTAATTTCACTGTTCTAAAAGAAGATGTCGAATATATACGACATGACATTCTTCTCCCCGCGAATAGAATCTTAACCATTGAATTTTTAATCTTTTTAGTTGTCTATACAATTGAAACAGTCAAGAACGCTACCGAAAGCCTTGAAATGTATACTGCGTATATATTCTTTGTCTATATTTTTATGTTTTTTGCGTTACTAGCTTTTTTGGGAATTCAAGCACGAAACTATTTAATACAAGAGATTAAAGATGCTAAGGCCGAACAATACGAAAATTCATTACCCTATTATCTTGAGATAGAACAACTCTATCGAGAACTGGCTGGCTTTAGGCATGATTTCACCAATATCTTATTGTCTCTCGAAGAAAGCATTAAAACAGAAGACATTGCTTTAATAAAATCAGTCTATAGTGATGTGCTATCCGAAGCACAAGTCGGTATTAATCGCACAAAGCTTAATGTTGCGGATCTCTCAAACGTTTTAAATCCAGCATTAAAAAGTGTCATTTCTGCTAAGGTTTTAGCTGCACAGCAGAAGAACATCCTGGTAACGCTCGAAGTAAAAGAGAATATCGAAAACTGCTATATTGACTTACTAGATTATGTTCGCATCGTTTCTAATCTTTTAGATAATGCGATAGAAGGTGCCACCGCAACAAAAAAACGATTATTGAGAATCGCTTTATTTTATAAAGACGATCTTTTCTTTACACATATAGAAAACTCAGCAAATACGAAAAATATGACAATTGATCGTATGTTTTCAAATGGCTTTAGTTCAAAAGGTATTTCACACGGCCATGGCCTTAACAATGTTCAGAGAATCCTACAAAAACATCCAAATAATTGGATTGAAACGACAATTAACAATGGTCAGATCATTCAAACTATCATCATAAAGAAGGTGAGTTAGCTTCATGAAAATATTTTTACTTGAAGATGATAAACTGCAGCGCAAGCACATTAAAAATATAATTGAACGCACGATTCTACAACACCACATAGCCGTTACAGAATTATTTGATACGGGCTCTGCAACTGCTTTAATTGAAAGGGTAAAGTCAGAATCGGATCGTGGACCACAGATGCTATATTTCTTGGATATCGAAATTAAAGATGGCAAAACGCGGAATCGTCAACTTCGTAAAGGCTTAGAAGTGGCACATGAAATTCGAAAATTAGATCGTTTTGCAAGCATCGTCTTTGTGACGACACACTCTGAATTCGCGCCAATAACATACGCCTATCAGGTTTCCGCACTACAATTTATTGCTAAGGATCAATCTGACAAATCATTTGAAGTGCAGTTACGTTCTTGCATAGAATATGTTGCAGAGACAGAACTTCAAACGGTACCCGATGATGTTTTTCAATTTGAAACAGAGTATGCAAACGTCAAAATTCCTTTTAACGACATTTTATATTTCGAAACACTTATCCAGCCACACAAAGTTGCAATTATTACATCGAATCAACGTATAGAATTTTATTCTAATCTCACAAAGATTGAAAAATCTGACAGCAGATTAGTTCGTTGTCATAAGTCGTTTGTTGTTAATGCCTGCAATATCATCAAAATTGATCGTGCAAATGGTATCCTCAATCTGAAGAATGGTGCAACATGCTACCTATCAAGGAGAAAACTCAAAGCAGTTGTAGAACGCCAAGCCGCATGCAACGATGGTGTGCTTTGAGCTTTCACAACTGTTACGGCCCTCATGACCAGCAGATTACTTTAATCACCCCACCCGTCCGCTTGTTAAGTCAACTACCCGCTCAAATGTAAGGTGACCGTTCTATGCTGCCAGACCATGTCGCAATTATCGCGTCTCCTGATCACGTCATGCTAAATTAACGGTATCATCTAGCAAAGGAGCGATTAGTATGTGTACTAGCCTAACTTATACCAATAGCCACGGCGGTCATTTTCTGGCCCGTACCATGGATTTTAATGTCGACTTCGACACGCGCATCATGTTCATGCCTCGGCATTATCGGATTGCCGGCGACTTGGGCGACTTTAAGACGACCTATGGCTTTATTGGCGCCGGTCGTCAATTGAACCACGAAATTTTTACCGATGGGGTCAACGAATGTGGTGTTAGCATCGTCGCCCTCTATTTCCCTAACCATGCCATTTATCAGCCACACAGCGACCATGCTAAAATTGAGCTTGCCCCGCACGACTTTGTCACCTGGGCACTGGGCAATATTTCTAGCGTCGCTGATTTACGTGACCGGGTCAAACACCTGCAGCTAATTAGTAGCACGGCGGAACTGATCAATGAAATTCCCCCGCTCCACTTCATGGTCAGTGACGCTTCCGGCGAAACTGCAGTCTTGGAGCCGACTAGTGGCGAACTGCATTTGATCAATAATCCCGTTGGCGTTTTGACGAATTCACCGAACCTTAAGTGGCAGCTCCAAAATCTAAGTAAATACGGCACACTGACGAATACTGAACGGGCGCTCAATAAATTCGTCAACTATCAGCCTGGTTCTCAGGGCCCCGGTACTGGCGCGCTCGGGCTGCCTGGTGACTACACATCCATGTCCCGGTTTGCACGGACCGTCTTTCTCAAACATTACGCGCAGGTTCCAGAAACGACCACCGCGACCGTCAACTTGCTCCAACACATTTTAAATGCAGTCACGATTCCTAAGGGCGTTAAGGTCAGCGCGACTGGTCAAGCGACCTACACGGAATACCGCAGCTACATGGACCTCAATCATCAGACTTACGCGCTGGAATTATATGAAAATCCCGGCGTGCTTCAGCAAGTCAACCTGACTGATCAATTATTGGAACATCAGACGATTCCGCTAGAGTATGCGCTGAGTCGGACACCACACGTGCAACTACTGACCGCAGATGTCGCGACGCTACCCACGGCACACTAACCGATTGAATCATTTAAACAACAAAAAAAAAAGCTTACTTCATCGTAGCCCGTTTGACCCGGGTAATTGTGAAGTAAGCTTTAATTTGGTTGTGGCTTAAACTAGCCTAGTGCAGCTTCTAGATTTGCTAAAGTTAACTCTGCTGTCGAAGTGAAGTTCACGTCAGCACCCGTTAAGACGGCTGGGTCGCCAATTCCAATCGAGGTCTCGCCGGCACCATTGATCGACTGAATCCCGACCTTGGCATCTTCGACTCCCGCGCATTCTTCCGGTTTGAGTCCGAGCACTTCTGCACCGCGGGCAAAGATTTCTGGGTCTGGCTTACCATGCTTCAAGGTCGATGGGTCCACGCGAGCTTCAAAATAGTGCGCTAAGCCCAATTGTTCCAAAACTAATGGTGAGTTCTTAGAAGCGGAGGCCAGTGACAACTTATAGCCGTGTTTGGCCAAGTCAGCTAAGAAGGCTTCGATTCCAGGTAGGATCGCCGTCTTATCCATCCCCTTCAAGAGGTTGAGGTAGTTGGTGTTCTTCTTTTCAGCGTACGCCACCTTTTCGGCTTCCGTATAGTCGTTTTCCTTACCACCAGTTTTCAAAATCAGGTTTAAGGAATCCATCCGGCTGACACCCTTTAAGTTATCGGCGAGCTCTTCGCTCCAAGCCACGCCTAATTCATCGGCTAATTGATGCCAAGCTTGTGAATGGTACACGGACGTGTCGGCAATCACACCATCTAAATCAAATACGAATCCCTTAATTGCTGCAAATTTACTCATTACTAGTTCCTCCTCGTGAATGACTACTAGTTTTGACGCTCGTTATTGACCGGTATAAAATCACTTCGCAGACGGGCTCAACTCAGTCAGCACGCAATCTCTGACTAACGCCGTCCGTTCAATCTCACTTAGTATTATAAAACGCTTTCAGCCTCAATGCAACCGGTTGCATAACTATTTTAATCTTAATTGGTCTGGCACGGCTGAATCCTCAGCTGATAAACGCTGTCACATCAACAATCTGCGTCTTTAATCTTTACTAGCCCCAATGCTTCCAAGCTAGTTCGTTCCAGTTATAAACAACCGGTTGCACACCCGACTGATCACTAGTCCTGCGTGGGGATTGGGACATCTGCTCGGTAGCGATACTGATGTTGCACCAGAAAGTGCTGGAGTTTAAAGCTGGCCGCTAATTTAAAACAGGTCTCAGCATCTCGTAAATCGCACCCCGTAAGCTTGGTAATGTGCTGAAGTCGATTGCGGAGCGTGTTAGGATGCACGTATAATTGCTTGGCGGTACGCGTCAATTGACAAGTCGACTGCAAATACGCATCCAGCGTCGGCACTAATTCGGTATGGTTTTGGCGGTCATAATCCAGTAGCAGGCGTAAGGCGGGATTAATGAAGAATGGCAGGATCTCGACATGATTGACCCGTGCTAAGGCGAGGTCATAGAATTGATCTTCACAAAAGACCACCCGGCCCCGGCTCGTCTTCAACTGGGCGGTACGCTGACACACGACATAGGCCGCGTAGGTGTCTTCCGGATTCACATAGTGTTGTGAGACGATCAGCCGGCAATCTGCCCGTTGCGCGATGGTCTGTAGTGTGGTGATAAAATCTGGTTGATTATACGCGGCTAGACTAATGGAAATCAGCGCGACACACTGCTGATGGTAAATGGACACCAGCACTTGTTTGAAATGCGGCAACATCAGATATTGCAAGCGTTGCTGTAAAATCATTGGCGCTTGGTCGACGAGTGGTTCACAGCGTACCAGGACCACCGCAGTTGGTAACTGAACATGTTGTTCAGCAAACTGATCAGCAAATGTGCCACCCTGCCGTTCCGTCAACAACAAGTTTAATAAGCGGTCTCGCTGTGACTCGGCAGTCGGCATAATTTGGTTTTTGACTAGCGAACCCGCAATCACCTGCCCAATCGAATTAATCAACAGGGCTTGGCGGTCATTTAGCGGTGTATTGAGTGCCGGCATGACCAGGTACCCGATCGGTTCGGCTCTATTCGCTAACGGTGTAATCAGCATCGGCCCCGCTGAAAGCCGGTCCTCCGCGACGTAGACCTGCGTTAAAAAATCAGGCGTATCCGCTGCAAAACCGTGGTCTAACAGCCAGCGCCCGACCCGATTGGTTTCGACTGCCGCGTGGATACTTGGTCCGTTGAGTTGCGTCGTATGAGACCGCGACAAAATCTCCCCGTTTAGATCAATAATCGCCAACGGATTGCCCAATAATCGAACGGCCTGCGCAAGCGTGGTGTCAAAATCCGCCGTAATCGCGTTGATGGCGAACTGATTGATGATATTTTGGAGCTCAATATCATGATGCAGCGACTGCCCAAGCGTCACCAATAATTTCAGCAGCTGATTTTGGGCCGCGATGACGGTCGTCAGGCCTGCTCCGAGACTGACCGTCCCCACGATTTGGCGGTGGCCGCGCCAGTCGTAAGATAGTTGCACCGTCTGACTCGCTGCGGATTGCAAATACAACCGATGCGTCGCCACCGCTTCAGTCACACTCACAAATTGGACTTCCGTTACCTCCGGATTATGGGTAAAACTTGACTGTTTAGTGACATCAAAGGTCATCGCTAGCCGCCGTAGAATCGCGTTCAATTTCATGAAAACCGTCCCCCTTTTCATCGCACCTATCGCCTTCATCATAAGCAATGTAAGCGCTTTTGCAAAGGTGGCTAAATCGTTGGTTTCATGCTTAAACGGTGGTACCTTAAATTGTCGTTACAACGACCTTGAACCACAAAAAGAGCGGGTCAGCCCCGCTCTTTCTTCAATCAAATCAAATTCAATTATGCTAAGAAATCCGTCTGGGTTTTAGCGTCGTACCGAGTCGTGTGGAGTGGCTCCTGGGCGGCTTTACCAATCGCAATTCCCATGACTGGCACGTAGCGTTTTGGATCCAGTCCGAGCGTTGGAATCATCTTTTCGAAATCAATTCCAGAGAACGCGTTAGCATCGTAACCGTGAGCGCGAGCGACCAACAGGAGTTGCATCCCCACGATCGAACAGTCGATGGTCGCATCAAATTTTAAGAAATCTGGCGTCGCATGTTCATACAACGGCAGGAAGGTGCCCAGAATCTGGTCCAGGCGTTCCTTGGTAATATTGCCATCCTGATAGACCTTGTTCCAAACGTCGCGATAAACGTAGTGCGACTGCGTATCTCCGGCGATGAAGACGATAGCGGAGGCACTGTCGACTTGCGGATAGTTAAACTTCATAACCGCTTGCTTGAATTTTGCCTTAGCCTCGGGGGTGTCGACGACCACAAAGTGCCATGACTGCAAATTGCAGGCTGACGGCGCCGTTGCGGCCTCGGCAATCATCTTTTGAAGTTCCTCGCGACTGATTTTAACATCCGGTTCAAACTGCCGAACTGAGTGCCGATTAAACATCACGTCTGCTAAATCGTTGTTAACCAAATTTTTTACTGCTTCTGACATCAGCTATTCCCCGCTTTCCGAATGCTTAAATAATATAAGTCGCTGCTTTTGGATTGAAGAAGCTCCGGTCATACCGGCCCGTCAAGAGTTTTGGCATCGTGGTGGCCGCATCGACCTCATCTAACTTCAACGTATTGAACATCACGGACGTCTTGAAGTGGAACCAAGCTGCCCCGAGTGGCTTCAAGACTTTCAATTCACCGAATGGATCGTCGTCCGTCGAATCGAGTTGAATACTCAAGTTCCCAGGCTCAACCTGGTCTGCCAATGACCGTAACTGGGTCGCAACTAACTGGACGTTGTTAAAGTGGTTGGTACCATCTTCGTGCTGGTCGATATTGTATTTATAGAAGAAACTGTTCATTTCAGCTTCCTTGCCTAACGCTAATTGGCCCGCAAATTGTTTCATGATAGACGGGTCATTCAGTTCACCAGCAGTCCAGGAAACGTTCAGCAAAGTCTTGCCGTGCCGCTCAACCGTCGCTGTGGCACTGTTGTCGTTGCGCCGTAATTCGATCGCATCCGCCAACTTCTTAGGAATCCCAGCACCTTCCCGGCCAGCAATGACGCCACTTTCGGCACCTGGTCCGTGTAACAATAGGTTGATTGGATAGGCGCCCATCATCTTGTCCTTATAACTAACGAGTGCAAATAAGCTCTCTTCAAGGTAAGGCGCACTGAACGTTGGTTTGCCCATATGCACCACGTAGCCGCAAACAACTGGCGCCATTAATTTCAATGGCGCTGGAATCAACGCCTTCAAGACAGCTTCATCAGTAGCGTAAGCGAAGCCGATCCCTTCCTGGTCGTTCATACTTGGGGCCGTCAAAAAGTTCTTAACATCCTGATCACTTGCGATAAAACTTGCCATGTTAAAACACTCCTTTGTCTGCTTGATATCAGCTACATAATGCCATCCATGATATGCACGTCGGGCGCACCGTCCGTCACGATTCGTTTGACCCGATCCTCAATCAATGGATTGTATTCTGGATGTGTCAAAATGTAGAACCGGTTGTCTTCCAAGGCTTTGAAGACGGTGTCCGCAATCGTATCGATTGGTTTACCGTTCGTAATGACGTACTTCGCAAACTGTTGCCCTTTCAGATAAGCTTCACTTTGATAGTACGGATCAGTTGGGTCACTGTACTGTGCAGGCCGGTGATTCTCGGTGTGATAGAGGTCCGTTTGAACAAAGCCTGGGCACATCACGTGCATGTCGATATCGATACCCGCCCGCTGTAAGTCGTAGGCCGTGGCTTCCGTCATCCCGACTGAGGCAAACTTGCTAGCGTGATAGGAAGGCATTCCGGGGGTGTCGACTAAACCAGCGATTGACGCCACGTTTAAAATATCGGCATGGGTCTTTTGTTGAATCATGATTGGAATAATGCGTTTCATTGCATAAACTTGACTCATTAAGTTGATATGCATGATCCATTCCCAATCACGGGTTGGTAATTCCCAGATACGCCCTGGTAAAGCAATCCCGGCATTGTTGATTAGCAAGTCGATGCGGCCGAATTTCTCCATCGCTTGTTCGACAGCATCATCGACACTATCTTCCTTGGTCACGTCAGCCGTAATCATCAGCACATCCGCACCCTTGTCGAGAATATGCTGGTAGGTTTCCTTCAATGCGGGGCCATCAATGTCCACAATCGTCAGCTTCATGCCGCGATCGGCAGCCCCTTCCGCGATAACTTGACCAAATCCGTGAGCAGCACCGGTAATAAACATGACCTTATCTTTAAAATCCTTCATGATTGTCCGACTCCTCCTTAAATCTCATTGTGATTTATTTAACTTAAAAAGCAGTTCAACGCCTGATGACCGGTCATTCATCTTGACTACGCTTTCATACTAACGCAATCATTCACAAGCGATAAGGGATGAAACCACCAGTTTCACAGCTGCCAAACTGTAGCTTTTGTACATGTTGGATTGTTCACAAAGTTAACGAACGTGCCGGTAAACTCAACGGCTACGGGACGCATGCTGCCAACACAAATCGGCCAGCCCAGATTTGAATGCCTAGGCTGGCCAATTTGATTGCCGTTATTAACTTAATTGGGTTGTCTCCACCTGTGGTCAACGCTCGATGCCGGATTAGCGCTCCACTTACGCCAACGTCTTTGCGAGCGCGGCGACTTGCGCCTGAATCTGGTCACGAACTTGGCGAAATACGGGGATCTTTTCTGCCGGACTGCCGGGTGCTTGAGCCGGGTCTGGCAATGGCCAATGCAGCCGCTTGACGGTTGGCGGTGTGACTGGGCACCGATCTCGGGCATCACCGCATAACGTGACAACCACGGCACACTGCGCGAGGTATTCTGGATCGATCAATTTAGACGTCTGCTGACGGATATCAATACCAACCTCCGCCATCACCTGGACCGCGAGTGGATTGACGCCATGCACTTCGACACCGGCACTGGCGACTTCCCAATCCACTGGTAATAATTGCCGCGCAAACCCTTCTGCCATCTGACTCCGACAAGAATTACCCGTACATAAAAAATAAATTTTAGCCATCGCTGCCACCACTTTCCTAAATTCTCTTGAAGCCACGCGCCCATCAGTGCCGCATCACTCGCCGAATAAGACTTTCAACTCCTGCAAATAATAACACAAAAATTGCCAGCACCCCCAACGCCAACAACCGCGAGCCCCAGGTCTCAACGTGACCCGTCCCATCGATTGGCCGAATGAGTATGATTAAGCTAAGAATAATGGTCACGATCCCCACCACGCCGTTAATGAGCCGCCATTTTCTTCTTTTCATCCCACAACGCCTCCTTGCGTCCTTTTGCGCCCCCTATGAATCATTTACAGGTCAATCAGGGTGAATTTTCCCGTATTTTTGTAATCGGTTCCAAAACGTTTTATACTAGAATTGATATGACAACTAGTATACCAATTCTAGTGACCCTTGCCTATCATGGTCGACTGATGATAGGCACCTGGTCTTAATTCAATTATTCTTATCGGAGGTCTTTTTTCATGACAATTGCAATTCGTTATCAAACTCGTAATGGCAACACTCAGGCATTCGCCGAACAAATCGCAGCCGTAGCTGGCGTGCCCGCCCAATCGATCGACACCCCAGTCGAACAAGCGGACACCCTCTTTTTCGGCGGTGGCACGTATTTTATGAAACCAGACAAGACCGCATCCGCCTTTATGAAGAATTTGGATGCCACGAAGGTCAAAAAAATCGCCTTATTCACCACTTCCGGCGGTCCAGAAATGGTGTCCGATAAGGCCCTCACAAAAATTGCGGACGAAAAGGGCATCCCCGTTATCGGCCACTTCCACCAAGTTATGGGCGGCAAGGGCATGAAGATTATCGGCAGTGCCGGTGGCAAACTCAAAGACGAACAAATTCAGCTCGTTAAAGAATTCGCACAAAAGATGTTGGCAGAATAATGCAATTAATAGCGCTTGGACTGACGGGACGTTGGTGTGGGCGTTATTTTTTTAGCTTGAGTATTAAAACCATTATGACGGGTTCCTTCTGATTTGCCGTAGCACATCTAGGCATTTTTGTTGATTGGCATTCGGCAAGAAAGATTTTCGGACTGCTAGTTGCATATAGCAGTGTAACTGTGCTTGCGGGGCCAGCGGGATTCCCACAACCTGGTCGCTTAAAACCACTGAGTCAGCAATCACTAGGCCGACACCAATGTTTTGAGCGACCAAACCCTCTACCAAGGCATTAGTCGCTGCTTCATAAATAATATTCGGTTGAATGTGGCTTTGTTGGCAATACTGGGCTAATGCCAATCGTGGTAGCGCGTGTTTGGGGCGTGCAATAATTGGTACCCCTTTTAAATCAGTCGCTCGCACCGTTTCTAAATGACTCAACGGGCTATTTACATTGACCAAGACCTGCAACTGATGTTCTTCTAAAATATTGACACGTAAATCAGCAGACCGCTCTGGGACCAAGCTCGAAAATACGGCAGCATCTAACTTGCCACGTCGCAAATCAGCTAATAATTGCTCAGAGTCCGCAACAGTCGTTGTCACTTGGTCTAATAAATGAACTATAAT
>NZ_AVAQ01000052.1 GCF_000463075.2 Lactiplantibacillus plantarum EGD-AQ4
AATTGGCCTCAATAATGCTTTATCACGCTTAATCACTCAAAAATCAGTTGAATTTTATCGACTAAATTCAACGGACATTAGTCTTAAATTTAGTCGATAAATTACCTTCGTTTATAATTTGAGACTTTACTATCTCAAACGACTAAGGAAAGTTCTGACAAATTCAGTGAAACTGCTGATTTGAAAAATAAAAACATGGGTTAGGAAGCTTAGCTATCATTAGAAACTAGTCTGACAGTTGAATATCAAAATGTCTGTGGGCTAAGAATCAACGACTAATCCAACAAAAAGTTGGGTCCACAAATGTCTGCCTTTCGAGTACCATCCCAGGCTGGAAGGTATTCTGGGCAAGGCCAAGTGGTGAAATTTCACTTAGCAAGCGTTTTTGGCTTGGTTAGTGAAAGACCAGTATTTAAGACGTGGGTTGTCGGCTTAAATCTGTGTCCACCACGTTACGGCCATTGAACAGAATACCTGGAAGCCGGCCTAGGACGTCGCCACAACAGCAAGTTTACGCTGAGTCGCACTTTTTCCAGCGGGTCTCAGCTGGCTGCCCTTGAACTTCAGCACGTTTCAATGATTTTTCATGTTGTTAAAAACCAAAAAGTCAGCACACCAAGCCTAAAATCAAAGCTTAGTGCGCTGACTAGTTGTGCGTTAAATTGTATGGTTAATCTGCATCCGCCTGTTTAAAATAAGCGCGGACATCGCTGATGAAGTAGAGTGAGCCAGTCAACAATAACACGTCATCACTCGACATTTCTTGCAGCGCCTGCATGAGTGCGGCTTGCCAATTGTCAAAGACAGCGGCTGAATGACCGCTCGGCATCTCGGCGGCTAATGTGCTGGGGTCGGTTGCTTGCCGCTTGGCGTTAGGACCTGCAAATTGCGTTAGCAACAATTGAACATTGGGTAATGCCCCCAAGGTTTGAATCATCTGTTGATGCTGTTTATCCGCTAAAACGGCAAAAATCACATACACCGTTTGCTGGCCGAAACGTTCACGTAAAGTTGCCGCCAATTCAGTGATGGCGGGCTCGTTGTGTGCACCGTCAATCATAATCAGTGGGTCCTGATTTAACCGTTCAAAGCGACCTGGCCACTGTGTTCCAGCCAACGCCTTTTTGACATCACTTGCACTAACGGGAACCTGTGTCTGTTGGTGATAAGTGAGATAGGCCGCCAGCGCGACCGCTGCATTATCGACTTGATAATCGCCTAGTAACGGCGTCGTCAAATCTTTGAAATGTTCATCTAAGCCATCAAAGTTGAACCGTTCCTGCCAACCCTGAGGTGCTAATAATTTGGTCGTGAAATCAACGTCTAACGTCCGTAGTGGTGCGTGCTGGTCGGCTGCCGTTTGAACCATGACGTCCTGCGCTTCAGCGGGTAGTTTCCCCACAACGACTGGGATTTGTGACTTAATGATCCCAGCTTTTTGGGTCGCAATCGCCGTCAGCGTATCACCCAGGATTTGCATATGGTCATAGCCGATCGTCGTAATCACACTGACAGCTGGTGTCCAAACATTGGTTGAGTCATATAACCCACCCAGACCAACTTCGACGATGGCAATGTCAATTGGTTGGGCTGCAAAATATAAGAACATCATGGCAGTAATGATTTCAAACTCCGTTGGCCCACCGCTCTCCAGGGTTGCATCCAGCTTGGCGACTACCGGTTGCACTTGTTGAACCAGCTGCACCAAATCAGTGTCGCTGATTGGCGTCCCATCAACACTGATGCGCTCGTTGAAGCGTGTGATGAATGGTGACGTAAACGTTCCAACGGTTAGGCCATCAGCCATAAACAATTCCCGTAAATTGGCAACCGTCGAGCCTTTGCCATTAGTCCCCGCAACGTGAATGCCATAGACCTGTAATTGTGGATCCCCGAGTTCATGTAAAAATTGACGCATCCGTTGCAGTGTCGGCGCCTTTTTAAACTTGGTTCGGCCATGAATAAAGGCTAATGCATCCGAATAAGTCTCAATCATTTTTGCTTTTCCTCCCTAAGATGCCACCTACTGACATCGTTTCTACCCGTTCATTAAAAATAAAATGGTAACCTCCCCAAACACTGGGACGATTACCATTTTACCAATCAACTCAGCAATCAGCTAAGTCGAGTAGCTAACTAGGCTTGGGCTTTAATGTCAACCAACCGTTGCTTCAAAGCAGCCAATTTTGTTTGGTTATCAGCTAATTTTTCTTTTTCACTATTAACCACGTCTTCAGGCGCGTTTGCAACAAAACGTTCGTTACCGAGTTTCTTTGTGGCACGTGCGACTTCGCTTTCAAACTTCGCCTGTTCTTTTTCTAGCTTCTTGATTTCTTCATTCAAATCAACCAATTCAGCAAGTGGAATGTAGACTTCCGCATCGCTAATCACTTGGGTCATGGCTAACTTCGGCGCAACCACGTCGGCACCAATTGACAAGGTCTTCGGATGTGCAAACCGTTGAATGTAATCTTCATTCGTTTTGAAGACTGATTGTAGCCGAGCGCTATCCGTCTTGATCAACAAGTCGACCGCTGACGACATCTTGGCATTCGCTTCGGCCCGAATACTCCGGACAGCCGTAATCAATTCGATTAGTGACGCCATGTCACTTTCAGCGTCCGCATCGTCAAATTCTGGATGGTCCACTGGATATTGCGCAACAACTAATGATTGGCCTTCATGTGGCATCGACAACCAGATCTTTTCAGTGACGAATGGCATGATTGGGTGGAGTAACCGTAAGATTTGATCAAGCACGTAAGCTAACACGTTTTGTGTATTGGCTTTGGCTTGTTCGTCATCCCCGGTCAGCACTTCCTTACTCATTTCGATATACCAGTCACAGAAGTCGTTCCAGATAAAGTTGTAGAGTGCGCGACCGGCTTCACCGAAGTCAAACTTATCAAAAGTCGTCGTCACTTGTTTAACCGTCGCATTCAAGCGGCTCAAAATCCACTTATCAGCTAACGTCCATTCACTGGCAGCTGGCAAGACTGGCTTGTCCATCGTGCCTAAGTTCATGATAACGTAGCGGCTGGCATTCCAGATCTTATTGATGAAGTTCCAAGCAGCGTCCATCTTGGTGTAGCTGAACCGGACGTCTTGTCCAGCAGTCGAGCCGTTTGATAGGAACCAACGTAAGGCATCGGCACCGTACTTCTCAATGACATCCATTGGGTCGATCCCATTGCCGAGTGATTTACTCATCTTTCGGCCTTGTTCGTCACGAATCAAGCCATGCAATAAGACGTGTTTGAATGGCCGCTTACCCGTAAATTCAAGGCTTTGGAACATCATCCGTGAAACCCAGAAGAAAATGATATCGTAACCGGTGACTAACGTATCAGTTGGGAAGTAACGCTTGAAATCTTCCGCATCCGTATCTGGCCAACCCATCGTTGAAAATGGCCAAAGCGCACTCGAGAACCAGGTATCCAAAACATCGGGGTCTTGTTCCCAGTTTTCAGGATCCTTAGGTGCATCAATCCCGACATAAGTTTCACCAGTGGTCTTGTTATACCAAGCTGGAATCCGGTGTCCCCACCAGAGTTGCCGTGAAATAACCCAGTCATGAACGTTTTCCATCCACTGATTGAAGGTATCTTCAAAACGGTCTGGCACAAATTCAACTTTATTATCAGTCTTTTGGTTCTTCAAGGCTTGTTCAGCAAGTGGCTTCATCTTAACGAACCACTGCGTCGACAGCCGGGCTTCAACCTGAACGCCCGTCCGTTCAGAATGCCCAACGCTATGCACGATCGGGTCGATCTTAAGCATCAAGTCTTGGTCTTCCAAATCTTTGACCATGGCTTTACGAGCTTCAAAGCGGTCCATACCTTCGTACTTACCAGCGTTGGCGTTCATCGTGGCATCTTCATTCATCGTATTGATGCGCTTCAAGTCATGCCGGTTTCCAACTTTAAAGTCATTCGGGTCGTGGGCTGGTGTGATTTTAACCATCCCAGTCCCAAACTCAGGGTCAACGTAAGCATCCGCAATAATCGGAATTTCACGGTCGGCCAATGGCAAGATGACTTTTTTGCCAACTAATTCCTTATAACGTTCATCACTTGGATTGACCGCTACGGCCGTATCACCCATCATCGTTTCGGGACGAGTCGTCGCAATTTCAATGTAGTGCTTACCATTGAAGGTGTAATCCTTGTCCGCAAATGGGTACTTCACGTGGTAGAAGGCACCCTGATCATCTTTATGAATCACTTCAATGTCAGATAACGCCGTCCGGGCTTGTGGATCCCAGTTGATGATGTATTCGCCACGGTAAATCAGACCCTTGTTGTATAAGTCAACGAAGACTTTCTTAACTGCGTCCGATAAGCCATCATCCATCGTGAACCGTTCACGTGAATAATCTAATGACAGCCCCATCTTGGCCCATTGTTGCTTGATGATTGACGCATATTCGTCTTTCCAATCCCAGACTTGTTGAATAAACTTCTCCCGACCGAGATCGTAACGACTAACACCTTGTTCACGGAGTTTGGCTTCAACCTTTGCTTGAGTGGCAATCCCCGCATGGTCCATTCCTGGTAACCATAACGTATCGAAGCCCTGCATCCGCTTCTGACGAATAATAATATCTTGTAAGGTCGTATCCCAAGCATGGCCTAAATGCAACTTACCGGTAACATTTGGTGGCGGAATCACGATTGAATATGGTTTTGCTTTCTTATCGCCCGAAGGCTTGAATAAATCTTGGTCTAGCCAAGTCTGATAACGACCCGCTTCAACGGCGGTCGGATCATACTTAGTTGGCATATCAGTAGTTGGTTCTTCTGACATTGGGGCACATCCTTTCCATTTGGGTACAAAAAAATCCACTCATCCTAATTGAGTTAGGACGAATGGATTCGCGGTACCACCTAATTTTAAAGCAATCACAAGTAACTGCTTTACAGCTTAAACATCGTTGTTAACGAACGGTGTATCCCGTCCGGCTATTCCTACTTAAACGTTCAGAATAACAGCTCGCAAGCTACCTTCATACTGAGACGCCAAACGTGTTCCACTACTCACGTTCTCTCTAAAGACGTCATTCAGCACTACTCTCTTGCTCATTGCTAGTTGTCACTATTGTAATGAATTTCCTGGTTATCGTCAATCTTTATTCGAATTGTTTTAAAGCATCCAATGCAGCCACATAGTTTGGTTCATGACTGACGTTGGGCACGATTTCGTGATAAACGATCTTACCGTCCGCATCGGCCACATAAATGGCGCGCGTCAACGTTCCGTTATTGGGCAGGTAGAGGTTCGTTGCATACCCAAATGAAAGTTCTTCATCAGAAGCCACCGTCAGATTTTTGACGCCTTCCTTAGCACACCAGCCAGCTTGATCCGCTACTGAGTTGTTGGAAATCGCGACAAACTGAACGTGGGGGTACTTGTCGGCTTGTTGATTGAACTTCTTAGTTTGAATCGAACAAACACGCGTATCAATATCGGGCATGACACTCAACAGGACTGGCTTACCGAGTAAGTCTTTGGTCTTGATTTTCTTATCATGCGTCGTAAATACTTTGAACTTTGGTAATTGATCGCCATCTTCTAATGGCTCACCGACTAGGTCTAATGCTTGATCATGAAATAATACTTGCACGAAAAACACCCCTTCGATAACTAATGATTTACAATGAATGTATTGAAACTAGTATAGCTTAAATTTACCGCAATTTCAGGTGCTTCGCAAACTTTAGCCTCAACAATTGTTAATTTATTTTTAGCCCTCTGGTCGGCATTATTCGTATTAGATAACACTTCAAATCCGGCGGGCAGCAAGGTGCACTGCCAATTGGGTGGCTTGCGTGACTGACCCTTGTGTTTCGGCACACCAACGCGCAGCCAAAGTCGATTCTGGCGCACCTAGTCTAGCCGAAATCAGCGTTGCCACGTCTTCCGCAGCCGATTGATGTAAGCTTTGCCCAAGCTCACGTAACGTCGCAGCCAACCGCATCCCCGTTTCAAAATATTGGGTTCTCACTGTCGGCGCTTCTAACGCCACGTGCTGGTTAGCGTGCTGACCCGCGTCAATCCAATCGTCCGGGTCAGTGGGACTTGGCAACCACAACATCAACGCGGTCAACCACGTCACTACTTGCAATTGTTCATTGGTCACACCAATCGCCGACCACGGATTCAAATCCAATTGGCGTAACTCTAAATATTGAATGCCGCTTTGGCGCAAGGTCGCTAAGTCATGACCACCACGCAAACGCACCTGCCCGTAATACTCCTTGACCGCACTTAACTGTCCACGCGCGACTGCCGTCTGCAAACAGTCGCAATACTGTGCCAGTGACGCATAGGAAACGTGCAAACCAGGCCGATTCGCGTAGCCCTCAGGACCATTGCGCAGACTACGTACTAACCCATGACTCTCGTGAAACCCTGAATTCGGCCAAACGTGCGGCGTACAGCCATATAAATAAGTTAATAGCCACCGATAATGTAAATAATTTTGAGCAATATGCAAGTAGCAGTGATTCCGAAAATCGACCGGGTCGGTTATTTCTGTCTGCGTCTGAAATAATGCGGTCAGCAGGTCTGGATTTAAGCTGATATTGCAATGCAGGCCAGATAGCATTTGCCGGCGCCGGCCGTACCGTTGTGCAAGGCCCTCACGATACGCGACGGCTGCCCTGTCCAGCTTCGCAATTGGAATCAGCGCTTCGTCTATTGGCAAAACCGGTGGCACACTCAAGGGCCAGATCAGTTCAGGTGCGATTCCCTGACGAACTTGGCGCGTTAGTTCAGTCAACTCGCGACTGGCAGCCTGTGCGTCGGGACAGACCGGGGTCACTAATTCGACTTGGGTTTCTGCAAAGTCACGCTGCAGTCCAGGGCATTGGGCAATCAAAGTAGGCGCCAAATCCGTTTGCGCCAATTGACCGTTTTCGGTGATGCGCTGGCCTTCACGCTCGAGACCGATTTGAAACATATTCGAATCAATTGCCGCTGCATTTAGCTTAAGTAACCGTTGCCAATCCATACCCACCGCCTCATTTCTAACGCTATCCTAGCATACCTAGACTATTGGTTCATAAATGATGACCATTATTTTAGGTCAGCTAACACATTAATTCAACAATATTGAAATCTCACTTACGCGTTGTGCTAGTTATTTTTAGCATTATAGACGATTAAATCATGCTATTTCTAAGTTCAAGAGCTGCCAGCTGAACCCCGCTGGAAACAGTGCGAGTTAGCGTAAACTTGCTATTGTAGGTTCGTCTTAGTCCGGCTTACAGGCATTCTGTGCAATGGCCGGAGCGTGGTGGACACAGATTTAAGCCGATAACCCACGTCTTAAATACTGGTCTTTCACTAACCAAGCAAAGAACGCTTGCTAAGTGAAATTTCACCACTGGGCCTTGCCCAGAATACCCTCCAGCCGGGATCCTATTCGAAAGGCAGACATGTGCGGACCCAACCTTAAATGAACTGATTGTTGATTCTCAGTAAACGGTCAATTCGGTAACGAACTGTAAGATTAGTTTCTGGTAACAGCGATCATACTCATGTTCTAATCATAGAAGTCAGCAGTAGTACTGAATGTTGTCAGAACTTTCTCTACTCGCCTAAGATGACAAAGCCTGAGAACAAACGAAGGATAATTCTATACACTAGTTTCAAGGATAGTGTCGCTGACATTAGTGCATAATCCTAAACCGGTGTATCAATTTTTAAGACGGACAAGTCTTGAAGCTCAATAAATCATCATCGATGCTGATTTAAAGTTTGCATGAATAACCCTGTCGTCTATATTCAGTGGTCAATTGTACCCAGATAGGTGGTCGTTCATCTGCCATTCGAGCGGTTTCCCGACTGGAGGGGCTGGCGGACAATGCTCAAGGGCGAAATTCTTCTTGTCCGGGTGGGTTTCCCGGGCTAGAAGAAGACTCGTATTTGAAATTGCGCAGTGGGTTTCTGCGTGAGTTCAAATCGACGTCCGCCCTGTTCCAGCGTTGTCAGCCAGCCCCGGAAGTCGGAATAAGGAGATCACCGGCAGACGAACAGTAATCCAAGCCGGCATGATTTAATCATGATTCATGACAAATTAACTAGCACAATGCGTATCACTTTATTTTATCTGGGTCGAAAAAAACGAGCACCCGTCTAACTAGGCACTCGTTTTCAAATACAATTTAGAGTAATTCCGCAAAAACGTCTTCCTGGGCATTAAGGTAGTTTTCGCCCGGTTTGATCTCGGTCATCTTAATTCCCGCTAAAGCGCGTTCCATCAGGCCATCAACGTCGATGCGTTCTTCGTAAGCACGTGAACGATCCAACTTTGGATGAGTCTTCGGTGCTGGTGGCGCGAAGATCGTACAGCAATCTTCAAATGGCATGATTGATAAATCATAAGTGTCAATGTCTTCAGCAATCTTGATGATTTCCGTCTTATCCATTGAAATCACTGGCCGCAAGACGGGTAAAGTCGTCACATCATTGATAGCAATCATACTATCCATGGTTTGTGAGGCAACTTGCCCCAACGATTCGCCGTTGAAAATTGCTTTGCCATGCCGTTGACGCGTCACTGCGTCCATCAACCGCATCATCAAGCGCCGTTGCACGGTCATCAAGTAGCCTTCTGGAACCTTTTCCTTGATTTCTTCTTGGATCTCGGTGAATGGAATCTGAATGAATTTAACGCGACCAGAATAGCTGGCAAGCGTCGAGGCTAATTGCTTGGCCTTGGCGAGCGCTTGTTCACTCGTGTATGGCGGACTAAAGAAGTGCACCATCTCCATGTCGACGCCACGTTTCATCCCAAGATACCCGGCAACTGGTGAGTCGATACCACCAGAAAGCATCAGCATCCCCTTACCTGCAGTGCCTACTGGTAAGCCACCGGCACCTTGAATCGTTTCGGATGACAAGAAAATCCCATTCAACCGAACTTCGACACGCAGGACGATGTCTGGGTTCTTCATTTTAACTTGAATCCCGTCGACGTGGTCAAGAATTTGGCCACCCAACATATCGTTAATCTGGTTCGTGTCGTATTCAAAGTGGTGATCAGAACGACGGGTATTAATTTTAAACGTCATTCCCGGTTGATACTGCGCTTTGACCATTTCAATCGACGTCGCGTAGACTGCATCCATATCCGTATCCACTCGAATACTTGGTGAAAAGTTCTGAATCCCGAACACCAGCTTCAAGCGATCCATAACCGGCGTTGCATCTTCATCGTTTAACATGATGTGCATCCGGTCACGGTTCGCATGAACTTTAAGCGTTGGGAAATCGTGCAACGCGTTGCGGACGTTGCGGCCCAAGCTATCGATAAAATTCCGTCGGTTCTTACCCTTGGTCGACAACTCGCCGTAACGTACCATAATTTCAGTGTACTGCATGAACAAGTTCCTTTCCGTTATGCATCTGCATTGATTTTAGAGAATTTTTGATAAAGCTGATCAAAAACTTTGATGAACTGGTCGGCTTCTGCCAACGTATTATTTTCATCTAGACTGACCCGGACAGCACTCGTAGCAATATTTTCTTGCACGTGCATCGCCATCAGCGTACTTGATGCCATATGCTTCTTAGACGAGCAAGCACTGGTCGTCGAAATATAGATGCCCTGGTCTTCAAACGCATGGACGATGGTTTCGCCGCGCACGCCATTGATCGTAAAGCACAGGATGTGCGGTGCAAATCCATCAGTCGGTTGGCTGAAAATCGTAACTTTCGGGAACGTCTTGATGTGGTCGTAAATCCGCTGTTTGATGGCACGTTCGCGCGCAACTTTTTCGTCCTCATCCGTCAATAATAGGCGTAAAGCCTTCGCCATCCCAGCGATTGCGGGCAAGTTTTCAGTTCCTGAACGCCAGTTACTTTCTTGGCCGCCGCCATTCATGAGCGGTGCCAATTTGCGCCCATTCCGCGCATAAATAAAACCAACACCGCGGGTCGCATGAAACTTATGTCCGGAGAACGTCACAAAATCGACCCGGTCATTCATGATCATGTTCTGGATGCCCTTACCGATGCCTTGAACCGCATCAATGTGGAAATGAATCTTCGGGTATTGTTTCAACAAATCAGCGACTTCAAGTAGCGGTTGAATCGTCCCGATTTCATTGTTAATTGCCATCGTGGAAACCAGAATGGTGTCCGGACGAATCGCCGCTTTCAAATCGGCAACGTTAATGCGTCCTTCCTGATCCACGGGTAAGTACGTGACTTCATACCCCAGTTCTTTCAACTGTTCCATCGAATTGTGGATCGCTGGATGTTCGACCGCCGTGGTAATCAGATGTTTGCCAAAGGCGCGCTTCTCAATCGCCGTCCCCTTGAGCACCCAATTATCACCTTCCGTCCCACCTGACGTGAAGAAGATTTCGTGCGCCTGAGCGCCAAGTAAATCAGCAATCTGTTGGCGCGACTGTTCCAATAAATGAAAGGCGGTTTCACCAAAGTTATGCAAACTAGAAGGATTTCCCCAGATTTTCTGAGAAACCTTCGTATAAGTATCTAGTACGGCGGGAGCAGCTTGCGTCGTCGCACTATTGTCAAAATAAATCATTACTACGCCTTCTCTTTCCAAGAAAGTGTGCCTTGCACTTACTTTCGATAAGAATTCTTTGCAATTATACCAAAAATTAGGGCTGAAACAAGATTTTTTGTTTCAAAAACGGGATTAATCGACGCTGACAACGCCATCACGGCAGAATTGCACGCAATCATCCTGCAATCGTCGAACATTTTTGACGCCAATCAAAAACCAGCTGGCTGTGGTTGCGTTCATCACAATCACCACCAACTGGTTCGATATTTATCTTCTTAATTGTCGTCTTTTAAGCGTCGGCATCCGGATTAGCCGCCTGCTTATTGGCATAGTAGCTATCTTCAATCCGTTTGTAAGAGCCAGGATCGACCTTATCGACCGCCGTCGCAATGACTTCCAAGCTCCGTGCGTAGTCATGCGCTTCGTTGAACAACCGTTGGGCTTCAACGCTCGCTTCTTGAACATCTTCATGACTATTTTTATAACGATTAGCATATTGCAAGAGTTGTTCGGCAATCAACGCAGCATCCGTCAAATCATCGGTCTTCTCTTTTAAGGTGGCCATATCAGCCTGAATCACGATGAGTTGCTTCGTAATATCATCCATGTTAATCACAAGTTTATTGATATCATGGTCTAAGCGTTCGATTTCTTTAGCAACGACCTTGAAGTAGTCCAGATAATCCTTAGGCAAACCTGGTAGATTCAGATTCTCCACTTGACGTTTGACCGCATGGATTTCAAAATCAAACCGTTGTAAGGTCTCATGCGCCTTGGATTCCTCAGCGGTCAAGTTGGCAACACCTTGGTTGATCGCCACTTGTTCCTCTTCAATGCCCGTGAGTTGTTTGTCCTGCTCCTCAAAGTGGGCTGCAATTTCACTGAAAACTGCCTGCTTACTCGTAATCGCAGTTGTATCAGCTTGATAAACCGCCTGAATATTCTTCAATTGCTCATTGAGTTCGCGCGTCCGTTCAACTTCATTGTTATTGAGCGTATAGCTTTGTGCTAACCGATCCAACTCAACTTGTAAGCGGTGGTTTTGATTCATCGCGTGCGTCAAGAACTTACTAATCTCTTCTTGCCGCTGATCAACGATGGCCTTGGCATCGATTTCCGCCTGCATCACATCGTACAAATGATCGATACGCTTCTCAATCGCATGGTTGCCATTTTCCGCATCGGTAACTTTCAAGTCGCCCAGCAATGCGGTATTATCATCGATTGCTTGTTTGAGACCCTGAATTTCAGGTTCGATTGAATCCACTTCGAAGTGAAAATGTTGGGCAGTCAATTGTTGATAACCACTCGCTAGTTCAGCTAATTGATCAGGAAAACCACTCACTAAGTCTTTATAAATCGGTGGAATCCGGTCAATATCCATTTCAAGGGCGCCAGTATCATGATGCAACTGGTCTAAAACTTTTTCAGCCGCATCGTGATCGCCAGCTTTCGCTAATTCAGAAAAATGATCGAAATCACTTTCCAAGTTGGCTAGCTGATCTTCAAGTTTGTCGATACTAGGGCCAAACGAGAAGTTTTGCGATAACAACGTCTTCCGCAAGTTTTGATATTTTTTCTCCAAACTCGCAACCGCTTGACGGTGGGCCGCATCGGCGTCATCTAAGGCTTGTAACCCGTCACGAATTTCGGCCTGCCGCTGTTCGATTTGATCCAACAGTGCCGCGACTTTTTTTAGATTTTGTTGGGCGTCTAGAAATTTGATGCCCCGCGCCTCAGTGGTAATTGTTGCCAATTTATCGCTTACGGCGGGCAACTGATCGTTTTCCACTTCTTGACCAGCACTCTGCAACGCTTCCAACTTTTCTAACGAGCCGCCCGTTAGTCCGAGTTGTTCAATTTTTTCGAAATCCGTGGTCTGTGATTGTTTCACTAACGCTTGTTGGCGCTCCGTCAGTTGGCGGACTTGCTTATCAATATAATATTGAAAGCCTTTGACCGCCGCGTAGATGACAATCGCAACCACCACAATGCCGATTGCTACTTGCATACGAATACCCCTTACATTAATTATTCCGTTTTAATTGCGTTGCGCCTCACCCTGCTGAGAACCGCAGCCTTGCTTTTTTCTGAAAATCCAATTAAAATCTATCTTAAATTATAACATAGACGTAACTAACGGACAGTAACAATTTGTTAACATTCAAGGAGGATTTTCACATGGCTACCACCGAAACATCACTTATGAACCAACAGCTCGACGCGTTACTTTTTCAAGAAACGAACTTGGTCGCGAACTTAGCCAACGCTAGCGCCCTCCTCAACAGTACGTATGACGACTTGAACTGGGCCGGCTTCTACTTATTTAACGATGAGACTGGCGAGCTCGACCTCGGACCCTTCCAGGGTAAAGTTGCTTGCATGCACATCAAAGTCGGCGCAGGGGTCGTTGGCACGGCTTTTGAAACGCAAACCAACCAACGGATCGCGGACGTCCACCAATTTCCAGGCCACATTGCCTGCGATAGTGCCAGCAATTCCGAAATCGTCGTGCCAATCACCAAAGACGGTCACCAAATCGGCGTGCTCGACGTTGATTCCCCGTCATTAGACCGTTTTAGTGCCGAAGATGAGGCTGAATTGACCGAATTCGTCGCAATTTTAACGACGCACATTGACTAACCATTACTAAACGTGTTATGCTACTCTTTGTGTAAAATAATGCAGCAGTAAGTGGGTAAGCTCGTCAACAGATTGGTGCCAATATTTTGGTCAGTTAGTAACCTGCGGCTGCAATGGTGAACCCTGCAGTCCAATCTGAACGAATATCGAACTTACATCGGATTATTTTACTCCAACTAAAATTATTGGAGGAAACATTTTATGTCTCGTTATACAGGTCCAAGTTGGAAGATTTCCCGTCGTTTGGGAATGTCCCTTTCAGGTACTGGTAAAGAATTAGCTCGCCGCCCTTACGCTCCTGGTGATCATGGCCAAGGTCGTCGTGGTAAGCTTTCAGAATACGGTACTCAATTACGTGAAAAGCAAAAGTTACGGATGATGTACGGTTTAACTGAACGTCAATTCGCTAACTTATTCATCAAAGCTGGTAAAATTCGCGAAGGTAAGCATGGTGTTAACTTCATGATCTTACTCGAACGTCGTTTGGATAACATGGTTTACCGTTTAGGTTTGGCAACGACTCGTCGTCAAGCACGTCAATTAGTAAACCATGGTCACATCACTGTTGATGGCAAGCGCGTTGACATCCCTTCATACGAAGTTAGTGTTGGCCAAGTAATCTCAGTTCGTGAAAAGTCCAAGAAGTTGGCTGTTATCACTGGCGCCGTTGAAGCCGTGGTTGCACGTCCTAACTTCGTTCAATTCGATGCTGATAAGCTTGAAGGCTCATTAACTCGTTTACCAGAACGTGAAGAACTTGAAGCAGATATCGACGAATCATTAATCGTTGAATACTACAACAAGCTTTAATTTCCGGTTATTAAAAACCGTCGCGGTTGCGGCGGTTTTTTTGTGTCCTTTTAACGATTTAACTGCTCAAGAATCGGGCGCTTCTAGGCATACTACTGAACCCCAATGACGCCACCCTCACCGCCGTTAAAACTTCGAATCCTTCTCCCCACTTCAGCCAGCATCCTCCTAGCAACCGGTATCTGATCACCATTATTCATCATTAACATTTGAAGCGAGCGATCCATCACTTCAATATTAGGCACATTCACGACAAATGACCGATGAACACGAATAAAGCTCGGATTAGCAACCACTATTTCCGATAGCTTTGCGGTCACAGTTCGTTTGGAAAAATTAGTGACCACGTCAATCTTGTGTGGTTCATCAGCCGTCTGAAAGTAGTTGACGTCCAACAGCGGCAGCTGCAAACTGATCGATTTATTCTCGAAGAAAAACCAGCCCCCGCTCTTCTGACCACTATCAACCATCGGCAAACGCAAACTCGCTTTCAGATCAGTCACAATTCGCTGGCACTCAAACTGTACGTATTGAGTGGGTAAACACGTGACTGGATAATCGCCATCGCATTTACGGGCTGCGTGGTGACTAAACTGATCACTGCGAATTTATCAACCGCTCTAATCAGCCGGCAAACCTTTAAGGCATACGTGTCCCAATGGGCAAAAACCACAAAATAAACCTGATAATTGGGTTTTTGCCTCAAATAACGTGTGACGCGTTTTAATGACGACAAATGGCAGACGCGTTTGACTAACGATAATTCAGGCCCACCGTTGAACTTCTGGCAAAAACGTTCCCCACTCGCGAAGTCCTCAGAACAAATGCAAACATCGAATTTCATTGATTTTCCCCCATCAACGCTGTTTTTCATGGCAACACTAGAAGACAAGATACAATGATTAAACCTAACGCTTTACACCACAAAGTCTAGCATATCACTTGGACGTTCTCTATCAATCGCGTCTCTTGTTTCATACACTAAAACGGACAGTTAATCCAAGTAGCGCTATGGCGACTTAAATTAACTGTCCGTTTCCACTCAATATGAATAACATCAATAAACTTAGAGATATGGATCAAAAATGGTCGGCGTTTCAGCAAGCTGCGAGATTAGATGGTGATCCTTCAATTCTTTTTCACGCAACAGCAGCAACATGTGCCACGTATATTGGTACAATTTCTGATTATTAGCTGGCAGCATCACCGGTATCATATCGTTTTCGCGGAAATTATGATACACGTCAATCATCACGAGCTGAGTCCCCTTGCCGTTCCTCAATTCGTGTATCATCCGTTTAAGACCATTTTTATAAGAAATCGACTGCTGATTATCAACAGGCTCTTGATAGGCAGTTTCAATCAACTGTTCCAAGGTTTCTGCATCCGCATCCATCCTAATTACCCCCTTGTGCTTCACAAAATTTTCGCTAACTCGAAAGATTTTGTCTTTCAACAAGGTTATAATCCTTTTGCCCACCGATTGCCATCTATTCTCCCAAACTGCGGGCTAGGGCGCTTAAGTGGCTGAATGCGATTTTTTACCCGTCTCCATCGCCCACTTTTGACTATCTATTGTTCATCACTTGCTCATAAATCGGGAGTAACTGCTCAAACGTTGCCAAAATCGTCGCCGTTAGTTCAGCCGGATCATCAAAAAACGGGTCTCCCACTTGAACCGCACGCCCCACGACCAGTTCACTGTGTTTATACTGATCAAATTTCTGAATTGCGGCCGTAATGTTGGCTGGGGTCGCGGGCATCGTCTTGGCCTCACCGTGATTGTTGCTGATGACAAAACCAGTCGGTAATGCCATCAGCTTGGGCGTTAAATCTTTAATCGCCATTTTAGCCTGAACGCTAGGTTTGCATTCATCCAAAATATCAAAATAGATAAAGAGCCGGTCGGGCCACAAGCCGAGTTCAAAATGCGGCCAGGCCTTATAACTCCGCTTATTTTGACTAAAAGCAACCCACGTATCTACCGGCGGATTCTTGTGGCGTCGTAAATGTTTGGCGATATGTGCATAAAAAGGCACACCGTTTGGCTGCTGTAAGTGGTCAATAATCAGTGGTGCCAGTTGCTCAAACTTCGGGTCGATCACCGTTTTGATCAGCTGCATCCGTCCAGCCAATGTCGGATCATTAAAAATTTCAAAATCTTGATTCGTAAACACGAGACTCATCTCCATCAGTCGTTTACACTAACCATACCGCACCACCAATCTGAACGCCACCCCCTTCTCTTCGCTATTCTGACGGGAACATGCTACAATGATAATTACTATCTAGGAAAGGATGTTAGACAATGGCTGAAACAGACAAACAACCGGTCGATCGAATCGAAACTGCCATCCACGGGACGCCAAAGCTGCATCCCGACGAACAGCGAAAGTACCTTGGGACATTTCGTGAACGCGTCGAAGTCGCAGTGACCGTGGCGGAAATTAAGCAGGCAGATTACGTCGATGCACTGACCAAGGCTTTTGCGGCCCATCCTGATAACCAACTATTCATCAATGGTAATCTGGAACAGGACTTGATTGGGCCCTACATCAAGGCTGCGAGTCACGCCAATATCAAATTCACCATCAAAACGGATGACATTTATCGTACCGCTGATGACAATTACGCCCTAGTTTTCACCGCGGCAACAGCCATCAACCAAGACGATATTGATATTGCCCATCGCTATCCAGCACAAAGTACGGCGACTGACGAAGATGATGACAAGCCAGTTGGGTTGTTAGATAAATTCAAAAAATTATTATAAGCATTCAGACAACAAAAGCCCGGTCGACTTTAAACTTGAAGTCAACCGGGCTTTTTTCATGCGCTAACTATGCGCTAACTATGCGCGAGCGTACTATACAAACTCATTGCAAATAGCGCCAAAATAACGACGACCATGACGATGATCGCAATCGCCTGCGTGGTCATGACGCTTAATAATAGTAGTATCCCGCCGCCAACTAAGGTGTACCCTAACCAATAACGCACACGCCGCCAGACCATCGGGTGAATCGGCCGTGTCCCACGTCGCACCTGTGCGTACTGATTAGCACTAATTGTCGGCAAATAATTACCGCTTGCCATGAAGATGAACGCCACCAAGCTGATGGCAATCCGCCAAATATCCATCCGATGACCCAAATTGTAGCTGATCGTGGTGGCATAAATCACGCCGGACAGTACGGGCACAATCCAAATCATCATCCGCTCAAATCGTGGCGCTGGTCCTTTGTGGGTCGCATTCAATCGTGTGGCGCCCACGCAGATCAGTTGAAAAACCGCCATTAACAGTGGTAATCCAAAAACGACCACGGCTTTACTTGCCATACCATTCGGCTGATTATCCAAGTTGAAATGAATCGCCATTTGGGCTGGCAACGCTTGATAGTTAGCCACACCATACAAAATCGGTAATAAAATCACAATATAACTCAACCATAATTGCACACTACGCTTCATCATTATTGTCATCTCCCTGCTTGCCGCTGAACCGATACAGCCACGTCAACATCTCTTCAAACACACTCGCATTTAACTCATAATACAAATAATTCTTTTCTTTAGTGACGGTAACCAAACCCGCGGACCTTAATAATTTAAGGTGATAAGAGACCGTCGCTTGGCTCAAGTTAAAGTGCGCGGCAATCTCCCCCGCCGACTGTCGATTCTGTCGCAGTTCCTCCAGAATTTGCCGTCTCACCGGGTCAGCAATTGCCTTGAACGTTGTATTCAATGCCATCTGGAACCCACCTTCTTACAAACTATTTAGATACATCTCTAAATAGAGTATAGCAACGAGTTGTTTGAAATACAAGGAAGTATTTAGAGAATTTTCGAAATAGTTTTTCAGGATGTTTTGGTGCTCGAACTTAATCATCTAGGCTAGTCATTTAGGCGCAAAAAATCGGCTTTTAAGTTGGGACTTAAAAACCGATTTGATGTCGTAAGCTTTTATAGTACATACGATGCTGATTTGCACTGAGAGTAGTGTACGCTGTCAATCACGAGGTACAAGATATTTTTCTCGTACTATCACAACTAGACACTGCCTGTGTACTCATTACCCAGCCCCTACTCCGCAAACAACGTCTCCACCAACGTGTCCGCCACCGGCCGTGCTGTCCCGAATGTCGGGAATAAGTGTGGATACAAATATGGTGCGGCATGAATTCCCAGATAGACCGCCATTTCGGGATGCTCAGGCACTAATTCGGCGTACAAGTTTGGAATCATAACATCCACACCAGCCACGGATAAGTGTAAGTCCGCTACCAACTTTTCAACCGCCTGAACATACGATTGATGCATATCATCGGTCGCATCGAGCACGTCCGCCCCATTCCCAAAGGTCGCGTCTTCGCGCAATAGAATCTGGGTCCCACGACTGACGACCGAGTCTAGATCGAGATGGTAGGAAGCCAGCCGATAGCGTTCGATCGTCCCTAATTGAAGTTCTGATTGTGGGTACTGGAAGGCAGGCCCACGCAATGCCCGGCCGTTTTTACGTGTGAGTAGTTCCTTAACAGTAGAACGGCCATCCCCCACGATGTTAGCGGGGAGCCGCTCAACAATCGCTTGAACGTGCCCGCCAATGACTAAGAAACGATAGCTTGAAGCAACGACGACTTCTTCCGCCATTACCGCACTCGTTTGCTCAAATAGTTGCCGGACGACTTGTTCGAACAACTGCCGTTCTGGCATGATCCGGAAAACGACCACTTTATGGGTTGCATTCGCAGCTTTTAGCACGATGCCACCCGCTTGAACGTACCGGTCATAGTCGTCAATTAACTGGTTGGCCGAATGGTAAGTCTGTGAAGCAGGCACCTGCACCCCATGTTCAGCCAATACTTGTTTAGCAGCAGCCTTATGCTGTAAAACAGTCGTCAAGGCTTGCGGGTTCAAATCAGTACCACTGCCATTGACCACCAGCCGTGATTGTCCAAGCTTCGTTAACCGCAAAATATTTGCGGACTGGTCGATCACATCCGTTTGAATGCCACGTGTCAGCGCCGCCTGCACGAGTTGTTGACTGGAAATATCCAGTCCAGTAAAACCGTCGAGTTCAAACGGCCGTTCCGTCGCGGCTTCCTGATAGCGAGTTGCTTGTTGCAACGCCCAAGTTAACGGTTCTGATTCGCTGGCAATCCGCGCACTCGGCGTCTTTTTCGGATCGGTGACCCGTTGCTTTAACTGTTTTAACAAGACGGCGTCATCATTTGGCAACCCATACGCCTTCACGAAATCGGCGAGCGCATCTAAAACTTGCGCTGCTGGAACGGCTTGGGCGCTAGCGGTCGTTGGATTTTCAGCTAAGACCTGCTGGGTTAATTGGTCCGCCTGGGCATTGACTTGTGGCACCAGCTTGGTTGGCAAACCCGGCATCATCACGAAATAGCTGGCCAATAACCGCATCAGCGCAATGGCATTACTGTCGACCCCGTTGGCACTAGTTGGATCCAGATCAAGTCCCCGGTATTCGACATAGTAGACCCCTTGGCGTGCCATCGTGGCTAACTGGCCATTACTATGAAACCGGACTGGGCCATCAAAATCATTCACGGACAACAACTGTTTTTGTCGCACTGCGGCCGTTAGTTTGGCCACGTACCGGTCAATCGTCGTGTAGTCCCCTGTGACTGGTTGGTAACGCCCGTCTGGATGCTGAACGCTACTACGCCGGGGCCGCGTCTTGGTGTCAGTGACGGCTAATCGCGGCGACGCACCAAATAAATATTGAATCAGCCAGTTCATCCGCACAAAACCCTGCGCGACTTTTAAATAAATCGCATTGCGAAAATCGACATAACTATGATAATGCTGATGAAAGACTTCGGTATATAACCGCGTAAATAGTTGTTCATTAAGACTTAAATTCACGTGCGTCCCAGTCGTCAGTAGTTTCTGGATGTCCGTTTGCTGAGCCAAGTCACGGCGGTGCTGGTAACTCGTTTGGTCAACATCCGCCAACTGAATCGTCGTTAAATCTGCCGGCAAAACTGGTGTACTCGATAGCGGCCAGAGCTGTTCGTCAGTCGCCAATGTCCGGCGAGCAGCCATGTTTAGCCCGTTCAAGTCGGCCATCAACGTTGGAATCGCGTGCCGAACGGGCGTGGCGATTTTTAACGTGCTAGCCGCAAAGCCCGGCCGTAAATGCCGATTTTGCTGAGGATTACCAAACTGCTGCGGATGTGGCGTGGTCGCGAGGTGTCCCTGGCGATCAACACGCTGCATCGTGACTTCCAGCCCGAGGTTCGTCTGATGAACGAGTGGGACCAAATGATACTGAACAATTGCTTTACCAACTGCATCTAATTCCATAATGATCAATCCTTATTTTTTATTTTAGTCTGCTAAACCTATACGCATTGTGCGCGTTAATTTTTATGAATGATGATTAAAACGTGCCATTAATTTAGATTACCATCCATCCGCCAAATGTATGTCCTAATCCGACTTCCGGGACTAGTTGATAACGCTAAAACAGGATGGCTATCGATTGAGACTCACGCAGCCCCCACTGCTTTTCGCAGGTCCAAGCTGGCGGCTTTGCAACCCAAGAACTGGTACGATTAATCATCTTTACTGCAATTACATAACCAGCACAACACGTAAACCTATTATTCGGTGTCGGTCACTGTAAATGCTATAATAGTTGGGACTAGTTTTGCAAGGAGGAATTACACGATGCAACAACCATTAGCTTATCGTATGCGTCCGAAAACACTCGAAGACGTTGTCGGTCAGCAACAATTGGTCGGTCCAGGCAAAATCATTGCGCGGATGGTCAAAGCCAAGCGGTTATCATCCATGATTTTGTACGGGCCACCGGGTACCGGCAAGACGAGTATCGCCAGCGCGATTGCGGGCTCGACCAAGTACGCCTTCCGAATGCTCAACGCTGCGACTGATAGTAAAAAGCAGCTCCAAATCGTCGCTGAAGAAGCTAAAATGAGCGGAACCGTAATTTTACTGCTCGATGAAATCCACCGACTCGATAAAACCAAACAAGACTTTTTATTGCCCCACTTAGAAAGTGGCCGCATCATTTTGATTGGTGCCACGACTGAAAATCCATACATCAGCATCAACCCCGCGATTCGCAGTCGGACGCAGATTTTCCAAGTCTTCCCGTTGACCGCTGACGATATTCAGCACGCGATCGAACGGGCACTCGCTGACAAAACTAACGGCCTTGGCAAGTATCAAGTAGATTTAGACCCGGCCGCTATGCACCACCTCTGTACGGCTACCAATGGTGATTTACGGAGCGCACTCAACGGACTCGAATTAGCGGTACTTTCTTCGACGCCAGCCGATGATGGGACAATCACCATTTCACAGGCGACAATTGAAGAGTGTTTGCAGAAAAAAGCACTTTCGGCTGACAAAGATGGCGACGCCCACTACGACGTCATCTCCGCCTTCCAAAAATCGATTCGCGGGTCGGATGTCAATGCGGCCTTACACTATCTCGCTCGGCTAGTAGAAGCTGGTGACTTAAAGAGCATCATGCGCCGCCTAATGGTCATCGCGTACGAGGACATTGGCCTGGCCAATCCAGCCGCTTGTGCCCATACCGTCTCGGCTGTGCAAGCCGCGGACCAACTCGGGTTCCCAGAGGCCCGGATTCCGCTAGCTGACGCGGTCATTGAACTGGCCTTATCGCCGAAATCCAATTCCGGGATCAGTGCGATTGACGCCGCTTTGACGACAGTTCGCAACGGGCACTTCGGTGATATTCCGGACGACATCAAGGACGCCCATTATCAAGGAGCAGCTAAGCTCGGTCACGGTGTCGGTTATGATTTTCCACACAACCACCCCGGGGACTGGGTCGCGCAACAATATTTACCAGACGCAATCAAGTCTGATCAGTATTACGAACCGAAAACCAACGGGCGCTACGAAACCGCCCTCGCCCAACAATACGAAAAATTATTAAAAGCTAACGCACGAAACCGCTAACAATCGCGAGGCTGTGCTTATAATTGCAACTTTTATTTTTATATGCTAGACTAAGAGTCGAAATTACTAAGGTGTGCGCATTGCTCTAAACAAAGTGTTGCCGAACAATTAATACTACTTTGGGATGTCCGTTAGCTAATCCCATAACATGCCTTATCCTTTGGTAGTTAGCGGATTAGTCAGAACGTCCCACCTGCCTTGAAGCGGGTCAATACTGAAGGGCGATTAACGGCACCACTAGTTTTTCCGGAAGTTTACTTCCGTCGGTCAGGACTTGTCCTGGCCCTTTTTTTGTTTGTAGGCGTAGGTGCCAATTAACTTCACTAACTAAGCGGTTGGTTCGTTGACAGTCCAATAGGCACCCGAAATTCGTCCCCTGCGTTGCAGTTGTCTTCCGTTCTGGAATTCGCTAAAATAAAACCATCATCATTATTGGAGGCACATTTTGATTACTTTATTGCTCGTCCTTTACACCCTAATTGCCGGGTGGCTCAGCTACTACTTACTGACTCATCAGTCACGACCATTTCTATTTTTTGATCCAAACAAAGCACCCACTATCAAACACGTCGCCCGTTATGGTGGTAGTTTGATGTTACTCGTCACACTAGGTTGCCTAGTCGCCATTTTTGTCCAAACGACGATGTTAATTGCCATTGTACTGGCAAGTGGCTCGCTAATTATGATGGCTATCGCACTAATTTTGGTCAGTTTTATGCAAATCTCATAGAAAACGCTTTTTATTTTTTACGAAAACCTTTACAATATAGTTATAAAGTAATGAGGGGTGAGAATGATGTTACAACAATACCAACACATTTTAGTTCCTGTTGATGGTTCCTATGAAGCGGAATTAGCATTCAAGAAGGCGGTCGCAGTCGCGAAACGGAACGGCCCTAACGCTTCCGTTCACATGGTGCACGTGGTTGACACGCGGGCGTTCCAAAACATTTCTAGTTTTGATACGACCATGGTTGAACAAGTTACGGATACCGCACAAAAGACACTGGACAAGTATGTTGCTGAAGCTAAAGCGGACGGCTTAGATAACGTCGATTACTCCATCGAGTATGGCGCACCAAAAACGATTATCGCACGGGACGTTCCTAAGGACATGGGCATTGACTTAATCATGATTGGCGCCACCGGTTTGAATGCCGTTGAACGCTTATTGATTGGTTCTGTCACTGAATATGTCACACGGATGGCCGTTTGTGACGTGCTCGTGGTTCGGACTGACTTAGAGAATAAGCCTGCACCAAAACCTAAGAAGAAATAAGCTTTATTAATCACAATTGACGCGCTTAAGACTGAAAAGTCTTGGCGCGTCTTTTTATGCTTGATAGCCTTAAGCTACACAGGATTTCAACGCCCCTCTGATTGTCGTCCATGATGTTAACGCGTTGTGCAAGTTATTCTTTAGCAGCAAAGATGATTAAATCATGCTGTTTTGGATTACTGTTCGTCAGCCGGTGATCTCCTACTCCGACTTCTGGGGCCGGCTGACAATTGCTGGAACATAGCCGACGTCGATTTGAACTCACACAGAAAACCACTGTGCAATTTCAAATACGAGTCTTATTCTAAGCCGAAAGCAACCCACTTCCGACTAAGAATAATTTGGCTATTGAGCATTGTCAGCCGGCCCCGCCAGTCGGGAAGCCGCTCGAATGGCGGATGAACGGCCACCTATCGAGGTACAATTGTCCACTGAATATTTAGCGACTGACGCTTCAGATAAAGGCTTGATCGGTGTAGATGATGCTTTATGGAATTTAAGTACTATGACGATTACCTAAATATTGTTCACTAGCTTCAATGGGAACTACTCTTGAATTTAGTCGATAAAATTACCTTTGCTTATAACTAGAGACTTGTTATCTCAGACGACAAGGAAACATACTGACAGATTCAGTGAAGCTGCTTTTCAGAGCCCTTAAATCATGGATGAAAAAGTTTAGCTAACGATAGAACCATTCTGACAGTTGAATGTCAAATTGATTGCTGTACCGTGAACTAAGGACTAATTCAATAAAAAGTTGGGTACATCCATGTCCGCCTTTCGAATACCATCCCGGCTGGAAGGCATTCTGGGCAAGGCCCAGTGGTGAAATTTCACTTGGCAAGCGTTTTGTGCTTGGTTAGTGAAAGACCAGTATTTAAGACGTGGTTTGTCGGCTTAAATCTGTGTCCACCACGTTCCGGCCATTGCCCAGAATGCCTGGAGGCCGGCGTAGGACGCATCTATCCACCAGTTTTACGCTAACTCGCTTTGTTTCCAGCGGGTCTCAGCTGGCGCTTTTGATCTTAAGAAATGGCATGATTTAAACATGATTCTTGCCAAATTAACGAGCACAATGCGTAATGTTGACTGGGCGACAACATCATGAGAATTTCGCCATTGTCGGCTGCTCACAGCGGCATAAAAAAGCCAGCTAACGACGCCGGCACTCATAGAAAGAGAGAATCCCTCCTACTAGGCTGGTCTACCGTTAGCTGGCTCATACCGCGAATTAAGCTTCGTTTGCCACTTGCAATGGTGCAATGTGGTAAGCGGCCATTTCCTTGGTAATCTTTTCAGTTAAAGAAGTGTTGTGTGTGACGAGACTCAAGGCATAAGCCACGTAATAGTGGTCGTGCGCGGATTGCACGTTATTTAACACGACCTCGTTAGCCGCCTTTTGCGCATATAACCGATCCAATAAGTACAATGACTGGCTTTCTTGGGCCTTCTTGAGTGCTAAGTCGATCAACTCAAGGGCTTCTTCTGGGAAGTTGATCTTTGCATAGAGCTGTGCCGCTGAAGCGTAGATCAAAATCTCGTTTTGTAAGTAGTCATCGTCGCCCATTGGCATTGCTTGCGCGTCAATCGTGTGCAAGGTCGCCACGGCTTGTTTGACAAAAATCTCAGCCTTATCATAAGCCTGCTTACGTTCATAAGCCAAGCCGGTCCCCAAAGTGGCTAAAATGGCATACATATCATGACTGGACTTCACAAATTGGTTCAATAACAAGCCAAAGTTGAAGATTGCTTCATCAGCGTTGTCATTCAAGACAAGTTGTAAGTAGCCTTCGTAGTAGTAATATTGCTTCTTGTCATTATTACTACGCAATTGCTTTGGCCGGATTCGTTGAAAGACATCCTGTGCTTCTTGGAGTTGCGTGTGACGAATTAATGAATCAATTTTTTTGAAAGTCCGATATAACTGGTCGTCATTTTCAATAATCACTTCTGACAAACGAATTCCTAATCGATTACAGATTTTCATCATAATCTTCATACTAGGAATCTTGCTTTTTTTCTCAATCAAACTGATCGTTGCCTGGGTACAAATACCCTCTGCCAATTCTTTTTGCGACATGCCCTTACGCTTCCGGAACTGCCGCACCTTTTCGCCTAATATTCTCATGCTTAACCCCTCTTTTTTGATCTGCCTTAAACCAAACTCAGTTGTACCTACCCTTACCCGACCCCACTTCGTAAGTAAGGGTATCGTGACACCTAATCAATCCTCGTTAAAACGTTCGAATAATTGAGTCCTAGTCAATTGGACAATACCAATTACGCATATAATTATATTCACATAACGGAATTTAAGCAAGAAATACGCGCAATTCTTATTTAATATTAAGTTTATACCATGCTAGTCGCGTTAGGTCATTTATTAACTATCGCCTGGTCCAGTTTGTTAACCAGCCAAATTAAGGGCTTGTTCATTAAAAGTGATAACTACTGAAAGCGATTCAAAGCCGGGCTGATTAACTTTACTTAGGGTCAAAATTAATTGTCATGACACCCTCAACCACCTGAAATCATGTCCTTAATAATCAAGCTTGCTTCTCATATTCTTTTCAGCAGATTATAACCACTCCAGGAACCAATTTATCAATTGATAAAAATAATAATGGCTGGTGTCAGTCTGAGCACGGCGCATCCGCCCAGGCCGGTTGGTAATGATGCCATCCGTCCCCATTGCCGCCAAGCGTTGCATGTCAAACGACCGGTCGACCGTCCAAAAATAGACGGGTTGTGAGCGTCGATGAGCGGCACTGATCTGTTCACGAGTCGCCGTCAGCGCTTGTAACGAATAAAAATTTGCGACTGAATCCGAAAAATCAGTCAGATAAAATGGCGTAATGAACCCTACTGATAACTTCGCATTCCGCTGGTGTAACCGTTCAATCACTCGATAATCCAGCGAATGCACCGCACCATGATGACTGATGATTGATTGTGCATAACGGTCCGAAAACTGCCCCATCAGTTGGTCAGCCGATCCGACCGCTTTGATTTCGACTAACAACGGTTGTTGTAACCGTTTGGCAACGGTGAAGTATTGTTGGAACGTACTTAGCCGCCCCGTCTGACCATGTTCACGTAGCGGTAACCCGCTCAATTCATTGACTGGATAATCACGGACCGTTCCAGCTTGCCCGGCCAAGGCCTTCAGCGTCGGATCGTGCATCACGACCCAGTGTGAATCAGCAGTTGGCTGAATATCCATTTCCACCATATCAGGATGCGTCTGTTTAACGGTCCTTCTGAGCGCTGCTGTCGTGTTTTGCACACCATCATGACCATTGACACCCCGATGGGCAATCACGGCTGGTGCGGTCTCAGGAGGCGTTCCTAGCCACCAACCTGCATAGCCAAGTAAACTCAATCCGCCAATTAGCATGAGCAGTCGGCCCTGCCACTTTGGTCGTACGGGAACCGCTGAATCAGGCCAGTGTGCAGACCACCAACCCATTAACACGTGCCACCACCAGGCTAGTCCCATGGCGAGTACAACAATGGCAAGCACCCGACTGACCAGTTGGTTACCGACGTTTTCCAGCGGTGCGATGCCGCTCAGCCAAACAAAGCCGCTGCCAATCACAGCCAGCGCCAACCAACTAATGACTGCCAGCCACCATGGTCCGCTGGCTTTGACTACCGACCACCAATGTTTTTGTCGGCCGGCGCGCCAAAAATCACGCCAACTGGTCGGCACTGCCATGAACTGAGCAATACCTGCTAGCCATTTCCAGCTGACTAACCAGCACAATCCCCACAACGGGACGACCACTGGCAGCCATTCATAACGCGTATTGAAGACCCAATTTTGCCAAGCTGCTGGCAATTGTAGACTCGCCTGAACCGTCGGCAAGTAGCTAAACCAACCGAGTGGTAGCCACCACACCGCTAGCACAGCCAATTGACACCACAACCGGCCAATTTGTCGGACTGTCCAGCGCTGACGACTACTGTAGGCAGCGAACAATGGCAGCCAAAGACTCAGTAACAGTAAGCCCCCGAGCGTGACGATGCCACCCAGTTGAATACCTAGTGACTTCACCACCAGGGCCAGCCACAACCCGACTAGCCACCAACTTGCGAATGGTCCGGTTAATTGTCGACGACTCGCCAACCATTGACCTTCGCGATGACTCACTTTGACCCCTCCTCGTAAAAAAAGGTGGTTGCGATGAATGACTTCATCCCAACCACCACGACATTCACCAATTATTCTGCGTCCAAAGCCACAAAATCGTAGTGAATTTCAGATTGACGTTTAAATTCATCAAACCCAAGTTGAATCAACTGATCGATCAAATCAGTATAACTAATTCCTGAGACTTCCCATAATTTCGGATACAAACTAATATTCGTGAAACCAGGCAAGGTGTTGATTTCGCCTAAATAAGGTTCACCATCTTCAGAAACTA
Organism: Lactiplantibacillus plantarum EGD-AQ4; assembly: GCF_000463075.2. Classification (GTDB taxonomy): domain Bacteria; phylum Bacillota; class Bacilli; order Lactobacillales; family Lactobacillaceae; genus Lactiplantibacillus; species Lactiplantibacillus plantarum_A. The sequence goes on from NZ_AVAQ01000052.1 coordinate 27,683, forward strand.
AGAAGTCAACGCGGGCCATGCCCTTCAACCCTAAGGCTTTAAAGGCATCTAATGACATTTGTTGGATCCGTTGCGTTAAGTCTGCGGGCAACTCGACTGGTAATTCGAATGTCACACCACTTGCGTCCACGAACTTATTGTTATAGTCGTAGAACGTATCCGTCTTAGGCACATCGATGGCACCAAGCTTAGAAGCTTTCGGATCTTCGTTACCTAAGATTGAGCATTCGACTTCACGCGGATTGTCGATGGATTCTTCGACCAAAATCTTGTAGTCATACTTGAAGGCATCTGCTAAGCCGTCCAAATATTCCTGCTCGTTTTCAGCCTTGTGAATCCCGACCGATGACCCTTGGTTCGCTGGCTTAATGAATAAATGGTCGCCAACGTGTGCTTGCAAATAAGCATAAGTCATTTGTTCCCGGTTTTCAGGCGTTACCACGACATACTTGGTATTCTGAATATGATGATGTGTCAGAATCTGCTTGGTAATGTCCTTATCAAAACTAGCAGCAGAAGCTAACACGCCACTCCCAACATACGGCTTTTTCAATAGTTTGAAGAGTCCCTGTAAGGTCCCGTCTTCACCTAAATTCCCGTGCACAACTGGGTAGAAAATATCAATGTCCTTAGCTAGTGCAAGGTTCTTGATGGGTGCTAATGGATCACTCATGTCCAACTTCGGCATTTCTTCGGCCACCACTTGATCCTCTGGTTCACCATCAAATACCCGCCGAGTTGCGGCATCACTTAGCACAATTCCGTCCTTTGTCAGTAAAAACAAATCAACATCGTACTTATTCTTGTCCATGGCATCATAAATGTTATGAGCGGAACGCTTTGAAACGTCGTGTTCTGAAGAGTTCCCACCAAATAACATCCCAACGTGGATCTTTTTTTGTGTCTCCATAATTTTGTTCATCCTATCAAGGTTTATTTCATACTACGGCTTAATCAATTTTACAATATCTGAGCACAATTGGAAACATTTTTGCAACCAAAACATGCTTTTTTAAGCATTAAAGGGGCCAGTCAAAACAACTTTACCTAACATTTGGCCCGTTTCAACGATTTCATGGGCTTGCCGCAAGTTGGCTGCATTGATACCAGTCAGGGTTTGTTTAGTCGTTGGCACAATCACGCCAGCATCCGCCAGCTGAGCGACCCGCGCCAAGATAATCCCCTGCGTCGCCATGGTTGTCAGCTGATAATTGGCCTTCGTGAACATGAATTCCCAGGCGAAGTTCAAACTCTTGGGCTTCAGCAAGTCCATCGGCAGTGGTTTCTGATTCGTCACCACCGCGACGATCGTACCCAGTGGTTGCACTAATGGGGTCACGATTGGCAAGTACAAATCAGTCGAATGCAACAGGATCGCATGTTCGACACTGTCCATACCCGCAGCAGCCAGTTGGGGCGCCAAATCCTGATGATAATCCAACACAACGTCAGCGCCAAGTTGCTTGACCCAGGCGGTCGTTTCAGGCTTACCAGTCGTCGTGACCACTGTAAGTCCGGCCCACTTGGCCAATTGAATCGCCATGGACCCAACCCCGCCGGCACCATTAATAATTAAAACACTGTGACCAACATTGGCATCCGCAGCTGCCGTAAAAGGTAACTTTTCAAACAAAGCTTCCCACGCAGTCAAAGTGGTCAACGGTAAGCCAGCCGATTCAGCAGTGGTCCAAGTCTTGGGTGCGCAAGCCACGAGTCGTTCATCCACGAGCTGATACTGGGCATCACTACCGGGACGGTCGACCGCACCAGCGTAATAGACGATATCGTCCGTCATGATCGTCGTAACGGCCTCACCGACTGCTAAGACTTTCGCCACGGCATCAAAACCTAGTATCCGTGGCGTCGTGGTTTCAGACTGCCCCTGCCGTTGCTTCGTATCAATCGGATTAACCGACGTCGCTAAAACTTCCACGAGAATATCGCGTCCCCGTGGCTGTGCAACGTCAATGGTCACGTCCTGTAAACTCTGTGGATCACTGATCGGTAATCCTTGTAAGACCCCAACTGCTTTTGCTTGCATTCAAAAGACTTCCTTCCAAAACTATCCTAAAAATTCCAATTCATCATCCAGATAATCCACCACGGCCGTCGGTAAGTCATCATGGAGCGCTAAGGCTTCTAGCAACCGATTCCGATTAAAGATCTGCGTCCATTCTGCTTCACTGGTGGGCCGGCGATGGGCCATTAACCGTTGATGCCAGCGTTTGAGTGCCATCAATAAATACTCACAATACAACTCATCCTTATTGGTAATCAGCGTCAAATAAGATGACAAGCGCTCAGGTTCGCCAAAAATCAGGGGCGTAGTCAAAGCCTGGTAACGACTCATTAGGGCCGCCAGCAATAACAGCTTATCCGCGCGCGCTAATTGTGATTCATCCGCTAATTCATCTAAAATATTACCGATATGCGTATAGGCATGGGCCCAACCGGTCGTCCCAACAAATCCCCGGGTATCCTGCTCAAGCAAAATATAGGCAGCCATCTGGGTGACGATGAGCTCCAAGCGCGCGGGTGTCATGAAGCTTAACCCCGCATGATCGGCGTATAGTAAAACCGATAACAACAAAACGGCAAATGAGCGCTGATAAACTGCGTCATTCTGCGGCTCATCGATGTGCGCAAATAAAACGTCATCTTGAATCAACTGGTCGAAAATATCGCCCAGCTGTTGCTGCGTCAGGACTTGCTGTTGCAAGGCCTCGTTTAATAAATAATAAACACCCTGGTCACGCACACGCGGATTACGCGAGCCAATATGTGCCATCAGCTGTCGAATTTGTTCATCACTGATGGCCGTTAACGTTCCCTTAGTTAATTGTTTGTGAAGGTCCGCAATCAAGGGCAGGACTTCCTCATCACTAGGAAGCGTCACCGTTGTTGTGACCGTCTGTGGCAACTGTGCAACCAGCCCATCCATCCGAATTGGTAACGATTGATAGAGTTGTCCTGCGCGAAGTTGCTGCCTGAGTTTTAAAACTGCATCTTTAACCTGCTTCAATTTCTCTGCTTGCATAAGTGACCTCGTAAATATCCAATTTAACTTCTATTTTAGCATGTTGGCGCCCGTCTGCCCAAGAGAACCCACTAGTTTTATAAAGGACCAGTAAGCGCAACTGATGACTACTCAGGTCGCGCTCACTGGTCCCTAACTAATTCGTTTGATAATGTGTTAATTATGCGTTAACTTCAGCACCTGGCAGTACGTCGACTTGTGACTTGATAAACTTAGCTGAAGCCGCTAATGACGCTTGTTCATCAGCCGTCAATTCCAGTTGGATCAAGGATTCAATCCCATTTTTACCAATCACAGCCGGCATACCGACATAAGTCCCAAATTGTGGATCAAACGCCGAAACCGGGCAAGCAAGTTGCGCATCAGCACTAACCGCTTCTGCTAAGCGTACGCCACAAGTGGCAATCGCAAAGTTCGTGTAGTGCTTCCCAGCCATGACAGCAAAGGCACCTTGCCGCGCATCTTCTTCCAGTTGGTCAAGGTTCAAACCAGGGAATTGCTTGATTGGCTGACCATTGACGCTGACCGTGGACCAAGCGACAAATTGGGAATTGCCGTGTTCGCCATAAACATAACCCGAAACGTTTTTACCATTCGTCCCAGTTGCTTGCCCCACATATTTTTGCATCCGTGCCGTATCGAGGAACGTCCCGGTCCCAAAGACCCGGTTACGTGGAAAACCAGTCATTCGTTGTAAGTAATCGGTCATCACATCACACGGATTCATGATATCGATAAGAATTCCCTTGAAGCCAGACGCCACGATTTTAGGCGCGATATCGCGGACGATTGCCTGATTCAAATCGTATTCGCCAAAACGGCCCTTTGAACTGTTCATATCGATTGCCCCAATATTACCGGAAGCCACAATCAGCACTTCGGCGTCTGCTAAGGCATCGTAGTCATTTAAAATGATTTTAGTTGTTGAGCTTAGCCGAGGAGAAGCATCGTCTAAATCGAGTTTTTGGGCCTTCGCCAAGGCCTCATTCTTGTCAATCAAAACCAATTCATCAACAATTCCTTGTTGAACCAACGTATAAGCCACCGTCGCACCGACTTGGCCTAACCCGATTACACCATATTTACGCATGCTGCAAACTCCAATCTGTAGTTTATTTAACTTGGTAAGCGTACCTTGGAACCGCTATAAAGTCAAGCAGGACGCTGTCTCACGGGATTTTAAGGTTGTTCTAATTTTGAGGCTTTCATGTATGGGTTAGTGACTTGTTCGTCGGCATTTGCTCGTCCTAGTCCGACTTCCGGGGCCGGCTGACAACGCTGGAACAGGGCGGACATCGATTTGAACTCACGCAGAAGTTCACTGCGCAATTACAAATACGAGTCTTGTTCTAAGCCGGAAGAAAAACACTTCCAGCTAAGAATAATTTGGCTCCTGAGCATTGTCAGCCAGCTCCCGAAGTCGGGAAGCCACTCGAATGGCAGATGAACGGCCACCTATCTTAGTGCAATTGACCACTGAATATTAGGAGACTGGACCTTCAGACAAACTTATAAACGTTTATCGTAAAGTGATGATTGAGGTGGCATGCTTTTTGTTTGCTGAGCAGCATCTCCCACGGTTCACAGCTGTCCATCCCTGATTTTTAATGTCACAAAAAAACTAGCCTCAAAGCACTCAGGCTCCGAAACTAGCTTAATTTGAATCATGATATTTTGTACGACAGGGTCACGACTAGTCAGCAGAAACTGGCAAGATGGCACCCTTGTATTTCTTTTCGATCCACTTCTGGGTACTCTTAGAACGTAAGGCCTTCATCAACTTCTTGATGGCTGGCTTATTCTTGTCACCTTTACGGACAGCCACAATGTTAGCGTATGGCGAGTCGGATTTTTCAAGGGCGATGGCATCCTTCTTAGGATTCAACCCAGCTTGAACAGCGTAGTTGGCGTTGATGACGACCGCGTCACCTTCATTGTTCTTGTAGAAGGTTGGCATTAACTTAGCTTCGTAAGAGTGCTTGAACTTCAAGTGACGCTTGTTGGTCTTGATGTCGTTAAACGTTGCAGAAGTCAAGTCAGTACCCTTCTTCAACGTGATCAGTCCAGCATCCTTGAACAGGGTTAAGACCCGACCATAGTCGGCAACGTTACTACTTACTAAGACCGTTGCGCCATCCTTCAAGTCTTTCAAGTTCTTGACTTTCTTGGAGTAAACACCGATTGGTTCCAAGTGAACCTTACCGGCGGAAACTAAAGTGCCGTTGTTTTCCTTATTCCAGTTATTTAAGAATGGAATGTGCTGGAAGTAGTTGGCATCCAATTCCTTTGAAGCTAACGCTTTGTTAGGCAAGACGTAATCTTGGAAGACTTTGATCTTCAAGTTGACGCCTTCCTTTTTCAATTCTGGTTGAACATGCTTTAAAATCTGTGCGTGTGGCACGGCAGAAGCGCCCACCGTAATCGTCGTGGTCTTCGATTCTGAAGAAGACTTACCACAGCCAACTAATAAAATGGCGGTTGCTGCAACTGCCAATAACCCTAAAATCCGCTTTTTTTGCATGACCCTAATTCCTCCTAAGAACTAACTTTAATTGACCCGCTTATCGATATGACGAACAGCGAAATCCCCAATAAATTGGAAAATAAACACAATAATGACAATAATGACGGTTGCGACTAATGTCACAGCATTGTTGTTGGATTGGAACCCATCCTGATAAGCTAAGTTCCCCAAACCACCAGCACCGATTGCACCAGCCATCGCCGTATACCCAATCAACGAAATCGTTGTTACGGTAATCCCAGAAACTAACGCTGGCATGCTTTCAGGTAACAAGACTTTGCGGACAATTTGCCAACGCGTGGCACCCATCGATTCAGCCGCTTCAATCACACCATGGTCTAATTCATGGAACGCTAATTCGACCATCCGCGCGTAAAACGGTGCTGCTGAAATAATCAGTGAAGGCAATGCCGCGCGTGGTCCAATGATGGTTCCAACTAACTTGGACGTAATTGGTAATAATAGCACGATCAAAATAATAAATGGAATCGACCGGAACACGTTGACGAATAACGCCACGACCCAATTCAAGATTTTAGCTAAGATATTTTGACTGCCGGCGGTCTCATAAAGTAACAATCCTAAGGCAATCCCTAAAATCGCCACGACCACCATCGAAACGACTGTCAACCAAATCGTTTCCCAAGTTGAGGACATCATGCTTCCCCAATCAACATTGGAAAATTTGAAGTATGAATCTAATCCTTGACTATTCACGGTTTAAGACCTCCGTTTCTACACGCATGGTTTGCAGGTACGCTAGGGCACCTTTGAGTTGTTCTTCATCACCGGTCAATTGAACGTACAGTGACCCAATCGCGCCCTCTTGCGTCTGATGAATCCCACCTTCAATGATGTTCAAATCCAGTGGATATTTCTTCAACATTTCAGATACAATTGGTAACTGGGCCTGGTCGCCGTGGAACGTCAATTGAACGATCGTTCCCTTAGGATACTTTTCAAGCAACTGGTCAACGACCACCGTCGTATCATTCAATGAAGGCGTCACTTCTTCGTTCACGAAACGTTTCGTGACGGCTTGTTTTGGCCGCTTGAAGACTTCGAGCACCGGACCCTGTTCAACGATCTTACCAGCTTCCATGACGGCCACGTGATCCGCAATCTTACGAATAACGTGCATTTCATGAGTGATCAAAACAATGGTTAAATGCAACTTTTGATTGATCGACAACAATAAGTCGAGGACTTCATCGGTCGTTTGTGGATCCAAGGCACTGGTTGCTTCGTCAGAAAGTAAGATTTGTGGGTCATTCGCTAACGCCCGGGCAATGCCGACCCGTTGTTTTTGACCACCAGATAATTCTGACGGATAGGCAGTTTCACGACCAGCGAGTCCGACCAAATCAGCGAGATGTTCCGCCTTCTTGCGCGCTTCCGCTTTGGACTTACCCGCAATTTCAAGTGGAAACATAATATTTTCTAACACGGTCCGTGACCACAACAAGTTGAAATGTTGAAAGATCATGCCGATTTTTTGCCGTTGCGCACGCAATTTAGCGCCACTCAGCGTCGTAATATTCACATCGTCAATCACAACTGACCCGCTAGTTGGTGTTTCGAGCCCGTTGAGCATCCGGACTAAGGTACTCTTACCCGCGCCAGAATAACCGACGATGCCATAAATGTGACCGTCCTCAATCTTCAAGTTAACATCTTGGACCGCATGAACAGCGCCCTGCTTAACATCAAAGGTCTTTGTCACATCTTTAAATTCAATCAAGTCAATTCCTCCTTATGCATCAAAAAAAGCTTCTCATCCCAGACAATTATCACCATAATTATCAATAGGACGAGAAGCTTAGCCTCGTGGTACCACCCATCTTCACAACCAGCTCACACTGATTGTCTCAAGAGTTACTCTGAACTCCCGCATGGTAATGGATGCGACCCACGTCCAGCTTGCTTTCGTTCACTGAACGCCATTATTTCAAGACCATCTTCCGCTTCACGATCAATCCCCTTGCACCAACGAGGGACTCTCTAAGTAATCGTAGCCACGTACTCATCTTTTCAAAATGAAATTTTTTAATCATTTGTTAATGTAACGAGTATACCGAGCCTGTTTCTAATTGTCAAGGCCTGACAATTAGTCCACGTCGATTAACCAAGCAACCCCGTCTTCAACACTGTTTAGGGCATCAAAGTTGTCCTTCAGTGCGGGATTGACTGCAACCACCGTCCCATTGATTGGGGCGTTAAATTCTGAGACGGCCTTAGTCGCTTCAACGCTTAAAAACGCACTATTTTGACTAATCTTGTCGCCAATTGCGGGCAATTCCGCATACTTCACTTCACCCAATGCTTCATGGGCGGCTTTAGTTAAACCTAAGCGTGTGTGACCATCGACATCTTTTGTCCAAAAATAAGCTGCATCTTCACTCATACATTCCACCATACCTTTGCAATAATTTTACTATTCGAACCGGTCGTTACGACTGAACATATATGACTTGTAGTGGAACCGCATCGACATCATCAATCCGATCCCCGCCATATTGGCAATCAACGCCGAACCCCCTTGACTGATAAATGGCAATGGAATCCCAGTCATTGGTAACAGACCAATACTCATCCCAATGTTTTCGAACACGTGGAAGAGGATCATCATGATAACCCCGGTCGAAATGTAAGCATAAAATTCGTTCTTAGTATCAAACGTAACCCGAATCATTTGGTAAATCAATAGAAAATATAACAAAATAACTACGGCACAGCCGATAAAACCAAAGTTTTCCCCAATCACGGAGAAGATCATATCAGATTCACGCACCGGCACAGTCACATGTGACACGTTAAAGCCACGACCGGTAATCTGTCCGGAACCAATGGCCTTCATACTCTGCCAGACTTGATACGCATTGTTAGACGTATCCGTTGAGGGATTCAACCAAGTATCGATTCGCGCGAATTGGTACTGTTTGAACCCAACGGCTTCCAAAATATGCCGACCACTTTGAGAAATGACCAAGTATAATGCCGTCCCCGCAACCGCCGCAACGATTACAAAGGTCGGTGCAAGTAACCGCCATGAAATCCCAGAAACTAAGATCACACCACCCAAAATGGCGAAGAACACAAGCATCGTCCCAAAGTCATTTTGGAGTTTCAACAAGATGGCAACGGGAATCATGTACGCCACCAATTTACCAATCAGCTGCCAGTCACCCGCCATCGTATGAGTCGGATGCTCCGTATTATGCATCGTCACCACCCGGCCTAACATCAAAATGAAGGCTGGTTTCATGATTTCAGACGGTTGCAGCGTCAACGAGCCGACCGCAAACCAACTTTTAGCCCCGGTACTCGTGTACAATGACCGACTATACAGGACCAATACGGCCGCTAGTAGGAAAATTCCAAACCAATATGCGATGGGCGCCACACGCCACAATTGTTCTGAGTCAAATTGCATCACGATCACGGCAATCGCCGTCCCAATCACAAACCACATGACTTGCGAAATGACCTGTTTCGTGACGTTCACCGAACTAGAATCGTGCACTGCGGCGACATAGATCGAGGCCAACCCGATCAGTCCTAGCATCATCACTGAAAATATGATACCCCAGTCAATTCTTGAATCTTCGTCTTGACTGCGGAGTCTAGATTCTTCTGCCACAAATAACGCTCCTAACCTATTTGAATTAGTCCAACGTCCACGTTGAATCTAACCTTATTCACACTATCAATTGGTACTCTAAAGATAGCTTTTATTATACAACAACCTGGTGCCGAATTCTCGGGACCAGGTTGAAGGTTTACTAAAAATTAGCCTTTGTGTAGATGGTAAGCTGACAGGATTTCTTGCAAACTCTCATCAAAAGATTTGGTATGCGCAAATGGTTGGTTGTCACTGACCATTTCAGCGTCAAAACGTTCGCCGACTTGGGTGACCTGACCAATCATCTGCTTTCCAATTAAAACTTCGGTAACCGTCTGACCGTTGACCTTGGTCTCATTTAAAGTGACCGAAATCGCCTTATCTTTTCTTGCCACGGTTGTCTTCCTCCTTGTATTGCGGATTACGACGCAGTGAAAAATGGGCTGGTACGGGGTCAAAGCCCCCCTTAACGAAGGGGTGACAACGCAAGACACGTGCCACCCCCATCAAACTTCCCTTAACTGCGCCAAACCGGTCGATTGCTTCCAACGTGTAATTCGAACAAGTCGGATAGTAACGACAATGGGCCGGACTAAACGCAGAAAAGGCCCGCTGATAGAAGCGGATCCCTTTCATTAATAACCGTCGCATCACGAATTATTTCTTGTTCTTAGCAGTTTTTTGCATGTGTTCCAGCAAAATCCCGGCACCCTGCGCCACGTTGTTCAACGGATGTTCAGCAACCGTGACGGGCACGCGCAAGTTTTCACTAATCAACTGGTCAAGCCCGCTGAGCAGCGCACCGCCACCAGTCAAGGTGATCCCGCGATCGATAATGTCTGCCGCAATTTCAGGCGGTAAAGTTTCCATCACGTGATGCGCGGTGCTGACGATCTGCATCAACGTTTCGTGAATGGCTTCTTCAACCTGGTTCGAGTCAATATCAATTGACCGTGGCATCCCGGTAACCGTATCACGACCACGCACTTGGGTGACCTTATCGTCATCGCCATCTTGCTTGAAGACTTGGGCAATCTGAATCTTAACTTGTTCAGCACTGCGTTCACCGATCAACAGGTGATGCTGATCCTTGACATAGTTGACAATGTCTTGGTTCATGCGGTCACCGGCCATCCGTAGTGAGCTACTTGCCACAATATCGCCTAGTGATAAGACAGCGATATCACTCGTCCCACCACCAATATCGATAACCATGTTACCGCGTGGTTGGAAAATATCCATCCCGGCACCGATTGCGGCAACTTTCGGTTCAACTTCTAAGTAAACCTTGTTACCACCGGATTTTTCTGCTGCTTGTAAGATTGCTTTACGTTCAATTTCAGTTGTGTTCGTTGGGGTACAGATCATAATACTTGGACGTGACATGATTCCCCGAACGTTTAATTTTTTGATAAAATAGGACAACATCTCTTCGGTGACGTCAAAATCAGAGATGACCCCGTCTTTTAACGGCCGAATTGCCCGGATGTTGCTAGGCGTCTTCCCAACCATTTGATAGGCTTCGGACCCAACTGCTAATACTTGATTCGTGTTGGTATCAATAGCGACAACGGATGGTTCATTCAATACGATGCCTTTACCTGATACGTAAATCAAAACATTGGCAGTTCCCAGGTCAATACCAATATCTAAAGCCATGTTTTTGCTCCTCTCAAACATACAATTATACGACTAATCATTATACCATACTCTACAGTTGATGAGAACTAATGGCTGCATGTACCAACAATTCAGTTGCGCACGCCAAACCGCTCAACAGCCGCTAATCATCTTGCCGTTTGGACCATTCGTCGACGGTCAACGAATAGATGGCTTCATCGCGGTACTGCTCGTTAACGAGGATGTTTTCAGGCAACGTCGCATCCAAATGGTATTGACGACGTTCAGCAACGGCACGGCTCGCTTGATTATTGACATCTGCGCCCAAGCTTAACTTGTGTAAGTCCAATTCAGTAAAGGCGATTTCTTCTAAGCGTTCCAAAGCTTTGGTCATCACGCCCCGCCCCGTAAAGGCTGCGCCTAACCAGTAGCCGATTTCACCACGATGATTGACGTCACTGATGTTATGAATGTCCAGCATTCCCGCGACTTCACCGTCCACGACAATGGTCGTAATGAAGACTTGCCCGTGTGCTTGCTTGGTCAACATACTTTCAATGAATTGGCGTTCATCAGCGACGGTGGCGGTCGCATCGACCCATGGCATCCAAGGTGCTAAGTGGTCGCGATTCTGGTCAACTAAATCAAATAGTGGCTCAGCGTCAGCCACCTCAGTTGGTTTTAACGAAATGTGTTTGTCGATAATATTAATAAACATAAGTGTCCTCCTGAATGATGGGCGTCAGCCAGAGTGGCTCGCCGCAAAAAAACCTTCAAACACGAGTTTAGCGCACTTTGAAGGTTTTGTAAGCAATTATTTACATTTATTCCGCTGCTTGGTTGGCGAAATCTGGATTCAGCGCATAAACGGTGCCATCTGGAATCTCGACCCGCTTGATTTCAGCGCCCAGCTTGGCTAATTTACCATGGAAATTGAAGTAGCCTCGATCCAAATACTTGAGGTTGGTGACTTCAGTGTAGCCCCGACTGACTAAGCCAGCGATGACTAAGGCTGCAGCTGCCCGTAGATCAGTAGCTGTCACTTGTGCCCCGTTGAAATCAGTTGGCCCATACATGATGACCGACCGTCCTTCAATCTTGAAATCAGCATTCATTCGCCGCAGTTCATCTAGGTGCATGAAACGATTCTCAAAAACCGTTTCCGTCAGTAAACTAGTGCCTTGCGCACACAATTGCAGAATCGTCATCTGTGGTTGCATATCCGTTGGAAATCCGGGATGTGGCAGCGTCTTGACTGACGTTGGTTTGAGTGTCTTCGGACCGATAACCCGGATACCACCACGTTCTTCGGTCACTGTGACACCCATTTCGCGCATCTTCGAGATCAACGGCTTGTTATGTTCCGCAATCGCGTCTTCAACCAAGACGTTACCTTGCGTCACTGCGGCAGCGACCATAAACGTGCCGGCTTCAATCCGGTCTTGAACGATGCTGTGGTCACAACCGTGCATCGTCTTCACGCCTTGGATCCGAATCGTTTCGGTCCCGGCACCCGTGACTTTGGCGCCCATCTGATTCAGATAGTTGGCTAAGTCGACGATTTCTGGTTCGCGCGCCACATTTTCCATGGTCGTCACACCGTCAGCGAGTGTTGCAGCCATCATAATATTTTGGGTCGCACCAACGCTTGGAAAATCTAAGTAGATTGCCGCACCATGTAATTTAGTTGCGGTAGCTTCAACGTAGCCATCGTGGCGTTCGATTTCTGCACCGAGCGCATTCAAGCCTTTCAGATGTAAATCAATCGGCCGTGAGCCAATCGCACACCCACCTGGCATGGCAACTTTTGCATGCCCTAAGCGTGCCAATAACGGTCCCATCACAACGATTGAGGCACGCATTTTAGACACGTATTGGAATGGTGCTTCAGATGATAATTGACGACTGGCGTCAATATCGATGGTTTTATTAATTTCATCAAAATCAATTTTAGCATTCAAAAATTTCAAGACGTTATTCATCGTGAATACGTCTGACAAAACTGGTACATTTGATAAATGTGTTTGTCCGTCGCTAGCCAATAAGCTGGCTGCTAAAATCGGTAACACAGCGTTCTTAGCGCCCTCGATATGAACATTACCTGTCAAACGTTGACCGCCATGAACTACAATTTCCTCCATGGATAAACCCTCCATCACTAAACGATAATCAATAAACAAGCTACGTCAGATTGCAGACCCCATTAAAACAAAACGGTCTCGCACCACGCAGCAATACATGTCGCCTTGGCTGCTCAGCATCCCAGAGCGACTGGTTCACGTGATGGTGCAATCTCAATATCATTCAACCGCCAGTTGACTTGAAGGCCCCTAGTCAAACGACCCAAGCGTCATTCAAGTTCAAATCGGTTCCTAATCATCATAACATAGAACTAAGGTGAAGAAATATTACATTTTACATTTTCGTTACAATTCCAACACAAATATTAAATACTTATGATTAGTTAACTAATGTTGGATTTGTTAGCGTTTTCGCTTGACAATCAAGCAATTAAACCATCACACATCCTTGCTGGTGTTGATTTAGCTAGCGATGGTAGTGTGAGCGACCACACTTTGAGCGTCCCCTATCAGTATTGATTCATAACCCGTCGTTAGCTTTCATTCTATCATTTCCCGTTCTGCCGCGGGACTAATACGCTCACAAGCATTGTGTGAGCATTAAAACGTACCGATGAGTTGGATTCCTGTTCGTCAGCCGATGATCGTCCTAGTCCGACTTCCAGGGCTGGCTGACAACGCTGGAACAGGGCGGACATCGATTTGAACTCACGCAGAACCCCACTGCGCAATTTCAAATACGAGTCTTCTTCTAGCCCGGGAAGACCACCCGGACAAGAAGAACTTCGCCCTTGAGCATTGTCCGGCAGTCCGGACAGTCGGGAACCCGCTCGAATGGCGGATGAACGACCACCTATCTGGGTGCAACTGACCACTGAATATTAAGTAACTGGTCCTTCAGGTAAACTTTTAATTGGCCTCAATAATGCTTTATCACACTTAATCACTGAAAAAAATCAGTTGAATTTTATTCGCAAGATTCAACGGACATTAGTCTTGAATTTAGTTGATAAATTACCTTCGTTTATAATTTGAGACTGTTCTATCTCAAACGACTAGGGAAAATTCTGACAAATTCAGTGAAACTGCTGATTCGAAAAGTTAAAACATGGGTTAAGAAGCTTAGCTATCATTAGAAACTAGCCTGACAGTGAATGTCAAAATGACCTTGGACTATGAATCAACGACTAATCTAAGAAAAAGTTGAGTTCGCATACGTCTGCCTTTCGAATACCATCCCGGCTGGAAGGTATTCTGGGCAAGGCCAAGTGCTTCTCAGAGTGCGAGGTTCAGACGGGTTGGGACTGAGGATTAGCCTAGCTAGAGCGTTAAGCGGCGAGCTTCCGCTTGGCGTTCTGGCGTAGCTAACCGGAAGTCCCAGTCTGACCCGAACACGTTTCGGCAATATTGCAGCTAACGTGAAAGACCAGTATTTAAGACGTGGGTTGTCGGCTTAAATCTGTGTCCACTACGTTCCGGCCATTGCCCAGAATGCCTGTAAGCCGACATAGGACGCAGATTTGCTGCAAGTTTACGCTAACTCGCACTGTTTCCAGCGAATCTCAGCTGGCTGCTTTCGACCTTAAACGGTGTTCAGAACTCGAATTATCGTGGCGCAACAAAAAAGCACCCGCAAATAATTGCAGATGCTTTTCAGAATTTTAAGTTGTGGTTAATGCCGGGCAACGTTCAAACGGTTCATCGCTCGACGCAATGCAACTTGCGCCCGTGCCAACTCAGCATCATCATGCTTTTGTTGGGCAGCTTTGATTGCCGTTTCAGCGCGTTTCCGTGCATTTTCAGCCCGAGCAACGTCAATGTCATTCTGACGTTCAGCACTATCAGCGACAATGGTAGCCGTGTTGTTACTGAACTCAACGAAACCACCGTTAACGGCAATTTCATCGTCTTCCTGATCACTTTCGAGTTGCTTGATCCGAACCTCATCGATTGCCAGCGAGGCAATGACTGGAATATGGTTCGGCAAAATCCCGAGTTCGCCGTCAATCGTCCGTACGATCAACATTGGCGTCTTGTTTTCATAGACCTGACCGTCTGGAGTTACGATGCTAACGGTTAATGATTTTGCATTGTCAGCCATGTAAACCCCTCCTAATCAGTTACCATCGATTTCGCTTTTTCGACCACGTCTTCGATCTTACCAACTTGACGGAATGCGTCTTCTGGTAGGTCATCATATTTACCTTCAAGGATTTCTTTGAAGCCCTTGACTGTATCATTGATTGGCACGTATGAACCAGGTTGACCCGTAAAGTTTTCGGCAACGAAGAAGTTTTGTGATAAGAAGAATTGAATCCGCCGTGCACGTGCAACGGTCGTCTTTTCTTCGTCAGATAATTCATCCATCCCTAAGATCGAGATGATATCTTGCAATTCACGGTAACGTTGCAAGACCCGTTGAACTTCAGTGGCAACTTGATAATGTTCTTCACCCACGATTGATGGGTCAAGCGCAATTGATGAAGAAGCCAATGGGTCAACGGCTGGATAGATCCCTTGTTCCGTCAAAGAACGTTCCAAGTTGGTCGTCGCATCCAAATGGGCGAAAGTCGTTGCAGGTGCCGGGTCGGTATAGTCATCGGCAGGCACGTAAACGGCTTGAATCGAAGTAACGGAACCCTTCTTAGTCGAAGTGATTCGTTCTTGTAATTGACCCATTTCAGTCGCCAAGGTTGGTTGGTAACCAACGGCTGAAGGAATCCGGCCAAGTAAGGCGGAAACTTCAGAACCAGCTTGAGTGAACCGGAAGATGTTATCGATAAATAACAGCACGTCTTGGCCTTGAACATCACGGAAGTATTCCGCAATCGTTAACCCAGTCAAGGCCACCCGCATCCGGGCACCAGGTGGTTCGTTCATTTGCCCATAAACCATGGCGGTATTCTTCAAAACGCCGGAACCCTTCATTTCAAAGTAAAGGTCGTTCCCTTCACGCGTCCGTTCACCAACACCGGTAAACACGGAAATCCCGTTATGTTCTTGAGCAATGTTATGAATTAATTCCTGAATTAAAACGGTCTTACCAACACCGGCACCACCGAACAACCCAATCTTACCACCACGAACATATGGTGCTAAGAGGTCGATAACTTTAATCCCAGTTTCCAATACTTCCGTACTAGTTGTTAATTCATCATATTTAGGCGCATCCCGGTGAATCGGGTTACGTTCTGCGTCTGGACCGAATTCTGGACCACCATCAATGGTTTCCCCTAAAACGTTGAAGACCCGGCCTAACGTCTCTTTACCAACAGGAACGGTAATTGAAGAACCAGTGTCTTCAACCGTCATTCCCCGGCGTAAACCATCCGTACCGTCCATCGCAACGGTCCGAACGACCCCATCACCTAATTCCAACGATACTTCCACCGTTAAAGTGTCATCGTTGTCCTTTTGAATGATCAAGGCGTTATTAATATCGGGTAACTTGTCGTTTAGAGAGAATTCAACGTCAACAACGGGTCCAATAACTTGTACAACTTTACCTGTACTCATTAGTCGTTAATTCCTCCCACTTCGTTATTCTTGCGCAACCAAGCCACCAGTGATTTCAGTAATTTCAGTGGTAATCGCAGCTTGACGCGCACGGTTATATTTCAGATTTAACTTATCAATTAAATCGCCAGCGTTATCTGATGCAGCCTTCATCGCAGTTGACGACGAAGCATGTTCAGCAGTCTTGGCATCCAAGATTGCACCATAAACTAGGCTTTCAGCGTATTGTGGCAACACAGCCGACAAAATCGCTTCTTCTGACGGTTCCATTTCGTACTCAGGACCGACATCGACCCGACTGTCCTTGGCTTTACGGTTGTCTGATTCACTCTGTTCAAAGGTCTCTTCGGAGATCGGCAGCATTTTAACTGCCCGGAAACCAGAAGAAAGCCGGTTGATAAAGTGATTGTAGAACACGTAAAGTTCATCAAAGACTTCGTTATGATACATTGATGTGACTGTCTTAACGATTTCACGAACTTCTTTAAAAGTTGGTACGTCAGAGACGCCGCGGTATTCATACGCCACATTTAAGCCGTTCTTTTTATAGAAATCCGCACCAGTGCCACCAACCGCCAAAACGACTGCGTTATTGGCATCAAGCTTATGCGTCCGCATGAAGTCATTGGTTTGCTTTAACACGTTACTGTTATAGCTCCCCACGAGACCACGGTCGGAAGTGATGATCAATAAACCAGTCTTTTTAACAGGCCGTTGTGCTAATAATTCGCTTACCGAAATGGTATTGGAATTACTATTGGTAACACCGACACTTGCTGACATCAGATGAGCTTTGGCTAGATGCGAAACGATGCTTTCAACTTTAGAAGCGTACACTTGATACGTTGTCGTATGCTTTTGAATCTGGTTCAACTTAGAGGTCGAAACCATTTGCATTGCGGACGTGATCTGATGAGTCTTCTTCGTTGAGTCAATTCGGCGCTTGACATCCATTAATGATTCTGCCATGCACTACTCACCATCCTTTTCAGCCATAACTACTTTGCAGCGGCAGCGGTTGGCTGGAATTGTTCTGCAAATGCATCCAGCGCACTGTTCATCTTGTCGGTATCTGGCAACTTCTTAGTAGATAAGATCGTGTCAAATAGATCTTGATGACTAGCATGGACGAATTCGAACAATTCGCTTTGATAACGGGCAATATCGTCTACTGCCACTTTATCGAGATAACCGTTCGTCAAAGCGTATAAAATCATAACTTGTTCTTCAACCTTTAATGGTGAATGAACAGGTTGCTTTAAGACTTCAACGATCCGTTGCCCACGATTTAACTTCGCTTGGGTTGCGGCATCCAAATCAGAACCGAATTGTGAGAATGATTCCAATTCACGGTATGAAGCCAAGTCCAGACGTAATGTCCCGGCAACTGACTTCATGGCTTTGATTTGCGCATCCCCACCAACCCGGGAAACAGAAGCCCCGGCATCGATCGCTGGCCGAACACCAGAATAGAATGAATCACTATCCAAGAAGATTTGACCATCGGTGATGGAAATAACGTTAGTTGGAATATATGCTGAGATATCCCCAGCTTGCGTTTCGATGATTGGTAAGGCAGTCATTGAACCACCACCCAATTCATCACTCAACTTAGCGGCCCGTTCGAGCAACCGTGAGTGCAAGTAGAAGACATCACCAGGATAGGCTTCACGACCTGGAGGACGACGAAGAATCAATGAAAGTTCACGGTAAGCCGTTGCTTGTTTTGAAAGGTCATCATAGACGATTAAAACATGCTTGCCGTTGAACATGAATTCTTCACCCATCGCTGCCCCAGCATAAGGTGCTAAGTACAACAATGGTGCTGGTTCAGAAGGTCCGGCGGTAACGACGATCGTATAATCCATCGCCCCTAACTTCTTCAACGTTTCAACTTGGGCCCGCACCGTAGAGTCCTTTTGACCAATCGCAACGTAGACACAAATCATGTCTTGGTCTTTTTGGTTCAAAATGGCATCAATGGCAACAGACGTCTTACCAGTCTTACGGTCACCGATAATCAATTCACGTTGGCCACGACCAATTGGAACTAAGGCATCGATGGCCTTGATCCCAGTTTGGAGTGGTTCGCTAACTGATTGCCGTTGCATAATTCCTGGGGCTTTGTGTTCGATTGGCCGCGTATTCGTGGTCTTAATCTCACCTAAGCCGTCAACTGGTTGACCTAATGGGTTCACGACCCGGCCAATCATGGCATCCCCAACTGGAACTTCCATGATGCGGCCAGTCCGTTTAACAGTATCGCCTTCACGAATACCATCAAAATCCCCTAAGACAACGATACCAACATCGTTGCTTTCGAGGTTTTGTACCATCCCGTAAACTCCATTACTGAATTCGAGCAATTCACCTTGTAAGGCGTTGTCGAGTCCGTGAGCACGGGCGATCCCATCACCAACGTAGGTGACAGTACCGGTTTCAGCAACTGAGAGCTCAGTTTGATAACTTTCTAATTGTTGTTTGATTAGAGCACTGATTTCTTCAGATTTAATGCTCATAAAAGTTTCACCTCTTCGTAAACTAATTGTTGATGAGTGCTCGTCTTAAATTCGTTAGTTGTAACGCAACGCTTCCATCAAACGTTTGATTATTTGATTTCACAATTACTCCGCCAATGATTGCTTCATCGACTTTACGTGACAAAACAACCTGATTGGCACCAACGCGTTCGGCGAATGCCTTTGCGATTGCATCAGCTTGCTCATCTGACAACTTGACCGCGGACGTTACTTCGGCATGCACTATTTTACGACTCTCATCGAAACGTGCTTCAAACGCGTCAACAATGCCAACTAAGTTCGACATGCGGCCGTAATCATACAACATTTGAATAAAGTTTTTAATGTATTCTGAAGCGTGGTCAGTCAAAGTTGACAACGTTGTCTGTTTTTGATCAACCGGAAGCAATGATCCTGAGAGGACCTCTGCCAATTGCGGGTTGTCGACAAAGACTTGCCGTAATTGCTTTAATTCAGCCAGGAATGCTTCGGTCTGATCCTTTTCAACTGCAAGTTCAAAGAGTGCCTTTGAATAGCGACTTGCAATTGTAAGATTATCAAGACTCATGCTTTCCCAACCCTTCAATATACGAATTAATTAATGCCTGTTGGCCTTCCGGATCCAATTGCTTCTTAATGATCTTCGTCGCAATCGCAACCGAAATGTCAGCGACGTCTGATTGGACGTTCTTCAAGGCATCCTGACGCTCCTGTTCAATATCCTTGCGTGCATTTTGTTTATATTGTGTTGCTTCATTCTGGGCATCGGCAACAATGGTCGTGCGTTGCTTTTCGCCACTCTTCTTTGCATCCGCCACGATTTCACTGGCTTCAGCGCGTGAGTGTGACAACGCATCACGACGTTGATCAGCTAAGTCGCTGGCTTCTTGCCGGGACTTTTGGGCTGAATCAATATCGTTCGCAATCTTGTCTGCCCGGTCAGCCATCATTTTAGTGATGGGCTTCCAAGCAACAACTGAGATCAAGGCCATCAAGACAATGAAACTGATCCCGATAAACAACATATCACCAAGGTAGAGACCGGATGCACCGATAATTAAATGCGAGAGCATCTAATGACACCTCCTTCTTTCATTTTCATTAAAATGAACTCGTTGACCAATGATTACTTGTTCATAACCATCAAAGCAACAACGAAGGAAATGATAGGCATTGATTCGATCAACCCAACACCGATGAACATGTTAGTCCGTAATTGACCAGATAATTCTGGTTGACGGGCCATCCCTTCAAGCATCTTAGAAATAACCAAACCGTTACCAATACCAGCACCTAAAGCGGCACCAAACATAGCAATACCTGCAGCAATTGCTCCCATAATCTGTGTATCCTCCTTAAAATTAAAAAACTAAAAACTATTCCTCGTCGTTAACCTTCTGAGAAATATAAACTGAAGTCAAGGTTACGAACACGAACGCTTGAATGCTCCCGATAAACACTGAGAAACCTTGCCATAAGAGTTCAATTGGGAATGAGTATACATAGCTCAACCAACCGTTACTCTTTGCCAAGTCAGCAACCTTTGTCAGCAACATTTCACCGGCAAAGATATTACCGAACAACCGAAGTCCCAAGGTTAGAAAATCGGTAAATTGTTCAAAGACGTTGATAACCGAGAAAACTGCGAAAGGCTGCGTATATTCTTTCAAATAGCCGCCCATGCCCTTCTTGCGAACACCTGCCGCATGCGCAATTGCAACGGTCATAAACGATAACGTCAAAGTCACGATCGGATCAGCCGTCGGACTTTTCAGATACGTATACTCGCCGACTTGAACATGAATGAACAATCCAAGTTGGTTAGCAATGAAGATAAAGAGGAACAAAGTAAAGGCGTACAGACCGAAGTTGGACGCTTCATTCCCCTTGATAGAACCTTTGACAATGCCATTCGTGAACTCGATGAGCCACTCCAGCACATTTTGTCCACCCTTGGGCTTCATCGCAATATGTCGCGAAAGTAAAAATACAAACAAGAACACAATTAGACAAGTCACGATTACTGAGATGTCATTCGCGATATTAAACGTCAGCCCAAGGAATTTGACTGTAGGAACTGGATCACCCACTGAATATCACCTCTTTCCTTTAATTTCGGTACTATGATAACCTTAACCGTTGCGGCTGGCAACGTCAATTTTATCGTAATCCGAAATGGTAGATCAGGGTCGCCCCTAATCAAAATACAAAGGTAATAATACCACCACCGTCGAAAAAATTCAAAATAATTTCAACTTTTCGTCAATCAGCAAAAATCCAACAACATCAAGCTTTCATGAAGCTTTCACATCGTTGGATTTTCATCATCTAGACTTTATTTTCATATTCTAGCAGATACGTATCGATTTATTTCTCGTTGACGGCCACCTTTGGTAGTATCAGGTTCATGGCGATTCCCAGCACCGTTGCGACAGCTAAACCACTGAATTGAAAACTACCGATTTGTAAGTAAGCATTCCCAATTCCAATCACCAAAATCGCTGATGCAATCATCAAATTGCGCTTCTGATTAAAATCAACTTTATTATCAATCAGGATGCGCATCCCACTGGAAGCAATCACCCCAAATAGTAAGAAGCTGACACCACCGATGACTGGTGACGGAATACTTTCAATCAACGCGGACAATTTACCTACAAAACTAAAGACGATGGCGAAGAAGGCCGCCCCACCGAGCACGTAAATACTGTGAACCCGAGTGATTGCCAGCACGCCAATATTTTCACCGTAAGAGGTCACAGGTGGGCCACCGACAAAACCAGCAATAATTGAGGCGGTCCCATCACCAGCTAACGTGTGATTAAGTCCCGGATCCTTGAAGAAGTTTCGTTTGGTTAATTTGTTCAAGACCATAATATGGCCCATGTGCTCTGACATCGTGACAAAGGCAATCGGCGCCATACTTAAAATGGCCCCCCCAGTAGATGCCGGGATGGTAACTAATAAATGGTAATTGAAAGGCTGGCATCGCAAACCAGTGCGCCTTTTCGACGCCAGAGAAGTCCACGATTCCGACTAAGATCGCCAAAATATAACCACAGACGATTCCAAGCAAGATTGGAACTAAACTCATAAAGCCCCGCAGATACATGTTAAAGATCACTGTCAATAACATCGTCGCAATCGCAACCGCAAAATATTTCAAATCATAATTATTGCCATTCATCGTCGCGTCCTTAGCTGCGGTACTGGCAAGTGATAAGCCAATCACCATAACGATCGGTCCAACAACAATTGGTGGCAACGCTTTGTCGATCCAATCCGATCCGATCAATGTCACTAACAGACTGACGAGCAAGTAGACGCACCCAACGGCGACCGTCCCTTGCGCAATTGCTGGATAACCAGCCGTCTTCATCAGCGACTGCATAACAACGATAAATGAAAAACTAGACCCCATGTACGCCGGAATCTTGCCGCGCGTAATCAGGATATACATCAACGTCCCGACCCCGGAACTAAATAAGGCGATTCCCGGGTTTAATCCAACCAGAATTGGTACCAGAACAGTCGACCCAAACATGGAGAACAGATGCTGTACGGATAATCCTAACCAACTACCAAATTTTGGTCGGTCATGAATGTCTAAGACGACTTCATCATTATGAAACGCCGCTTTCTTTGTCATAACGCACCCCTTTATCAAATCATTGTAAAAAGAAAAGACAGCCCACCACTCAAAGCGGCTAGGCTGTCCGAAATTACGTCTGACTCCCTTACAAGTCGACGTCCGTTCATCCTTATCAGCCTCTCTGAGCTAATTTAAAGGAACTGTTTAATTGCAATTAGTGTACTCGTCTGTTGAATACTTGTCAACTAACGGTTTAAATGTCTTTGCTTTTTCGGTGGTATGTTTGTATTGCAGATTAGTTAAGGTCAACTGCGCCAGCTTAGGACCGCTGGAAAATAAAACGAGTTGGCGTAAACATGCTCTTGTTGATGCTTCCTAGTCCGGATTACAGGTATTCGAAAGGCAGACATGTGCGGACTCAACTTTTAATAGACTGGTCGTTGATTCATAGCCAACCGTCCATTTGATATTTAACTGTAAGACTCGTGCTCGATAATCTAACTAATATTTGAATTCTATTAATCATCAGTATCACAGGATATCACCAGGAATCTGCATCATTGGCCGTGACACAAAAGACCTCAATTGGACACAAACGCAAATTTTATTGTCTAACCAAATGTTCAGTTTCCACTGAATTAAATAATAATCTACGGGCGATTTTACTAATATCTAAATGCTGTGACGCATCAACGATACTGATTCAAGCTTCACAGAAAAGCCAGCCTCTCATAACCAATATCCAAATTCACTGAGTCAAGTAATCATGAATCCAGTCTATTTCTCACTGTACAGGTCCTATAATATAGTAAGAATTTTTTCAAATATTAGTGAACGAAAAAGGCAGCCCCACCCCACAAGTTTGTGAAATGGTGCTACCTTTTTTATGGCAACTTACTTCGTACCAAATAACCGGTCGCCAGCATCGCCCAAACCTGGAACGATGTAGCCATCTTCATTTAAATGGTCATCAAGTGCTGCGGTATAAACATCGATGTCTGGATGTGCGTCGCGAAGGGCTTTAACCCCTTCAGGCGCTGCAACTAAGCACATGAACTTAATATTGCTAGCGCCACGCTTCTTCAACATATCCATGGCCATGATGGCTGAACCACCAGTGGCTAACATTGGATCAACGACAAACAATTGACGTTGTGAAATGTCACTTGGTAATTTAACAAAATATTCGACTGGCTTTAACGTCTTTTCGTCACGATACATACCGACGTGACCAACTTTAGCCGCTGGAATCATGTTTAAGAACCCATCGACCATTCCTAAACCAGCCCGTAAAATCGGCACAATGGCAACCTTCTTACCAGCCAATGTTTTTTGCGTTGACTTGGCAATCGGTGTCTCGATTTCAATGTCCTTCAATGGCATATCGCGTGATACTTCGTACGCCATCAACGTTGAAATTTCGTTGACCATTTCCCGGAAGACTTTCGTCCCACAGTTCTTTTCCCGAATAATTGTCAATTTATGTTGAATGAGCGGATGATCCAAAACCTCAAACTTACCCATGTTGCTACGCACACTCCTTAGTGATTTCTTTCTATTGTAGCTAATTTGGAAAGAAAAAACCAGACCTGATATAAATTACTTAATCAACATCAATCGGATGTTTGGCCGTTAACGCCATAGCTTGTTGCTTAACATCATCCAAGTTTGCTTGGTCTGTCGGCGCTTGTAACGCTTGCAAGATTAATTCAGCAACCTTGGTAGCATCCGCTTCATCAAATCCACGCGTCGTAATCGCTGGGGTCCCTAACCGAATGCCAGAGGTCTTGAAAGCCCCTAAAGTTTCGTTTGGAATAGCTTCCTTGTTGACGGTGATGTAGACCGTATCGAGTAAATCTTGGACTTGCCGACCATTTAATCCCGACTTCGTGACGTCAATCGTCATTAAATGGTTGTCCGTCCCACCAGAGATGACCCGAACCAAGTCAGATTCAGTAAAGACCTTCGCCATTGCTTTTGCATTATCAATAATGTGTTGTGCATAAACTTTAAATTCTGGTTGTAAGTCTTCGCCCAGCGCAATCGCCTTACCAGCAATCACGTGGTCTAACGGGCCACCCTGATTGCCAGGGAAAACTGCGGAATTGATCTTCTTACCGTATTTTTCCTTGGCGAGGATCATCCCACCACGAGGACCACGTAGCGTCTTGTGGGTCGTTGTCGTGACGACATCGGCATAAGGCACTGGGTTTGGATGCAGTCCGGCTGCAACCAAACCAGCAATGTGGGCCATGTCGACCATTAAGAGTGCGCCAACCGCATCCGCGATTTCACGGAACTTCTTAAAATCAATTAACCGACTGTAAGCTGAAGCTCCCGCAACGATTAATTTTGGTTGGAATTCCTTTGCTTGTGCCAAAATGGCATCATAGTTCAGCTCTTCGGTCTCAGGATCTAACCCGTATCCTTGGAAATCATAGAGCTTCCCAGAAAAGTTAACACTCGAGCCGTGTGTCAAGTGGCCCCCAGCGTCTAATGACATCCCCATAACCCGGTCGCCCGGTTGAATTAATGCCATGTACGCTGCCGCATTCGCTTGTGAACCTGAGTGAGGTTGAACGTTAGCGTATTCCGCGCCAAATAGCTTCTTAGCACGTTCAATCGCTAAAGTTTCAACTTGGTCAATATATTCGTTACCGCCGTAAAAACGGTGACCTGGATAACCTTCGGAGTATTTATTAGTCAGCACACTCCCCTGTGCTGCTCGAACACCTTTCGAGACAATATTTTCGGAAGCAATCAACTCAATGTTGTGCTGTTGCCGTGCCTGTTCCTTACTAATCGCAGCCCATACTTCTGGATCTTGTTCTTGGTAATTCATGAATAAATCTCCTCCATTTCACAAGTGACAACTTTCGGGTTTTCCCGACTTGCAATTATTATACACTAAAATGGGTCTGTCCGGCAGATTTATTTAAGCGATTCATGTAAGCTAGCCCCAACCCTTTATTTTCAAAGGCTTGGCAGAGGATATCCTTAATTTCCGTTTCCGTATCAAAGTGTCGTAAGCCGGCAAACAGTCGTTGGCTTGCCGATTGAATATCAGTTCCAAGCGAGAATTGTTCGCAATTTGACGGAATCTGGTTTTTATTCAAAATTGCATCCGTCGCCATGACCCCCATCGGGACGTTTTGTTGCGCTGCCCAGTCTAAAGCTTGTGGCCAATCTTCCGAACGATCAACGATATAAACCTGTGCATTCGGCGCATAGTGCTTGTATTTCATCCCCGGTGCTTTAGGAACTTCAGTGGCCCCGACGTGATGAGCTTCGGTCTGAACGGGCATGCCAATCACAGCTTCAATTGCTTCCGGCGTAATGGCGCCGGGCCGTAAAATCGCAGGCTGGTCAGTCGACAGGTCCAAGACAGTCGACTCTACGCCGACTTTAGTTGGGCCATCATCCAGAATGCCGGCAATCTTGCCGTTCAAATCATGATAAACGTGTTCAGCTAAGGTCGGACTTGGTTTACCAGACGTATTGGCAGACGGCCCCACGATCGGTGTCTTAGCCGCCCGAATCAAAGCCAAGGTCGCAGCATTATCCGGATTACGAAAAGCGGCGGTCTGTAAACCACCCGTCACTTCAGTGGCAAGTGCGTTGGGCTTCAACTTAAAAATCATCGTTAATGGTCCGGGCCAAAAGGCTTTGATCAACTTCTTGGCTGCCTCTGATAACGGCATTGCAAACCGTTCAACTGTCGCCACGTCGGCAACGTGGACGATCAACGGATTATCACTCGGCCGCCCCTTCGCGCGATAGACTTGCTTGACCGCATCAACATTCGTGGCATCCGCACCTAAGCCATACACGGTTTCGGTTGGAAAAGCCACCAGTTGCCCCGCAGCTAACAACGCCGCGGCAGCTGGAATTTCATCCGGCTTAAATACTTTGGTTTCCATAATTACTGATTCCTCTACTTTATTGTATTTATAATTTGTGATTAACAATTTAATGTGCATTATTAGTGCTAATTTGTCATGAATCATGAATAAAACGTGCTGATTTTTAAATTCAAAGCAGCCGGCCCCGGAAGTCGGACTCGGACGCTCACCGGCTGACGAACAGGAATCCAGTTTCCCGGCACGTTTTAATCATTTTTAGCACAACACAATAACTAATTTCAATTCACCTGACCTACCCAGGTTGAACCACCCGCAACATGCGGTCGTGTCCAGCCATGTCTTGACGCAGGGTCACTTTTGCAGTTGGCAGTGCTTGTTGGAACAAGCGCTGGACTGCTGGTCCCTGATGATAGCCGAACTCTAAGTATAAGCGTCCAGCTGCCGTTAAATGTGGTGCGACTGTCGCGGCCAGTTGCTCATAGAGTGCTAGACCGTCATGAGCCGCGAATAAGGCCGTTTGTGGTTCATAGGCTAAGACACTAGCATCCATGACTTCTTTTTCATCCGTTGCGATGTACGGCGGATTACTGACGATCACGTCAAATGGTTTGGCCGCAACCGACTGCAATAAGTCACTTTGGACAAAGCTCACGTCAAGCGCGAGCTGTTCAGCATTGCGTTTGGCGACCGCTAACGCCGCTAAGGAGACATCACTCGCCGTCACCTGCCAGCTTGGACGTTCGTGCTTGAGCGCCAGGGCGATTGCCCCCGAGCCAGTGCCGATATCTAAGACCCGCAGCGGGGTATCAGTGGCTGCATCATCGGTCAAAATCCAGTCTACCAGTTCTTCGGTCTCAACCCTAGGAATAAGAACTGCGGGATCAACTTGCAACTCTAAGCCATAAAAAGGCGCCCTGCCCAAGACGTACTGGACTGGCTCCCCAGCCACGACGCGTGCGATGCCCTGCTGGTAGGCTTGCCAAATTGACGTTGGCAAACTCTCACGATAATGGATCAAGAGCTGCGTCTGGTCCAGCTGGCTCAATCCTAATAGCAAGAAACGGGCACTATCAGTTGGCAACTTTGCCGTTTTAAGACAAAAAGAAGCCCACTGCTGGGCTTCAAAATAGGTCGGCTGTTGTGGCTTATTCATTGGTTAAGCGCTCCATCTTTTCAGCCTGGTCCGCTAAGACTAATGCATCGATAACTTCGTCTAATTCACCGTTCATGACCCGGTCTAATTTGTTCAACGTCAAACCGATTCGGTGATCCGTCACCCGGTTTTGTGGGAAGTTATAAGTCCGGATCCGTTCAGAACGGTCCCCGGTCCCGACAGCTGATTTACGTTCAGCATCGTACTCATTTTGTTCCCGCGATTGATAGTAGTCATAGACCCGCGCACGCAAGATTTCCATGGCTTTGGCCCGGTTCTGTTGTTGTGAACGTTGGTCTTGCATCGAAACGACGATTCCTGTTGGTAAGTGGGTCATCCGCACCGCTGAAGAGGTCTTGTTAATATGCTGACCACCGGCACCAGATGAGCGGAAGACATCGGTCCGAATATCTTTAGGATCAATATCAATATCCACGTCTTGGGCTTCTGGCATGACCCCGACTGTGGCGGTTGACGTGTGCACCCGTCCGGCAGATTCGGTAACGGGTACCCGTTGAACCCGGTGCGCGCCACTCTCATACTTCAGCTTGGAGTACACTTTGTCACCAGAAATAATCAGCACGATTTCTTTAAAGCCACCGACTTCCGTTTCGTTACGGTCAGCGACTTCCACTTGCCACCCTTGCCGTTCAGCATACTTGGAGTACATGTTGAAGAGGTCCGCAGCAAACAGGCTGGCTTCATCACCACCGGCAGCACCGTGGATTTCCATGATGATGTTCTTATCATCGTTCGGATCCTTTGGTAGCATCAACAAGGTAATTTCGTGTTCGAGTTGGTCCTTTTCAGCGTTGAGGTTCTTCAAATCGTCCTTGACCATCGCATTCATCTCATCGTCGAGCTTTTCATGCAATAATTCATCGTTTTCCTCAATCTGACTCGTCACTTCTTTATAGTGGTTATACTTTTCAACCGTTTCACGCAGGTTACCCATTTCTTTAGATAACTTCATAAAACGTTGTGAATCCGCAATCACATCGGGATCACTCAGCAGTTCGCCAAGCTCTTCATACCGATCAGCAACGGCTTGTAATTTATCAAAAAACTTATCCATTCTCAGCTATTCCTCACTTTGTTAATTTCGGCGGATAAAAATAATGATGGCGACAAACTGGGTAGTACGCCTCATTACCCCCGATTTGAACTTGTTCACCCTCATAGACTGGCTGGCCGTCGTGGAACCGTAAGTTCATGATGGCTTTCTTACGACAGAACCAGCAGATCGTCTTCATCTCTTCGATTTTATCGGCATATAGTAATAGGTACTTGCTGCCTTCGAACAATTCATTCCGAAAATCGTTCTTCAAACCAAACGTCATGACTGGAATCTTCAACTTATCGACAATGTTGGCGAGTTCCAGTACGTGATGTTTCTTTAAAAATTGGGCTTCATCGATCAAAACGCAGGCCGCATCCGGATTGGTACGCTCAACCACGTCGAAAACGTCGGTGTCATCGAAGACCGGAATGGCTTCCCGTTTGAGTCCGATGCGACTGGAAACGTAGCCGACGCCGTCACGATTATCTAAGCCACTCGTTAAAATAATGACCGACTTATCCTGTTCCTCATAATTATGGGCAACTTTCAGAATTTCAATGGTCTTCCCACTGTTCATCGCGCCATATCGAAAAAATAACTGTGCCAAGTGACTAATCCCCTTTTTTACACATTTCTAGTCAATTATAGCGGATTTGCGCATGAATTTCAGCATTCTGTCATTAAAACTAATTAACGAATTGATAATATGCGTGTAAATGGCAGGAGTATCACTTTTCTTTTAGGGGCGTTCAGTATAAAATACTTGAGAGTAGGACATTTCGTCCGGTAATTATGATTTTCATACCCAGTCAGCGTTTTGTTCACATTGACGGGTAAATCAAGAATTAGGGGTACCGATAACTTATGTCAATTAATAGTACATTAGCCACTTGGACGGGAAAATCAGCCTACTGGTTTTTACACACCTTTCGTGGTGGTGGGAGTTCACTTCCCGGCAAGTTGGCGTTGAAGCTTGATCCATCGATCTTAAAGCATCTCGCCAAAAACTACGACGTCATCGTCATCACTGGGACGAATGGTAAAACGTTAACGACTGCATTGACGGTCAAGGTTTTACGTGAACAGTACCCTGATATTTTAACCAACCCAAGCGGATCAAATATGAAACAAGGCATCGTCACGACCTTTTTAACGGCCCCGAAAGCGCACCAAAAGCCCCTCGCCGTGCTCGAAGTCGACGAAGCCAACGTGATTATGGTCACCAAGTACATTACACCCAAAGCGTTCGTGTTCACCAACATCTTCCGTGACCAAATGGACCGATATGGTGAAATCTACACGACTTATCAAAAGATTCTGGACGGCGTGGCGCTGGCACCCGAAGCGACGATCATCGCTAATGGTGACTTGCCGTTATTCAATGCCAAACCGTTGCCAAATCCAATCCTGTATTACGGCTTTGACTACCAAGCTGACCATGACCAACAAGCACCAGCCAATACGGACGGCCTGCTGTGTCCACGTTGTCAGCACATCTTGCGTTATCACAGCCGCACCTACAGCAACATGGGCAAGTACTTCTGTCCCAACTGCGGTTTTGAGCGGCCTCAGTTGACTTACAAACTGAACGCCTTGACTGCCATGACACCAACGAGTTCAGATTTTGAAATCAATGGTCAGGCCATGCACCTGAACATCGGCGGTCAATATAACATCTACAACGCGCTCGCTGCCTACGCAGTCGGTCGGTTCATGGACGTCAGCCCAGCTAAGATCGCTCACGCACTCAGCGACAACGACGAACAAGTCTTCGGGCGTCAAGAAACGTTCCACGTCGGCGATAAAGATGTCACACTCATTTTGGTCAAAAACCCAGTCGGCCTGAACCAAGTTTTGCAAACGATCAGTACCGACGACCGGCCCTTCTCGTTTGCGGCCTTACTCAACGCCAACTATGCGGATGGGATCGACACGAGCTGGATCTGGGATGGCGACTTCGAAAAATTACCATCGCTGAACATTCCAGCTTTCATTAGTGGTGGCGAACGTTACCGCGATATCACGTTCCGACTTAAAGTCGCTGGCGTCCCTGAAGACCAGCTCACCATCATTCCAGATTTGACGGAAATGACGGCAGCAATTCAAAAATTACCAACCAAGCAAGTTTACGTCGTGGCGACTTATACGGCAATGCTGCAATTGCGTAAACAACTTGCCAGTCAAGGCATTATTGATGGAGGGATGGCATAATGACTTATACTTTACACGCCGCACACCTCTACGGCGACCTGATGAACACGTATGGCGATATTGGTAACATTCTCGCCATGCGGTACTACGCCAAGGCGGTGGACGCTGACATTACCGTTGATTTAGTCAGCTTAGATGATCCATTTGACCCGGCCGCCTACGATTTTGCCCTCTTTGGAGGCGGTCAGGACTACGAGCAGACGATTGTCTCGAAGGACTTACAAACTAAAAAGGACGCGTTGACGGCTTACATTGAAGCGGGTGGTCCGCTGTTGGCTATTTGTGGTGGCTTCCAGATGCTTGGCCATTACTACATTGGCGCCCATGGTGAAAAAATCGCCGGCATCGGTGCTCTTGATCATTACACACTGAGCCAGGACAACAACCGTTTCATCGGTAACATCACGATTGAAAACGCCGAGACCCACCAGACTTACTACGGTTTCGAAAACCACAACGGCATGACCTTCCTGGGCGAAGGTGAACGTCCGCTTGGCAAGGTGCTCCAAGGCAACGGGAACAACGGTAAGGACCAGTCTGAAGGTGTCATCTACAAGAATACCTTTGGCTCATACTTCCACGGTCCAATCTTAGCCCGCAATGAAGCGCTCGCCAAACGGATCTTGAAGTTGGCGCTACAACGCAAATATCCGGATGCCAACTTCGACGCCTTGGATCAATTGAACGAAGACTTAACGAAAAACGTGGTCGTTAAGCCGTAAACACGTATCCTGTGCTGTGAGTTAGAATCGGTCTGGCCATTACCAATCACTGATATTTCGTGCCGTGACGTTAACTCGAATTAATCTTATTACAAATTATTTTATACTCGCTGTCAGCAGCCATGACTCATGCTGACAGCGAGTTTTTTGTTTCGGATCATTAGCGCTTACCCTCACCCAGGCTGGTGCTGAATACCCGACAAGCCATTGCCGTCCACTTTTCACCTTCAAGCACGTCACAACCCTGGTCTGATAGGGCTATTGGACTGGTGCCCGCATGACAAATTAACAGTTAGCCAATCGACTTGCATCACATTCAAGCAACACTTCGACTAGAATCATCCCAACAAAACCTATTGATTGCACACGACCGATGTAAGCGTTAACATTAGCAAACCCCTTAAAGTTATAATAAATATTTATATACTTTTTGATAGCAATAACTAACAAACTGATAGTATCAGTCTAATCAGTAAAAAAAGATTGCTATCGGCAAACGCCAATATCAATCTTTTTTATCCCATCAGGGGTTTAACTAATTAAGCTTTTTCGCCAGGTTCTGAGGCAATGATTTGTAAATCACCTGACAAGGTCCACTGTTTCACATCGTATGGCAACATGAAGTGAACACCTTTATGCAATGGATAATCTTTCCCGTCGACCGTGATCTTTCCGTCACCATCCAAGACGGAAACTAAGGTGTAAGGTGCCTTACCGCGATTAAAGGTAGCTTGCCCATCCGTCAATCGCCATTGCCAAACGCTAAAGAATGGTGATTGAACATAAGTCGTGACAGTCGCATCGCCGACCTGAGTCGTGGTGATATTTAAGTCCGGATCATGGTGTGGCACATTGGTCGTGTCGATTGACTGTTGTAAGTGCAATTCGCGCTTCTTGCCAGTCGTCTTATCAACCCGATCCCAGTCATAGAGCCGGTAAGTCGTATCGGAACTCTGTTGGGTTTCTAAGACCATGATGCCCTTCCCGACCGCGTGAATCGTTCCCGATGGCACGTAGAGAAAATCGCCGGCTTTAACGGGAACTCGCCGTAATAGCTTGTCCCATTCGCCATTGTTGATCCATTCGGCAAGTTGTTCGCGGGTCTTGGCATGATGGCCGTAAATCATCGTTGCACCTGGTTCTGCAGCAATGACGTACCAGCATTCCGTCTTGCCAAGTTCATGTTCATGTTCGGCCGCATAGGCGTCATCCGGATGAACTTGAACCGACAAATCTTCACTCGCATCCAAAATCTTAGTTAATAGTGGGAACACATCCCCCTTGGCATTACCAAAGACGTCGCGATGCTTTGCCCAGACTTGATCCAAGGTCATGCCAGCATACGGGCCGTTTTCAACCGTGGCTGGGCCATGTGGATGCGCCGAAATTGCCCAACATTCACCGGTATGGTCGCTCGGAATATCATAGCCGAAATCATCGTGTAATTTCGTGCCACCCCAAATTTTTTCATGAAACACTGGCTTTAAAAAGTACGGTTCACTCATAAGATCTACTCACTCCATTGCTGAATTTGATACTTAAAGTTTAGCATATATGAAAGCGGTTGTGAAACTAGAGCGGCAATTTTGTAACCGTATCCGCCAACCAGGCCGCAATCAAGCGCCGCCGCGCTGGTAAAAACTGCTGATTATTAGCAACCGGATGAACGCGATTTGATAAGAAGACCAGCCCCTGTTGCCGTTGACGGTCGAGCATCAACAACGTGCCGGTATACCCGGTGTGAAAAATGACCGGTTGTTGGCCCGCTGCACGGTGCCAGAGATTCCAACCAAAGCTCCGCCGCAAGTGGTGATTCGGCGTCCAGTCTTGATACAAACTCGCAATGGTCTCCGGTTCCAACACTTCTGGAACCGTAATTTGGCCCAGCATCAACTGTGAAAACCGGACCAAGTCAGCCACACTCGCAAATAGCCCTGCTGACCCACAGTGCTCGCCTAACACTCGGGCTTTCGGGTCATGCACGATTCCTTGTAATAGCCCCGTTGCTTCCGTATACGTCGTCGGAATCGCTTGCTGTGGGTTTGGCTTAAATGTCGCGTCTGGCAAGTTTAACGGCTTAATAACCCGTTCTGTGATGACTTGCTGGACTGGCTGATGATAGACCTGTTCAATGACCAAGCCCATCAAAATTAACCCTAAGTCCGTGTAAACCACGCGATGATTTCGATTACGTTCGCTAAGCGGTAACTGCTGAACTGCAGCCAATAACGCCGTTGCCCCCAACGCATTACGATTCGGGATATACCCGCTTAAACCACTCGTATGGGTCATTAAGTTGCGAATCGTGACGGTCGTGGACTGTAATGTTGGTAAATAGTCATGAACTGGCCGATCCAGGTCTAATTTTCCAGCCGCCAACAATTGTAAGGCCACCGTAGTCGTTCCTACGACCTTCGTCACCGATGCCAAATCATAAACGGCGTGTGGCCAAATCGGCTTAGTCGTCGGTTGCAACTGTGCCACACCCACTTGCCGTTCAATGACCTGCTCGCCATCAATCAATGCATAGCTAGCGCCCGGTATCACCTTTTGCGCCACCATCGCTGCAATCTGAGCTTCAGTTCTCTCAAAATTCACCATTAAATCACTCATTCTCTCTCAAATTTATCGCTTGGCTAACGCCCTAACATGGCAGACCGCAGCCGACTTCATACCGTTTGTTGTACAGATACAACCATTACGGATGAGCTAGTTCATTGGTTATGAAGCATGGTTAAAGCGTGCTATCTAGTTGGTTGCTTGTTCGTCAGAATAGACGCCCTGTTCCAATTTTCAGGCCTGACCGTCAATACTGGCAGATGCCCATCGCGTTCCAACGTTGTCAGAAATGCCTGTAAGCCGGCCTAGGATGCTTCCACAATAGCGAATTTACGCTAACTCGCACTGTTTCCAGCGGTCCTCAGCTGGCGGCACTTGACCTCAGCAATCAGCCTCATGCTCGCCGAAACAGCCGTGGTAGAACCACTAACCAGTAACAGCCAAGCGCAATGCCGCCAATCACGAGTGACCAAGGTTTGGACAGCAGCTGATGTTGATAGCCGAGTGTACACGCGACTAGCACCACCGTACTTGCCCATTCAATAACTTGCCAATGCCGATTCAATACTTTCATCCGCCCATTCGTCTCCTTTTATTGTAACGCGTTCCCCGTCCTGCTCGCAGGATCCTCAATAATCTTAACCTAACCATAATCGCTTGACCACCCTCTTTTGGCCAATTAGGAACCCCCGGTCTTTGTTATCGTTGCAAATGATTTCAAGACCGAATTAGTATCCAAAAAACGACCTCAGTCGCGTTCGAATTACGAACCGACCAAAGTCGTCATTTAATGTTTAAAAATTAGTCTAAATCAACCTTTTGAACCCAGCCTTCAGGTGCTTCACGGTCGCCGAATTGAATCCCAGTTAATTCATCGTATAACTTCTTGGTAACTGGGCCAACTTCCGTCTCACTGTAGAAGACGTGTAACTTACCTTGATGTTCCAAACCACCAATTGGTGAAATAACGGCAGCAGTCCCACAGGCACCAGCTTCAGCGAAACGGTCTAAGTCATCGATGTAAACATCGCCTTGTTCAGTCTTCATGCCGAATTTGTGTTCAGCTAAGTAGAGTAATGAGTACTTCGTCACTGAAGGCAAAATTGATGGTGATTTTGGTGTCACGAAGGTGCCGTCCTTGGTAATCCCAAAGAAGTTCGCTGAACCAACTTCTTCAATCTTACGATGTTCAACGGGGTCTAAGTAAACACAGTCTGAGAAGCCATCAGCGTGGGCCTTTTGACCTGGGAATAAGCTGGCAGCGTAGTTCCCACCAACTTTATAAGCACCGGTCCCTTTGTGGGCAGCACGGTCATATTCAGAAGTGGTGAAGTTCGTGGGCGTCATGCCACCTTTGAAGTAGCTCCCAACGGGCATCGCAAAGACGGTGAAGATATATTCGTCAGCTGGATGCACACCAATGTTACCACCGACCCCAATCATGAGTGGCCGTAAGTATAACGTTGCGCCAGTACCATATGGTGGGACGTAATCTTGGTTCGCCTTAACGACTTGTTTAACGGCGTCCACAAACATGTCGGTTGGCACTTGTGGCATTAATAACCGTTCACAACTCGTTTGCATTCGAGCAGCATTACGGTCTGGCCGGAATAACTGGACACTGCCATCCTTTGTCCGATAAGCTTTTAAGCCTTCGAAATCTTGTTGGCCGTAGTGTAACGCGGTTGATCCTTCACTGATATGTAAGGTTGCGTCTCCGGTTAATTCTTTCTTATACCAGTCACCATCTTTCCAATACGCGCGGTAACGGTAAGGAAGGTTACGATATTCGAATCCTAAGTTGTTCCAGTCCAATTGTACGTCTGCCATATATTTCGACTTCTTTCATATGTAATTTCCAAATTAATTAATTTGAATTTAATTAAAAGATTAATGGTTAATTAGAACTTTGTCAAGGGGGAATGAAACATTTTCAACGTTTGACTCAATTTTTGGTATAATGGGGGTAAATATAGCAAAGGACTGGTTCGTCGTGGCTAGTAATTCAGATTCAATTTATAACGTCATGTTCTATATCGCCCATCATCCGGCTGAAATCACCTTTACACAGCCAGAATACACGAATGTCGTGCGGATGGCCATCCCAGACAGTGTCAAGGTTGCTAACCCTGAAATTTATTTTCCCGACAACAAATTATTAGTCAATCGGTTTCAAGATGACTTCGTTGCTAAAAATGGGAACCTGCTAGACTTCTTCTTCGATTATACGGAAAAAAAGGTACCGAATTACCACGAAGTCTGGGTTTCATCCGCGCATCTCCCGGCTAAGAAAATGTATTTCTTGGAACTTTCATTTGAATAGTGTGTGGCATTGCGATTAATCAACAAAAGCCCTGTGTATACGTACGCCAAAAAAGCACCGTTTAGTTCACCTACCCAAATCTTGGGCGGAGCTAAACGGTGCTTTTAAGTCTAACCTACTTCGTCATGAAAATGTATAAATCCGAAGCGGAGACGCCAATCGTAAACCGCACACCCTTAGAGGTGATTGGATCGATGGTGGTCGTCGTACTACTATTGTCCTTCGTTTCCTTTTGGAACTGCTTCATCACCGTCTTGGCATTGGCACCAGTGGTCGTCGCCATTAATGCAAACGCGGTTCCGAAGTTCTTTTGACGGGTCTTGTTCTTAAAGGCCTTGGTTGGCACGATCATCGCTGCGCCCATCACATCACCCTTTTGAACGTTCATCCGAATCTTATAATCCTTGGTCGTCAGGACGTTACTCAACCCATCGCTAGGCGTCTTAGTCGGCAACAACTGCGACTTGACCTTTTGTTTGGCAGTCTTCATGGCTGCCGCAACGGCTTGTTGACTCGTCTGCAGACTGGCCGCTTGGGTCTTCAATTTAGCTGCGGCAGTTTGTTGTGCTTGTAACGTTTGAGCCGCCGTGGTTGCGCCAGTCCCGCCAGCTTTGAGTTGCGCTTCAGCTTTTTTGACCTTGGCCTGAATCGTGGCCTGCTGCTTCTTAAGTGCGGCACCTTCCGCCTGCAATTTCTGGGCTTTCTTCTGGTCCGCCTTACTTAATTTCGAGGCAATCAGTGCTTGATTATAAGTTGTCGCCATCTTTTGATAACTGGCGAGCTTTTTAGCCCCAGCTATGTGGACGGTCTTTGAATCAGAACCGGCTTTGATCTTGACCGCTTGGCGGGTCGTCTTAGTCGGAACTTGAATAACGAACGTATGATTATGCACATTCGCTGTCTTTTGTTGACCGCCATTAAGCTGGTAGTGAACCGTTTTCGTATTGGCTTTACCCTTCACGGCCGCAACCAGCCCATTCTGTTTGTAAGTGGTTTTCGTTGTCGATAACGTCGTTTTACCACAGCCTGCTAACAAGACTGTAAGCACA
Organism: Lactiplantibacillus plantarum EGD-AQ4; assembly: GCF_000463075.2. GTDB lineage: Bacteria > Bacillota > Bacilli > Lactobacillales > Lactobacillaceae > Lactiplantibacillus > Lactiplantibacillus plantarum_A. Next base: position 65,134 of record NZ_AVAQ01000052.1, read on the forward strand.
CCGGCAGTTACGGCAACTAATGCTGTTTTCCGGAACAATTGACACCCCTCCTTTAGCTGAGACTAATATTACCGGTAAATTGACTATTATATAGGTCGGCGTAGAAGCCATTCTTCGCCATCAACTGTTCGTGATTCCCGGTTTCGACCACGGAACCATGGTTCATGACGATGATGTTGTCGGCATCTTGAATCGTTGACAAGCGGTGTGCGACCACGAAGCTCGTCCGATTCTTTAAGAGCCGTTCCATTGCGTGTTGGATATGAACTTCAGTCCGCGTATCGACCGAACTCGTCGCTTCATCCAAGATCAAAATTTCAGGGTCCGCCACAAATGCCCGGGCAATCGTTAATAACTGCCGTTGTCCTTGCGAAATGTTTGAGGCTTCTTCGTTCAGCACAGTTTGATAACCATCTGGTAATTTCCGAACAAAACTATCAACGTGCGCGGCTTTAGCAGCGGCATAAATCTCATCATCCGTCGCGTCTTCACGCCCATACTTCAAGTTGTCAAAAATCGTCCCAGTGAACAGCCATGTATCTTGGAGCACCATCGCGAAATGTGACCGCAAATCTTCACGGTCTAAGTCGCGGGTATCCGTCCCATTCAACTTGATTGAACCGCCCTTAATATCATAGAAGCGTTCCAATAAGTTGATGATGGTCGTCTTACCGGCCCCAGTTGGCCCAACAATGGCGACTTGCTGACCACGTTTCACATCCAGATTATAATCTTTCATTAACAGATCGTTGTCGGTATAGCCGAATTGGACGTGTTGCAAGCTAATCAGGTTATCCGTATCCGTTTCAGCTGGCAAGTTCGACTTGGTCTGCTTCATTTCTTCTTCGTCTAAGACTTCGAAGACCCGTTCGGCAGAAGCGACCGTCGATTGAATCGTGTTCAATAAGTTGGCCATTTGTGAAATCGGTTGTGAGAACTGTTGCGTGTATTGAAGGAAGGCTTGGATGTTCCCTAATGAGACCTTCCCATTGGCAACGTCGATCCCACCAATAATGGCGACAAACACGTAGCCAATGTTGTTCAAAAACATCATCAACGGCATAATGATCCCAGAAATAAATTGGGCTTTCCATGCAGATTGGTAGTAGTTTTCATTTTGAACTTCGAAGTCATCGATGGCATCTTGTTCCTTATTGAAACTCTTGATGACCACGTGACCGGCATAGTTTTCTTCAACTTGGTTGTTCAGTAACCCCAAGCTCTTTTGTTGCGTGCCAAAGAATTTTTGTGACTTCGGTGCAATCACACCAACGACCACAACACTCAGTGGAATCGTCACAAGCGCGATCAAGGTTAACTTCCAACTAATGGAAATCATCATCCACAGTGTCCCAATAAAGGTCACCGTACTGGTTACCGCCTGCGTCAGGTTTTGTTGCAGGGTATTGGCGATGTTATCCATATCGTTGACAGCCCGACTCATGATATCCCCATTCGAATGGGTATCGTAGTATGAAATCGGGACTTTTTGCATCTTCCCCTTAAACGAACGCCGTAATTTATAAACGGTCCGTTGTGAGATCCGGGTCATGATATATTGTTGGATAAAGTTGAACAGTGCTGAGGCTAAATACATGATAATGACGATCAGAATAATCTGCCCGATTTTTTCAAAGTTGATTGGATAGCCGGATTGGCTGATCCCAGCCTTCTGTTGCGCAGCACCCTTCATAATCCCTTTGTAGATTTCGGTGGTTGCTTTCCCTAAAATCTTAGGCGTCCGAATCTGGAAGATAACAGATGCAATGGCAAAAATCATGACGACGGCTAAGCCGACCCACCGATCTGACATGTAGCGCATCAACCGAATCGCCGTTTTCCAAAAACTCTTAGGCTTTTCAACTAAGCCAGCGTGACCACCAGGGCCATGTCCGCCAGCTGGACGTGCCGGTTTTGTACTGGTATTCTTCTCACTCATTACAGCTGATCCTCCTCTCGTAATTGTGACTTCATAATTTCTTGATAAACTTCATTATTAGCCTTCAATTCAGCATGCGTCCCCTTACCGACTAATTTGCCGTTATCGAGAACCAGAATCAAGTCAGCATCCGCCACCGTTGCGATTCGTTGCGCAACGATGACCACGACACTCTGTTGAATCTGCTTATCTTGCCGTAATTCGGCCCGCAGTTGGGCATCCGTCTTGAAGTCCAAGGCGGAGAACGAATCATCAAAGACGTAAGCTGAGGCATGTTTGACGAGCGCACGGGCAATCGCTAACCGTTGCCGTTGACCACCAGAGAAGTTACCCCCGCCCTGTTCAACGTGGGCATCAAGCCCGCCTTCTTCTTTGACGAAATCAGTCGAACGGGCAATTTCGAGTGCATGCCAGATTTCATCATCGGTGGCATGTTCATTCCCGAACTGCATGTTTTCTCGAATCGTCCCCGTAAATAGCGTCGCTGTTTGGGGCACAAATGAGACTGCCTGGTGTAAATCAGCTAGTTTCAACTGACGGACATCCGTCCCATCGAGCTTGATCGACCCATTTTCGATATCATAGAACCGTGGAATCAGGTTGACTAAGGTCGTCTTCCCAGACCCAGTTCCCCCAATAATCGCCACAGTTTGACCAGAGTGCGCCTTGAAATCAATATCGGCTAACGCCAACTGTTCCGCACTTTGATACCGGTAGTCGACATGGTCGAATTCCAACGTATGTTCCGTCGTTGCAGGCAAAGTCGTGGCTTTATCAGGATCAGTAATTTTAGGTTCAATATTTAAGACTTCTTGAATCCGGGAAGCTGAAGCAGCCGCCCGTGGAATGAAGGCGAACACCATCGCCAGCATCATGAAGCTCATCAGCACTTGCATGGCGTAAGTCATAAAGGCAATCATGTTCCCGACTTGCATGGTTTGGCTACTGATCAATTGACCAGCAAACCAGACGATTGCGACGTTGGTTGCACTCATGATCAAGGTCATGACAGGATAAGCCAAGGCAACGATCGTATTAACTTTAATGGCATTCTGCGTGTAATCTTGGTTGGCATCTTCGAAACGATTCTGTTCGAATTTATCTTGACGAAAGGCCCGAATAACCCGGACTCCGGTCAAGCCTTCACGAAAGACCAAGTTAATGCGGTCGGTCTTAGTTTGCATCGCCCGGAAGAGTGGAATGGCAAACGCCATGATCAAACCAATAAAAATCAACAAGACTGGAATCGACACCACGAAGATCCAAGTGAGTTCATGACTCTTGGTGTAGGCCAAGAAACTCGCCCCAACCAGCATGATTGGTGCCATGATCATCATCCGCAGTGCCATCATGGCAACGTTTTGGATTTGAACCACGTCGTTAGTCGTCCGCGTAATCAGTGAAGACGTCTCAACTTTATCAAATTCATCATTAGAAAAGTTGATGACCTTCTTATAAATATCTGACCGCAAGTTCTTCCCTAATTGTTGGGAAGACCGCGCCGCCAAGAAGACGTTTCCAAAGGCCGCCACGACAGATAATAATGAAAATCCGATCATTTCAAATCCGATTTTCCAGATATAATCAATGTCACCAGTGGCAACCCCGTTGTTCACAATATTAGATGTCAAACTAGGTAGATTTAAGGTCGCAATAACTTGCACGATCATAAATAAAATCGCGCCAATCACCGCGGAATAAGAAATCCGACCCTTTGCTATTTTAAGCATTTACACGCTCCCCTTCATTCATTATTAAATTAATAATGCAGTATATTAATCTAACGAAAAACGGTCATCTTGTCAACCATCTTTACAAGTCTCACGCAAACTATTGTAACGCACTGACCACTAATTGGCACCTAAAAGGTATTAAGAATTCTTTAAGGCCGGTCGTTACGCCTCAAAAAAAGCGCCTGCTAGCAACATGGCTAGTCAGACGCTGGTCTAATCATGATTTTAAGGCTTGTCGTGCGCGTTGTGGGACCGCACTCACCGTGACCGCTTGCCACGAATTCACATTTTGGCCCTTGGTGTCGATTTTTAAATAGTGCCGCTGTTTTAGACGGTGGTCCGCGGTAAACGTTAACCACCGCCGCTTACCCTGACCGTCACTAGTCCGCAGACGATAGGTGTAGACATTCTCCCCCATCTGACCCAAGTGATGGTCGCTAGGCTGATTCGTCAGCCCGTAGACGGTCGTTTCAGCGACCAGCGGATTGACATTATCCAACGCCATCGCGAACTCATCGCCCCGATCCTTCGTCAAGGCTGGACTCAAGATACCGAGTCCAACACCGAACACCCCCACCAATGCAATTAAACCCAATAACCCCTTTTTCTTCATCATGCGACTCCCCCTCGTATTAATTAAGTTAAGTGCTAAGCTTAACGGAAGTCTGGCACGAAAGCGACGGCAATTAGGCTTTCTTAATCGCCTTAACGAATTAATAATGGGACTATGGCTTTCTTAATTATTAAGGAAGTTATTTTAACAATAGTACAGTTATTATCGCGCAACGGCCAGATATCGATTAAAATGAGAATTAATATGATCAGTCATTACACTATGGGGGGAACAACATGACTATTCGGGGAATCAAAACGTTACTCAGTCTGGCACTCGGACTGGGCCTTTTATCAGGCTGTCAGGCCGCTACGACCGCAACTAAGACCACTTAGCAGTCAATCCAGTCAGACATCACGAGTCACCACTAAACGCACGCAGAAGGCCACTCAGCACCATTCCACAGCTAATCCGTATCGCCACTGGCATACCGTCAAAGTCGTCCACTTACCAATTTTAATGTATCACAGCATTTCTAGCGGCAACCAGCTGCGCGTCCCAGCAAGCGAATTTCGCACCCAGATGACCTATCTGAAAAGCCACGGGTACCGCACGCTGACCGCCGATGAAGCCGTCTACGCGCTCAAAACACATCGCGTTCCGCAGCAAAAAATCGTATGGATCACGCTTGATGATAGTTATAAGGACAATCTAACGGCAGCTTGGCCGATTTTAAAACAGACCAACCAACACGCGACCATCAACTTCATTACCGGCTTTACTAATAAGAAGAATCATTTGACGCTTGCAGACGCCCAACGGATGAAAGCTTCGGGCGTCGTTGATTTTCAAAGCCACACCGTGCGCCATTTGGATCTTAACAACTTAACTTACCAAGTCCAACTGAGCGAACTCACTAGCTCCAAAAAGTGGCTGGATCAAAACTTGCATCAAAAGACGGCGGTCATCTGTTATCCAGCTGGCCGGGCGAACCAGCAGACAATCAGAGCGGATCAACAGGCCGGCTACCAGTACGCCCTCTCAACCGCGCCAGGAATCGCTACTAGCACGCAGTCACCATACAACTTAACTCGCCAGCGGGTCACACCTGGAATGTCGCTAACGGTCTTTGAAGGGCTGCTGACGGGGGCGAAGTAAAGCCAGTCTTTATTCAGTTGGTCGATTATTGGTGCTAATTTGGCAAATCAAATCCGGCTTGCGTGATCGTTGGACTGCTACAGTCCATGTTCACTCGTCACACTAACCGTTCGCTTGACGGAGAACCAGAAAATAGATGTAAAAAAATCCCAGCTAAGCAAGGCGCTAGCTGGGATTATCCGTTTGATTCAATTGGGTATACTGGGCTCGAACCAGTAAATTACGGATTCAGAGTCCGCTGCCTTACCAATTTGGCGAATACCCAATAACAACTATTTAATAGTAACTTTTCCATCAAATACTGTCAAGACTTTGCTGAAATTTTATGCAGTTTTTTTGGATTTTTTCTTGTACTCGACCACGGTCATCAACTAAACTAGTCAACAGGAAGGTGAGGACTTGTCAAAGACAGAACTTGATCGGCTATTTAATCATTTTCGCCAGCAACTGATCGTCTGGGCGGTGACTGCAATTGGTTTAGCCGTGATGCGTAATTTTTTATTACCACAATTATTAACGTTTGTCTTCTGGTGCAGTGTGGCGTATTGCCTACTGCTTTTCATCGGTCTAGTCATCGTCACTATTTTTCGTTGGCGACGCTCATAATTCATTTGACAAGTGCCTTATCATTCGGTAAGATAATAAATGAATTTGTGCCCGCTGGTCAAATTGGTTAAGACGTCGCCCTCTCAAGGCGGAGTTACGGGTTCGATCCCCGTGCGGGTGATAAGTCGACGTCGGATAAATAAATAAAAGTAGGCTAAACGTTATGATATCAACGTTTAGCCTACTTTTATTTTGGCCTTGATCGGCAAAATTGGCTCATCTGAGCGCGACCCACCCAAATCAGCATCGTTGGCCAACCAAGATAACAGTTCCAACCATTTTACGATGAATATCGAGCCACTCTGCGTTATGCGAATTGTTATTCAGCAGCCGTGAAAGTTAATGCGTGCCAGTTAATTGACCTACTGCTCGTCTTATTCCACTGGGTCTCAGCTAGCTGTTCTTGAACTTAAAAGCCAGCACATCTGAACCATGATTCAGCACAAATTAACCCCGCAATCCGCACCTGCAACATTCTCCACACTACACCCAATTTTTCACTTTTCTGAAACAAAACGGTTTACGCACTCTGGTTGAGGTTTATAATAGAGGTGTAGACTGTCTGTTAAGCCTTGTAAATTAGGTTCCATGTAAAGTCAATGCAAAGGAGATAACGATATTGGTATACAAAGATGTTTTTGGTATCGATCACGATGATTGTCACATTGTTCAGACGCGGCACGAGTTCAATCGGATCTTCATTATTGAAAATGAAGTCGGCTCTCGTTTTACTTGCATCAAGGACAACGCCCCACTAGAGAAGAAGATGTCCGGGCATTGGAAATATGCAAAGGCAAGCGACGCCCCGAAGAACTACGCCGTTCCTTATAAGGCTCAGAAAAACTAACAACCGGTGAAAAGAGGATTACGATGCGGCGTTATCAACCGTTAACCAAACCAGATGGGCGGGTCCCCCACTCGACTAGTCACCATACCAACCCTTATTATGGGACACACGGTGCCGACTAGGTCAAAAATACGAATGCTTCCCTATTCAATGCGAAGCAAACCCACTCACTAGCCAAGCGTGAGACTGAACAACGCGTCAGTCAACGCGCTCGCCAACTGCTATGGCTAGTCCTGGCAATCATTGCGATGATACTAGGTGGTTTTATCTTATTCTCGTTGGCAATTAATTTCTAATCGTCACCAAAAAACGCAACTCAGCTTGTTTAATAAGCTGAATTGCGTTTTTTACTAGCCCTTGATTTCTTTTGTATCCACGAGAACCTTGCTGACCATTCGAAGCTCATCAGTTAATTCAGAGGTCCGAATACGGCCAAATTCATCGAGGAAATTACCTAGGCGTTCTTCATTTACTTTTTCGATGGCACGAGCCATTTTCTCGCCCTTCTCGGTCAACGTTAAGTAGCGATACCGGCGATCATAAGGATCAATGTTAAGCACAATCAAATCATTGTTGATTAGATAGGTTAGCTTCCTTGAAATCGCGGAAGACGAAACGTGGCGGTCAGCGGCTAGCTCCTTCACCGTAATCCGGTGGTCAGTGCTATGGTCAAGATAGTAGAGAATTAGAAACTGTTCAAAGGAAATATCGGCGTCCTTCACCATCGTTTGAATAATCTCCCGTAAGTGACTTTCTAGCCATGACATTCCCACTAAGACCTTTTCAAACAGTTCATCATCGTCATACTTGGCCTTCTTGGTATTAGTCTTCATCATTATTAAAACCCCATTCATGCGTCACGTTCAAGGTATCATCAACAACCCTGCAATTACGCACGGACTTCTGCTGTTGGCATTACCGTGATTTCAAGATCACGTGTCATTTGTTTTTCGATTGCAGTTTGAACATCATGGTCCGTTACAACTAAGCTGGATAACTTGCTCTTGCCATTGATAATGTCTTGAACGTGTTGATCATTCAGATCATCAGCGGAAACGATTGGCAACAAGTGGAAGTTGTCATTAGTTGCTTTCAAGCATTGGTCAAACAACGGTGAGTTGACGCCCATGACTAAGACGCTCTTTTGTTGTTGTAAGACGGATGCTAACCACCAGTTCAACAATTGTGCTTCGGAATGGAAGACATTGGTAATGGCTTCTTCCTTATTCACAAGTTGAATCGATAATTCGTGGTTGCTCCCGTATTGCTTGACCATTGCAAGTGTGTGATCTGGACGATAGAAGTTTTCCAACGTGACTTGTGAGTTGTTGGTCCGGTCAAGGTATTGCGTGACTGATAAGAAACCAGCAGCGTCATAGACATCTCGGCGAGTGGCAATCGAGCCGTTGAAGTACGTCATGTACCAGATAGCACCATTCTTGCGGTACTTCAAGGTCATGATTGGGTTCCCTTCATCGTCAGCAATTGAAACGATCTGCTTGTCAGCATTGCGCTTATATTGCCATGCTGGGTTGTCAGGTAATTCAGGTTTAGTCTTGGCAACGGCGCCCGGAACCTTGGCTTGAATCGTGTAATACATGTTGTACAAACCAGTGTGCTTTTGAACCAAACCAGCTGATTGATAGCTGTTCCAGATTTCTGGCAAACTGTCGTTGTAGTTAACGGTAATCACATTGGCAGCATCTTTGACTTCATCCTTTAAGAGTCCCATGATCATTTCCATGGAAGCTTTTTCTTCAGCGGATAAGGATTGAATCAAGTCCGTGCTGAAGAGGAAGTATTTGGCTGATTGATCAAATTCTACCGGTGAAACCAAGTGAGTCGTGCCGTAGTCCGATTTTAACTTAGCATCAATACCTTCGATTTTTTGTTGCAAACCGGTAACGATCGTGGCATTTTGATCATAGTCATGCTGTAACCGATTGATTTTCTGATTAATGAGGTTCAATGAACGTTCTTGTTCATCCTGAGCACTCTTCGTCTTGCGATCATACGCAACTAAAGCATCTTGAGCGGTATGTAAGTCTTTTTCCGCACTCGTAATCGCGTGTTCCTTCCGTGAGCGTTCACGGGTTTCGGTCTGTTCACGCTTCTGAAGTTTCACGAGTTCACTGTTGATTGAATCACTCTTTTGATACAGGTCTTGCGCTTGCTTTTCTTGTTGCTTCATCAGGACGAATAACTTCTTCAAGTCTTGTTCGCCTTGAATAGCCTTACGCATATCAGCTTCATTTTGCTTCAAATCAGCTAATGATTGTTCAGACTGAGTGATCTTCTTTTCCAACGACTTGATGGTCTGGTCGCTCTTAGCAAGCGCCTTTTTGGCATCATCATAACGCTTTTGGGCAGCATTGATCTTCTTGACCATGCCATCACGTTCAGTGTCATTCGTCGTTACGACTTTATCCTGCTTAGATAAGGTAACCTTAGCATCTTTTAACTGTTGTTCTAAGTTTAGTTGTTCGGCGACTAACGTTTCATACTGTTGCTTTTCATGCTTACGGTCCTGAACTAATTGAACCTTAAGTTCTCCCCGTAAAGTTTGGTATTGCTTGTTTAAGTCGGCCATTTCACGTTCAATAGCAGCACTATTCTTCGCCGCCGTTTGAGTCGCACGCCGTTGGTTGACCCGGTTTTGGCCCTTAACTGGGGCACTAGTTGAAGCCGTGGTGGCAGCACTAGTTGGCCGGACACCCGCAGCCGACCGCACGTTAGGGGTCGTACTGCTTTGGGTTGCCTTTGGTTTTGGCTTCTGAGCAGCAACGGTTGAAGTCGCCGTTGCACGCTCAGAATGATTGCGGTAATCCTCATTCTTATCTCTGCGCTTTTTATTGAACATCTTCATAATGCAACTCCTCCATAAACTTGATTGTTTGCTCAAAGAGTAGAAGGGTCTTCGCGGACCCTTCTATCCGTTCAGCAAATAATCAAGCTATTCTAATTATTATGCTTCATGCTTGCGACGAGAAACGCCAAAGTATAGCGCTGAACCCATCAACAAGGTTGAAAGACCTAGCACAGCCAAGGCTGTCCCGTTTTCGTCTTCATCGGTTTGTGGTAACGTCTTCGCGTCAGAAGTCGTGGTCTTAGTGGTTACAACTGGCTTCAATGAAGCTGCGGCCGTTGCAGGCACAACCCCACTAGTCCCGTTGCTAGTCGTTGCCGTCGTGGTTGGGGCAACTTCATCATCTGAAACGGTCGTTGCTGGTGCAGTGGTTGTACCAGTTGAAGAACCATTTGATGAGTCATTGTCAACAGTGTCATCACTAGGCGTGGTTACAGGTGCGGTTGTAGTTGTACCAGTGCCACCGCCATTGACACTATCATCACTTGGCGCTGTCGTTGGTGCACTAGTAGGTGCAGTAGTTGGCGCTGTTGTAGGTGCAGTAGTTGGTGCTGTCGTTGGCGCTGTCGTTGGCGCTGTCGTTGGTGCAGTAGTTGGTGCTGTCGTTGGCGTAGTTGTAGGTGCAGTCGTGGTGCCGCCGTTATCATTCTTAACATAAGTTAAGGTGATCGTTGCGTCATCAGCAACCGTACCACTCAAGGCACCATCAGCTGACTTATAGGTGTAACCATCAATGGTTGGTGTTGCGACCGTGTAAGTGTCCCCAACTTTGTAAGTCGTGGTCGTTGCGGTCTTGATGGTGTTACCATCTGCATCAACATAGTTAACCGTGATCGTCTTAGTTTGTTCAGTTGGTGTAGTGCTACCGTTCTTCGTGTAAACAAGGGTAACCGTGTTACCGTTGTAAGCAATCGTCCCGGCAATCGCATCACCAGTTGAGTGATCGTAAGTGTAACCTGCGATTTCTGGTTGGCCAACCGTGTAAGCTTGTCCAACGACATATTCAGTTACGCTAGATGCCTTGATGGTGTTGCCATCTGCATCAACGTAATTGATCGTCAAGTTAGCTTTGTTTTCAACAGGAGTTGTTGAATCCTTAGTGTAAGTTAAGGTAATGGTCTTATTACCATCAACCGTACCAGTCAAAGCGGCATCAGCTGACTTGTAAGTGTAACCATCAATTGCTGGGGTTTCAACGGTGTAAGTTGAACCATTGTCCAAGGTTTGTGAAGTAGCAGCTTTGATCGTGTTGCCATCTTCATCAACGTAGTTAACCGTAACAGTTGATTGTTCTACTGGTGTTGCGTCCTTAGTGTAAGTTAAGGTAATGGTCTTATCACCATCAACCGTACCAGTTAAGTCTGCATCAGCGGACTTGTAAGTGTAACCATCAATTGCTGGGGTTTCAACGGTGTAAGTTGAACCGTTGTCTAACGTCTGTGAAGTAGCAGCTTTGATTGTATTGCCATCTTCATCAACGTAGTTAACCGTAACAGTTGATTGTTCTACTGGCGTTGCATCCTTAGTGTAAGTGAAGGTAACCGTGTTACCACCAGAAACAAAGGTCCCAGTTTGAGTTGCGTCACCATCTAAGGTGTAACCATCGATTGCAGCGGCGTTAACACTGTAAGTCCCACCAACTTCAGCGGCAGTGCCATCAGCACCTTCAGTGTAGGTCTTAGAAGCTAAGATCGTGTTGCCGTCAGCGTCGACGTAGTTAACCGTCAATTGTGAAGCTTCAGTGTTTTGTGAGTAGACTAAAGTCAATTCAGTCCCAACTTGAGTAATGTTGCCATCACTATCAGTCGTATCCGCAGCAACCGTACCAGTCAAGGCACTCGATTTAGTTGTGTCTAAGGTGTAGTTGCTGAATGTTGCTGGTGTAACGGTGTAAGTGTTGTCAACATCACCTTGAACCGTGGTGTCATCAGCAATCTTATTGCCGTTTTCGTCAACGTAATGAACAACGACCGTTCCGGCAGCAACGGAAGTATCCATGACTTGCGTTTCGTAAGTCCATGCCTTGATTTGAGCGTTTGCATCGTTATTGTTAGTGTTGGTTGACAACTTGTATACGGATGTCGTACCAGTGAATTCAAGTGAAGCGGCCCGGCTACCAGTCGTTGCGTCATCATTTGCCTTGAATGTGTATAGAACAGTGACATAATTGTCAGCATCCGTTAATTTCGTAACATCAACGGTAGCAGTTGAAGCACCTGAAGCATAACTGTATTCCTTGCCAGATTCAGTGGCATATTCAACAGCCGTCCAAGTCCCATTACTGTTGGAACCATTTGGTGCGATCGAAACTTGACCAGAGGCGTTGGCCCAGTCGAGTGCTTCGCTCTTAGTTAAACGAATGGCAACGGCATAGGTGTGACCAGCTGTAACTTTGATGTTCGTCCCACTAACATTAGTCTGAATATATTCGGCTTGGTCTTGCAAATTGCCTGAACCAGTTTCAGTTGCAGCACTTGAAAGCGTCCCGGCATCAACTGAGCCAGCAGCGGTTTGATCTGCAGCTTGTGAAGCAGGTGCAGTAACCGTTGGTGCGGTTGTTGCAGCCGTAGTCGTTGCAGTGGCTGAAGAAGTGGCGGCAGCTGAAGTTGGTGTTGCAACGGCAGCTTTTACCGTACTCTTAGCCGTAACGGCACTAGCAGTTGAAGTTGCATCACTGGCTGGTGTGGTTGCACTCGCTTGTGCGGCAGAGCTGGCAACAGTTGAAGTAGCTGTTGAACTTGCACTCGAACTTGCTGCGCTAGTCGTTGAAGTAGCAGCTGAACTTGCAGCACTCGTTGTTGAAGTTGCCGTTGAGCTAGCAGCGCTAGTTGCTGAAGTAGCGGTACTCGTTGAAGATGCAGAACTGGCATCCGAAGCAGCTGCTTGACTAGCCGATGAAGCACTAGTTGCGTTCGAACTAGCATCACTTGCAACTTGTTCCGTAGTGGTATCGTTGTTAGCAGCGGTATCAGCAGAAGCATTAACATTAGCGAACACAAGGCCTGCAGCTAAAGCTAAAGTCGTGGCCCCAGCATAGACCCAGCGTTTGCCATCTTTATACATCTTTACCCGATAAACTGAATCACCGGTCATTTTTTGATTATCTTTTGACATATGGAATCCTCCCCGAACACTCACGATTTTCCGCTCTTATGTAAAATGATGGGCGACAAATCGCTTGCCAGCCCATCATCTTAGTCGCGCTTATCGTGTTGTGTTTAATAACACCATAACGATTTTGTTGGCATTTCAGTTATATTTAACGAATTAGCCCTTGATAGCAGCGATTACGTTTAAGATAAAACTGTGTAAACCACCAAAGATGTCGTTGGAAACACTTGATGTATATGATGATGTGTGTGTACCTGGTAAAATATGGAAATCATTGAAAAAGCTCATGATCTATTCCCCTTTATTGTTAGTTGGTTAATTAATTAGCCTTTGAATGCAGCAATCACGTTCAATACGAATTGGTAGAACGTGCCAAGTGGTTGGTTACTTACATAACTAGTGTGTGATGAAGTATGCGTACCTGGTAATAAATGTAAATCTGAAAAGAAACTCATAATTATATCCTCCCTCATAATTTAATTAATATCAAGATATTAATTAATAAATAGAATAATTAATTTATTTGAACGAATTAACCCTTGAATGCAGCGATTACGTTCAAGATGAAGCTGTGTAAACCACCGAAGATGTCGTTAGAAACACTTGAAGTGTATGATGAAGTATGCGTACCTGGTAATACGTGGAAATCGTTAAAGAAACTCATGTTTGTATCCTCCTATGATTGTGTGATTACTTCTTGAAAGCAGCGATCAAGTTCAATACGAAACTGTGGAAACCGCCGAAGATGTCGTTGGAAACACTTGAAGTATATGATGAAGTATGGGTACCTGGTAATACGTGAAAATCGTTAAAGAAACTCATGTTTGTATCCTCCTATGATTGTGTGATTACTTCTTGAAAGCAGCGATCAAGTTCAATACGAAGCTGTGGAAACCACCAAAGATATCGTTTGAAACGCTTGAAGTGTATGATGACGTATGCGTACCTGGTAATACGTGGAAATCGTTAAAGAAACTCATGTTTGTATCCTCCTATAAATTGACTGTAATTATTTGCTGAACAAACTCTTGATTGCTGGAATCAAGTTTAAGATGAAGCTGTGGAAACCACCGAAGATGTCGTTGGAAACACTTGAAGTGTATGATGAAGTATGTGTACCTGGTAATACGTGAAAATCAGTAAAGAAACTCATGTTTGTATCCTCCTATAAATTGAATGATTATTTGCTGAACAAACTCTTGATTGCTGGAATCAAGTTTAAGATGAAGCTGTGGAAGCCACCGAAGATGTCATTAGAAACACTTGAAGTGTATGATGACGTGTGGGTTCCTGGTAAGAAGTGCAGATCAGTAAAGAAACTCATGAATAACTCCTCCTTTGTCGTTAATAATTAAATCCTCAGGCCTTCCCAAATATGTGAAGAGCTTGATTAATGGAAACAAATTAAGGTTGACAATCAATCGGTCAAGCCGTTTAAAAATCAAATTGTTTGATTATCAGTTTGACTCACGATCCGTTCAGAATTGAACTAACCTTTGATTGCGGCGATCACGTTCAATACGAATTGATAGAACGTCCCAAGTGGTTGGTTGCTAACATAACTCGTATGTGATGACGTGTGGGTTCCAGGTAAGAAATGTAAATCACTGAAGAAACTCATGGTTATATCCTCCTTATGAAATTTACAAATCATCCGTTGATTAGCAAACAATAATCAGTAATTTAATTTAATCTGTTAAATAACTAATATTGATTACTGATGCGAATGTGAAACAAGTAACCTTGTTTACGGTTTAAGTCTTAACCAATTCTCCCCACAATCGTCAATAAAAATTCTAATATTTGAACAAATACAGGCCGATATCATATTCAATTAGTAAATGTGCATACTATAGACTACTTACGCGTTTCATTAACCCCCTCAAAATTGATCCAATATCAATATATTTTATATTCTGCTGATATCAGCAACCATCTCAGAAAGCGGTTAAACCGTTGATAATACTGTAATTCATTCAACTGGTGAACCCCCGTCAAGTGTCGTTAGTTTCCGATTTTCCGGCCAGGCCAGGTCGATTTTTAAAACCAAAATTTTGATTATAAAAGTGTCAAATTTGGCGAGATTATTAAAATTATTAATACTTTGGACGATTTTTCTTCACATTTCGGTGACACGTCTATCCATCGCTATCCAGTGCAATACATAAAAATCGGTAAAAAAAGTGGTGATTGCACTGTTCGTACAATAACCACTTACTAATCACAGCAATCGATATTCAACTGTGACGAATTTAACCATGTTGATACTGTAATCGGTAAAAATCACGATACCGGTCATGAGTTGCGAGTAACGTGTCATGGTCCCCGTCACCCGTAATCCGGCCATCTTCCATGAAGAGAATCCGTGGGTAGGCTTCAATCTGATTCAAACGGTGGACGATCGTAATCGTGGTCAGATCTGCGGGCAAGGTCGCCAATAATTGCGTGACCCGTTCCTGGTTCTGATTATCCAGACTGGCGGTCGCTTCATCCAAAATCAATAGGGATGGTTCGCGAACCAGCGCCCGGACGATGGCGAGCCGTTGTCGTTGTCCACCAGAGACGTTCAGCCCCCGCTCACCGACGTCCGTATCCAAGCCAGCCGATAGTTCCGCTAGCCAGTCTGCTAAGCCAACCTGCGCCAACAAGTCGCTGAGACGCTCATCTGAGACGGCCTGGATCGATCCGAGCAATAAATTATCCCGAATCGTCCCCGGCATCAAGTCAACTTCCTGACTGACATAGCCGATCCGGTCTCGAATCGATGGCACCGTATAGCTGTCCATTGCCTGACCATTGACGTTCAACTCGCCACGCGTCGGGGTGTAGTACGATTCGAGCAGTGAGACCAATGTCGTCTTCCCGCTCCCACTTTCACCAATCAGCGCGATTCGTTCGCCACGTTGAATCTGCATGTCAATATCCTTGAGGACTGGTTTATCCGGTTCATAGCCAAAATCAACGTGATCAAAATCAATCGTGTTGATTGACGTCAACGTTTCACCGTCAAGCCGCTTATCTTCGACCGGACTATCCAAAATGTTGTCGATCCGTTCCGTGGCCCCGACAGTTTGTTGCAAGGCCGTCACAAGGCCAGTAACACTACTGAGCGGCGAAATCATCTGCACGGCGTACATTAAGAATGCCACTAAACTTCCAATCGTCAACGCGTTAGTTTGGACCAAAATCCCACCATACACGATGATGATGAAGATAGCAGCCAGTAACATGATGTTCAAAACAGGGTTCAGTACCGAAATCAGTTTGATTTGGCGCACGCTAAAACCCTTAATACGGTCAACTTGGTCTTTCCCCTGTTGCTTGAGGGCTTTTTCAGCGACCATCGCCTTGACCAGCCGGTTCTGACCAATCATCTGTACCGCCGCGCTGTTTAAATTAGCCGTTTCTTTTTGAATCGCCTTGGAGATTCGCGCTAAGACTTGGCCCATCGGCACAATGATCACGGCCATTAATGGCACCACAATTAAAATAATAATCGTTAAACGGAAATTCAATAGTAGCATCAACGTTAACGAGCCGACGATCGAAATGATCCCGTTGATGGCGTTCGAAAATTGACTAGAAATCAATTCAAAAATCGTGGACGTATCATTGACGACCCGACTCGATAACTCCCCCGTGCGGTTCCGGTCAAAGTATGGAATCGGTAAATCAACGATGTGTTGCCAGAGTGCACTCCGCAACGTTGAGACCGCGTCGACCCCCGTGTAACTGAGCAAAAAGCTCGAGGCCACACTGGCGAATAGTTGGACCACAATGACAATTGCGAGTTTGCCCAGTAACTGTCCCGAGGTCCCATGATTGAAGGCATCGATAAATTCCTTCAACATCAACGTGATGCCCAGGCTACAAATCGTCGCCACAAACGACAGCAGGATGCCGACGATAAATAGGCCTTTCTTCGGGTGCGCGTGCGTCATGATCAGCCGCAGTAGGTCGCGCGTGCCATACTTGGCCGGCTTTTGCTTAGCCGATGACGTGATAGGCGTTTCCATTAGTTGTAACTCCCCTCATTGCTTGAATATCCGGCTGAATCACATGGTCATTCCACCGTTGCCAAATCATCGCCTCCGAGAAGCGACTGCTTTTACCATAGGCGTGTTCACTCATTTGTGCGAGCTTAGCTGGATGCTGCAAGAGCTCCAGCATGACCTTGCCTAACTCGACCAAGTTGTTCGGTGTAATCAATCGGCCATTGACACCGTCTTGAATCATGGTCGATGGGCCATACTTGATGTCATACGACACTACCGGTACTCCGTGGCTCAGGCCCTCTAAGATACCGAGGTTAAAGCCTTCATATTGGCTCGTGAGCACCATCAATTGGGCCGTATTGTAGATTGGTGCCAGGTCAGCTTCAAAGCCCTTAAACGTGATAAATGACTGCCACTGTTGCGAACTGACCAGTGCCCGCAAACGATTTTCTTCCTTAAATCCGGTCCACGAATCGCCGTAGCCGTATATGTCTAACCTCACGTTCGGCTGCTTTTCATGCACGTATGCGACCGCCTTGATCAACTGTTCTAAGTTCTTTTCAGCTGAAAGTCGGGCTACCGCAATGACTTTACCGTCAATTCGCGTCTTAAAGTCGACTGGTTTGGCTGCTAATTGTTCATCGCTAACGCTGCCGACTGGAATGGCGATCGTCGGAATGACGTTATGGATATGATTGGTCATATCATCGCACTCATCCTGTGTCGACATGATCAGCCCGGACATCTGACTCGCATGATCCAAGCCGATCTGGGTATACGGCACGATTGGTGAGTTGACAACGTCTAAGGGATCCAACGTGAAATTGCTGTGCAAAAATTCATATTTGCGCGCTACCGTCGTCATTTTGACAATGGGATTCATCCCGGCATCGCTGCGGTCGACGATCATGGTGCCGTGGCCGCCGTATTCCGTATTCAATGCGTCCAAGAAGAAAGCGGTCAGTTGATCCCAGTCTTCAAATTCGTAATTTTGGCCGTGATAGTTCAACAGGCGTTGGTGTGTCGCCACGGGTTGTTGCTTCGCATTCGGCCGGAAGAACGTCTCTAACACGGGCTGCTGCTGCAAATTGCAATGTTGTTCCAAGACGATGTTCTGATGTTCATCAAAATACTGCGCTACCGTCAAGAAGCCCCGCGTATCATAGTAATCGCGCCGGCTGACCGCCCCTTGCGGATTAAAAATGTCGACATAATCTAGATAGCCGTCACTATTGAGCATCAACGCTTTTTGCCGTTGTTCGCGCTGAATCACGTCAAATTCATTGGGGCTGACCCGTTCCAAAGTCTCTCCAGTGACCCGTGGATAGTTGGCCGCCGTTAACGGTTCCCCTTCATAATCCGTGGTGCCTTGGAAATAATCGTACATGTTAACTTGAAACTCATCATCATAACCAATTTTTTTCATATTCTGATGCAGGTCGCGTACAAAGTTCCGGGTGACGATCAGTGCCGGGACCCGATGCTTCGTAAACAACTTTTGCCGCTGAATCATCGCCAATTCAATGGCCGATGGCAGCGAATCAATTTTACTCGTAATAAAGAAATACATTCACTCCGCCCCCGCTTTTATTCATGTGATAAACTTTCGACCGGATCCAACCGGGCAGCCATGTGAGCTGGTGCTAAGGCAGCCAACAGACTAATGACCACGCTGACGGTCACCCCACCGAGCATGGCTGCGCCGGAGATTCGAACGATTGGATACTTAATCAGACTGTAAATTGCCATGTTGCCGAGTAATTGCCAACCTTCTGCGAATAGTAAACCCATCACGGCGGCTAAGACACCAATCGTCAAGGCTTCCGCGAAGAACAGGTGGCTAATATCACGCTTGCGGGCACCCAACGCACGTAAGACCCCGATTTCACGCGTCCGTTCCGATACACTGACATACAGCACGACAATAATCATGATGGCTGAAACTAATAAGGCAATGCCGGCCACCCCAGTTAATACGTTAGTGGCTAAACGAATATACGTATTCAATGAATCAATTAAATCACCGATTCCCGTATAGTTATACTGTTGCTTCTTATTGTTACCCTTGATGGCCTTGATTTTGTGTTCAACTTGCTTGACATGCGACAATTTGTCGATTTGGACAATGGCAAAATTAGGCCGGTATTGGACGTTTTTATCACTCAACATCCGTTTGACCGTCTTCGGCAGAACGACAACACTGGTGTCATCACTGCCCGTAATCCCACTGACCGTAACTGTCTTCTTGACCGTGACGGCTTGATTCTTGCGATTAACCGTTGCCATTTTAAGCGTTAACTTCTTGTTCAGCGCTTTTTGATAGTCCTTTTTACCGACCATCTTCTTGGCTAACTTCCGACCAATCAGAACTTCATTGTTGCCAGGCCGCGTCCCGTTCTTGATCGTTTTGTTCAAGATCGTCGGATTATCCGTCTGAAGACTCGCCGTGACCGTGGTCTTCTTATAGCTGGCCTGTGCACTGGTGTAATAACCCAGTTCCGTAGATTGGACGTGCTTGATTCCCGTCAGTTGTTTGGCATTGGCTGCCGTCACTTCTGCATTTTTGGCCGCGGTCACTTGTTCTTGGTTGACAGCGGCTTTATATTCAGCGGCTGTAGTGGCTTTTTTCCGCGCCGCCGTGCTGACCTTGCCCGTCTTTTTCGAGACCTGCACCGCTGTCGGATTGACCTGGGACGTAATCTGATGATTCATATAGTTTTGAATCCCTGAACCAAGCCCCAGCATGACGACGATACTACTGATCCCAATCGATGAGCCGAAGATAATCAGTAAGTAACGCAGCCACATCCGGCGCATATGCTGCATCGACATGTGAAACATCTGCCGAAAGCCCAGCGTCCGGTACTGCATGGGTTGCTTTTCGACTTCATCAAACGGTGCCCCGATGACTAATTCGTCGTGAATCTGACCATCATCCAAATGCACGATGCGCGTCCCGTAGTCAGCAACTTCTTGCGAGTGGGTCACTGTAATGACCAACTTGCCTTCCGCCGCGATCGAATAAAGGATGTCCATGACTTCCTGGGTGTTTTCACTATCCAGGGCTCCAGTTGGTTCGTCCGCAATAATAATATCCGGGTCACTCGCAAGTGCCCGCGCGATTGCGACCCGTTGCTTTTGCCCACCGGACAATTCGTTGGGATATTGATGCGTCTGTTGTTCCAGCCCGACCCGTTTTAACAGATCCTTCGTCCGCTGCACCTGTTGCGCATGCGGTTCCTTGGTCATCTTAAGCGATAACATGACGTTATCAAGGACAGTTAAGTAACTTACCAAGTTAAAGTTTTGAAAGATAAATCCAATCGTTTCACGGCGATACCGGTCCATTTGGCGGACATTCATCGAACGCAAAGACTGACCATCAAGTAACACATCCCCGTCGTAATGATGATCTAGTCCCCCAATGATGTTCATCAGCGTTGATTTCCCACCGCCGGACTCCCCAAGAATTGAAATAAACTCCCCACGATCAAAGTTTAAATTAATGCCTTTCAAGATGACATTTTCTTGGTGATTTAAGGTATAGGCCTTACGAATATCATGTAATTCTAAAAAGCTCATATATGTACCTCCACTATTTTTTATCGGACATTCCCCACGATGCTTTTCCTCAGTATTAACATTGCGATTTTTGGTGAATGATGTAAAGTGTTATTGAATACCGGGGTTCAACGTTTATTATCAAAATTATAATCGCCCTAAATCCGATGGTGCCGCGTGTTTGTTAGTTACAATTTGTAAAATATTGCGATTTAGCGGTCGCATTTAAATCAAAAATTTTCATATTCTGCTGGGACAGTTCGCACCCTGGCTGCGTCTAGATTGGCATGAGCTTGATGTCTGACCCCACCGTTTCAAGGCGTACACAAAAAGACGGGCCCCACCGTTCTATGTGGTTACCCGTCTTTGAGTATTTGATTACGCTCCGAGACCGCTTTAATGCTCACATGTCATACACGGTTGAACGTCTCGTTTTCATTTAAAAAACGACCGCTTCGTCACGACGCGGTAAATCGCATCCGCCAGCCCGGTCACAAAGACGACGATCAGGCCGACAAATTGCAACCACGGCACCTGTTGTTCGATGGCTTGCACTTCACTACCGAGCCAGAAGACGATCAACCCGACGACAATAATAATACTTTCAATAATGTTTAATTTTCGCATCCTGAACTCCTCTTATGCCGCCCTACCATTCAGTTTACGGCTGGTCAGCGGGCTTAACTTTGATATAGGACTATTATAACCTGCTGGACTTGAACGTGCAGGTGATTTTCGGGGTTATTCGGGGGAAATTTGCACTGATCGCATGTGGCACACTGACTGGGACAAAAATTGGTGTGACTTGTTTATTTTAATTAAATATATGATATGATTAATTTTGCGTTGAGTTTTTATTTACATATCACTAGAAATAGATACCCCAAAGCTGCCAAGCCTGCGCTCAAGCACCTAATTACAAACTAGCACGTATCGGGGAAAATAGCATGCTAGTTTGTATCGTCGTAACTGTTAAATGAACAATTCATATTTGGAGGAATTATGGACACTTTTGCCGAGATTATGTTTTTCATCTCATTATTGATAGCCATCTACTTTATCTGCCGGGGAATTTTCAAACTTGTTAAGGGTGGTGGCGCCAAACAATCATTTAAGTATGGATTAATCGCGCTGGCTGCTTCTTTTCTGTTTGTGATTGTCGGCTTAATCGCCAACCCAGTCGAGAATACAGCAAGCCACCAAGACAGGATTGCGAAGGCCCAAACGAGTCGGACATCAAAGAGACACACTTCAGCTAAAAGTGCTGATAACATCGCTAGCAAAAAACAGTCTAGCAAATCCAGCAGTAACAAAGCTAATTCCAAGAAGTCCACTTCTCATAAATCTAGCACCAAAAAAGTTAGTTCTAAGAAGTCCGCTTCTCACAAAACCAGTACCAAAAAAACGAGTTCCAAAAAAACTATTTCTCACAAATCTAGTACCAAAAAAACGAGTTCCAAGAAGTCCGCTTCTCACAAATCCAGCACCAAAAAGCAGACTTCAAAGAGCAGCCAGGCCACTAAAAAGACAATGGCTCAAAAAGCTTCAAGCAAGCGTGAGTCTAAAAACAAAAAGGCTACTAAAAAGCACTATAATTTCAGTAAAATTAAGCTTGGTATGACTAAATCACAAGTGATTTCCATCCTAGGAAAACCCACAGACCAAAACTCAAGCACACTTATTTACGAATCAGCTGACTTGGATTTTGATCATAACAAATTATTTGATGGGTCTCCTCGTAAAATTCACAAAGCCGCTAACAAAAAAGCCACGGCTGATGCTAAAAAAGCTAGTCGCAAAAAGGCCAATGCAAGCCAACTCAAATCATTTGCAAAAGTTTTTGGCCAGAAGGATGTCGAAACTCTACAAAAAAATGTCGGTATTACCTACTCATCGACCGAAACGTCACAAGGTATGGCTTATGGCTGGAAAACCAATTATGGCATGCTGTATCGTCTGGATGATAGTGAGACTGGTCTGACTCATGTTTATAAAGGCGGCCTCGGTGACGATGGAACCGAACTGTATGTTGGACAGACAATCAAGCAAAAACAACGCAGAAGTTATTATTACTATTAATGCGAGAGGTAACTAATCTGTGGCTTTCACGACACCATCTGCAGATGCATATATGCCTTACTCTGCTAATCACACATTTGCCCTAATCAACGACGACCATTACGTTAAAACGTAAATTTATTAAAAGCACCCGAACACTGATCTTCCGGCTCTATGCCAACAAGAATCAACCAGTGTTCGGGTGCTTTGGGTTATCCAATTATGCTTTCGATAAGTCACACAAAAAAGCCCCGAAACACGGCTGACGATGAGGAACCACATGGGAACCATCACACATCCAGCCGCGTTTCAGGGCTTCATTATATTTAATCAGTTATTAGCCGACAACACCCTAGTCACTAAGGCGTGCAGTTAACTTCTTAGTTAATTCTTCATAGCCAGGCTTGCCAAGTAAAGCAAACATGTTGTTCTTGTAAGCTTCAACACCTGGTTGGTTGAATGGGTTGATACCATTCAAGTAACCAGAGATGGCAACAGCGGCTTCAAAGAAGTACATCGTGTAACCTAAGGTGTAGGCATCTTGTGAAGGAATGTTAACGACCATGTTAGGAACACCGCCATCAACGTGGGCCATGATAACCCCTTCGAAGGCTTTCGTGTTAACTTGAGCCATCGTCTTACCTTCAAGATACTTCAAACCATCAAGGTTTTCGGCTTCCTTAGGAATGTCAACGTCGCTAGTGGCGTTGTCAACTTTAACGACCGTTTCCATCAAGTTACGACGACCTTCTTGGATGTATTGACCCAAGGAGTGTAAGTCAGTCGTAAAGTTAGCTGATGATGGGTAGATCCCCTTTTGGTCTTTCCCTTCGGATTCACCCATTAATTGCTTCCACCATTCTGAGAACATCGCCATGTTTGGTTCGTAGTTTTCAAGAATTTCAGTGGTGTAGCCCTTCCGGTACAAAATGTTCCGGTAAGCAGCATATTGGTAAGCTTCGTTTTTAGTTAAGTCAGCATCTTTGTATTCGTTTGAAGCGTCAGCAGCACCCTTCATTAATGAATCGATATCGCCACCTGAAACGGCAATTGGTAATAAACCAACTGGGGTCAAGACAGTGAACCGGCCACCAACATCATCAGGAATAACAAAGGTTTCGTAACCTTCAGCGTCAGCTTCTTGCTTCAAAGCACCACGTTTGCGGTCAGTAGTGGCATAGATTCGGCTCTTGGCGCCTTCTTCACCATACTTTGCAATCAAACGTTCCTTGAAGACACGGAATGCGATTGAAGGTTCAGTCGTCGTACCAGACTTCGAAATGATGTTAACAGAGAAGTCACGGTCGCCGATCAAGTGAATCAAATCGTTGACGTATGAAGATGAGATTGAGTTCCCAGCAAAGACAACTTGTGGGAATTTACGGTCTTCACGTGAAAGTGATGACCAGAAAGTTTCGTGTAAGAATTCAATGGCTGCCCGTGCACCGAGGTATGAACCACCAATCCCGATTACAACGAGGACGTCAGAGTCGTCTTGAATCTTCTTTGCAGCGGTTTTGATCCGTGCAAATTCTTCCTTATCGTAATCTGTTGGTAAATTTAACCAGCCGCGGAAATCATTACCGGCGCCGGTTCCTTCACGCAGCTCCTTATCAGCAGCTGTGACCATAGCTTGCATTTCGCCAAGTTCGTTGTCATGGACGAACTTAGTTAAATTAGAGCTGTCAAATGAAATGTGTGCCATTTACTATTACCTCTTTCTTTACGTATTTACATGTCATATTATACAATAGCTCATCACATAATGAAAAGCGCTTCCCCCCTTTTTTCGTAAATTTTCGCAATTTATGTAAAAAATAAATATCCTTATCAACAAAAAAGGTGCTGATAACTAGACGTTACCGCACCTTTAGCGAATCTTCTTAAATCATAAATTACAACATTAATGTTTTAGTAAAGTTTTACTAAGCCTTCATCAACGAAAGGGCCACGCCACCGACGATGACTAAAATCGAACCGATGACCACGTAGACCATTTCACGCTTCGTTTTGTGTTCGCCTAAGAGGTAAATACTCCCGAACGTGGAAATAACGATCCCCATTTGTGACAGTGAGTAAGCCACCGCTTGGCCAATCTGGGCCATTGCCATGAACATGAAGAGATTCCCCACGCCCCAGACAAGACCAGTCACAATGTTACGATACGTTGCCTTAACGACCCATGGTTTGTCTTTGAAGGACCAAATCAAGGCGCCGAGCAACATCCCGACAGCTTGTGGCATCACGACTGCTTGCGCGTTGACGTTACCATAGTGGACGACGATGGTATAACCAGCGTAACCAATAGTCGATAAAATCAAGGCACGAATCCCAACACCCCAGTTTTCAGAAGCGCTACGGTTCGGGTCAGTCTTATCAGTTAAGGAAGTTAGTACGGCCCCAGCAATCAACACGATCACAGAAATCGAGCCGATCCAGTACATATTACCATGCCATTCGTTAAATAACAGCACCCCAGCCAACGCATTGGCAACCAGTTGCATCCCGGTTGAAATTGGGGTCGTCCGCGAGATCCCGACGGCTTTCATTGACGTAAATTGTTGCCCTTGACCAATACTCCAGAATAACCCTGAAACGATCCCAATCAACCAAATTTTGCTTGTTAAAGATGGTTGTTCAACCGCCCAGAGTGCTAAGCCAAATACTAAGGCCCCCATGGTCATCCCAAGGGTCTGTTGCCGGGCAGTTCCGCCCATTCGACCACTAATTAAGCCGATACTGCCCCACGCGATCGCGGGGATCAGTGCAATTAGAATTCCCATTACTAATAATCCTCATTTCTATGTTTTCTCTCTTGCCATACGACAAAGAATTATTTTACCAGTTAAGTAACCGTTTTACCAGTCACAATCAGGGATTCAGCACTAAATATAATTATATTTATATTTTCATGAATTCGTTTTCTTTATCGATAGGGACCGTTTTCAATTAATGAAAACGGTCCCCGAAATTACGTTTAAAATTTTTTTTATTTGCAGGCGAAATACTGCCAAAAAACTTACTTATCGAGCGTCAAAACGAGTACTTTTAAGTAGTTACTTGCCAAGTACGCCTTGCGCGTCACAAAGTCTGCTGGTAAGCGGAACGTCTCACTCAGCGTAAAGTGCCGGTCGCTGCCAACAAAGGCTGCCGTGACCGCGGCTTTAAACTTCTTCATTGAGAAGTTGTTCGCGGTCGTCGCAATCACGAGTTGGCCATCGCGCCGAACAACTGGCAACGTTGCGGTCAATAAGTCCGTCAAGTCAGTCGCCACTTGGAACTTCTGCTTTTTGACCCGTGCAACGGTCGGTGCCGTCACAACGACCACATCGTAACTTAAATGGTGCTTTTGCGCATAGTCCAGGTAGCGATTGACTTCAATTGCCCGGATCTCTTGCTTGTCTGGGTCGATATTGTTGACTGCTAATTGGTCCGCTGTCTCCTTAGCGCCCTTCTTGCTCGTTTCAATCGAGATGGTTTTAGCAGCCCCGGCAACTGCAGCAGCAGCCGTCACCCCATTTTCTTGACTGAACAAGTTCAAGACGGTCTTACCTGGCAATTCTGCCCCCGCTAACCAGTCGCGAATTGGCCGCATGTCGAGTAACAAGCCGGTGGTCAAATCATCGGCGAGATGTACCGGATAAGTCACGTCGCCTTCCGTTACCAGCAATGGTTCGGGCGCCGCTTCCCCAGTCACTAACTGACTCTTCAAGTTGGCTTCTTCCACGTTGAAACGCAACTTGGCATAGATCCCCTTGAACTGGTGGTCGGTCGCAGCTTCAAAGGCGGCGTAAATCATTTCACGTTGTTGATAGACGCCTTGCGCATACCAGGTAAAGACATAATAATCTTGATACCGGTCAATCGCTAAGCCGCCCAGACCGTCGCCATCGGCATTGAACACCCGTTGTGGTAACTGGGGGTCCAGGCTAGTTGCCCGCCGAACCAAGGCTTGTTTGAACAACTTCCGGAAGTAGTCGGTCGTGGGCGTCTCGCTTTCATCCAAGCTCAGCACCCACCCTAATTGCCGGCGGTGCTTGGCAACTAAGGCGTAACCCATGAATTGTGAACTCGCCATTAACGCGATAAAAGAACCGTCCGTTAACTTCATTGAAGGATCTTTTAAGTCATCTTGGACGAGCAATGGATAGCCGTCCTTGACCTTACGCTGGGAATTACCCGTAATTTGTACTCTTTGCATATTAATTGTTTCTCCTATTCATTATAAAACTTATCTACACTAGTCATAACGCGCTGTTGTGCCTTGTTAAGGGTAACATATTTAGGCCGGAAGCGCGAGGTGCAACGGCCTAATGACGCATTGAGTCGCAAACGTATGACCTTAGTGGACCGCGACTCAAGCCGTGATTCGCGGGCTCGCTGACGGTTGCGTTTATCAGTCACAACTGGCCCCTACCCCGCACCTCCTTCGCCTCGGTCTGTGCTTATCGCAGCAAAAACCGGGCTGGCACTTAACGCCACACCCGGTTCATTTAAAAGCTTGCTTCATTAATAGGCCATTCAGTTGTCACAATCAATCACTAGTCATCCATGATTGGTTTGTCATAACCATCATCTGGGAAGGTCACCGTGAAGCGTGTGCCTTCATTCTCAGCACTGTCGACTTCAATCGACCCACCATGTTGTTGCACGAGTTGGTGCGAAATCGCGAGTCCGAGGCCAGATTCACCATACTTGGTACTCTTCCGCGATGGATCAGCCTTATAGTAGCGTTCCCAAATATTCTTGACTTGATCCGGCGTCATCCCGATACCATGGTCTTGAATTGAGATGACCGTTGCATGCTCCGTTCGTTGACCAGTCACTTCGATGGCACTGCCTTGTGAGAATTGGATGGCGTTCTGCATGATATTGAACAACACTTGTACAAAGCGGTCATAATCAGCCCAGACCGGCAGTTGATCAGGCGCAGACAGGTCAAAGTGGTCATCCGCAGCGTCAGCCTTCTTTGTGAGTTGTTCAACTAAGTTATGCAAAACTTCGGCGCCGTCAAAATTGGTCTTGTTCAAAGCAATCTGACCGGTCCGAATCTTTTCATAATCCAAGTTCTCATTGACTAACCGAATCAAACGTTTCGTTTCATTCTGCATCAGTTCAATCGAATGGGCCTTATCCTCTTCCGGAATCGCGTCATAAGCGAGACCTTCCAAAATCCCATTGATGGTCGTCAACGGTGTCCGCATCTCATGGGCGGCATCCGCCATAAATTCGCGCCGCCGTTTTTCTTGACGTTTAATTTCTTCATTAGATTCACGCAAGGAACTGACCATGCCGTTGAAATCATCGGCCAAATCATCGATTTCATCCTTGTGATTACTGTCCACTTGAATATCAAAATCACCATTGGCAACGGAGTGCGTTGCATACCGCAACCGGTTGATTCGCCGAACGGAATACCGTGCTAACACGTAACTCAGCAGTAATGCCGCAATCCCAGAGACCAGCAACGCAATGAACAGGTTCTTTTCAATCTGCTGCTCACTCGCCTGTAAAGTCTGTTCGAAGGACCCGATTGAAATCGCACCGACGAACTTCTTGGTACTCCCATTCTTATAGAACAGCGGAACGAGCACATCAATCGTTCGCAGCGACGGCGTATTCACGGGTTGGTCGCGGTTACGCGTCCGGAAAGTCACGTGCGGCGACTGGGTAATGATCTTATTTTTCTTCAGCTTTTTCCAATCCTTGGCTGAAATCTTCGGATCATAGATCGACCCCCCCGGCGCACTATCCATCGACGCGCCAATGCCAGTCGGATAGACCAACTTCTTATTCGCGTCATAAACCGAAAAATGGATGTGTTGATCGCGTAAAATTACCGTACCATCGCTTAAGAACTGCTGATTGAAGCCCACGACTTTGTTTGTTTTCGTATTGTAACGAATCGCTTCTTTTTCAATACTCGCGGCGTACTGCTGTAGCTGTTGCCACGAATTGTTATAGAGCATCGTTCTGGTGGTTCGAATAAATGAAAACCCCAGAACCACGATTACCGTGATAATCACGGCAAAGAATGCCAGCATTTGTTGATAAATCAGTTTCATTGAGCGTCAACTCCACTATCATCAAACTTGTAGCCGACCCCCCAAACCGTCTGGATGATTTGTGGACCAGCCTTTTCAATCTTTTGCCGTAACTTCTTGATGTGGGCGTCAACCGTCCGCTCGTCACCGTAGTATTCATAGTCCCAAACGAGTTGTAGCAGCTGTTCCCGTGAGAAGACTTGCCGTGGCTTTTGGGCCAGTGTCTTCAATAAGTCAAATTCTTTTGGCGTCAAATCTTGAATCTGAACACCAGCTAAGTAGGCTTCACGCGTCTTCGTATTGAGCTTAAAGTGGTCCGTCTGCACATCAAATGAACTGACCGCATTGGCCGGTTGCTCAGCAGGCGCCGTCTTGGCCAAGTCTGCCCGCCGGTGTAGTGCCTTGATCCGGGCAATCAGCGTGATTGGTGAAAATGGCTTTGTGACATAGTCGTCGGCACCCATTTCGAGGCCCAGTACTTGGTCACTTTCTGAGTCACGAGCCGTCAACATAATAATTGGTACAGTTGGAGAAGCCTTGCGAATATCCGCACTAACTTGCATCCCGTCTTTACCAGGTAAGTTTAAATCAAGCGTCACCATATCCCAACCGTTGGGATCTTCGTTGAACATCTCAACGGCTTCATTACCATCATAAGCAAAGTGGGCGTCCCACTGTTCCTTCTTAAAAAACATCGCCATCATTTCAGAGACGGATTTATTATCTTCAATCATTAATAGTTTCATAGTCCAACGTCCTCCAAGTTAATTACAATTGCTAACTATATTGATTAATCATCATGTATTAACCTACTTATTATCATACCCTACTTCGCGCTAGGATTCAGGATTAGTATAACAACAAATTTATAACAAACCTTGGCTGATTTGTGAAAGATTTGTGTCAAACTGCAATTCGTGGGTCTCATCAGGCCATGGTGTCAGGAATGCTCAGGCCACAAGCATACTGGTCCCAGGGCGCAAAAAACAATTCTCTCAGCCGGTTGCCCTGCTTCGAAAATTGTTTTTCATCGTGACTATATCATGGTCTGATGATCATGTTGCCATCAAAACCACTGTCACTTAATTTTTAAATGAATGAATTGGGGCTGGAATATGACCACCACGATTGATAAACGTCGTCGGCTGGTTCTGGTTGACCGGCATCACCGGTGCACTCCCAAACAAGCCCCCGAATTCGACTGCTTCGCCAACGTCCTTACCAGTTGCTGGAATGACCCGGACCGCGGTCGTTTTATTGTTGATCATGCCGATTGCGGCTTCATCCGCAATCATCCCGCTGATCGTCGCCGCGCTGGTATCACCAGGGACCGCAATCATGTCGAGCCCCACGGAACAAACCGCCGTCATCGCTTCCAGCTTTTCAATGTTCAAACGTCCCGCACTGACCGCTCGAATCATCTCAGCGTCCTCTGAAACGGGGATAAATGCGCCGGACAAGCCACCGACGTGTTCGCAAGCCATAACGCCACCTTTTTTGACAGCATCATTTAACAGTGCCAGTGCAGCGGTCGTCCCCGGTGCCCCGACACTTTCTAAGCCGATTTCTTCCAAGATTTCAGCGACTGAATCACCTTCATTAGGCGTTGGTGCGAGTGACAAGTCGACGATTCCGAATGGCACGTGCAACCGTTCCGCCGCGATGGTGCCGACGAACTGCCCCATCCGCGTCACTTTAAAGGCCGTCTTCTTAATTTGTTCAGAGACCACGTCGATCGATTGACCACGGACTTCTTCTAACGCCCGTTTGACAACGCCCGGGCCACTGATACCCACGTTAATGACCCGGTCGGCTTCACCGACACCGTGAAACGCGCCAGCCATGAACGGATTATCATCAACGGCATTCGCGAAGACCACCAAACTCATACAGTTCACCGGATCATCCGCCGCAATCTGCTTGATGATGTGACCCATCTCACCGACAGCATCCAGGTTGATGCCGGCACGGGTCGAGCCGACGTTGACCGAACTGCAAACACGCGTGGTCGTCGCCAGTGCTTCAGGAATCGAGGCAATCAGCTTACGGTCGCCACTTTGATAACCCTTTTGCACGAGCGCTGAAAAGCCACCAATCAAATCAACGCCCAGTGCCTGCGCTGCCCGTTCCATCGTTACCGCGTAGGCCACGTAATCGTGGTCGGCACTTGCAGCGGCAATCAGGGCGATGGGTGTCACCGCAATACGTTTGTTAATGATTGGAATCCCGTATTCTTCTTGGATCTGCTCAGCAACTTTGACTAAATCTTTGGCACTCGTCGTAATTTTGTCATAGATTTTTTGCCGCGACCGTTCACCATCGCTATCGATACAGTCGAAAAGCGAGATGCCCATCGTAATGGTCCGAATGTCCAAATTCTCTTCGGCGACCATCTGGATTGTTTCTAATATTGACCGACTTTCCATGATGACCTCCTATAATTTCTGAATGGCATCGAAGACAGCCTGACGCTGAATCCGAATCGTGAGTTGTGACGCTTCTCCCAGCGCTTCAAGCTTGGCTTTGGCCGAGGCAAAACTCAACTGGTCATCATCCCATTCGGCTGACAACATCATGGTAAAGTTATGATCCATCAACGTTTGCGAAATATCGACAATGTTAATGTTCAACCGGGCTAATTCGTTTGCGACCTTGGCAACGATCCCAACTTGATCCTGACCAACGACAGTAATAATTGCTTTCATTGTATATGACCCTCCACTTGACGCATGATTGCTTGCGTTTAATTGTTCATATCATAGCATGACTATTGCGGAAACGCACTGCTTTGCGGCCGATTTTTATGAGGCAGCGGCCGCGAGTTAATGAAGTAACTCATGAGAATAATAAGAGATTCCTCATTAAGATAGGCGTTACGGCGGGGTTTTGCTATAATGAAAAATGCTGATTATTTTCAGAAAGGAGTCTTATTTTGACACAACAACATCACTTACGGGGCGTGCTGTTGGCGAGCAGTGCTTGTATTCTCTGGGGCATCTCCGGCGTAGCGGCGAGTACCCTCTTCATTGCTAATCCGCATCTAACTGCCATGTGGCTGACCCAGGTGCGCATGATTAGTGCGGGCCTGATCTTAATTATCTGGGGGTTAATCGCCGGTAAACAGCCATTCAAAATCTGGCGTGCGCGCCATGATGCTTGGACGGTGGTCAGCTATGGTCTCCTAGGACTTATCCCAGTCCAACTTTGCTATTTTGAAGCGGTGCGCGCCGGAAACGCACCTGTTGCGACCATTATTCAATTCCTGGGACCATTTATCATTAGCATTTATTACTTCTTATTTAAACACGTCCTTCCCAGTCGCGTGGAAGGACTTGGGATGCTGATGGCCTTTATCGGCACCGTGCTGATTGTGACGCACGGCCACTTGAATAGCCTGGCCATCTCGCCAGTGGTGCTCTTTTGGGGCGGGCTCTCCGCAATCGGGGTCGCCACTAACACCCTGATTCCACGGACACTGCTTCCGAAATACGGGGCATTGACGGTCACGGGCTGGGGACTGCTGATTGCCGGTATTTTTCTAACCGCACTACAACCGATGTGGCGCGTCCACCTGACGCTGACGTGGTTCCAATTCGGCTTGCTACTAGTCATCATCTTGTTAGGAACGGTCGCCCCATTCTTAATGTTTGCGCGGAGCCTCAGCGACATTTTACCGACGACCGCTAGTCTAATGGATGCGTTTGAACCATTAGCCGCGACGGTCTTCTCGATCGCGTTTCTGAACGTCCAACTGACTCGCTTCGATTTTATCGGGGGCCTACTCGTCATCTTGGCAGTCATGGCACTTTCCATCAATCCACACCGGATGCTCAGATATTTGCGCCGCCGACGAACACATACGAGTTCTTGAATTTTTGAAATCGCGCTAAGGCCGCTCAAAGTCGCCGTTTTGATATTTACGGGCAATCTTAGACAGATTAGTTGGCAGAATCCACGGGCTATGCTAAACTAAGATTGTTGAATTTGGGGATGTTCTGGATTCGACAGGTATAGTTTGAGTTCGGATTGTGCTTCGTAGGTTGCGTCTACGTAAAAACGCTCAGTTTAAATTATAACTGCAAAAAATAATAACAATTCTTACGCTTTAGCTGCCTAATAAGCGCTTAACGTAGATCCTCCTAGAATCGTCCACGTTCTAGATCTGGGTCCTAAATTTAGTGGACTTACGCTCAAAGCTTCCACCTGGAGTTGCGAGAAGAGACTAATCAGGTTAGTCATTGCTGGGTGCCCTGTCACACGGCGTTTGTAATGATGAAATTCAAATAGTATGACTATGAGCGTAGATATCCGAGGGGCAATATGCTTGGACGCGAGTTCGACTCTCGCCATCTCCATTAATGATTTTCAGGACGGTGTGACAAGCTCCAGAACACTTGTTATATCGGTATTCATCAAAGCTATCTTAAACGGATAGCTTTTTTATTTTGTTTCAAATCCTCCACTATGGCAACTATAGTGGGGTTTTGGTACTCAAAAAAATCGCCATAACAGCAGCTGCCATTACGACGATTTCCAAATTCTGAATTATAAACTTCCCAATCGGCGGCGATTGAAGCCCACCTGAGTGAGGATTCGATACAGCAGTGGGACCAGTACCACACACGCCACCGCATTGATTGTCGCCGCTAGTAAGCTCGTAAACGACCCAATCATCGCAACTTTTAGCGTGGTTCCGACCATTAGTGCCTCGATAACACCGGTACACCAAGACGTGATGATCTTAGTCAATCCCGCCACAAACGAAACCCAGTAGAGCTTAGCCAAGCTGTGTTCCGTGTAGCCGATCGACTTGAAGCTTAAATTGACCATTGCGGCCAGGATAATCGCTTCAATCACAGTTAACCAGGCTGTCGCCGCATAACCGTTCAAAATATCGAATAAGCCCAGTCCAATTGCCCCAGCTGCGGCTCCGTAGCCGAAACCTAGTAGCATCACGGCCAGAACCGTTAAAATATTGCCAAAGTGAATAAATGGCCGCCCGACGATTGCCGGTAACGGAATTCTTAAGACACTGATTCCAATGAAAATAATTGCGGCAAAAAGTCCGGTAAAGACTAGCTTCTTTAAGTGTTCAGACCGCCCCATTCATTGACCCTCCATCCTTACACATTATTTTATCATCTAATTTTAATACAAAAGTGGACTGAATGATAGTCCTAATTTATTGAGGGCGTCTGGGCATCGCAATAATCGTGGCCTTGCTCGTCTTAGTCGCACTGATTTGATAGGCCACTGCTAATAAATCATACGCTGCCCGTGGCATATCATAGTCATGGCACAGCAAATAGTAGCCCAGGTCGACGCCAATCTGGTGTGCGACCGCCACGGGATCACCGCTCTGATTAAGACGTTGCTGCGCCCGGGCTACTAACCGGGCCAAGACCACATTACTGCGAACGTCAATTGTCATACTTGCAAGTGCTAATTGCGCCGCCAACCGCTCCCTGGGTTGGCTTGCGCGTGCTTTTGCCTTCGCCATCTTCCTCAACTCCTCATTGTTATCATAGGAGTTTCGCTTCGGCTTGGCAACGAATGACACCCTCAAAACCGCGTCATGACAACCCTCAGTTACATTTCACAAAATAATTTATGTTCAAATTTCATTCCTAATCCAAGCAACTCGCGGTGCTGATTCAACTTGAATCAATACGTCAGTTTAGTTTACGAATTAATTTATGTTCACACCGACGCGTCGAACACTAGGCATCCTGGTCGGTAAGTCCCCAAATCAACACGACGATTCCAACGATCAAGGCACCGACAAAAACCATGAAGATGGCTGGAATCGTGAAACCAATCGTCATCAAGGCACCAATCAGAAATGGGCCAATCGTCGCCCCGATTCGACCAATCGACTGTGCACTCCCCATTCCGATCCCACGAATATCTTCCGGAAACTGTCCAGGCGTGAAAGCAATCATGATGCCCCACGCACCGAGAGTGAAAAATGAGAGCCAGGCGCCGCTAATAATGATCATCGTTGGATTATTGGCTAATCCGAAAGCGGCTGCACTGACCATTGTGCCAATCAAATAGGTCGTTAAAACGGCTTTACGAGACACAACACCAATCAACCATGCGGCCAGGTAGTAGCCCGGTAATTGGGCCAAACTCATTAGCAGCGTATAACCAAAGCCATGTACCAACGAAAACCCGCGTAATACAAGCACACTTGGTAGCCATAAAAACATTCCGTAATAGGTGAACATAATGACGAACCATAGTACACCGAGGCAGATGGTCGCCCGCCGATGCTTGGGTGACCACACCCGCCGTAGCGCTTCGCCAAAAGCGACTCGTTCAACTGGGCGCGCCCCTGCTTCGGTCGTTTCCGCTGGTAGGTGCCGCCGTAATCCTAATGCGTATAATCCCATTAGGGCCGTGATCAGAACGGTCAAGCGCCAGCCAATCATTGGCATCACTAGGAAGGATAGCAATGACGCCGCAATCCAACCGATTGCCCAGAAGCTATCTACTAGCACTAACATCCGCGACCGTTGGGTACCACGATAATGGTCCGCAATCGTCGTAGCGGCAACCGGTAGCTCACCACCTAGCCCGATACCAGTGATTAAGCGCACCGCGATAAACCACCCCACGTTGGGCGTCACCGTCAATAATAAATTACCGATTGAAAATAATAGCAAGGTCCCAATCAAGACGGGCTTGCGACCGAACTTGTCGGCTAAATAGCCACACCCCAAGGCCCCAATCATCATCCCCAATGATGTCACGGCGCTGACGGCCCCCAGTTGACCCGCTGTTAAATGCCAGCTTTGTTTGATGACCGGCATGATAAATGATAGTAATGCAACATCGAGTGCATCGAACAGCCACGCCGTTCCAATCACCCAGAGCAACTTATGACTCGCCAGTTGCTTGACACTTACTGTATTCATTTGACTTCTCCCCCATAGACCTAACCCGTTATCGGTTTTAGGTATTTTTTACCTTTAAAGGTGGTATAAAGGTATCACACCAATCAACCGGTGTCAACCGGCTGATTTGAGGCGATACACTTTGGCAGGTCGGCCGGATGAATGGGACTGGGCCGTTCCCGCCTCCACAAAGAGATGTGCATGGGTCTTACGAAAATTGGAATTGTCGATCGTCGTCACGGGACGGCGCCACAAAATCGCGTAGACCTCGCGTGCTTGCTTGAGCGTAAAGTGCGAACCGAGCACCAGTAAAATGGTCGGCGCATAATCCAGGCGATTGCGTACCCGTTGTAGCGCCGTCTTAATGATCAACGCATGGTCAGCAGTCAACGACGGCACTGGCGGGGTTTGTTGATAAAATTCCGCGGCACTCACAGCATCCGCCACACCTTTAAACGTCAACTCGCCAGCCACCAAGTCATCGCGGTCTTGCCGCGGTGTCACCGCAAACCACCGGACATCCCGTGCGCCATAGCCGGGAACGAGTTGCGGCTTGACTGGCAAGTAGACCATGTAAGTCAATGCCAAGGACCGCTCATCTGGTACCCGCGCCACCGCGCTAAACGTGCCCAATTGTTCAGTATGGAATTGAGCCAATTGGACCCCCAACTTCTCACGAACCAAGCGCAATGCCGCGGCATCCGCACTCTCATCAGCACGCAAGTATGTCGTCGGCAAGCCCCAAGTTTCCTTAAAGGGTGCGTGATTACGCTGCAGCAGTAAAATCAGTAGCTGCTTGGTCACGGGATCAAAACTCCAAATAATATTTGTAATACTGATTAGCGGTCGATTACTAACTGGCTGCGTCATGGTCAACTTCCTCCTACAAAAACGGCCACTGGCAAATGCCGTGGCCGTAACGTTCATTATTTTAGTTAATGGCTTGCAACGCTTGAACGGTCCAGCCATTGATGGCGGATTTTTCAATAATTGCCTTTTTAATTTCCCAGACATCCGCCTTGATATAACGGTGTCGGGCGGTCATCAGTGGTATATCAGTGTAAACCTCTTGACCGCGATTAATGGTAACTCGCATTAAATTACATCCTTTCCTAATGCTCAGGAAATTTGTAAATAATTCTAATACTAAATACTGGGGCAAGTACGTGATACTAAAAATTAATTTATTCAAAATCTGAGATAATTTAGTTCGACGTCGTGAAATCCCCCGAACCAGTAATTAACTTTAACATACCCCGTCGTGAATCGCTAACAGAACGACCGCGTTTTGAATTATTTTAAACTTCTTCAGTAAATGAAGGCGTTTACATTGCCTTGCATTCACAATGGCCTTACACTGAAGGTAACTTGATAACGGGAGGTTTTTACATGCGCAATTATAAATATGCAGTATACGGCGGCATCACTATCGTTTATTTAATTGCTTTATATGCATTGTATCACCTTATTCGACTGGCTTATGTTCTCTTCTTGTTGTGATCCTGATCCAGTCATAGTCGATCGTTGCTCGTCTGTAAATCTGGACTGACGCCAGTTACGCTTCATCCAGATTTTATCAAAAAAACGACCGTTTCAAGAGTGGACAATCCGTTCTTGAAGCGGTCGTTTTGTGACGAGACGCGCTGTTTAGGTGGACTAACCTAAAACTGACGACCATTCCGTAATGTCGGAATGACCGTCAGTTTGTAAGATGCTTTCACGAATCACTTTGTTCAGTATCTTTATTCACGACGCGTTAATTGACCTGACTAAGTATGATCAGTAAGTCCCAACGATGCAAGCCCTAATCAAGACTTGTTCAGGCGACTGCCGCCATCACCGGTGCCACAAGTAGCGGTCAACGGCTAAGGCAACGTGGGCGTTTTCGTGCAGCTGACTGTGTTGGGCGTGTTTACCATAAAAATCTTTTTCAGTATAGTCAACACTGCGACCCCGCAGTAAATACTTGATTGAACGGGCCGATACGTTGGTGACCAAGCTATCCGAGTGGCTGCCGTCATTCAACGTGCCAACAATATTGAGTAAGTGTACGTGGGTTGGGAAGTTAGTCCGTTTGGCGGCCAGCAACTCATACGCCGCGTGCAAGTATTTCGGTTGTCCAGAGGCTAGGAATGAATTCTGATTGGCGACATCATCTTCGCCGACCACACCATCAAACGGCCCAGCAATCGTGACCAATTTGTTGATGCTGGGAAAATCTGCCGTCTGCTTGGTCATGAGCATATTGACGCTAGCGACACCCCCCGCCGAATGGGCCACGATATTATATTGCTTAAAGGCATGCTGTTGCTGAACCGTCGTGATGACCTTGGCTAGCCAAGCACTCTGCTGATCGTACTGCGCCAGATTATTCTTGAACACGACCTGAATAATGGGGTTGCGAACATGTCCCTGCCACTTGCCCGTCAGCGTAACAGTGCCACTAGTACTGACGGTCGCAACGAGGACTTTATGTGCATGAGCCGTCTCCTCAGCATGCTTGATCAGCGTATTGGTCGACTTTGCGCTCCCTTGAAACCCATGGACATAAAACGTCGGGGTCGTACTATCA
This sequence comes from Lactiplantibacillus plantarum EGD-AQ4, assembly GCF_000463075.2. GTDB lineage: Bacteria > Bacillota > Bacilli > Lactobacillales > Lactobacillaceae > Lactiplantibacillus > Lactiplantibacillus plantarum_A. The sequence goes on from NZ_AVAQ01000052.1 coordinate 103,076, forward strand.
ATATAGGCTGACACCCGTTTTTGACTTGTGGACGATTGTGACTTAGCGTTTGTCTGTTTTGCCTGACTAGTACAGCCCGCCAGGCCAAAGATCAACACCAGCGTCAGTAGCCACCATTTCATTTGTTTCACTTTGTTCGCCTCATCAATTGTTTGTTTAACTGAATTTGATAACAGAACTGACTACCAGTTCCGTTTGATTGCTACTAATTCATCCTGCAGGTACGTCGTTGCCAGTTGCAAGTAAGTGACGTGCTTTCCAGGTGTTGGCGCGTGCAAAATCCAGCCGTCACCCGCATACAGTGCCACGTGGTGGACCGCGCCCTGGCCATGATCATGGGCAAAGAAGCACAGATCACCCGGTTGCGCAGCTTCCCGTTCAACGGCGACGCCCTTATCAATCTGGTCCTGCGCATCTCGCGGCAATTGAATGCCAACACAGCGATGCAGACTGTACACGAACCCTGAACAGTCAAAGCCATACGCGCTGATACCGCCCCACAGATAGCGTAAATCTAGGAAAGTTTCACCTAATCGAACTAGGGTCGCACCACGGGTCAAATTCGCGGTTTTGAAGCCAAACTGAGTCGCGCGTTTGGCGACTTTAGCAACTCCAAGCGGCGTCTGAACGGTATAGTAACGGTGGTCCTTGCTGCCAATCACCGGTAATTCTGTCCCTAAACTCAACCGTAGTAACGTCCGGCCATCCGCTTTTAGTAGCGGCGTAAACCCACGGCGAATCGTTACCGTTGGCCCAGTCTGAATCGGTAGCGGAACTGTCGACAATTGTGCGGCCCAGATCCACCCCGGATAACCCTGCGAATGGTGATCATCGCGTTGACTCGCCACGTAGCCATACGCCCAGCCATCGACAAAGCGTTCCACTAAGAAGACATCATTAAAGAGTGCCTGTGTGACAATCCGGTTCTCACGTTCTAACTTCACCGTCTCCGCATCACTGAGCTGTGCCAACCAGGCTTGAAGGCCCGCGTTAGCAATTGCCGACGTATCAATTGGCAGCGTCCGCGGTTGGCGCCACACATTGGCAACCGCCGCCATAATTCGCGTTGTTTGCAGCTTCATCTTTTGTCACCCCATTTTTCATCATCCTATTTTTTCTCATCCTACTTTTTCATCAGTGTACCACATCCGCCTACCAACGTCTTGGTCGCCTGCCTAACCTTATGAACATTTTTATTACTAACAACGGCACACCCCATCAATGGTTAACTTCACTTGCCGTTATTACGGGTAAACCACGTTAAGAAGCTATCCTTTCTGTAAAAACTTCACCGTAAATATTAAAAACAACTGTGAAAGTATGCTATGATACTAATAATTACTTTAGGAGGCGTTTTGACGATGGATAAGACCGATTTGAAGATTTTGAACGCCTTACAGGCCGACGCGCGCATCTCGTTAAAAGCACTGGCGGATCAGTGCTTCATCTCCTCACCCGCAATCTCCGCGCGCATCACCCGCCTGAAAAAGAGCGGCATCATTCGTGACTATCAGGCCAATCTGAACTATGAAAAATTAAACTATCATATTAAAGCTTACATTCAGCTCCAACTCGAGCCGACCCAAAAAGAACGGTTCTACCCGTTTGTCGCTGGGATTCCCAATATTCTCGAATGTGACTGTGTGACTGGCGAATATTCGCAAATTTTGAAAGTCATCTTCGAATCCACGCAGGCACTCGACGAATTCGTCAACCAATTACAGACTTTTGGTAAGACGAGCACCCAGATCGTCTTCTCCACTAGCGTCGCCAACCGCGGACTCCGGTTGCCCGAAGACCAGGACGTGGATAACGACGAACAATAAGTCCTGACTATGTCAATTGAACTTGATTAAAGCAAGAGCCGTCGCTTCGATTAGAAAAGAAGCGACGGCTCTCTTAGTTATACTGACCATCAAGCGACTGGTCGGCCCCCAACTACTGCTTTATCAGCGCGGTAGCCATCCCAACCAGTCTGGTGTAGATTCAGTCAAATATCATGTCATCAGTATTGACTGCAACAGGCACTCAATGTTAAGCCCAATTCAACAATCGGAAAATGGCGTGGGCGCTCGTCATCTGATAATGCTGCTTCAAGTGCTCCAAGCCAACGTCACAACCGACTAGTAATCCTAATCCACCGACGACTCCGACCCACAACCACGTTCCCAGCCAATGAGCCATGATGAGACAAATGAGCGTTGAAATGGCGCCCACTAACATACCAAGTGTTAAACTCACAAACCACCGTCGCATCGCGCACCTCCATTAGGCAAATCGATTCATCATATAAATAGCGCCCATACCAATGACCCATAACGCGGTCAACGGCACTAGGGTCATTAATCCAAATTGATACCAACAGACGACCGTCATGAACAAAATTTCGATACTATGAATCAAAATCAACAATTGAAAATAACTTCGGAAAAGCCACTTGATGCCAATACTGACTAAAAAGCCGATTCCTAGCACGCTATAAAACATGCCATGCACCATGATGCAGTCCCCCTCAAACACTGTTAATTGATCAAACTTACAAGTTCAGTATGCCGAATATCGGTGGCAATTATCACCATATTAATGTAAAGAGCATGTTATCTTTTTGTAAAGATACCCAAATATGTTTCAAACCTGACAATCAGTGGTTAACAGTTACCTGGGTTACATGTTATGATTAAAGGACAAAGCAATTAAACGCAATGATTATGGGGGCACACTGTGTTACAACTATTCACACTATCCAGCCTAGGACGAGATTTTTTCAATATCAAAATGTTGATTATTGTGCTCATTACGATTGGTCTCATTACGTTAATGACCATTCTGACCTACGCGCTCGAACACCAAGTTAACCAGCACCAAACATTACCCTGGCGTTATCTGGCTCACGGCATCGAAGCATTCAGCGTCCTCGTGAGTATGATTTTGTTACGCCAAATTTTTATTACCCTAAACTCCGGCAGTGTGATTAGCTGGACTTATGCGACCGTCCAGCTGACAGTGCTCTTGTTTAGTTTGAACACGATGCGTAATCTGGCTGTGGAAGTCATCAACATTTTGATGCCACTTTTCATCTACGGACAGGCCATACGGCTCGGACATACCACCCAATACTTACCAGTCTTCATGGTCATGACCGTGATTTTGATTGGAACCGTCATTTATATCGCGCACAATTACCAGGCTTTGATTGCCAATCAGTGGAAATACCTGGGCTTTCAAGTGCTGTATAGTGGCACGTGGTGGGGCGTGATTTGGTCGTTTCATCCGTTCAAACTGACCCACACGTTAGTCATTATTTTAGGTTTCATCGTCTATATGTGGCTCATCCGACTTGCAGTGCGCTGGACCCAGAAATTTTTCGACGAGGTTCTCACCTTCGATCACCAAGTCAATTATGATGAATTGACGGGCATCCGCAACCGCGCCAGCTTCGATACCAGCGCTCAAGAAGTCTTTCGAGTGTACCAGCGTCGCAATATGGGACCGGTCACAATGGCGATGTTTGACATCGACCACTTCAAAAACTTCAATGATGAACACGGCCACTTGGCGGGCGACGCCGTATTGCGGCACGTCGCTAAATTCGTCGATTTACAATTGAATCAACGAAGCACGCACGGCCAATTATTCCGTTACGGCGGCGAAGAGTTTATCATTATTTTTCGCGGCATGCCTGCACTTGAAGTCGGTCAAGTCATGCGAACGATTCAACGGGAACTGGCCGCCGAACCACTGGAATTTGAAGGCAGCACCCTGGCCGTCACCGTCTCAATCGGCATCTCCGAATTACAAGCGAGTGATCAAAACTTTACCGATTGGTTCGTCCGCGTCGATGACTACCTCTATCAATCCAAGCAAGCGGGGCGTGACCGCACAACGGTGGAGAACCGGTTGCTGACGGATAATTAAGTCGTGAACGTAATTTATGAACAAAAAATAGGTTCTTCAAGAATTGGATGTTCAATTCTTGAAGAACCTATTTTCATTTCAGACAACCGCCAATCAGTGATGACACATTGGTGCTGATTGACTTTAATCACCAGTAGACAAACACAAAGACATTTTAAACGGCCCGCGCAAATCCCTGGTCAAACTCGTAAATCCGGCACAGCACTAGTCTTAGCCCTGCCGTTCCTTCAAGCTCAGTTTTTCGACGTTTAATTCCTTATCGACCCAGCCGTTGACAAAGCTGCTTTCATGACTAACCAGAATCAAGTTACCTGGGAAAGCTTGTAATGCCCGCTTCAGCCCTTCTTTGGTCTCATCATCCAAGTGGTTGGTTGGTTCGTCCATGATCAAGAAGTTGCTAGGCACTAGTTCGAGTAACGCCAACTTGACTTTGGTCTGTTCGCCCCCGCTTAAGAGGTGCATGGGTTTCATGGCGTTAGCGGCGTTGATCCCACATTTGGCCAACTTCGTCCGAATCGTTTTCGGCAACATCGTCGGATATTCGTTTTGAATCGTTTGTAACGGTGTTAGCTGGGGATTGTCCCACTCCAAGTCTTGGTTAAAATAGTTGATTTTAGCTGATGGCGAGAAGCTGGAATTCCCACTTAAAGCTGGAATCACGCCTAAAATCGACTTAATTAGCGTCGATTTACCGACCCCGTTGAAGCCTTTAAACGCCAACTTTTCGCCGTTGGTCATCGTAAAGGTCACCGGTTCCAGCAATGGCTTCCCGTAACCAACGGAGAGTTTCGTCACACTCAACGCGTTTTGCGAGCCAGTATCCAAATAAGGAAATGAGAACTTCGCGTGGACGTTTTCACTCGGCGGATCGACCCGTTCCATATGCGACAGCATCTTTTCCCGTGACTTGGCCATTGTCGACTTCGAGCCGGCCTTGTTCTTACGAATAAACTTCTCCGCCTTTTCAATCACAACTTGTTGCTTTTCAAAGGCCTTCAATTGTGCTTCCTTACGTGCTTCTTTTTGCCGCATCGCAGATTTGAAGTCACCGCGATACTTGATGATTTTGCCAAAAGCCACGTCACAAATACAATTCGTAACTTGTTGCAAGAAGTCGTAATCATGGGAAATAACCATGACGGCCCCATCAAAGCCATTCAAATAGTCTTCCAACCAACTGATATGGGCGGTATCTAGGTAGTTGGTCGGTTCGTCCAGAATAATCACATCCGGATTCTCGAGCAGCAGCTTGGCCAAAATGATCTTCGACCGTTGCCCACCAGACATCTCACTGATGACGTGGTCGCGGCCGATTTCATCCAAGCCAAGCCCAGTAATGACCCGTTCCATTTCAGTTTCAATATCATAAAAATTATTAGCTTCCAACGTTTCTTGAATCCGGCCGGCCTTTTCCAAGAGTTGGTCGTCCATCTTTTCGGCGTAGTCCGCGTACAACTGTTGCATCTGGGCATCCAAGTCGTATAGTCGCTGGAAAGCCGTTTTCAGAAACGCATACAGCGTCATCCCCGCAGGAATATCGGCATATTGGTCCAAATACCCCGTTCGGACGTTGCGTTGCCATTTGATTTGCCCGGATAATGGCAAAATTTGCCCCGTTAGAATCTTGATCAGGGTACTCTTCCCCGCCCCGTTCTGGCCCACGATTCCCATGTGGTCCGCGCGTTCTAACGTAAAATTGGCATCTTCGTATAATTTCCGGTCCGCAAAGCTTTGCGATAAATCCGTTACTTCTAGTAAAGCCATGTTAGTTTCAACCTACACTTTCATTTTGTCCCGTACTAAAACAGGCCCCGTTACGTCACGAGGCCCGTTGCGATAAGTGGCTCCTACCAGTTAGGCGAAGACCAATTCCTTATCTAGTTCATATTGCATATGGAAGTACATCCGATCACCGATAGGCTTAATCCCTACCGTCTCATAATGGTAGCGGTCGTAGAGCTTCTTTGCCCCTAAATTTGCCATATCCACGTTCAAACCGATTCGTTGTTGTCCGGCTTGACGAGCATACTGTGGTAAAGCGGCTAGTAATTTGCCACCAATCCCATGACCCTGATAATTCGGGTCGACCGCAATCGAATCCAGGTACCATTCGTGCTCATAACTTTCAGCTTCAGCTTCAAATGCTGAACCAAACGCATCATTATCCGCAGTGACCCGTGCTAACACGTCATCAACCGCGTCCTCATTTTTGTCAGGATAACCAAACGCTACCCCGACCACTTGACCATCGGCCTCGGCCACCACCGTCGTCGCTTTACCGGACAGATAATCTGGTGTCCGGTACGCGGCAGTAATGGCCTGCTCTAAGTCAGGTTCAGGAATGTCGTCAAGTTCCTCAAGTTGCATTTCATCAAAAATCATATTAATTAGCGGTGCTATCTGGCCCGCGTCGTCTTGATCGGCTGGTCGAATTGTTATCACGAATAGCCCTCCTTCTTATTGTAATCTCTACATTACTATGAAACGTCAAGGTTGTCAAAAGTCGAGTCCGCTGGGAACGGTTACAGCTGTCACTTTCTGTAAACGGGTTATTTTGCTTATGCGTTGTGCTGATTAATTTGTCATGAATCATGATTAAATCATGCCATTTTCTAAGGTCAAGAGCCGCCAGCTGAGACCCGCTGGAAACAGTGCGAGTTAGCGTAAACTTTCAGCGGTAGCTGCGTTCTAGTCCGGCTTACAGGCATTTCTGACAACGCT